>LVBK01000054.1 GCA_001604385.1 Spirochaetales bacterium Spiro_09 | reverse complement strand
CAGTTCCTATCATGGAATAAAGAATATCGTACTTCTCGACCTTACTTCTTTTATTCACGTCAAAGTAATCTTTTTCAGAAATTAAATATGTGTTTTCAATAGTTATGTTACCAGCTTTTAAGTTTTTAGAAGTAATTAATGGGAATCCCTCTATGCTTTGTTTTGGTGAATCATGAGTTCCATCTCTTACATCACAAATTTCACCAAGTTTACATTCCTTCCACTCACCCATTGCCCACCTCCACATTGCACCAAGCCGGTGGCGTTGCGGGGGTGTCCCCCGCAGAGGGGGTAGCGGAAGACCCCGCAGGGAGCGTAGCGACCGAGGAGGCTGGAGCGAGGGGGAGACTTCCCCCTTTATCGTTCATCAATTCCTTAATCATCTCTAAGCATCCTTTCCAGTATAACTGCATAGAATTGAGGGGATTCGCCCTTTTCTGGCAACTGGAATTCGCCATCGTAGTACGTGTTTTCGCTTTTATGCACAAGGTCTCGTATTTGCGGATGATAAAAGCATTCGTAACCACTTTCATAGCCAGAAACGAGAACCGGTAAATCCGTAGGGAAGGTTTTGAGAATTTCTATCAGTTGAGCGACTGTTGTGATATCTTCCTTCATACCAGCTTCACCTTCTTCAAGTTTTCCAGTATGGCCTTATTCAGTTCAGCTTCTTCCTTCAACTGCGCTTCAAACTCTTTTTTCAAGCTGGTGAAACGCTCGTTGAAATCAAAATCATCTTCGTCATCGGGCAAGCCCACATATCGGCCGGGGGTGAGCACATAGTCCAGTTCTTTGACCCGTTCGATGCTGGCGGAATTGCAGAAGCCTTTGACATCTTCATATTTCCCTTTTTTCTTGCGCCATTCATGATATGTCTGGGCGATTTTTTGAATATCCTCTTCGCGCAGTTCCTTGGTGCGGCGGTTGATGAGCACCCCTTCGTTACGGGCATCGATAAAGAGAATTTCGTCGGTGCGGTTGCGGTAGCCGCCGTTGGCTTTGTTGCGCGATAGAAACCAGAGGCAGGCAGGGATCTGGGTGTTCAAAAAGAGCTTGGCAGGGAGATTGACGATGCAATCCACTAATCGTGCTTCGATAAGCGCTTTACGAATGTCCCCTTCACCGGAGCTTTTGGAGGTAAGAGAACCTTTGGCCAATACAAAGCCGGCGATACCTGTGGGGCTTAGATGATAAAGGAAGTGCTGTATCCAGGCGTAGTTGGCGTTGCCTGCCGGGGGTGTGCCGAATTTCCAGCGGCCATCGGTGCGCAAGAGTTCGCCCGACCAATCGCTGACATTGAAAGGGGGATTGGCGATGATAAAATCGGCCTTTAAATCCTTGTGGGCATCGTTCAGGAAGGAACCTTCGTTGTTCCATTTGACTTGCGAACTGTCGATTCCCCGAATGGCAAGGTTCATTTTAGCCAGGCGCCAGGTGGTCTGGTTGCTTTCTTGCCCGTAAATGGAGATGTCGTTGATTTTACCCTGATGACCGGCCACGAACTTTTCGGATTGCACAAACATACCGCCGGAACCGCAGCAGGGGTCAAAAACCCGGCCCTTGTAGGGTTCGATGATTTCTACCAACAGTTCAACAACGCTGCGTGGCGTATAGAACTGCCCGCCCTTTTTGCCTTCGGCCAGAGCGAACTCGCCCAAGAAGTACTCGAAGACGTGGCCGAGGACGTCGGCACTGCGGGCTTTGGCATCCCCTAACGCAATATTGGCAATAAGGTCGATAAGGCCGCCCAGGCTGGTGGGGTCCAGGTTGCCACGAGCATACACTTTGGGGAGCACATCCTTGAGGGAGGGGTTTTCCTTCTCAATGGCATCCATAGCGTTATCCACTTCTTTGCCAATTGTGGGTAGTTTTGCCTTGGATTGCAGAAACGACCAGCGGGCGATTTCGGGCACAAAGAAAACATTTTCGGCCTTGTATTCGTCTTTGTCTTCAGGGTCAGCCCCTGCGTAATCCCCTTTACCGCTTTTAAGTTTGTTATGGAGCTCCTCGAAGGCATCGGAGATGTATTTGAGGAAAATAAGCCCAAGCACCACATGCTTGTATTCAGCGGCGTCGATGTTCTTGCGGAGCTTATCGGCGGTTTTCCAAAGCTGCTTTTCGATGGGTTCTTCATTGGTTGTTTTTGTCGATTTGGCTTTGGCCATTATTTATCTCCAGTTCTTTTTCTTCTTCTCTTTAGCCCGCCACGGACTTGGTGTGATTCGATGAGCACCAATGGCGTTCTTGGGGCGGGGTTGATTAATTTATAAATCATCAACTCATTTTCCTCTTCATTGTCTTGGCGCTCTACCTTTCGCACAACGTTCCGCGTGTATGTGCCGTTGCGAAGCAATGGCACATACACGCTGTTGTAAGATGTTTTGGGGTCGTCTTTCTTAATCATTTCCCCAAATCCTCAGAGCTTTTGAAAATTCCATCTCAAATTCAGTGTTGGGATATTTTTCGTTTAACCAATTGGAAAACCATTTGAAATCTATACATCTTTCATCTTCATTATGCGTTTTAGGCTGGAAGTAAATTATTTCAATCGTCTTTTCTATTCCAATGAATTCTCCATTCAAATCAATCTTCTGAAATTCATTCAACTTCTTGATTAAATGTTCGTACTTCCTTTTATAGGAACTA
>LVBK01000080.1 GCA_001604385.1 Spirochaetales bacterium Spiro_09 | reverse complement strand
CCTCAACATCAGCCTCATAAAATACTTATTCCAACATTATATTATGGAATGTAAAGCTATGAAAAATAGATACCGACAGCACATAAATTTATGTTGTCATATTTACTCGTAATACGGACATATTAAAACCGGTGGAATTATCTTGAACCATATAAAACACTTATTCCAACGAACAAAGAAACATATAAACGTTCTGACATGAAAAATGTGCCACCGCTGACTAGAGGTGAAGAAGCTTCCACGTGAACCTCTCCAGAAATCAGACTATAAAATTATGTCGATGACCATCTAATACTTCAACGATATCGTTTGTTCATTCAGAACTCAATCAGCTTCAGGACTAGCTAGAATCTCAAGTTTTGTTACGTTTACTCAGCACTTTCAAGAATAGCAATATAAACCGTCAAACATTAGCTATCGGGAATCCGGAGGTCCACATAAATAGCATTTACAGCCTGTCCCTTGCTTTAACTGCTCCACGTACATGACGGACTTTTTGTCGAAGATGGCGACTAACAAGAACAGTGACAATAGCAATGCCAGATTGAAACAGTTGCTAGCTGCATTATCCAACAAAATACATGTTATTATACCAAGCAGGGCCAAATAATCTAAAGCCATCGACCATCTTACTTTGAATATTCAAATCAAATCTTAACCCAGGATAGATAGTTGTTTTATAATACATGAATTTATATTTTTTGATATTACAATTTTCATCACCGTATTCTGCCGTTGGCTCCCCCAGCTTTTTCAAAATATATTCGTCATTAAAAGGCAAATCCTGGAATC
>LVBK01000053.1 GCA_001604385.1 Spirochaetales bacterium Spiro_09 | reverse complement strand
AGATGTGTATAAGAGACAGCTGCTGATAACCTTGTCTTTTTTGATGTACCTGTTGCAGATTTCAGGGAAATGATTCATCAAACAGTATTTTCAGTTTCAGACGATGAAACCCGTTATTTTATGAATGGTGTGTATATGGAAAAAGCGAATGACAAGCTACAGTTAGTGGCTACTGATGGTAGAAGACTCGCTTTTATTTCAAAATCCAGTGGTTTAAACTTGCCGGACTTTAATGGGGTCATTATTCCCCCAAAAATATTGAATATTATTAATCGAAGAGCGGGTGATGAAGGTTTAATATCAATTGCTGTTGGAGAGAAAAACATATTTTTCCGGTTTGGAAATTATGAATTCTCTTCCGTTTTGATAGAAGGACAATTTCCGAATTATAGCCGGGTTATTCCCTCTTCTCAAACTCAATATTTTGAGGTTCAAACAAAGGATTTTCTTGAAGCTTTAAAACGAGTATCCCTGCTTGTTGAACAAAAATCCCGGCGGGTTTATCTAACTCCGGGACCAGGTACTTTGACAATCAGCTCACAGGAAACAGAAATTGGAACTGCACGGGAAGAAATTCCTTGTCAATATGATGGAGATGAACTTACTATCGCTTTGAACTATGTATATCTTGAAGAACCTATTAAGGCAATTGGTACTGATCGGGTTCGTTTTGAGTTTACAGAGGCAATGAAAGCAGTAACGATAAAATCCGAACCGGAAAAGGACTTTTTTCATATAATCATGCCCATGCAAATGGAATAACCGGTTAAAGTGCCCTTTTTAACACTTTCCTTTGTAAACTTTAGAAATCTTGAAAATGCTTCAATAGACCTCCTTTCCCGGGAGGTCTATTTTGTCGGTGAAAATGGACAAGGAAAAAGCAATATTCTTGAAAGTTTGTATATGTCCTCCTATGGAGCTTCTTTCAGAACACGTAATGAAAGTGAATTAGTAAAGGAAGGACAAACCTCATACAGTCTCCGAAGTATTTTTAAAGACAGGAAAGAACATTCTCATTCGATCCATATTTATTATGAAAATGGAAAAAAACGAATTGAAAAAAATGCAAAGTCTCTTCATGATCGTAAAGATTTGTTAGATACCGTACCTTGCGTATTGTATAGTCATGAAGATCTTGATTTTGCATCAGGTTCTCCAGAAAGAAAGCGATTTTTTATTGATCAAACCATTTCAATGTTTGATAGTTCCTATGTAGATATTTTACGTACTTATAAAAAAGTACTCAAATCAAAAAATCTTGTATTGCGG
>LVBK01000052.1 GCA_001604385.1 Spirochaetales bacterium Spiro_09 | reverse complement strand
CCTTTTCATTATGCTTATATTGTCCCGATATTTATTGAATATACTGTACAATTCCTCTAGTTTCAGAATATCATCCCGGATATAAACCATCAGAGGAAGATAATATTTGGGAAACAGTACCGCGTCATTTTTCCGAAGCTTACCGCAATAGAGGGAACTAGACTCGGTAGATCCAATAAAGAAGCCCTCAAGCGACAGAGTCCAGGCTTGAAATAAAAGTGGTTCACGATCTGAACCAAATGACTCACTGCTCATTTACGAGACTCCAGATACCCAAACGAAGACATAAAGGAAAGATGCTGTATCGACAAGATTGATCTCCACCACATACGTGATATTACAAAGGATTCAGGATATTGAGATTGGTTATCAAACCAGGACCAGGTAATATCCCATGAGCCCTCTTCAGGCAAGGTATCTGCAAGATACTTCAATACCTTTTGAGTAATTTCCTGGTTCCCGTTATAGAATGGTGACTTTGGTGAACGAATATATTTGTCAGGACGCACAGAATATGTACCCCATTTACTGACATCCCGTTCAAGGGTATTTTGAACACGAGAAATCAAACGAGATAACAATCTGTTGTGTTCTTCAGTATTGATGTAAGATAACTTTCGTAAAACATCTAACATCGCAAGACAACCCGTCACAAAAAGCTCCCCGCTTTCTTCATTCGAATTCAAAACCGGTAACACAAGATTATGTGCAATACCAAGACCAATTTCCACCACAGATTGATCTTGGACGGTTTCCAGAATCAATGCACAAATATGAGCACTCAAACCCGGATTTTCAACCCGATTGGTATCCGTAGAATATGACCACCAAGGCGCGTGAGGATGTTTATTATTGGAGGGAATAGAAAAACTCCATCCCGATCGCGGAGAAAAATATGGAGTCTCAATAAAGAACCTTACGAGGGGGTCTATAAAATCACGCGGATATTGTTCAAATCCCGCTTCACGCAACAATAAGGCAGCATACAAAGAGGTTAGTGTACACTTCTTTCTGTAAATTGGGTTGAAAAAAGCAGGCCGATCGGGCTCAA
>LVBK01000001.1 GCA_001604385.1 Spirochaetales bacterium Spiro_09 | reverse complement strand
GGCTCTACCGACTTTCCTGTGGGTACAAATCAAGTCCTCCACAGAAAAAAAGTATTGCTGTTCTGTAATTTTCAAAGTTCCGAAAACCTCGTGCTGATGACTTTATAAGCTGAATAACGCTGTTTGTTCCTTCGGCGAATGCATTAGTAATACGGTGTTTCAAGAACGTAATAATATTTTCAAAGTATTTCTTGAGAAGCTTCGCAACTTTAATTACCGGAGATAAACGGGAATGTGTCGCTGAAAAATACCATTTCTTGAAAAAGTTTCTGGCTGGCTTTTCATATGTATAGTCCCAGAAATTGCGAAGTAATTCCCTTCGGTTCCAGGCCCTGCCCACATCGAGCTGCGTGAGATTTAAATCGCGGAAATTCGAACGATCTTTCTTCGTAAAGTCTTTTCGGTTTTTCAGAAATAGGTACTTTTTTCCTTTCAAGCAGTCGTCTTTGTTTTTCATGAATATTTTGTGTTCTTGTTTCCGGACTGCATCAACCGCTTCGTTCAGATATTTCATTATATGAAATTTATCGTGTACGATTACCGCATTTGGAACATGCGTTTCAGCTCCTGTTCTGAATGCTTGCCAGAAATCCATACTAACAGCCTTCACACCCTTTTTCTGCTTATCAGATAAGGCTTTCCAGACAGTATCGACCGCTTGAGTATCGCGATTTTCAGCAATATCAAGGACTCTTTTTCCGGTAATATCCGTGAGAATCGTTGCGTATCGATGCCCGGAGAGAAAACTCTTTTCGTCAATTCCAACATAGGGAACGTCGTCGTCTTTTCGTCTTTTCATTCCACGTTTGACGGATCGTTTCATGATACCGTCAATTTCATCCCAGCTGATGCGAAGCAGATCTGCTGCTTTTTGACGGTTCTTTGTCGCCTTTAAAAGATCAATAGCGAAGCGTTCAAACTGATTGGTAAAGCGACTCATGTTTGAAGACCACGGTATATCCATCGTAATTGTCTTGTGTTCTGAACACGTAATACGCGGGGTTTGGCAATGGATGAAAGTTTTGAGTTGACAGGTATCAAGATGACGCCATATCCGTTCTTCCCGTTTATCATAAACCGGACATATTTTACCACATTTGGGACATACACCTTCTGACGGTAAGGGATATTCCAGGTAAATATTCACTTCCTGTTTACTCATATCGAGATCTATCTTGATGATCTCCCAAGGTTGTACAACGCCAAGAATCTGCCGGTAAAGTTCTTTGTCATCCATACAGGAAACGTATCAAATCAGGCTGTTTTCCACAAGAAACCCGGAAGAGCC
>LVBK01000079.1 GCA_001604385.1 Spirochaetales bacterium Spiro_09 | reverse complement strand
CTATATATACACATATTAGAAAAAACTTGCAGGCTCATGTACTGATTGTGAAAAAAGATACTTTTTCAGATTGGAAGTTACAAAAGGAACATCAAATTAACGCGGAACTTTCAAGAGAAGAAGCGATAGAAACTCTGGTAACAACTCTTCCTCAAGACGTAGCAATAGTATCTACAACTGGAATGGCAAGTAGAGAGTTGTATGAAATACGAGAAAAGCAATGTGTAGGACATGAACATGATTTCCTAACTGTTGGTTCAATGGGTCATGCTTCTCAAATCGCATTAGGAATAGCACTTCAAAAGAAAAATAGGACAATTGTTTGTCTGGACGGAGATGGTTCAACCTTGATGCATACGGGTGCCCTGGGAATTATAGGCTCTTTACAACCTGTCAATTATATCCATGTTGTCCTTAACAATAGTGCGCATGATTCTGTAGGGGGGCAACCTACTGTGGCCTCGTCTATTAATTTAGTCGATATTGCAAAAGCCTGCAATTATCAAAAATCCGTGCGGGTAACCACAAAAGAAGAAATCAAATCGTTTATTGATGAAAATAATTCAGGGCCATTATTCCTGGAAATAATGGTTAGAAAAGGTTCCCGAAAGAATTTGGGGAGACCTAAAGAAAGCCCGCAAAAAAATAAGGATCTATTCATGAAATTTATAGATACTTACTAATGGTTTTCACAAGTTTTTTGATTAAGCGTTAAATAATATGTCAATATGCAACCAAGAGAGTTATGTCTGAAATGAGCACAGTATACGTTGGAATGAGTGCGGATATTATACATCCGGGACATTTAAATATCATAGCAGAAGCAGCAAAGTTGGGTGTTGTTACTGTAGGCGTATTAACTGATCAAGCAATAGCAAGTTACAAACGCTTACCCTATCTAAACTATGAACAGCGATCGCTTGTGGTCAAGGCACTAAAGGGTGTTGACACTATAGTTCCACAAGAAACCCTGGATTATGTCCCTAATCTGGAAAAACTAAAGCCTGATTTTGTTGTTCATGGAGATGATTGGGTAACAGGTGTTCAAAAGCATACAAGACAGCGAGTAGTGGAATGTCTTGCACAATGGGGTGGAATAGTAATAGATATTCCGTATACACAGGGAATTTCATCAAGTCAACTTAATGAACGATTAAAAGAGATCGGGACAACACCCGACATTCGATTAAAGCGTTTGAGGCGATTGATAGAAGCAAAAAAGCCGGTTCGAATAATGGAATCGCATAGCGGACTGACTGGTTTATTAATTGAGCATTGTTCAGTAGAAAAGAATGGTGTTAAACGTGAATTTGACGGAATGTGGTCAAGTTCATTGACCGATTCAACCAGCAGGGGTAAACCTGATATAGAAGCTGTTGACCTTACAACGCGGTTACACAGTATCAATGATATGCTTGAGTGTACTACTAAACCTTTTATTTTTGATGGTGATACAGGCGGGAAAACAGAACACTTTGTATACACTGTTCGAACATTGGAGCGTCTTGGAATATCTGCGGTTATTATAGAAGATAAAGCTGGATTAAAAAGAAATTCACTTTTTGGCACAGATGTAAATCAAGTATTGGAAGATAAAGTTCTTTTTTGTGAAAAGATAGCCTCTGGCAAGAGAGCGCAAATTACAACTGATTTTATGATAATCGCTCGATTGGAAAGCCTGATAGCAGGCTTAACAGTTGATGATGCCTTGGAACGTGCATTAGCATACTGCGACGCAGGTGCAGATGGAGTTATGATTCATAGCAAAGAACAGACTGGTACTGATATTAAGGAGTTTTGTCTCCGATTTAGAAAAGAAAAACCACAGATTCCCATTGTACTTGTTCCAACAACATATAATTCCTTCAAGGAAGAGGTGTTGATAGAATGGGGCGCAAACGTTATTATCTATGCGAATCATATGTTGCGAAGTGCATATCCAGCCATGTTAGAGACTGCAAAGTCTATATTGGAAAATGAGCGCTCATTGGAAGTAGATTCAAAATGTATGTCCATAAAACAGATTCTGACGCTGATCCCCGGGGTTGAATAACATGTATCAACATGTAATTACCGGTTTGCATAAGATGCATCGTTTAAAGCGATACATCAATAAAAAAAACGCAAAAAAGATTTTGTTGGTACGCGGAAAAAAATCGTATATGTTGTCCGGGCTGGAGAATTTTTTGTCTCCAATCATTAATGATGTATCCAACAAGTATATAATTCATTCTTTTTTTGATTTTTCCGAAAATCCACAGTACGAAGATCTTAAGCGCGGATTGCAAATCGCACAGGATTTCGCCCCGGAT
>LVBK01000015.1 GCA_001604385.1 Spirochaetales bacterium Spiro_09 | reverse complement strand
GTAATGTGTTCAGCCGACCAATACTAATAAGTCGTGAGGCTTGACCATATTATCGTTTCCTTGAAAGGAAGAAATACACTTTCCAAGACGTTGTTTTCCCCCGAGTATACCGGCATTGCTGTTTGCCGAAAATAACAGCACAAATTAGGTTGTGTTAATACTGCCTGGTGGCCATAGTGGAGAGGCAATACCCGTTCCCATCCCGAACACGGAAGTCAAGCTCTCTTACGCCGATGATACTGCTGTAATAGTGGGAAAGTAGGTAGCTGCCAGGCTTTTTTATTTATGAGCCTTGAAAAAGGCTCATAAATAAAAAAGCGGGAGAATTGCCTTGGCAATTCTCCATGGCTTTCAAAAAGCTTAAGAGAAACCGCGTTAGCGGTTTCTCCAGGCTTAATATGTATATAGCGTCTCTTTCGAGACGCTTTAATAAAAAAAGCGGGAGAATTGCCAAGGCAGTTCTCCATGGCTTTCTAAAAAGCATATGTACTGCTATCAATATTGTTGAAACCCCGTAGTTCTTGCGAACGCGGCGGCTCCGCGCATGGCCAATCCACTGATCAACCCGTCCTCTGCCTCATCCTTTTTTTTACTATCAACAATATTGATAGCAGTGTAATAAATTTGCGTCTCTGAGTATTTTGTCTTACCCTTGATAGTAATATGTCAACCAGGAGGACTGAATGAAAAAGAGTGTATTGGTATGTGTATTATGCGTGTGGGGTGCAATTGCTTTTTCCCAGAACATCGATTTGGGAAAATTCCCGAAAGGTACCTGGGTAGACAATAACTGGAATGCCGTTTGGGAATTTGGAGCAAATTCCATAAAGCTCTATGACACGGCAGGTATGCTTTTATATGATTTTGACGGGAAAATCGAGAATTTGAAAATCGATGTCAATCTCACCAATGCTTCTGTGACTTTTTATTGCAAGGAAACAAGACGCTTGTATCAGTTCAGTAAATCACTGAAAGACTTAAATCTGGATATGAAAATTAACCCTGATTGGAGTGACACCGATTATTCGGTTGCATTGGAGTTCAAAAAATAGTCGCCTTTCAATACCGGTGAAACTAACCGACAACGGTTCACCGGTTCGCTACATACGGGCGGAAATCCGCCTTGAAGAAAAGTTCAAATCATAGTATTCTTGATAGTACAAGTGTTGGAGGTTTGTATGGCCGCAGTTGATACCCAGTTTCAGCTTGTCACATTTCAGCTTGGTGAAGAGTTGTACGGCGTTGATATAATGGATGTGAAGGAAATTGTACGTATCCAGGATGTTCGTCCTATTCCCAACGCGCCGTATTATGTTGAAGGCATTTTTAATCTCCGTAGTGAGATTATTCCCATAATTAACTTGCACAAGCGGTTTCATCTCAAAAAGGCTCAACTTGATGAAGGGGATGAGTATCTTGGTGGATTTATCATCTTGAATATTGAAGGAAATAAACTAGGTATCATTATTGACCGTATTGCGCGTGTCGTGATGGTTCAGCAGTCAGATATTCAACCCCCACCCCAAATGATCAGCGGTATTGGCGCTGAATATATCAATGGTGTTGTCCGTCAGGAGAACAATTATTTGATTGTTCTGGATATTAGACGATTGTTTAACCCGAAAGAATTGCAGAAGCTTGCAAGTTTATAATTACTCATGAAAATACCTGTATATAGCTCCACAATTCGCCGCAGAGAAATGGATGCGGTGTTAACCTGTATGGTTTCAGAGAAAATCGGTCCCGGTGAAATGAATCTCAAGCTTGTCAATCAAGTTAGAGAGCAATTCGCTTTTGACGGGGCCTTAGCCCTGAGAAGTCCGGCTTTGGCTCTGAAATATGCGCTTACTGCCCTTGATGTTTCACCGGGATCAGCAATCATAATATCTGCCCTTGCACCTGCCTGGCAGTATCAAGCACTTATTGAATTCGGTTTTGTTCCTTCCATCGTAGATGTCCATCCTGATACCGGCCAAATGGATATTGTCCATTGTGAGGCCGCCGTTAAGTCAGGGGGTCGCGTCATAGTGCTTCATGAAGCTCTTGGCCATATTCCGGATCTTGCCTCTTTTCTCTCTCTGGGAGTCCCCCTTATTGAGGACATTTCTCTTTCGGTTGGAGCCCAATATCAGGAGAAATTAGCCGGCCATGTCGGGGTTTATGCAATTCTGGGTTTGGAAGAAGGTGATTTATTGACAGCAGGGGGAGGGGCCGTTCTGGTGTCTTCACAAAAAAGGGAATCGGTTGTTCTTCGCACATTGGCAGAAAAAGCCCCCCGAACCGACATACTGGCAGATATTAACGCAGCATTGGCATGGGTCCAATTAAAGGAAATGCCAAAAAATACCCTTTTGCGCCGAGAGCTTTCACAGAATTTCATTCGATCACTTATGCAGGGTCGTCATAAAACGGTAATCGAACTTTCTGAAGGAAGTTCGTCATGCTGGAGTTTTCCGGTTATCCTGTCAAGCGGTCTGAAAGAAGTAAAGCAATATGTTAACCGGAAAGAGATAGAAATAACCTGCGCTTTTACGGGATCAGTAACAGAACATTTGGGAGATACCCTGGAAGGTTGTATCACCGCTAAATCATTACTGATGAGATGCGTCCTTTTCCCGTTATATCCCCGTCTCGGGGCTTCAAACGCAGCAAGAATTGCGAAAGTACTGGCAACTTTACCATAACTGATATTGAATTTCAGGGTATACTGTTGTATGAAAGTCGTGGCAGAATATAACGGCCTTTTGTCCGTTTGTCTGATGCCTGTGTAAAGGGACTTTGCATCAAGTTTCCCCGGGGTGGACATTCGAGTGAGTATACATTCTATCACAAAAGCAGTGGCAATTGTAAATACGTGGAAACAGGATGCGCGTTCGATTGCTGATGAAATTGTCGCTCAATTATCCGCCAAAGGTGTCGTTTGCGACATATATGAATATGACGGTCTTTCTCCCGTTAAACCGATAGAACCCTACGATTTTGCCATCAGTTTGGGCGGTGATGGTACGGTATTGTATGCCGCCCGTTGTTGTGCACGCCGTCATATCCCGATATTTCCGGTGAATTTGGGTGAATTTGGTTTTATAGCGGGAGTTGAACGTCATGCCTGGAAGCAGCCACTTGATGATTTTTTATGCGGAAAACTGAATACAACCGAACGAATGTTACTTTCAATACGTGTTGAACGGGGAAACAAAACTGTGTTCAGCTCTGATGCGTTAAATGATGCGGTTATTACCGGGAGCGGCATGGCAAAAATTGTGTGTCTCGAGATTCTTTACAATACGCATTCTTTCGGTATCTATAAGGCTGATGGCGTTATTGTTGCGACGCCGACGGGATCGACCGCCTATTCAGCGGCAGCCGGGGGACCTATTGTAGCTCCTGATATGTCCGCTTTTGTGCTGTCGCCGGTATGTGCGTTTTCCCTGTCCAATCGCCCGATCGTATTATCGTCGTCAGGTACTATGAGAATACGGGTTTTGCCCATGAGGCATAAAGAGATTATGTTGACGGTTGATGGACAGGAAGTCTTTCCCCTTGAGGAAGATGATAATGTATTTATTGATGAGTCACCCTGCCGGGTCAGGTTGATCGGCTGTGATATGGATGTGTTTTATCATGCCTTGACGTCTAAATTAAACTGGTCCGGGAATCCTGTCAGTGGAGGAGCGCATGCTTGAGGATCTTTCAATTCAGGATTTTGCACTAATTGATTCAGTAACACTTGATTTCTTCCCCGGATTTACCATTCTGTCCGGTGAAACAGGTGCGGGAAAATCGATCCTGATAGGTGCTCTGACGTTCTTGCTTGGCGGAAAAGCCGATCTTGATTCTATCAGGTCAGGCGCTTCGGAAGCCCGGGTGTCAGGTACGCTCCTTATACCGGAAACAGCCCAATCCGCTCGTGACTGGATGGCCGAACACGGTATTACGCTGGAAAATAATCGAGTTTTATTGCGGCGAATGATCCGTTCTACCGGGAAAAGCGCGGCGTGGATACAGGATACACCGGTAACCAGAAATGAGCTTTCAGAATTAACCTCGTTTGTTTTTGACATTCATGGGCAGCATGCCCATCAATCTCTCTTGAGGGTTGATGAACATCGCCGTTTTCTTGATGCGTATGCGGGAATTGGTGATGAAGTCAGTTCGTTTTCAAAAATTTATGCGGAACTGGCACAAAAAAAACGTAGTCTGGAGGAAATGTCGGCCTCCGATGAACAGAGGATCAGAAAAATCGAAGTTCTTACCTTCTCTGTGGAAGAGATTCAGGCTGCCAAACTTCGCGTGGGTGAAGATGCCGAGCTTGAAGGTGAAGAGCAGCGACTGTCCCAGTATGAAAAATTACATGCCCTCACTGAAACTTTGTCCGAATTTTTTCATGGTCCCGAAAGCGTTGTCGGAATTCTGAAGAAATCCCGTAGCGCGCTTGCCAGTGCCGCCGGTATTGACTCCTCTCTTTCAGCGCTCGAAACCCGTCTCGACACAACCTATTATGAAGTTCAGGATATTGCCGATGAGTTAGCTTCGTATACAAATGCGTTGGCTTATGATCCCTCGCGCCTTGAGTTTATCGAGGAACGGCTCTCCCTTATTTTCAAACTGAAACAAAAGTATGGCGAAACCATTGAGCATATACAACAATATGCACGGGATGCTGAATTACAGCTTGAGCAATTGCGAAACTGGGAAATCAATAAAGGATCGCTTGAAGCAGAAATAGCAGAACTGGAAAAGGAAGCATTTCGTAAAGGTCGAATTATTTCTGCAAAGCGTGCTGAGGCCTCAGAGCGTATGCAACAAAGTGTTGAAGATATTCTGCGACAGCTGGGAATGCCCGGAACATCTTTTCGAGTAGCCATCAGTCTGAAAGATGGAAACGATCGCATCCAAACATCAGGCCCCTATGGTTTTGATACGGTCGAGTTCATGATAAGCCCCAATCCAGGTGAACCATTGAGACCTCTTGCCCGTATAGCGTCGGGCGGTGAGCTTTCCAGGGTCATGCTTGCGTTGAAAACAGTGCTTGCAGATGCTGACGAGACAACCACACTTATTTTTGATGAAATTGATACCGGAATTGGCGGTGAGGTCGCTTTGGCAGTTGGCTCTCATTTACACAGCTTATCGCAGAGAAAACAAATTTTGTGCATTACACATCTTGCCAGTATTGCTGTTCAGGCTGATAATCATATAAAGATTGAAAAACGAACCGATTCCGGGAAAACTTTGACAAATGCATACCCCGTTGCCGGTCGATCACGCATTGAGGAAGTAGCCCGTATGCTGGCAGGAGACGGATTTAGTAATGCCTCTGTCCAGCATGCCGAGGAATTGCTTCAACGATATGCAACTGTGGAGTAATAATGGCCAAGGTTACAGATGAAGCGCGACACGAATATACCGAACAAATTTCTCATTATCAACAACAAATTGATGCTCTTTTGATTCGAGAAAAAAACATGCTGTTGATGATTGAAAAAGATTCTGTCGGTGCGTCATACAAACGGCTGATGTTGACCGATGAGATGCTTTTTCTTTCAACCCTGCATATGGCGAAACATGCGCTGTCGGTTTCTTTGCTCGGTGTAAAAAATGAAGATGCTCTCAATGACTCCCGCAAAACCCTCTATAAGGCTGTCATATATCTGGAGGAGGTTGTATCCAACAGCATTGACGCTGCCTATTCCGAATACGAAGACAAGGTCGACGAGATCAAGAATGTACCTCAATCCAAGCGGTATTATTTGATTCGAAAGCTCGGTTTGGCTATCAGATTACTGGTTGATGCATACGGAGACAATACAAAATGGCGATGGACCTTTGTCGAGCTTGAGGCCCGTTTTGCGACCGTAGCAAAGAACATTCTCGATTTGAAAGTTGCTTCAAAAAATGGGCTCGATCCCCGATCCGCCGATTATGACGATACAGTCTATCATCTGCGCTTGGTTAAAAAGCTGCTTCAGCAGGCTGCAGATCGATATCGTGAAAAATATGAGTTGTCAACCGGCCGTATCGATGATTTCCGTCTTGCAATTCAGTATTTGTTGGCTCTTCGCAGAATTCATATAATATTGAATGAGCGCAACGAAGCTGAGGAAGCGAAGAAGAAAGCGGACATCTGGAAAGACAAGATGGAGCAGGATCATCGAAAGAACGAGGCAAAAAAGAAGTGACGCCGCATGCAGTGAAAAAAAGAATAATTCTTGACGTTGATACCGGTCATGATGATGCCCTTGCGATTATTATGGCGGCTTCGGATAAACGGCTTGAATTGCTTGGCATAACCGTTACGGCCGGCAATCAGATACTGGAAAAAACACTCAAAAACACATTGAATGTTACCCAGGCTCTAGGCCTGAACGTCCCGGTATATTCCGGTATGCACCGACCCCTCTTGCAGGATTTGGCAACAGCGGAGCGTATTCACGGAGAGTCCGGTTTGGACGGTCCGGTTTTCAGACCTCCGGTTCGTGGCGCCGAACCTCTCCATGCCGTGCAATATTTGATCGATACAGTCATGAAAGAGCCCGTTGGATCGATAACGCTTGTAGCAGTCGGTCCATTGACGAATATTGCCATGGCTGTACGCTTATGTCCCGACTTTGCCCATCGGTTATCAGAGTTGATTATCATGGGCGGTTCAATGACGCACGGTAATGTAACCCCATCTGCGGAATTCAATATCCATGCAGATCCTGAATCGGCCTCCATCGTTTTTTCGAGTGGAGCTCCTCTGGTGATGATCGGTCTTGATTGTACTACCAGGGTTACGCTCACGGATGCTTTATATGACAGGTTTGCCGGTATATCCGGACCTGCAGGCTATATTTTTTCTGCAAGCATGGCCCATTACATCAGATCCTGTAAACAATATATCGGCGAAAGTCCGGCCATGCATGATCCGTGTTGTGTTGCCTGGGCAGTGAATCCATCTATTTTTACCTGGAAAAATCATTTTGTTGCTATTGAATGTCGGGGTAATTATACGCGGGGACGAACCATCGTTGATCAAACTGGTGTCAGTTCAGAGAAACCGAACGCGAAAGTCGTGTACGCAATCCAGCCCGAGCCTTTTTGGGAGCAGCTTGAAGCATCTTTACGACACTTCTCGAATGTTTCCTGATTTTTCTATTGAGTTCACAAAATATAGCAATTATACTGAAGGATATACAACATGAAATACAATAAAAAAAAGTGTTGTAAATAAACAACCATAATGTGTCTGGTGTTGACACAAAAAGTAACGTATTCAGGAGGAAGGATTGATGAAACGGATTATTGCCTGTGCCTTAATTGTTTTATTGGCGAGTACAGCATTTGCCGGTGGTGGCATGGAAGCTTCAGCGTCCAAGGATGGACGTCCGACTATTCGGCTCATAACCGATGCAACCGGTGTAGATGACAGGTCTTTTAATATGGCAGCCTGGCGGGGTATTCTTTCATTCTATGGTGATACCTGGGAGAAACAGTCTCTGCGCGGAAAGCTCTACGATGTTGTAACCTGCCAGACACAGGATCGCTATGTACCGAATTTGAAACAAGCATCCGATGAAGGCTATGACCTGATTTGTGTAACCGGTTTTACCTTTGCGGATGCACTATCGGAAGTTGCCCCCCTCTATCCAGAACAAAAATACATGATTGTAGATGTTGACTGGGTCGCTCAGCCGAACGTCATGCAATTTACCTTTTCGGAACATGAGGGATCGTATCTTGTCGGTGTTGCTGCAGCTCTGAAAGCAAAAGCCGACAAAATCGCCAATCCGAAATTCGGGTTCATTGGCGGAATACCTGGCCCCACAATAACAAAATTCGAGATCGGTTATATTCAGGGCATAAAGTCTATATTGCCTCAGGCAGAGATTGTCGATTATTATGCGAATGATTGGGGAAAGCCTGAACTTGCAAAGGCCCAGGCAAAAAACTGGTATGACTCCGGAGTGTATTGCATCTATTCGGCCGCTGGCGGCACCGGAAACGGTACAATAGCTCAGGCCAAGGAATATCGGAGTCAGGGTCGCAATGTATGGGCGATCGGTGTTGATTCCGACCAATATGAAGAAGGTGTGTATACAGCCGGAAAATCTGCTGTATTGACTTCGATGCTCAAGCGTGTCGAGGCTGCGACCAATATGGCTTTGAAGGCAGTAGAATCTGGTTCTTTCAAATCCTCTGTTGTAGTACTCGATATGAAAGCTGATGGTGTCGGATACTCTGACAAAAATGCTGAACTTGGAGCTGCTGTTGTTACCGAGGTAAATGCTGTCAAGAAGAATATTATTGACGGAAAAATCAAGGTGTTTGCCACCTATCGCGAGGCATTGGCTGCTGGCGTTGTTCCTGCAGGTCTTGGAGCAAAAGATAACTGATTCCGAGATACTCGCTTGATATTTCCCGTAATGCGATACCTTTTCGGGTATTCGCATACGGTGCACTGGCTGTCCGGCATTGGTTTTTATGTCGGCAGCCTTTTTTTATGCCCACTTAGGTTGCGTTATATAGTATCATTTCATCATGCTGCATCAGGGGCTATGTGTAGGAGATTTACATGAATCAATATGCAATTGAGATGCTTCAGATAACAAAAAGATTCCCTGGAGTATTGGCCAACGACAAGGTTGATCTTTTGGTACAGACAAATGAAATTCATGCGCTTCTTGGTGAAAACGGTGCGGGAAAGTCCACCTTGATGTCAATATTATTCGGTTCCTACGATGCTGATGAAGGACTCATTCGTATACATGGCAAGGAAGTTCTGATAAAGGATCCCAATTCCGCAACAGCCCTGGGAATTGGTATGGTTCATCAACATTTCAAGCTTGTTCAGAATTATACGGTGACAGAGAACATAATTTTGGGGATAGAGTCCACTAACCGTTTTGGCATGCTCGATATTGCATCGGCAGAGAAACGTGTTGCGGAATTATCACACAAATACGGTTTATCGGTAAATCCGACAGATAAAATTGAAGACATCAGTGTCGGAATGCAACAGCGGGTTGAAATTCTCAAGACATTGTACCGGGATGCAAATATCCTTATTCTTGATGAACCAAGTGCGGTCCTGACTCCTCAGGAAATTGATGAATTGATGGATATCATCCGTCGCCTTAAAAACGAGGGAAAGACAATCATCCTGATTACTCACAAATTGAAAGAAATAAAAGCGGTTGCAGATCGATGTACCGTTCTGCGTCGCGGAAAATGCGTTGGTACTGTCAATGTTTCCGATGTAGGAGAAAATGATCTTGCAGAAATGATGGTGGGGCGTTCTGTAAAATTTGAAATT
Source organism: Spirochaetales bacterium Spiro_09 (assembly GCA_001604385.1). GTDB lineage: Bacteria > Spirochaetota > Spirochaetia > Treponematales > Treponemataceae > Teretinema. The sequence continues at coordinate 18,807 of LVBK01000015.1, read as the reverse complement.
GACAAGAGCCCGGCTAATCCCGGTAAAACTGTGCTTCAGATTGAAGGTTTGTCAGTGAGAAATGCTCGAGGTCTTCACGGCGTTACGAATCTTTCATTATCGGTGAAATCTGGTGAGATTCTGGGAATTGCAGGAATAGATGGAAATGGTCAGACAGAGCTCATTTATGCCCTTACCGGTTTGCTCCCAGTAGAGTCCGGTTCAATCATTCTTGATGGCCACAATATCACCAAACTTGGTATTAAAAAGCGAATCGAACTTGGGGTAGGGCATATACCGGAAGATCGTCATAGACATGGTCTGGTCCTGGATTTCACTCTCGGTGAAAATTCTGTATTAAAGGATTATGATAAAAAACCCTATACAGGAAATTTCGGAATTCTGGATTATGATGAAATCAATGCCCATGCGGCCGCTTTGGTCAAGCAATACGACATCCGCGCAGGTGAGGGGCCCTTGATGAAGGCAAAAAACATGTCGGGCGGAAACCAGCAAAAAGCAATTATTGCGCGGGAAATTGCTTTGTCTCCTCAGGTACTTATTGTTGCCCAACCCACACGAGGTCTGGATGTAGGAGCAATTGAATATATCCGTCAGCGTATTGTAGGGGAACGGGATAAGGGAAGAGCTGTTTTGTTAATCTCTTTTGAACTTGATGAAATTATGAATTTGTGTGATCGAATCGCTATTCTTTCCAAAGGCGAGATTGTCGGTGTGTTTAATGAGGGACAGGTGAGCGAGCAAGAAATTGGATTTATGATGGCGGGTTCAAAAACAACTGTAATGGAGGATTCGCATGCGTAATACAAAACAGCACAGCGGGTTTCGTCAACTAATTCTTAAATCTGACGGCGCATTATCAGTTCTTGTCGTGCTGTTGGGTTTTTTGTGTGGAACACTACTTATATTACTTGTTGGAAGAAATCCCGCAGGAATGTATAAAGCCTTGTTGCAAGTATTGACCGGATACAATGTCGACAGGAACAGATTTTATGTGCGGTATATCGGGGAGTGGCTTGCTACTTCCATGCCGTTTATTCTTTGCGGACTTGCAATGGCATTTGCTGCCCGTTCTGGTCTCTTTAATATTGGAGGAGAAGGCCAATATGTCGTTGGTTTAACAGTTGCACAGTTTATCGCTATATTAGGGCCACAGATACCGGTGTTTCATTGGGTCATTGCATTGATTCTTGCTATGACAGGAGGTGCTCTTTGGGGCGGAATAGTCGGCTGGCTCAAGGCAAAATTTGAAGTATCCGAGGTTGTTGCCACAATTATGTTGAATTATATTGCCTTGTATTTGTCTCGGGTATTAGTTATGAGTCTTCCGGGAACCAATACGTATCGTACACCCGATTTTCCTGCGACAGCCTTATTAAGATCCTCTTTCTTTGAACAGATCACAAAAGGTTCCTTGCTGAATTACGGTATTTTTTTCGTTATTGTTGCCGTTGTGATGTATTGGTTCATCATGGAAAAAACGAGACTGGGCTTTGGCTTACGTGCAACCGGTTTGAATAAGGATGCCGCCCGGGCAAGCGGAATACCCGTAATCCGGAGTATCGTTCTTTCTATGGCGATCGCAGGGGCCTTTGCCGGTTTGGCTGGTGGAATTGTTTCTCTGGGCGCCTTCAAGTATGGGCGTGTTCTTTCAGGAAATGACGGGTATGGTTTTGCCGGAATTGCAGTTGCTCTTGTTGGAAACAATACTGCCTTGGGAACCTTATTGGCCGGTTTATTATTTGGTATGTTGTCATCTGCTCAACCACTTATGGAATCGAATAGTATTCCCAAGGAAATAACGTTTATCATCCAGGGTTTGGTTGTGGTGTTTATAGCAATACGTTCCGGGTTTCGCATGTTTATCTCGTATTCCATGAAAAATAAAAATGCTAAGGAGAGTGCCTCCGATGAATAATTTACTGGGGAAAATACCGACAATATTGATGCTAGTTTCACCTATCGTTATTACTGCGACCGGCGGCATGATATGCGAACGGTCAGGCATTGTAAACATAGCTTTGGAAGGCTTGATGGTTTTTGGAGCCTTCGCGGCAGCTGCGGCTCATTTTTTTCTGGAACCAGTGTTCGGTCCGCTCTCTATATGGTTGTCTCTTTTGATCGGTTCGATAGCCGGTTTCCTGTTTTCCTGGATTCATGCTTTTGCTTCGGTATCGCTCAACGCCGACCAAACAATTTCCGGCACGGGTATTAATTTGCTTGCAAACGGTGTGACAATCTTTCTTGCCCAGGTGTTGTTCCGTCAGGATCGTACCCGGCAATTCATGCTCGGAATGATGCCTGGACCAGGCGGAATTTATCCCACTGCCTATATTGCCCTTTTTGTAGTACTTTTTTCATGGTTTTTTCTGTACAAAAGAAGAACCGGTCTTCGATTGCGCGCTTGTGGTGAAAATCCACATGCAGCTGCATCTGTTGGTATTCATGTAGCCAGAATTCGTTATATGGCCGTTCTGGCATCCGGTATATTGGCCGGTCTCGCTGGCGGCTGTCTTGTATTAACAACCAACACGCAGTTTAATTCAACGACGGTTAACGGCCACGGGTTTATCGCTCTTGCGGTAGTTTCTTTTGGCCGCTGGCGACCATTGGGAATAACCGGAGCATCCCTTCTTTTTGGCACAGCCTTGGCCTTTTCTATTATCGCCAATGATTTTATGGTATTGCGATCGTTGCCGTCAGAGTTTTTCAATATTTTACCGTATGCGATTACTCTTGTTACGCTTGTATTATTCAGCGGCAAGAATTATGCCCCGAGGGCTGCTGGAAAACCGTATGAAAGAGGTGCCAGTTGATTGATATTCGTAAGGATCAATTTCTGGATGTGTTAAGGAAACGCTATGCGTGCAAAAAATTTGATCAGGCAAAACCCCTGACAGACAGTGATTGTTCATACATTCTTGAGTGTGCCAGACTTTCTCCATCATCGTTCGGGCTGGAACACTGGGAACTCTATGCCGTTCGCTCAGCGTTGATGATACAGCGTTTCTATTCTGCCTGCTTTGAACAGGAAGCAGTAAGTACCGCTTCACTCATTGTTGTAACTGTTTTTCGGACCAAGGAATATTATCTGCCCGATTCTCCCTTTATTTATGAACGCGGGAGCAGATTCCCCGGAGGAATTAACACCTTTGTGGCCGATTATCAAGGGTATTATTCCTGGTTACAGGATAATGGTCTTGTAGAGCATTGGGCCCGATCGCAGTGCTATATCCCGTGCGCAAACATGATGACGGGAGCTGCCGCAGTCGGTATCGACTCTTGCGCAATTGAAGGTTTTGATAATCATAAAGTGCTTGAAACACTTTCTCTGGATGCATCCAGCTGGCAAACAGGGATTATAACAGTTTTTGGGCATGGTTTTGACGATGTTGATCGTCAGAAAATTAGAATGCCTGCAAAGGATATTATTCATTATGTGTAACCGTCCCCTGGTACTTAAAATTTTTGAGGGTTTTTCCATTGAACGATGGAATGATCTGGTCCGACCGTTTGAACTGGTTGAGATGGATAAAACTGCCGAGAAAACCGTGCTTGCGTACATTATCGGCAAGATGGAGGAAAAGCGGGGGATATTCATAGACTGGAATCGTATCATCTATGGGTCATTTTTTGATTTGTTACGCAAAATAGCCCTGTGTGATATCAAGTCACCTGTTCAACGAATGATCAGGGAGCAGTATCCTGAAGAATATATAAAACTGAATGAATGGGTAATAGATCAGTATCGTTCCGTGCTTCCTGAAGACGGTATTCTGGATATGTTTTCGTCCTATGTACTGGACAAGCCGAATCAATCCGATTGTACCTGGAGAGTTTTGCGAGCGGCTCATAAATTTTCAACACTTCGTGAAGTAGAAATGTTACGTATGGTAAATGAACCTTCCCGATTGGTCAGTATTGACGCGTTTATCAATGCAGATATTCAGGAATTTCTGGATTTGAGGGCGATGCAATTGCTCATGACCAAACAACAACCATACGCATTCATCATGGAGATTGAACGTTTGCGCTTTCAAACCCGCTGGAATCAAACTCCTCGTGTACCGAGGACAAGCGTCCTTGGCCACTCGTATTTTGTCGCGGCAATGACTCTTCTGATGAGCCGGGAGCTGAATCTGTCATCCTGCCGGTTGTACAATAATTTTTTCTCGGCTCTTTTTCATGATCTGCCCGAGGCTGTTACTCGTGATATTATATCCCCGGTGAAACAGGCTACCGATCATTTACCGCACATAGTAAAGGAAATTGAAGATATAATTGTTGAACAAGAGTTGATTCCCCTTATGGATGAATCATTCAGGGATGAAATACTCTATTTTACCAATAATGAATTTGAAAATCGTATACGCTCCGGCTCGGGCGAATCCACAATCGTGTCTGCAGAGGAATTGAACAGCAGGTATGACCGATTTGAGTTTCATCCAGTTGATGGCAAATTGGTTCGTGCTGCCGATCACATAGCGGCATTCATAGAGGCAGACAGCTCGATTAACTATGGTATTACGTCGAAACATCTGGTGGAGGGGAGAAAAAACATTCTTTCACTGTATCCAGCCGGTAAGCTGGTTAACTCGCTTGATGTCAGCAGTTTTTTTTGCGAGTAAAGAGTATATCTGTTATCATTCCAGGATAGTAATTTCTACACGGCGATTGAGCGCTCTTCCCTCTTCAGTCGAGTTGTCACCGACCGGTTTTGTTCCTCCATGACCAGTATACATAAATTGCCTGGCTTCCAGTCCCCGCGAAACCAATTCGTCTATCATGCGGACAGCCCTGCGGAGTGACAACTCTTTTTCTCCCTGCGGGCGTCCTGTGTCGGCTGTATGACCTTCAACCAGAAAATAGGACAAACCTGCCTGTTTCAGCAGATCTGCAAGTTCGTCAAGTCTCGCTCGTTCCGTTGGTAACAACTCGTCGCTATCAGGCATAAATTTAATATCCCGTATTGAGAGGCGAATGCCATTGGCTGTTTGCTCGGAGAAAATGGCTGTATCGCTCTTGAAAGAAGAAACCCCTTCATCTATCGGATACGATGACTCCGGTAAACCCGGTGAATCGGGAGAGTGCAATGCATCCAGAGCCCGCTGTACCGCAATCCCGGCGCCGGTAACGGGGATTTCGGTAAACCAAGCAGTGCTTCCCCTATACCTGATGGTCATGCCATTACGATAGGTATATGTATCATCCAATCTTTCCAGAATGAGCATGATGTTACGCGAGGTAACTGACACAAGTATGTCAGCCTCATGCGTTCCGGACGCATTCAGCAGGTCGGGATCATGGTTTCTATTGCGCCGCGATGTGCTATACCGTGTTGCAAATTGTGCCTTTATCCGTAGAACCTCCTCTCCTTTCCATTGTTCCTGACCGGCACAGGTATATGCTACCACAATTGGCAGTATGGTATAAGAACCGTCGCGTTTCGGGTCAATTACCCTGCTTCCTTCTACTTCCCAATAATCACCTTTCTTCAGGTTACCCTGCGGAATAACAGGGAAGTTCCGGTATACCGGATATGCGTCATGTGAGGTTTCGACAACATTCCCGTTTCCGTCCATGAGAAAGGATGATTCAATGACCGTATCCAATGGGCGTGCGGCCAGAAGCATATCATGAAGGGTTTCCTCAAGAATAAAAAAAGTACCGGAATAGAGAGTTCCTTTTTCGGTTCTTTCTTTTTCCCGGTATATTGCCCGCGTTTCCCTGTGTGTCAAACCCGTGTACGTGCCATTCATGTATTTGGACCAATTTGACCGTTCTGTTACGATATAATGGTTTTCAGGTTTAAAGAAAGAAGGAGAGCTCTGGCCCTGAGCACTCAATAAACCGGAAGAAATAAGGACAATAGCGGAAAAAAGTAGTATTCTGGGCATAATTACCAGTATATACCCTTTTTTAACTTTTTTTGTGATATTATGTAGCGTATTATTGGTAGTGGAGAATTGTATGACCAAAGTAGATATTTTTCCTGAGGCTCTCTTTGCCAGTTTGGTAGACATCCCGATTTTCTCGCGGATAGATAGATGCGATCTGGATGATCTGCCGGGTATATGCGATTTGTATTCGTATGAACCCCAGGAGAAAATTATTCTCGAAGGCGAGATTTCATCAAGCGTGTTTATTCTTCTGTCAGGAGAGGTGGAAATTCTGAAAAAGGGTAAGCAAAAAGAGGAAATAAAACTGAATACGCTCGCTAACGGGGCTTTGTTCGGGGAAACCTCCCTTTTCAAGAACGAAGTGAGCACTGCTACGGTGAGAGCAAAAAGTCTTTCACTTATCATGGCACTGTCGAGGGAAAAATTCTCGACGTATATCAATGCTCATCCAAAAGCCGGTTTGGTGATAATGACATATATTGTCTATGGTCTGCTTGAAAAACTTCGTTCATCCAATGAGGTGTTGGCGTACGAGAAAGAGTTCATGGTATCATCTGAAGATCTGGATGCAATGAAATTCCTTCTGCCGCCTACTGTGGAGGAAATCCTTTCTGAACAATGAACCGAATCTTCAGGTTATTGTGCATTAAGCCGAGAATGAAGGTGTATGCACAGGAATAGATTGATATCTTCAGCATTTTTTGCCGTTCTCCTTTTTTGTCTCCCTCTTTTTTCGGAGGAAGTTATTCATGTTCTTCAAAAGGGAGAAACACTGTATGCAATAAGCAGGAAGTATGGCGTCTCCCTTGATTCTATCATTACCATAAACCGGATTTCTGATCCGTCCAGACTTCAGGCAGGGCAACGGCTTCGTATCCCCACAGTATACGAAATTCAAAAAGGCGATACTCTTTTTGGAATAGCCAGGAAACTAAATGTACCGGTTGATGATATTCTTTCAATTAATTCATTGTCCCGGAGCTCGGTAATCAAGGCAGGAGATATATTACTAGTTCCCGTTACTGAAGAAACTCGGGCAAAATCTTCTCCCGGGCCAGTTGTTTCTGATCAAAGGAAAAATGACGTTCAGAATAAAATTGTGCTTGAGGATCCGCGGGTTTTTGAATCCCGTACAGTTGATCCATCGGTTATCTGGCCGATTGAAGCTCAGGAAATTTCATGGTTAACCGGAAAGGTACAGGGCGTGACCATTACTGGAACAGGCGGGGAAAAGGTCAAGGCAATAACTTCGGGAACTGTGCTATCCCGTGGGCCTTTCAGGGGATTTGGACAGGTTCTGTTTGTTCAAACCCGGTCCGGCTATATTTACGTTTACGGTGGTCTCGAGGGAAAGATTCCTACACCTGGTCAGACCATTGCGTTTGGAGAAGAGCTTGGGAATTTATCGATAGATTCATTATCGGGTAAACCACGATTGTATTTCATGGTGTATAATAAAGATATTCCGGTTGATCCTGTCAAAGCCCCCCGGGGATATTAGGGACAAACCATAAGATGGCTGAAAAATTCATGAAAACAGAAAAAAGTGATAAACCGAAGCAGCTGCAGGCAAGAAATTCTACATTGGGCGATTCAAAAAGAGCGCAAAAGAAAGTTCGGCCACAAAAGGATACCGATCCTCTTGCATTATACCTGAAGCAAATCTCCCGTTATCCACTATTGACTCTTGAGGATGAACAGGATATAGGCCAGAAGATTCAGCACATTAAACTTTCTCTTGTTTCGCTCAAGGAAGCGTATTCTGATCGATTGGCGGACGTGGCGTATGTAAATGAATCGGCAAAACTAGAATCCATTTTACGTGAACTGAAAAACCGCATGATAACTGCGAACCTGCGTCTTGTTGTGTCTATCGCAAAAAATTATCAGCATCGCGGGTTGGGGCTTCTTGACCTGATAGACGAAGGTAATATCGGCCTTATTGAAGCCGTTGAACGATTTGATTACACCCGTGGATGCCGGTTCTCGACGTATGGAACCTGGTGGATCCGTCAGGCAATTATTAAAAGCCTGGCAGATAAAGGCCGGATCATTCGGATACCCATCCACATGCTGAATACCATCAGCAAGTGTTTTTTTGTGGCAAAACAATTAACCCAGGATCTGGGCCGTGATCCCAGTGCTGAAGAACTTTCCGAATATTTACAGATTCCACCGGATCGGATCAGGGAAATCATGAGTATGAGTCAGGAGACTACAAGTCTTGATACAACTGTCGATGATGACAATAATACACGATTATCAGACCTGATAAGCGATGATTCTTTGATCGAGCCATTTGAGCTTGTTTTTACCGCTACCCTGCAGGAAACGATGGATGATGTTCTTGGACAACTATCGGAACGCGAAATGAAAATAATCAAGCTGCGTTTTGGGCTTACGGAAAAAGGTCCCCTGACCCTCGAGGAAACAGGGAAGCTTCTGGGAATAACGCGTGAGCGGGTGCGTCAAATACAGGGTAAGGCAATAAGCAAATTACGCAGTCAACATTTACTTGAAGCATTTCATGAAGATTGATTTTTAACCGGTACACTAAACGCCATCAAGCTCATCAAAGAGTCCAAGGTCTTCATCCTCGTCATCCAGCCCGTCATAAGCTGTGGCATTCGTCGTTTTGAGTTCACTCTGATAGTGTGTTACCGGTTCTTCCGGTTGACCAACTTTCTCGGATACAGCCTCTGCCAGTTTTCTGATACACACTAAAAACAGTTCCATACAAACACGGGAATCATCCTCTGCTCGGTGAGCCTCTAGTGCATTGATGCCGAAGTGTCGAGCCAAATCCTGGAGTGCGTATTTAGGCAAACCTGGAAATAGTTCTTTAGCAAGCAATCTCGTATCGATGACACGGTTTGTCAGGGCAGTATGGCCCAATCTGAAAAGTTCTTCATTAACGAATGAAATGTCGAACGGGGCATTGTGGGCAATGAGTACTGAATCTCCGATGAAGCGTAGAAAATCGGGCATAACCTGAGACATTTCCGGTTTCCCTTTCAGCATATCATCGGTTATTCCATTTATTTTAGATACTTCCGGGGGTATTGAACACCCCGGTTGTACAAGTACATTGAACCGGGAGAGAATTCCTTTCTTGTCGAAACGTATTCCTCCAAGCTCGATTATACGGTTCGTCCGTGCTTCAAGCCCGGTTGTCTCGGTATCAAAAACCGTGAATGGTGCCGTCTTGAATAATGGATAGAGCCAGTCGTAAGAACTCATTATAGTGATTGTGCCTTCTCGAGTATTGAACGTATATCAGCATCTATTGCAGCTATAATTGCAGCAGCTTCTTTTTGTGCCTGAGCGATATTCCCATTTGTTACGTGCACCGGGCAGGAGATATAGAATTTTATCTTTGGTTCTGTGCCGCTTGGTCGTGCGCTTACAACCGTTCCATTTTCAAGGAAAAACTGAAGCACATTGCTTTCCGGTAACCCCGCCTGTTTTGTTTGTGTCGGAGCTGAAGGAGAATAAACAATACCTTTTTGTATGTCGCGGATATGGCGTACTGGCATTTTCCCTAATTCTGTCAGCGCATTTTCCCGTAAGGATGACATAAGCTTCTTCATGGTTGTTCCTCCAGAAGCTCCCGGAAAGCCTTTATTTATTGTTTTTTCTTCATAGTATCCATGTTCTGCCCAAATTTCTGACAGCCGGTCCAGGAGGCTTTTTCCCTTGCTTCTCCAGTAGAGAGTCATTTCCGCACACATGGCCGCGGCTGATATGCCATCCTTGTCCCGAACCTCGGTTTCAAGGTTGTATCCATAGCTTTCTTCATATCCGAACACATAATTATGCGATCCTGATTTTTCAAATTCTGCCATAACCGCGGCAATCCATTTAAATCCGGTCAGACATTCCACCGTATCAACACCATAGGAAGCTGCAACCTTGTCTCCAAGAGCTGTGGTAACAATGGATCTGATTATTGCGGGTTTACCCGGCATGGTCTTTGTTTCCATACGGGACAGGAGAATATAGTCTGTCAGGAGAACTCCCATCTGATTTCCGGAAATCAACACATAGGTACCATCAGGGCCGGGCACTGCACTTCCAAACCGGTCTGAATCGGGATCGGTTGCCATGACAACATCCGCTTTATGATGCTCTCCCAGAGCTACTGCCATTTTCAGGGCTGCGGCTTCCTCAGGATTCGGGTAATCTACCGTGGGAAAATTACCGTCAGGCTGTCTTTGCTCGGGTACCGAAAGTACAGTCAAACCAAGATCGCCCAAGACCTTTTCGACATGCATGGCACCGGTACCATGCAGCGGTGTATAGACGATTTTCACCTCCGAAGCCTTTTCTTTAATGAGGGCCGGGCGGAATAGCTTGCTTTTCACCATTGTCCAGTATTTCTCGTCTATCTCCTTGTCCACAAGAATCAGTTTACCCGTCGACAGGGCTTCTTCACGGCTTATGGTGTTGATCTTTGTGACCTTGTTGACCTCGGCGATGATGCCCTCATCGTGGGGTTCGGTAACCTGGGCTCCATCGTTCCAGTACGCCTTATAACCGTTATACTGGGGCGGGTTATGAGACGCAGTTACGACTACACCGGTATCGCAGCCCAATTCCCGAATCGCGAAGGAAAGCTCTGGCGTGGGCCGTAATCCGCTAAACAGCCAGGTTGTAAAACCGTTTGCTGCGAATATGCATGCGGTGGCTTCCGCAAAGACATCGGAGTAGCGGCGGGAGTCATATGCTACCACGGCGCGCAAGGTACCGGCCTTTGCTTTCTCGGGAAAGGTTTTGATAAAGTAATTTGCAAGACCCTGGGTTGCCCTGTTGATAACATGGGTGTTCATGCGGTTTGTTCCACCGCCTATTACGCCCCGCAAACCACCGGTGCCGAATTCAAGATTCTGATAGAAGCGGTCTTCGAGTTCCTGGAGATTGTCAGTGTCAAGGAGATCCTTTACTTCCTGTGAAAAGGTTAGGTCTTTTTCTGCTTGAATATATGCTTGTGCCCGTTCAATTAAGGTTTTTTTGTCCATAGTCGAGGTAACTCCTTGTATTGTAGATATGTTCGAAAGTATACCTTAATTAACAGACTTGAACAAGGACGGCATTTTCTGTACTATGACTCTGATTCAGTATTTTTTTGGAGGCTTCATGACAATACCTGAAATGCTTGGTCAAAGCGGACTTTTGACCGTTCTGGGAATGGGCGTTGTATTCAGCTTTCTTATCATACTCATAGGCGTAATGAAATTGCTCGAACTCTTTGTTCGTGCGATGGGCCTTGATAAGGAAGAGACCAGCGCATCACCTGCTGCGGCCCCTGCAGCTTCTACCGGCCAAAATCAGGCCATCGTTGCAGCCATAGCAGCCGCAATCAACGACAAACAGAAATAAGGAGACCTCTCATGGCCAAGAAAGTTCAAATTGCTGATCTCGTCCTCCGTGACGCGCATCAGTCCCTTCATGCTACCCGAATGACAACTGCAGATATGCTTCCCATTGCCGAAAAACTTGACAAGGTGGGTTATTTCGCGCTTGAAGCATGGGGTGGCGCAACCTTCGATTCATGTATCCGCTTCCTTAATGAAGATCCGTGGAGTCGCCTCCGCTCCCTTAAAAAAGCCATTCCGAATACCCCGTTGATGATGCTTCTTCGTGGCCAGAACCTGCTGGGATACCGCCACTACGCCGATGACGTCGTAGATAAATTTGTTGAAGCAGCTGCTAAAAACGGAGTAGATATTTTCCGAATCTTTGACGCACTCAATGATCCCCGCAACCTCGCCCGCGCAACCGCGGCGGCGAAAAAAACAGGCAAGCATGTACAGTTGACCATTTCCTATGCGACGACTCCGGTACATACTCTTGATGCGTATGCGGACCTTGCAAAGGCCTATGCCGACACGGGCGCCGACTCGATTTGTATCAAGGACATGGCGGGACTGCTCAAGCCGTTTGACGCCTATGAACTGGTTAAATCGATCAAACGAAAGGTTGATATTCCGGTAGAAGTGCATACTCATGCCACTACAGGTATGTCTGTCGCGACGCTTACCAAGGCTGCTGAAGCCGGTGCCGATGTACTCGATACCGTCATTTCTTCCATGTCCATGGGAACGTCACACAGTCCCACCGAAACCCTCGTGGAAATTCTGCAGGGTACCGAGATGGACACCGGTCTTGATATCAAGCTTCTTCTTGAAATCGCTGATTATTTCCGCGATGTACGCAAAAAATACGCGAAGTTTGAATCAAGCTTCCTTGGTGCTGATACCCGTATTCTCGTTTCCCAGGTACCGGGCGGAATGCTTTCAAATCTCGAAAGTCAATTGAAAGAGCAGGGTGCTGCTGACAAGATTGATGAAGTACTTCGTGAAATCCCGATCGTACAAAAGGATTGTGGGTATATTCCTCTTGTTACCCCGACCAGCCAGATTGTCGGTACACAGGCTGTATTCAACGTATTGTTCGGCCGGTATAACCGTCTCACAGCTGAAACCAAGGATCTTCTTGTCGGAAAATACGGAAAGACAACCACTGCCTGTAATCCTGACCTTGTCAAGAAAGCGCTTGCAGAACTTAAAATGGAAGCCGCAATTACTCATCGGCCCGCTGACGATATTGCCAATGAATTTGACAAGCTTGAGAAAGAGGCTGTCGAAAACGGAGCAGAGGATACCGTTGAAGATATCCTTACCTATGCGATGTTCCCGAAGGTTGCTCCCAAGTTCTTCAAGGAACGCTCGAAGGGCCCGGTCACCTTTGAAGCTCCGTCTGCCCAGGCTGCTTCTGCAGCGCCCAAGGGCGGTTCATACGTGGTAAATGTCAATGGGGTTGATTATAACGTCATCTCCGAGCCTGCGGGAGAAACAGTAAAGGTTAATGTAAACGGAACCGCTTACAATATTGCTTTCAAGGCTGCGGGAAGTGCTCCTGCTGCGGCTTCTTCAGCTGTTTCTTCAGGTGCTAATATTACTGCTCCTGTTGCAGGTACTCTACTGAAGCAGGTTGTGCCTGCCGGTTCAACGGTAAAAAGCGGTCAGACCATCATAATCATTGAATCAATGAAGATGGAACTTGAGGTTAAGGCAACGGCCGATGGTCCTGTGTCCTATTCTGTTCAGCCCGGTTCACAGATTGCTGCCGGTCAGGTTATTGCGGCCATCGGTGGTGGCGCACCCGTCGCGGCTCCTGCTGCTACCCCGGCTGCTCCCGCGCCCGTAGCTCCTGCTGGTGGCGTATCCATCCCGGCTCCGGTAGCAGGTACCTTGCTCAAGCATGTTGCTGCTGCCGGCTCGGCTGTCAGTGCTGGCCAGACAATCATGATTATCGAATCCATGAAAATGGAACTTGAGATCAAGGCGACTGCCGCTGGATCTGTCCACTTCCTCGTGGCTCCCGGTTCGCAGATTGCTGCCGGTCAAGCTCTTGCAGAAATCAAATAAGGCGGATCATACCATGTTAGGCAAAACAACAACGAGAAAACATATCTTCAATGTGACACTTGCCATTTGTGCAATTGCATTGGTGTATTCGATGGTCGGAACGGTATTTGCTTCCGGCGGATTGGCAGATGAACTGTTGATTAAAGGATCCGAGGGTGTTCCCCTTATCTCCTTGCAGGAATTCCTTTCGAATACCGTCGAGAATACCGGAATAAATGCAATCGTTAATGGTCAGGAATCGGTACCCGATTTGATCAATCCTGCGGTTATTGACATTGTTCCCGGTTGGCAGCGACTGTTCATGATGGCCTTGGGATTGTTGATCATCTATCTTGGGGCAGTCAAAAACTTTGAGCCATTGCTCCTTATTCCCATCGGGTTTGGAACGGTGTTCGTGAATATTCCCGGTGGCGGAATGTATGCTGAAGGGCATGGAATGCTTCGTATCATTTATGATGCGGGCGTAGGAAATGAATTTTTCCCCATGCTCATCTTCATGGGTATTGGCGCAATGACCGATTTCGGCCCCCTTATTGCCAATCCGAAAACCGCTCTTCTCGGCGGAGCGGCCCAGCTGGGTGTATTCTTTACACTCTTCGGTGTTACTCTGATGAATTTCATTCCCGGCATCGACTATAATCTTTTCGAGGCTGCCGCGATAGCGATCATTGGTGGCGCCGACGGCCCGACCTCCATTTATCTTTCAAGCAAGCTCGCTCCGCACATGCTCGCCGTTATTGCGGTAGCCGCGTATTCCTACATGGCGCTCGTACCCATGATACAACCGCCCATCATGAAACTGCTTACGACCAAACATGAGCGGTTGATCAAAATGAAACAGCTTCGCCATGTATCCAAGGCGGAAAAGATTCTCTTCCCCATGGCACTTCTGGTTCTCGCAATCCTGTTGATTCCTGCAGCTGCGCCCCTTATCGGTATGCTCGCATTCGGAAACTTCGTAAAGCAGTGCGGTGTGGTTGAGCGCCTTTCCAAAACAATGGAAAACGAGCTTCTGAATATTGTATCGATTCTTCTTTCGCTGGGTGTTGGTTCACAAATGACACCGGAAAAGATCATGAATCTCAACGCGCTCGGAATTATTGCCCTTGGATTGTTGGCCTTCGCAGTCGCAACCGCGGGTGGCGTTATCATGGCAAAGATTATGAATCTCTTCCTTAAGGAAAAGATCAACCCGCTTATCGGTTCCGCAGGCGTATCCGCTGTTCCGATGGCGGCCCGTGTTTCGAACAAGGTCGGATTGGATCATGATCCCTCCAACTTCCTGCTAATGCATGCGATGGGTCCGAACGTCGCGGGTGTTATCGGTACGGCAATTGCCGCCGGTGTGTTCATTGCAACCTATGCTGAATCTGCCGCAAAGGTAATCAGCGCAGCCGTTCACTAATACATCACATCAATTGCATCAAGGCTGCTCTTGTTAAAGGGCAGCCTTTTTTTTATACTGTCGTTACATGAAATTCGCAGTAGTACTTTTGGTAATCTCCCTTCTGTCAGCTTCCTGTACAAGGCGTACTCCTGTAACCCAGTATTCAATTGATCAGTGGTATACTCTGGAAGCCGAACGGATATTGAATTCACTGTCCCTTTCCGAGAAAACTTTTCAGATGTTAATGACCGGTATTGACGGCAAGACTGTTTTCTCCGCGGATATGCGCCGTCATTTCGAGAACGCCTCTCCCGGTTTTATTATCCTGTTCCGCTACAATATTGCATCGACCCCTGAAGCAATACATTCTTTTATTTCCAGTTCACGCAAGGCACTTTCCTTGACAGGGAGTGGTATTTCTCCTGCCTTTGCTATAGATCATGAAGGTGGTGACGTTGTCCGCTTGAGAGGGATTGCCTCTCCGTTGCCTTCCGCTCATCAGGTATCATCATCTTATTCGGCCGATCGCTCTTCTGCATTGTATAAGGCGCATGCCCGTCAATTATCGGCCCTGGGTATAGATATAAATCTGGCGCCCGTCGTTGAATTGTCCAATACGCAAAATTCTGTATTCCTGGGTACCCGTTTGTTTGCCGGTAGCTCCGATACCGTTGTAAGTTATTCGCGCCTCTTTGTGAATGCGTTCCAGGATAACGGCGTCGCGGCTGCAATCAAGCATTTTCCCGGGAATACGTCGATAGATCCGCATTTTTCGCGTGCAGAACTTGACTATAGCTATGACTATATTATGAACGATGTCATTGGTCATTTTAAGCAGGTTCTGGAAGCTCATCCGGTTTTTCTGCTGGTATCAAACACAGTCGTCCCCGCCATAGATACTGTTAATCCTTTTTGTCTTTCAGAAAAAGGCATTCAGAAACTGGTCAGAAATAGTCTGTCCTTTGATGGTCTGGTTATTACCGACGATATTTCGATGCAGGCCATAGCGCATGAAAAAATTTCCGCAACGAGCGCCGCGCTCATGGCAATAAGAGCCGGTTGCGACGTCATCATGACTTCTGACGCAAACTTCAGGGTCATGGCTCAATCGATTGCCGATGAAGCCGCGCGTGACGAATCGCTTCGTCAACGAATAGATGAATCCCTCAAAAGAATACTGGTATACAAATTGAAATATGGTATAGTACACACTGCATTGGAACAGTATGCTCATTCCCGGCAGAAACCGGATAATGACAACAAGACTTTCAATGACGAACGTTTTTATAAAGCGCGAACCGAAGCCGCTGAGATAGTAGGGAACTAACATGAAACAATTTGATAATGCAAATCAAAGAATACTGTATCTGGATGAACACTTGGCTGTGGTATATAAAAATACCGGAGAAATTTGCGAACATGATCATACGGGTAAGAGTATGTATACTGCTGATATAATCAAGCCAGATATCGAAAAGATTTTAGGTCATCCTCTGTCCATGATAGAGGCTGTTCACCGTATAGATCAGCCTGTTTCAGGATGTCTGTTATTGGCGTTTACAAATGATGTACTTGCAGCTTTGACCGAGCAATTCAAGCGGGGTAAAACGAGAAAAAGATATATGGCCATAGTCGAACGACGCCCGGGAGCCCCATCTGAGGACTCCGGACGGATACAGCAGATGATCAGATTTGACCGAAAGAACCGGAAGGCCAGAATTCTCCCTCATGATGATCCCGAGGCGAAAGGTCGTGACTGGAAACGTGCTTCCCTGTCCTGGAGTAAGGCTGGTGAAGGTGATCGATATACCTTTTTGTTGGTAACACCGGATACGGGCCGAACGCATCAGATTCGTTCACAGTTGTCTTCTGTCGGCTTTGTTATTAAGGGCGATCTCAAATATGGTGCAAGGCGCAGTGAACCCGGTGGTGGTATCCGCCTTCATGCGCAGTCCGTACAGTTCTCCCATCCGATTACCCATGATATACTGACTGTCAGTTCGTTTCCTATTGACCCCGATCCGCTGTGGTCAGCATTTGTTGGTTGTATAGATGGCAAAGAAAAAGTCTGACGGATCCCGACTGTTCCATGAATTTTATTCTACGCTGTATGGCACTCGCTGGCCCATTTTGCGTACTGCCCTGGAGCAGGAACCCTCCGGTGTCGCATGGTCGACTAATGTCCGGGAGCCTTACTATCTGGATCGGGCAAGCATCACCGCGGCTTTCGCTTTACCGCTACCTGAAGAGGGCAAGATTCTGGACATGTGTGCTGCACCCGGCGGCAAGTCTTTGATCCTTGCCGGAAGAATGTCTGAACAGTCCATGCTTGTTTCCAACGAGTATTCGCAGGACCGGCGAAAACGGTTGCAGACCGTCCTTGATCAGTTTCTGGAGCCTTCTGTTCGTTCTCGGGTGCGTATTACCGGACATGATGCATCAAGGTGGTCTCGATACGAACAGAATGCCTATGAGGCGATATTGATCGATGCCCCCTGCTCATCCGAGCGGCATGTATTATCGTCGCCCGTTCATTTGTCTCAGTGGACACCTGCCCGGATCAAGAATCTTGCACACCGTCAATGGTCTCTGGTGTCCGGTGCCTGGCTAGTGCTCAAGGCTGGTGGTTATATGGTTTACTCTACCTGCGCGTTGTCGCCTGACGAGAATGACAATGTAATAGAAAAATTACACTTGAAATATCCAGATGTCGAAATCCTCAGTGACGGAGCTCCTGATATGTATGCAGACAAGACACGTTTCGGGTATCACATTCTTCCGGATACTGCTTCCGGCGCGGGGCCGATATATTTTTCTATCATTCATAAAAAAGGGGAATAGAAAATTCCAGCCTTGAACAAGAAAATTATAGTCCGTTTGTTTTCATCGGAATCTTGACCTTATTTTCGTAGGCTAGTGGATTGTTCATTGTAAATGAATGTCCATATAAACCTTCATATAAAACAATCATGTCCTCGGGACTCATATTGATGAACGAAGTCCCGTAGGTGGTCAGCTTGCCTTTAATAAATCGTCTGACAATTTTTGCGGTACATTCAATTTTTTTGTTTCCCATTGTCAGTGATACTCCGATACATGAGCCTTCCTTTACCGGGGTACTTATTTCATTTTCCGGGATAGTAAAGAGCATCCCTCCCGGACTTATATCAATAATTTTTGGTGTATGGGCAGTGGGTTCTTTGCGTTTCATTTCGGAGTTAAAATAGCCTGTCTTTTTCAGGTTCCACGCAAGAACTCTTGAAAAATCCCAGATAAAATCAACCATGGATAGACCAAAAGGACTCTTTCCCTTGTCAAACACATATATGTATCCAACAACATATTGATAAAAAAGTATCGGGCACCAAATTTCAGAGGTAATTCCGGAATTCTTTTTTTCTGTCAATAGTTTTTCTAAATGAGTGCCATGAAGAAAATGGTCCGGCTCTTCAAACTGTTCTTCAAGGATTTCTGTAATAATCCTTCCTTCCGGATAGGGATCTGTTTTAGGCAGTTTGCCTTCGGTTGAAGGTACAAAAAGCACTTTTCCGGTATTGCATATCAGCGTTTCCTCAAAAAGTTCCGGTTTCTTGGTTCTGAACATGATAATTGTATTACCGCTTGTGCATGTTGAAATCCGGTTTCTGAAGGAATCAATAAGTCCGGCAATTGAAAGTGAATCTGTTGCATCATGGGGCAAAACAGATTTCTCGACACTGACATATTCCGAGCATACTGGATAATCAAGGGATATCTCTTCATTTGACAGGGTAAAGACTACCGATATATTCTTTGGCGATCGTACCCGAATAAATTTTCTTTGCAAGCTTTTTATTAATCTCTGCGGGGGGTCAATGACCAATTGGGTAGCCTGGGCTTCACGTATAGTTGTCTCAAACGCATATGTTTTTCCATTGCAGTCAAAGTAGCCCATAATCGATTCAAATACTGAAAAGTCATTTTTATCAAATTTTTCCATTATTTGAATGGATACATCATTTTTGGTAATATTCTTGATCAATCCGGTTGCGGTTCCTGATGAGCCGTGAAAGCGGACGGTTTGCTCTGTATTGGCCACGGTTTTTAAAAG
>LVBK01000014.1 GCA_001604385.1 Spirochaetales bacterium Spiro_09 | reverse complement strand
AAGGGGACCTCTAAAAACCTCAGTTTTTTAGAGGTCTACAAATAAAAATGCAAATCCTGTAAGGATTTGCGGAGGCACCTCTAAATACTAACCGAGTATTTAGAGGTGCCCTAAAATATCTTCTATGACAAGTCCGCGCATCATGAGACCCTCTTGGCGGGGGCTCCGCCCGGGCGGCGGAGTCCTGGCGGGATACGCAGGCGTGTTCCGCCAGGACGGCTTGTCACGTACCCCTTTCTGCCTCATTTTTTATTCTAGCCATTCAAACGTTTTTCGGTATAATACTATTTCATGGGCATCCGTTCTCCCGGAGTTTTCTCCACCCTGCCGCCGCTTTTTTTCTCGCCGCTTGCAAGCCCGAACAAGGCCCATTATGCCGCCATGCTCGTGCAATATTTCCGCCTCTTTCAGGAGTCCCCGCACGGCATTGAGCGGAAGGTGCTCGTGGGCAGATTCGCGGCCTATATTGACGCCCACTATGGCCAGTTCGAGGCAGAAGAGGCCCCTGACGAGACAGAAAGCGCGGACACGCCGATGGAAGAACCGGCAGCCGATCCGACCCTTTTTACCGAGGCGGAAAACGCAGGCGTTGACCTTTCGCGCTATCTTGCCGCTCGCAGCATCCGCATCTTCGTAAACACCGGCTGGATGAGCGAGGAAACGCTCCCCGACTATACGCGCGTCATCAACATGGCCACCCATGCGCGGCCCTTTCTTGAAGCTCTTGCGCGGGTTGACGAAGGTCTCAAGGTTGAATACGAGAGCCATGTCGTGTCGGTCTATTCGCTTCTGTGCGGGGACGCGGCCAGGGACAACGGACATTACATGGTCCTGAATGCCCATGCCCAAACGATTGCCCTTATCGATTCCCTGAAAATTCTGTCCCAGAGTATCCGGGAACATTATGAGCGCCTGACCGACGAGTCCGGGACCCTGGATGTCGCGGAAATATTGGCCCTTCATTACGACAATTACGCATCCGATATCCTGGACGGAGCGTACAAGCGGCTGAAAACCTCGGACAACCTTTCACGCTACCGCCCGCGCATTCTGGCCCAGGTGCGGGACTTTTTGCTGGACACCGCATGGCTTGAAAACAGTTCGGTAAAATACGCGAGAACCGCCTCGGTCACGGTCGTCGCGGCCCGGGAGAAAATGACCGCCATGCTCGAAGAAATACGGGATATTCTCAAGGCGGTCGATCCCCTCCTTGAGGAAATTGACCGGCGAAACATGCTGTACGCGAAGTCCAGCGTGGAGCGCGTGAAAACCCTCCTCGAGCCCGCGTCCTCGATAACCGGCCGCATCATGGCGGCGGTAGAGCGGATACGGGACACGCCGGGCCTGCATGAGCAACTATCCCATCACCTCTACCGGGTGGCGGCATTGACGCCGGAATCCCGTTACACCCGCTGGCTACGGGAGAGCTTGACCGTGGACTATGCCGAAACCGATCGGGTTGACCCGCGTGAATTCGAAAAACAGGAAGCGGAGTTCCGCCTTCGCATGGAAAAGCAGCTCAGCCCCGTGCGGATTGTCGAATGGCTCGGCGAGCGGTTCACGGGCAGGATGACGGTCAGCGCAGCCGAGATAGCGAACACGACGGACGACTTTGTGCGCCTGGTCTACGCCCTCCTGTACGCAGAATCCAGGGGCGACACATTCCCCTTTACAATAGAAGAAGATGATAGACACGGCATGACGGCCAGCAGATCGCTATGGCTGGTGCCCGATGTCACACTCAGGAGGAAGGCATGAACGCCGATACCGCTGACCTTGCGCTGATAGCCGATCTGACCGACGCCGAAACGGACCTTTTCCGCCTGGCGGCACAAAGCCTTCTTTCCCGCAGTTTTATTATCCGCGGAGTGGAAAAAGACGACAGCCTGTGGGATTTCTCCGTCAGGAACATCCGCCTCCTTGAAGCCTGGTTCGCCTGCGCGGGTCTTGTCCTGAAACGGGATGAGGGCCTCGGAGTGATATCGCTGCGGCCGGGAGCCGGCATGCGCATTCGACTGGGTAAGGAAGAAACCTGCGCCCTATTGGTGCTCCGCCTTCTGTTCGAGGAGAAAAGAACCGAGCTGAGCCTCTCGCGCTTTCCCTCTGTCCGTGTCTTCGACTTTCTTCAGCGCTATCGCGCCGTTACCGCGCTCGACCTGAAAAAAACCAGACTGGTTGAAATTATACGGGCCTTCGTCAGAAACCGCCTTGCCGAGATCGATGGCGACCCGGCCGATCCAGAGTCAGTCATCCTCCTTCTGCCCTCGATCGCGATGAGCCTTGACCAGGCTGGTATGGAGGAGATCATCGCGGGCCTCGGAACCGAAGGCTCCGGGAACGGCACGGGCGATGACGACACCGTCAGTAACGATGAAAGCGGGGAAGAAGCATGATACGGCTGACACAGGCGCGCGTGGTGAACTGGCATTACTTCAGGGACACAACCCTTACCATCGGAGAGCGGACGCTCATTTCGGGAGACAACGGCATGGGCAAGTCCACCCTCGTGGACGCGATTCAGTACGCCCTTGCCGCAGACCTGAGAAAGGCGCGTTTCAACCAGGCCGCCGGCGACAGGCGGGGCGGACGGGACCTTGCCGGCTACGTCCGCTGCAAGATTGGAAGCGACTCTACGGAATATCTTCGCGGCGACACGGTTGCCCACATTATGCTCGGCTTTCAGACAGGCGAGGGACAATGTACCGCAGGCGTGTGCGTTGAAGCGTTCAGCGATGGTCGGACGGCAGAACACTTCTGGATGGGAAACAAACTTGACCCGCACGGGGTTGTCGTACAGGAAGAAGGGGCAAAACCCTTCGTGTGGCGACAATTCCGGGAACGTATCGAAGCGCGCGGCGCGCAGGCCTTCGAGTCAAAACACGAATATCTGCGGAACCTGACGGACCGGCTCGGAGTGTTCAGGAGGATGAGCGAGTACAACCCCTACCTCGAAGCCTTTACCCGCTCGGTCAGCTTTACGCCGCTTGTCTCGGTAGACCGCTTTGTCTGCGACTACATACTCGAGGAGCGGCCGCTGAGCATCCAGACGATGAAGGACAACCTTGAAAGCTACAAGGAAGCGGAGCGGCACGCCAACGCCACCATCCGGAAAATCGCCGCCCTCAGGGACATTAAGGCCCTTGAAGAAGAATACGGAAACCACCGGCTAATCCTTACCCGACAGGACTATTTGAAACTGCGTCTCGCTGTGCTCCTTGCTACCGAAGAGCTGGAAGCAACAGAAGAGAAAAAACGACAGGCGGAAAACCGGGCGCAGCGCCTTTCGCATGCCGTCGAGCAAAACGGAAAAGAGCGGGAGACGCTTGAAATTTCCCTGCGGGAGGTGAACGGGGCCCTTGCGCGGGACGACAACCACGCGCTCTACAGCAGGATGAAGGACAAGATTGCCGCCCTTGAAAGGGAACTCAAGACGACAGGACAGGACGCAGAACGCGGAGTGCTCCTCCGCACCCAATGCAGGGCCCTCCTTGCTCTTCCCCCCGCGAACGAAAGCGAGGAAGCTTCCCTTGAGGCGATTGACCGGGAAATGGACGCGCTGGAAACAGAGCGATCCCGGTCGGAACAGGAGAAGCACGAGCTTGAGCGGACACTCGACGAAACTGTTCGGGTTCTTCGGGAGGTCGCGGAGGAACTTGCCTCCCTTGAAAAGGGCATACGCCATTTTCCGGAAAACTCGCAGCAGCTTGCACGGGAACTGACAAAAAAGGGTATCGATGCCTGGATACTCGCGGAGCTTGCCGATATCACCGAGCCAGACTGGGCGGACGCCATCGAGGGCTGGCTCAACACGCTCCGCTTCGCCGTCATCGTTGCGCCCGAGTCCTTTCAGCAGGCCCTTGAAATATACAACGCGCTCCCCCGCTCGATCGGAGGGGTAGCCCTTCCCAACATCGCGAAAATGCGCGGCAGGTCAGATGACGTGAAAAACGGCTCGCTTGCGCAACTCGTCTCGAGCGACAATCCCTGGGCGCAACTCTACCTTGATGCCATCCTGGGCGAGGTAATGACAGCGGACATTGCGACGCTCAAAAACTATGGAAAGGCGATCACCAAAGAGTGCATGAGCTACTCGAACCACACCGCTACCCGGATAAAGGAAGAAGTGTGGAAAACGCACTGGCTCGGCCGTGCCGCGAAAGAACAGCGGCTCGCCTTCCTCAGGCAGGAGCTTGCGCGGCTCGGAAAGGAAAAGGAAGCGTACGCAAAAAACGCGCGGGAAAAGGCGGAACTGGCAAAAGCCTTTGGACAGGGAGTGCGCTCGCTTTCCGAGGCGCGTTCGCTCGCCCTGTCGATAATCCGGAAAAAGGAAATACAGGCCGAACTCGATGAGGCACGAAGGGAACTTTCGCTCATCGACATCAGCACCTCGCGCGATCTTGAGATGAAACGCGAAGAGCTGGTTCGCCGCATTGCGGAATGCGCACAGAATCGGGACCGCCTTACCGCGGAGGAAGGCAAAACAATATCCGAATGCGCCGCATTGGCGGAAACGACATTCCGCCTGAGGGGACAGGCAGAGGATTGCGGAAACGAATTCGAAGCCTTTTGCGGCAGGATCGCGGGCCTTTTGGCCGACTGCGAGGCATATGCCGCCGAGCGCCTTAAAAACGCGGAGGCCCGCACCCTCGCGCTCAACTACGACGCGTCCCGGAAAAGCACGGAAACGAAGATACAGAATATACTGACGCAATACCGGAAAAAGGCGGCGGAATTCGGCAACCAGTTCAACGCCATGGTATCCGTGGAAATAGAGGATTATCCCGCCTTCGAGGAAACCCTTGCGCGGCTTGAGCGGTCGGAACTTCCCGCCTACCAGGAACGGATCGCGCGCGCCCGTCTGGACGCGGAAAAGGAATTCCGCGAACACTTCATCGCGAAACTGAACGAATATATCCTTGAAGCGCGCGAAAGCTTCCGGGAAATCAACACCACACTGCGCGAACTGTGCTTTGGCCATGACCAGTACAGCTTTACCCTCGAGGAACGCCCCGACCGGCGGGGCCAAATCAGAATTGTCCAGAAGGCTGCCGAGATAACCGGCTACGACGGAGGGCTTTTCGAGCAGATCGTCGATCCGGAAGAGCGAAAGGAAACCGAGCGCCTGTTCGAGAATATTATCAAGGCCGACCTCGATTCCGCCGAAATGCGGAGCATTTGCGACTACCGAACCTACTTTACCTACGACATCAGAATGAGGGACACCAAATCGATCGACCCGGCGACCGGCAAGGCCGTTGAACTGTCCCTTTCCCGGGTGATCCGCGAAAAATCCGGGGGAGAATCCCAAACCCCGTACTACGTCGCCATCGCCGCCAGCTTTTACCGATTTTTCAAGGATAAAAAAGACAGCACCGTACGCTTTGTTCTCTTCGATGAAGCCTTCGACAAGCTTGATGACGAACGCATCGGCAAGGTAATCAACTTCTTCGCGAATCTTGATATCCAGCTCATGGTTGCCGTTCCCCCGGGAAAGATCGAGGCAATCGCGCCGCTCATGGATCAGATACAGATCGTAAGCAGAATTTCCCACGAGGCGCGGGTCCGGCAATTCACCGCCGTGAAGGGGAAGGAACCATGACCGCGGCGGAAAAAACCATTTGCGGGGAATGCGCGCGCCGCTTTCCCGCGTCAGCCGCAGCAGGGGGCGGCTCGCCCCTGCGAATCAGGGTGGATTCAGCCTTCGCCGAGCTCTTGAGCTCGGGCCCTGATTCCCGGGAATCCTTTCTGGAAGCCGCCGAAACCCTTGCGAAGGCGGGCATCATTTCGCTCTCCTGGAAACGATTCCGCGAAGGAGAGGAGCTTTCCTCCATAACGCTCATCTCGCCGCAAGCGCTTTTCGCGCGCATCGGGAAGCCCTTCCCCGCCGATGAGTGCCGCGCAGCGCGAGACGCCGCCCGAAAGGCTGCCGAAACCGCCGATGCCGGCTCGAGGGAATACGCGCTCTGTGCCTGGCTTTCGGAACACGTGAGCGCCGAGGACGTTCCCGTGGACGCGACGGAAGGAACCCTGGCCGCCCTGATTCAGGACCTCGTCACAGTATCTTGCGAGCTGAAGCGGGTAACCGATAGGGGAACGCTCAGGGGCATCACGCCAAGAGCCCTTTCGGTTCGCCTGTTCTCGGACTCAAAGCGCATTGAAACGGTACTGGCCAACACCGCCCCGCTCCTGAGGCGGGCCGAACGGTCATCCGTGCCGCTCCCCGATTTTTCACCGGTAAGCCGGAACTATCCGGAGACCCTGATCGCGGGCCCTTTCACGCTTCAACTATGTGACGGAACGGCAATCGATAACCCGGGCGGCCACCTTCTGGGTATCCCGCTTGAGACAGCCCAGGGTATCAACAATATTGATAGCAGTACACACAAGCTCATCACCGTCGAAAACAAGGAAACCTTCCACGCCCTCGCCTCCTCGTCCCTGGCGCTGAACACCGTCCTTCTCTATACCGGGGGCCACCCTAACAGGGCGGTACAGTCCCTTCTTCGCACGTTTGCGCGTTCGGCGTTCACGCTTTCCCACGCGGGCGACCTTGATATCGAGGGAATCCTCATCCTGCAGGAAATTGGCGACTGCGCGCTCATTCCCTGCACACCCGTCAAAATGGACGGGCAAACCTTTCAACAATATTGGGAGCACTTACGAAATCTTGAGGACAATGCCCTCAAGCGCGCCGCCCTCATCCGGGACGAGACCCGGGCACTGCAGGGTATCGAGTCGCTTCTTGAACGGATTCTTGCTACCGGAAAGGGCCTTGAACAGGAAGTCATCGACTACGGGGAAGGGTGAGAAATTTTTTTTAAAACCTGACCGTCACCTGTCGGCTTACGGTACGTATGCTAGCCTTATGTGCATGCAGACCATGCACCGAATACTTAGCTTCGCAAGATTGGCTAATCGCGGCCCACAAGATCCCGGCGTCCTTGTTCCTCTCGATCCCGTAGAAACCTTTACGGAATCAGATGGGCCACAAACGATAACCCATGACGGGCGAAACTTTACGAGTCCCTGGGGCTATGATAAACCGGCAAACGCGAACCGCGCCTATCCTTCGTACGCAACCGCCGTTGAAACTTCCCATCAGGACACGGTTGGAGGAAAGGCCCGAACCACCGTCATCCTCGCACGAAGCGGTATCCCCCTGTTCAAGTACAGTGAATATCCCGAAATGTACCACGCATCTGGTCTCTGCTACGACGACCCCAATTGTTCGAGTGGCTATTTAGCATACAGCTTGAGAAGCGGTAATCAGGATTGAGGCAGAAAGCGTAACGATGGCAGAAGGTCATCGTTCGGAGCCCCCTCATTCTCGTGCAAGGGGGGGCGCTTCGAAACTGTGCGCTTACACGGCGGAAGAAATATCTGTGTGGGAAAAATCGGAACCCTTGAATAACAGCTGTTGGTTCAAAACCTTCGCGAGGGCATAGGACGCGCAGTCTCCCATGTTAAGCGCCGCTCTATGCCGCAGCCTATTCGTATACGCGTTTCCCGCTGCCTTTACGCCAAATACAAGCGGGGTCGATATGGGCGATGTCGCTCGAGGCGGTGCGGGCCATCGCGCCGGAAAGCCGCGCCGTCATGTCGAGTATCGCGGACGTAACGCCGTCGGCTCCCGACTCGCGCAAGGGCCCCATCAGCGCCCGTCCCACGCATACCGCAGTAGCGCCCAGGGCGAGCGCCTTGAAGGCGTCCATCCCGCTTTCCACCCCGCAGTCCACGAAGATCGGCATGCGGCCGGCTATCACCTTCGCGATGCCGGGAAGAACCATGAGCGGAGGCACCGCGTAATCCATAATGCCATGGTGGTGCGACACCACGATTCCCCTCACTCCCGCTTCCAGGCAAAGAAGCGCGTCCCGCTCGCTCAACACGCCCTTCACGATAAACGGAAGATCCGTATAACTAATAAAACTCTTCAGCTCCTCGAACGTCTTGGGCCGCACCGGATGCCCAAGGACATTGTCGTAGCGGCCGTTCGAATCGAAGGCGTGGTCAAGGTCCATCCCCACGGCGAAGGCACCGCACTTTTTTGCGTGCTCAAGCTTGCGGAAAACGATGTCGTTGTCGGCATGCGGCTTCACGATCTTGATCGTGCGCGCCCCGGTCGCCACCACAGCCTCAAGCTCCTCCTCGCTTCCCATGCCAACCCAATGCACCGCGTTCGCCCCCTTGGCACCCCGCGCCATCTCGGCCATGCCGCCCTTCCGCGTCCCGTCCAAATGCGAAAGCGCCGCCGTCATCACCGGCGTATCAAAGGTCTCCCCATACAAGTCCAGCTTCGTGGACGGAACGACCGCCCCAATGTGCCGCATCTCCACAAGCAGGGAATCAAAATACTCCCTCGTAATCCGGTTTGAGTCTCCCGCCTTTACGGACGCCGCATCGGGTGTATTGTCAGCTGCCATGGTAAACCTCCGAAAGATAGAATTATAACACAGGTTAAGAAAGCAAGATTGAGGCAGAGGGCGGTTGCAAAGACAAACTCGACTCTCGAAAGAATACTTGATTGAAAATATCCATATTTATTAGCTATATTTACGATTTCGTCACAATTTAATTATTTAACTCTTGCTTTTTAGGTAATAATACCGATAGTATAGGTAAGGAGTTTTGTCATGTTTGTAGAGTTCACGGTATCTAATTTTAGATCATTCAAGGGACCTCACACGTTTTCTCTGGTTGCTTCGAAAAACAAGGAACATTTGGAAGGGAACACGTTCCTCGTGAGCGAAAAAATCCGACTTCTCAACACCGCGGTCATTTATGGCGCAAATGCGAGCGGTAAATCAAATTTCTTTCAGGCTCTCTCATTCTTTTTAAAGTTCACGATCAGCTCTGGCCCGAAACTTCAAGTTGGAGATACCATCAATACGGAACCATTTCTTTTCGCCAAACAGACCACGAACGAGCCTTCCACGTTCGAACTGATTTTTTTCCTCAATGGAATCAGATACCGCTACGGTCTCTCAGTCACTACTGAAATGGTACTGCAGGAGTATCTCTTTGCGGTCATGAATGTCCGGGAAGTTACGCTCTTTACGCGGATCAAGCAGGAAATCGAGATCAATCCAACGTATTTTAAGGAAGGGCAGAAGATCAGGGAAGCGGCTCGGGAAAATGCCTCCTTCCTTTCCATTTGTGCGCAGCTAAACGGTGACATCGCCAAATCTATCATCTCATATATGCAGACATACATTGTAACATCGGGGCTTTCCGCGCCTGGAGGGCATACAAGCAAAAAAATTATCGAGAAAAAGGGGCGAGACGCAGTAATCCGGTTCCTCTCGTTTGCGGATATCCAGATAAAAGATATCAAAACCGAATCGGTTACCATGGACTTCTCCGGAGTCGGCGATAAAGATATGGAGGAGCTCTTAAAAAAGAAATTGGCCGGCGCAAAAGAGGAAAAAGTATATTTCAGCCATACTGTCTACGACGGAACGGAAGCAGTAGATACGCAATTCCTCGATATCGGCAACGAATCGGCTGGAACTCGAAAGCTGTTCGAATATACCGGCAACATTCTGGACACGCTTGAGCGCGGTACCCCGCTTTTCATCGACGAGTTCGACTCACGGCTTCATCCGCTTATCATCGAGGGGATCATCAAGTTGTTCAATTCGACATCGACGAATCCTAATCACGCACAGCTCATCGTGTCCTGCCACGCGGTCAATATCATGACGAACAAGCTGTTCCGGCGGGATCAAATTTGGTTTTGCGAGAAGGATCAATACGGAGCGACCGATCTCTATTCTCTCGTTGAATACGACGAGCCGGTTCGTAACGACGCGTCTTTCAGCAAGAACTACCTGCAGGGTAAGTACGGCGCGGTTCCATATCTCGGGGAAATCGCCCGTCAAACGGGGTGCGATGACTGATGGGGCACGACAAACTTTTTCAAAGAAGAAAAGTCGAGCTTTCCCGCAAGGTCAATACCCGGCACCTTCGCAGGATCCTTATAGTCTGCGAGGGTGAAAAGACGGAGCCGAATTACTTCAAGTGCTTTCCGCAGAACCCGCTGGTGTTTGACGATGTCAATATACATGGAACCGGGTATAATACGGTTTCTTTGGTGCAAGAAGCGATACGACTTAAGGCAAAAGCCGACAGGGACTCAAAGCCGTTTATCGAGGTCTGGTGCGTATTCGATAAGGACTCATTCTCCGCGCAGGATTTTATGGGAGCAATCCATCTTGCCGAATCAAACGGCATAAAATGCGCATACTCCATCGAGGCGTTCGAGCTTTGGTATTTGCTTCATTTCGATTATTGCGATTCGGCACTCTCTCGGACGCAATACAAGAGGAAACTTACCGAGCGCCTCGGTATAGCTTATGTTAAGAACTCGTCTGATATGTATTCAATCCTGAATGCGAGGCAAGATAAGGCTATAAAGAACGCGAAACGGCTCTATGAAAACCAGAAGGGATTACCCTGCCATCAGCAAAATCCGGTAACGACAGTTTTCAGGCTGATCGAGAAATTACGACGCGATTCGAGCACGTGATGCTCGCGGTGAGGCTCCTGATCCGGTAGTCGTCCCTCAGGCACTCCTGAATTCTGTAAACCGCACTTCGAGCCGCTCCCGGTCCGGCCGCTCCGCCACCCGTTTCGGCAGTATCAAGCTCGACCCGTCAAGCTCCTGAATCCCGTGCTTGAGCATGGGCCCGTCCCGCTCGAGGAGGATATCCTCCCTGATATGGACGCGGTACTCGGGATCGATACCGAGGATGTTCTTATCGTACGCCGCGTGGTGAATCTTGCAAAGCGAGAGCCCGTTCGGAATGACCGGCGTTCCCCGCTCGTCCGAGTCGGGGATGATGTGAGCGGCATCCAACAACTCCGGGTGGTTGAGCCGGCAGATCGCGCAGCGGTCGTCGTACGCACTCACGACCATTTCGCGAAACGCATTTTGATGGAGCCGGTGCCGCGTTTGTCCCCAGGCGTACCGCCTGACGTCGAGAGGAGATACATCGATGTCGCCGAATTGGGTTCCTGGCCTTAGATCCCGGTAGGCCGGATCAATTGCAGCCCGAACACAGAGTTGTCCCGGAAAGTCATCTATAATGATGACCGGCCAGATAGCCTGATATTTGTGGTTCTGAACTTCCTTGAAATACACAAGCGGCGTTCGCGTCCTCATCGCATCGCGGAGACCCCGGTTATCACGATGATCGGGATCGGTTCCCCGGTACGCATAGGTAACAAGACCATCATCGCCGATATCGTCCAGCTGGTACGGTCCTTTGTTTGAGGTGGTGATTGAAAGCGGCACAGAAAATCCCTGCGGAAACCAAATCCCGGTCTGGCCTTTCAGTGTAATGCGCCGATCGTCTATTTGTATTCCATTATTCAATTCACTGCCGGAGAAGATGCCCCCATTCCAGGGCTCCCAGCTCTTAAGCCAGTGAAATATCGCCATACGGATCGCCGTTTCGTTTTGCATGATAGGATTAGTATAGCATGGGAAACGGCTATGCACCTGAAATCCACATTACCATGCTATACTGCTCATACCATGAAACTTTTTGCGGGCGTTACTGATACACAATGGTATTCGTTTCTCAGCAGGCGAAAGAATGAGGATATCAATTTCTGGCAACCGAGCGGAAATGTGCAACAATTCCGCGCCATTGAGCCCGGCGCACCTTTTGTATTCAAACTAAAAGCCCCCTACAATGCCATCGGAGGAGTTGGATTCTTTTCAGCCCATACCTTCCAGCCAATACACATTGCATGGGACGCGTTCGGCGAACGAAACGGCTGCGCGACCTTTACCGAGTTCCGCGACAAGATACTTGTTTACAGGCGAAAGAACAACAAAACGGAGGAAACCAACCCAATAATCGGGTGCATCATTTTAACGAATCCGGTTTTCTTTGCAGAAAGCGACTGGATTCCGGTTCCGGAAGATTGGGGTGCGAGCATTGTTCAGGGTAAAACCTACAGTACCGGTGACATCAACGGTATACGGCTCTGGGATGCTGTTGAACAGCGGCTTGAGAAATATAAATTCTATGAGCAGGCAACGCTTGAAAAAAGCGATTATATAACCAGCAATAGTTTCCTGGACACACCACGTTTCCGCGAACAGGTTCTCTCCCGCGTCCGCCTGGGGCAAGGCGCTTTCCGCATCATCGTAACGGATGCCTACAAACGCCAATGTGCGGTTACTGGAGAGCACACCCTCCCCGTCCTTGAAGCCGCGCACATTAAACCGTTCAGCGAGAATGGACCACACGCAGTGTCCAACGGAATTCTCCTCAGATCCGATCTACACAAACTCTATGATTCTGGTTATGTCACTATAACTCCTGACTATCGTCTTGAAGTCAGCCGGTCACTTAAGGAAGACTACAATAACGGCAAGATTTATTATGCCATGCACGGACAGCGGTTGCAGGTGTTGCCGGAAAGAGTTGAGAGTCAACCGGACACCGCACTCCTTTCATGGCACAACGAGCATGTGTATCGGGCAGGGTGATATTGTTGTGCTTTACATTGAAATTTCATTGTATAAAACAGGGCCCCTCATGAATGCAAGCAGGGCGAAATAGTCTCCATTATCAGCTTCCTACAATGCCTTGATATATTGAGTGCGCATCGCCGAGATCGATACCAGGTCGGCCGAACCCCAAAAAAGTGCTTTGCCACCGATTTGCCGAATAAGCAAATCGGCCATCAGGCGCAAGATGCGTCCATTGCCATATAACCTTTGTACTTTAAATAACTATTACAAATATACTGTATATAATATATAGAGCCTTCGGGCGAAGGAGAAATTTGTGATTTATACAAAGATCATAACAGAGCGTTTTTCTGATATTTCTACTCTGTTTGACAGACTTTCAAGTGAATCTGGATATTATATTTTTCGCGGGATGGCTTCAGCTAGTTGGCGTATACAAACAAGTATTGATCGACTTCTGTGTCACGCTAGGCAGCAAAATGATAGTATACTACTTTCGGAAACAAACCAGAACACTTTCTCTGAATTGCATGCTCAAAATGTATTTATTCAAAACCATTCCCACCAATTAAATCGCTTATTCGGAAAAGAAACAGGCACTGAATTCAAAATTGATGAATCAAATTTTTTACACTTACCAATAATTTTGCAACATTATGGCTATCCAACAAGGATACAAGAGTGGACTACAAATTGGAAAATCGCATTATTTTTTTGCTTAGTTGATGCAAACAAAACAGAAGGTTTTTGTGTATGGTCTATGAATGAAACCGAAATTCCTGACATTGAATTATGCTTGGATGATCCAGACTATCTTTATCCAACGGGAATACTAGAAAACAATAGAATAAACGCATTCTATCATCGATTAAAAGCCGGGGTCTATAGAATAAACAAAGGACACTTTCAAAGGAAAGATGCTCAAAAAGGTGTTACCCTCACAACCGGGCGGGCTGACTATATGGATTTTCAACAGCACATCGAAGAGTGCACATGGATTTCAGAGAACAATGTTCATAGGTATGTAGTTGATTCTTCTTTACGTAATACTGTTCATGAGTTCTTGAACACGGAAGGAATTACACACGAAAAGCTTTTCCCTAATGATATAACCGATGGATATATAATCTGATAAAATGATGTAATGGGCAGGAATTACTGTAAGAACACCTTCTCCCGGTGCCAGTAAAGAAATGGATGATGCCGACTGTCTATCCAGCGCAGGGCTGTCTTATGATCTATTCCCAACTGACGAAGCTCGGCAGTCGGTACGTTCGAACTTATCATGATGAGACCTGAATCATCGAACGAGATGAGCCCAGTGTCAAAAAGAGCATCAAGATGTGCCGCCAGGAGAAAGCCGTTATACACGTTAAGCCGTTCGGCATCGCTTTCGCATTCAGCCCAGGGTTTAGCATGGCTTGCGCGTAGCAGTTGCGGAATGGTGATACCGGTTACTGCGCACGAATTCTTCCAGTAGGCACACAACGCTTTTCGATACACGTCCTGACCAACACGGACACACACAAGTCGTTCTGTTTCTGTACCCCGGATATCAGTGTTCCCGGAAATTTCTTCCTCTACGGCTTTTTCGTATTCATCCAGCGGTCGGTTAGGTAGTGCGGTAAGCAACTCGGCAACACGATGGAGAAAATCGCCCAATAAGGATATACTCCAGATTCGATACGAGCCCCCGGGCTGAATAATTCCTTCAGGCAATCCACGAATCAATTCGGTTTCATCGAGAGGGCGAGAGAAGACCAGACGATACTCACCTGTAACATCAGCTATGGGGGTTATCTCTACTTCGCACTCATGCCGTGACGAGGCAAGAGTAATATGCTGCTCAGTGCTCTCGCGCACGAATTCCCAGCCGTTATCGTTGCCCGCTTTTTCTATAAGGGAACGTTCAAGAGTGTTCATCGTAATTCATCCCACGCATTCTGTTCACCCATTTCTTCCCAGCACAAAACGGGCTCGTTCAGTCCTGAGCATCTCGTAAGGGCTCATCATCCGGATACCAATTTGTCAAATGTTTCTGTCTTTGTTAGGCCCAGGTACCGTAAGGCGTCTCTGTGCAGGGTATGTCCTTCGAGGGTACTTATGATGAGCGCTCTGGTGAACCGTTTGCTTGTCCGAGCAGCTTGTGTGAGGAAAAAGTTCCCACCACTACTCTTGGGAAGCCTTCTCAAACGGTCTTCCTCGCGATGATACAAATCCCAATACTCACCGGAAGGCAGGTACCCAAGGTCCAACATTCGCCTGATGATGACTAAGGTACTTACCTTAAAGATTCGGCTCATCCGGGGAATTTCGATGTCCTGGTCTGCATTAGTATTGAACGTATCACTGAATTCACTTTCTGGAACCAACATTTCCGCGGCTACTCTGTTGCACCACAGTTCCGTTTCGTTTTGCTCACCGTTCGTGACCGGCACATCGGAGAGGGCGGTGGACCCAAGCCAGAGGTGCGCCAGCTCATGGGCAAGGGTAAACATTTGTGCAGATTTACTGTCGGCACCATTTATAAAGATAAGCGGCGCTATCGGGTCGGCTAGCGCGAATCCCCTGAATTCATGCGGATCAAGGGGGCGGTGATTGTTGTTGCCCACAACTCCGCTACACATGACGAGGATGCCAGCGTCATCGGCATGGGATATAAAACTCCTGAGCGCTTCCTGCCAGGTCGGATAGGTTCGCCGTTCATCGATTTCGCGCATGAAGTCCCGATACCAGTCCTGTCGCTCCTGGCAGATATAGATGGTTTCAAGAAGGTCCGGACTGGGGCGCTCAAATCGTTCAGAGGGCATTGACCGGAAGTCCGGGATTGGCAATGTCTCTACGGGAGGCTCGGAAAGCATCAACAGGCCGAAGGGGGTATGCGTAAAGGAAGCAAAATCCTCAAGTTGTTTGAGTGTTGGCTGAACCGTGCCTTCCTTCCAGTCGTCGAGTTTTGGGAAATGGGCACGCAACAGCTCCCCATCCTGGAGAGACCTGGTCTCTGCCCAATCGAGGATTTTTGGCTGCACCGGAACCCGTAAGGTCGTCATCTTTACTCCCAAAAAAAGTATACAACAGGGTTATGTGCGTGAAAAGCGGCAAAAAAACACCCGCCGAAGTAAGCTGTCTCCTCCCAAAAGGAGGTCTGAAGCCCGGCGGGTCTGCTGGCGACAGGATGGGGGGAATCGGGCAGTATAGTCAAGGGCGTTGTGCATAGGCTTCACGGGCCCCTTCAAGGTTAGCGTCCATCTGCCCAGGTGTTTCCGCAGCTAGCGGATATTGAACAAGCTGCGTACTTTCCCATTGCCCACCAGCGGTGAAAGAATTGTGTAATCTCCGGTTTCATACCGTATCCGGCCAGCGGGTATGGCAGGGCTTATGCGCAATTTTTCGGCAAAGGTGACAAAACTGGCCGGGGAGGAATTAGCGGTAAGGCCCGCTGCTGACCATTCCGCATCCCGGGCTTCGGCAAACCACGCCTTGAGAGCCTATTCGATAGAAGGAACCTTGTCCCAATAATCACTGAGTGTTTTTCTGGCGATCACTCTCATATAGAGCATAGTTCCCTTTTTGGGAACTGAATAATTGAACTTGAATTAGCGCAAGAGCGGAATCGCCACTGAAACCGCACGGTGAAAACTCCGCTTGCATTTTCTGTAGCCATCGCGCATAATAGTAACTGTCATAAAGTGACAGTTACTATTATGAATAAACTGGTACGAACACTCTTTGAGAGACTCGAACAACCCGTCTTTTCGGCCGCCGATATCCAGAATATCGAGCCAGACGACAGCATTCGTTATAACCTCGTCAAGCGCGCCATGAAGGACGGCGATCTCGTGCAGATCAAGCGGGGTCTCTATACCCTGAGTTCCCCATTACGAAAGCAGAGCCTGAATCGGGCAAGTCTTGCAAACCGGCTCTATTACCCCTCGTACGTGAGCATGGAATATGCCCTCAGCAGGCATGGGTGGATTCCCGAGGGCGTCGTGACGGTGACCTCGGCGACATCAAAGAACTCTACAGACTTCGACACGCCCCTGGGGCGCTTTATGTACAAACGGATTCCTCAAGCCATGTTCTTCTGCGGAGTCGAGACGGTCTCGATCGACGAGGCGTCTACCCTTATGGCACGACCACTCAAAGCCCTTGCCGATTATGTCTATGCGTATAAGCTTGAATGGGTGGATAGAGAACCGCTCATCAATTCGCTCCGCATCGAAGAGGAAGATCTCGAAACACTCACCGTTCGTGACTTTCAAAGCATCCAGGGGAATTACCGTACGGCGCAAAACGTGGAAGTATTCCTTGCAGGACTCAGAAAGGATTTGAAACTATGAACACCAGTATCATCGAAGACAGACTTAAGAAATACGGAACCAATTCAGCCGAAACAGAACTCACGGCCATCCGTGAAATTACTCAAGAGCTTATTCTCTTTGCGCTCTCCACGAGTGATTTTTTTTCACACGCGGCATTTCAAGGCGGCACATGCCTGCGCATCGTGCATGGACTTAATCGTTTTTCCGAGGATATGGATTTCATCCTGAGAGAACCCGATAGCGCATTCTCCTGGCAACAGTACCTCACACTCATTGGCTCGACGCTTGAACAGTATGGCTATAGTGTTGAGCTACAGGACAAATCGCATGTGGATAAAACGGTGAAAAAAGCATTCATCAAGGACGACTCGATCGGGCAGGTGCTGCGCCTCGCATACGCGAATCGGCAGGGCACGCAGCAGAAAATCCGCATCAAACTGGAGATCGACACGAATCCACCCGGTGGTGGCGATTTCGAAAGTGCATTCATCGGCTTTCCCGCGCCCAGTAGCATCACCGTCGAAACGTTACCGACCCTCTTCGCCGGAAAAAGCCACGCGCTCCTTTGCCGTACATACGAAAAGGGCCGCGATTGGTATGACTTTCTGTGGTACCTGGGGAACAAAACGCCGGTGAACTATCGCCGTCTGTCCGCAGCCCTTTACCAAACCGGCCCATGGGAAGGGCAAGACCTCACCGTTGACCGCACCTGGTACATTGCCGAGATGAGACGGCGAATCAGCGAGACGGACTGGAAGCGGGCGAAGGACGATATCGCGCCGTTTATCTCGCCACAGGAACAAGGGCTCCTCA
This sequence comes from Spirochaetales bacterium Spiro_09, assembly GCA_001604385.1. Taxonomy (GTDB): domain Bacteria; phylum Spirochaetota; class Spirochaetia; order Treponematales; family Treponemataceae; genus Teretinema. Next base: position 2,383 of record LVBK01000014.1, on the reverse strand, counting down.
CCAAATGGAGCGCGGACTTTTTCTTGTCCGCGTTTGAGCGGTTACCATGAAAGATCAATAAACAATTCCAGTCGTTGTCAGCCAGACTGGCCAGTAGGGTTCCCCCGGGGCGCGAGAGCGTCCCTATTTTTTTATCCAGCATTCCGGGATAAAGGCGACCATCCTGGCAAGTTGTATTACTTATAAAATCCAGGGCAAAACAACCAGGGGGCATGGCAAGTCGCGACATAGCCGAGTGTACTTGTTCCCGAAAGAATGGCCAGATTGTTTTCTTTATCTGCAAATCGAGAAAAAGGGGGCGTGCTTCGGTATCAGCCCATGCTTGTGCGCACGCGGCTTCATCCTTTACGGACATGATTATTATATAGGTTGTTACATGCGTAAAGGCCGGCGTTGTTTCGCATGAAACGACTAGTTCGCATTTCATCCTGAACGCCAGTTTTCCTTCCGGATCGCGAATGGGATCATTATCTGCAAAGGCTTGTCTATACTCGAGTTGAACCTCACATCTGCCGGGAGGGATATTTCCGATTCGTTCGGACGCGATCTTCATTGGCTGGATTGTTTCAATGGCGATAGCTTCAACAAGCCCCATCAAGCAATTTTGCATAATCTTGCTTAAGTGTTTCGGTAACGCAGTTTGCGACTTTGCGGGAAATAGAAGAGCCTTAACCTGTTGTGCGTCGTTCAACTGACCTTCGCTCGTCCGCCGTCAAGGTATGATAGACAGCATCCATCCGCTCCCAGTGTTTTGTTTCCTGGAATCCCGTAGACGTTTCGATCCGCTTCCGCTGGGTTTCCCCGATGCGGCTCTTGTTCACATCATACATTTTTCGAAAGCAGTACGGATCGCTCGCAAGCTTAATGAGAAGACGATTGGTCGATGTCGGAATGCTTCCTTTTTCGTACGAGTTCATGGTTAGTTCGCCGAACCCGAGTAACAGACCGAAAGCTTTTTGGCTGGCATTGTACGAACTTCGAAGCGCGACCAATTCATCGGGCGAAAAGGTTTCATAGCGTAGAGCATAGGCTTCCCGAGCCGCTTCAAGGTTAGCGTCCATTTGCTCGGGAGTTTCAAAATCGTCGCCGCAGACAGTGCAACGATACGATACAGCGGTAAATTCTACTTCTTTGCCCTTGATAGTGACCGTTTCTTTCCGCTCTTTCAATTCAACGGCACGTTCCGTTTCGCAGGTATAGCACATTATCTTCTCAGTCATAGTTTTCCTCATCAGAAAAGACAGTTCCGTTCCCATGCGTACTATACGCTTCCGGCAAATTATTATACGTTACAGATCGGTATTATACAATACCGGTATAACTAACATTCATCTGTCACTCAATGACTTAAGCCCGGCCACATTTGACAGTATTTACTACTTGGTGTACTCTTTAAGTGAACCTGAACCCCAGCAAGACTGGCCAGTAGGGTTCCCCCGGGGCGCGAGAGCGTCCCTATTTTTTTATCCAGACGCGACCAAAGGGATCAGCAGGAGAGGCTTTTTTCACGAGTACCGGGTCCAGACGCTCGAAGTATTTAGCGGCACCCTGCTTTTTGACTATTTTGTTCGGTTTTAGGTATTGTGAAGTGAAGTACGCAATTACATCGACCATTTGGACAAAGTATGAATGTCTGGAATCCCTGAAAACCGGGTCTTCAATAATCAGTTTTACCGGGATATTTCGCGAGTATGAACCATATTTGCTGGGAATCGGATTATATCGGCGCATTTTTCGTTGCAGATTTCTGAGGTCTTCCCCGCTGGTATTGTCCGCAATAACCATTCCACGTTCGTCCGCATTTGTTGGGTCGGGGAAGTTATGTGCTTTCATGGTGTTTTCGAATCGTTGAAGCAGTGTGGACCAGCCTCTCTCGAATATCGTTTTAGGGTCAGTGAATTGGTCTTTTTCAACAATTACGGTCAGAACTCCTAAAGAATCCTGAGATGCGATCCAGTCAATAGTATTTCTGAGTATCATCAAGCGCTGGTTTCGTTCGATTCCATGAAATTGACTTGACCGTCCATTTACCATTACCTGCGCATGGATTTCTTCACGAAGTTTAAAACTGGTTGCCTCTTTCATTTTTCGACGAAACTCTATGCATGAATCAAGAAAATCATACCACCTGAGCTCATGAAGAACCAAAGCGGACAATATAAAATATTTTGAGCTTCCTTTGCTAACTCCGGTATCACCGCTCTCGTCAACGTACATCAGGTACAACTCTGCACCTCCGGCAATCGTATCCCGATTTTGTAGTAACGGTGGAATTGTTTGATTTGGTTTTCATCGATGGTTTCCCGTCCAAAATACTGATCTGTAATTTCCCTTTCTTCATACATATTTGGGTACACTACAAGACAATCAACGACTCTATCTC
>LVBK01000013.1 GCA_001604385.1 Spirochaetales bacterium Spiro_09 | reverse complement strand
CCTCTAAAAAACTGAGGTTTTTAGAGGTCCCCTTAAGTTAGTAGACTTGAACCTGCGAGATTCCCGAAAGCCTCTGCGATATATGTGTCTGATTTTTTTAACTGTGCGGAGTCTCTGCGAAGTAAACACTTTTTTTAAAAAAAACATCCAGAAAACAATATATTCGGTCGGGCAACCCGGATTTGAACCGGGGACCCCAAGTCCCCCAGACTTGTACGCTAACCAACTGCGCTATTGCCCGACCAAAGAAACTGTATTTCGGATGTTTTTTTTTACATCCATTCAGGATGCGTTGACAAAACTATCATAGAGGTTCATCTGTGTCAATACAATTCAATTTTTAACTAGTACCCGGATACTGCTATCAATATTGTTGAAACTACCAGAACAGTTCTTTCGTGACCAAATGAGCAATCAACCTATCCATTGAGCCTGTATCCGCATGTGGTCTGGATCTGTTATCCCGTAACCTTTTACTGAACCGGTGTTGAAGCGGCGCTACAAAAGGACTACACTCTTCATTAATAACAGAATTCGATATTGTTATATTTGATGTATGTCGATATCTTGACTCGATGTTCTGGACAGCCTGTGTTCAGGGAAGATGTTTTACAATGGAGATTGATTGAGCATGTCGGATCACGGTAGCGATACAGGAGCAAAAATACTCATTGCTGAAGATGACGCGATAGTTGCACTTGATCTGCAGGGTATGGTAACGCGTCTTGGATACGATGTTGTCCAAATTGTGGACAGTTCTCAGGTATTGTTGAATGCTGCCTTGCGGTTTCGCCCTGATATTGTTATTGTTGACATGAATCTCTCTGGAACACCGGATGTTATCGAAGTAACATCACAAATTCATGAAAGTCTTGATATTCCTGTAGTTTTTTGTGTCGGAGTTCCTGATCTTTCTCTTCTCGCACGGACTAAGCATCTCGATTATACCGCCTATCTCATGAAGCCTGTGAATCCTGACAGCCTGTCGAACACGCTTGATACCATACTGTACAAGAACAAACTGGAGCGCCGTGTTCGCGAGGCCGAACGGATTTGGACTCAGCTTTCCGACAAATGTCGAGTGCTACAATTTTTCCGCGATCACTCGCTTGCTTTTCGCTGGTCTTGGGTAAAAGACGGAGGGGTGAGGATGGAGGATGCTGACCAGAATGCAGCGTTATTCAATCAGTCTATAGAACGCTGTATTCACGAGGTTACCCTCACGTCCGATGAATTTTCCTGGTTTTCACGCCTGATACGCAATTCTGATAATCTTCATCCGCCTGCCTTGGTCCTTGCAGTACCCGAAGAAGACTCTGCCGGTTATGTAGGCCTTGTTATTCCTGTACAGGGAGAAAGTGTCTTCTGATGCCGTCCCACATAATTCATTTACTTGTAGCACAACGCGCTGCCAAATTATGCGGTCTTCATCCATGTGTCAGTGTTTCACTTCAAAATATGGGTTCGCAGGGACCCGATATATTTGCACATAACAGGAAAACCAGGCCTCTTGCTCTGTCTTACGCACGCTTGTTGCACCGGAAATCGTATGGTCGTTTTGTTAAAAATCTCTGTGCTATCGAGGGTGTTCCCTCTAATCCGGTTATACGTGACTGGTTGACGGGGTTTGTTACCCATCCCTGTGTAGACAGGATATTTCATCCCTATATCGTGTATCGATCACATTTTGTCTCCTCACACAGGTTCAGTTCAGTAAATCCTGCACGATTTCATGCTTTTCTTGAACGTATTCTGGATTCCGAAATATACCGGTATATGATAAAAAATCCGATTGAGAATTTTGACGCCGGATCTGCCCTGCTGGTTCCCGATCATGACATTCATGGACTTGCGCACTGTATTGCACACGCGTTACTGCACACCTATGCAGATTCCGCTGGCGACCAGATAGAATTGCGTGTACGCAATGCCTTTATCGATAGTATGTCCTTTTATCGATGGACAAGTCCTCATCTGGTAGAAACAGCACAGTCAACAGGCACTGTATCAAATGATTTCGTTAAGGAATGGGGCATTTCTGCCGTTACGCTCCTTGTGCCTCCTGCTCCTTCTCCCGCTGTTGACTGGCTGAATACTGATCATGCGGACTGGCTTCATCCGTTCACCGGGGAAGTATCAACAGAATCGGTAGTTGACCTTTTTAATAAAGCTGTTGTGGAATCATCCCGTGTGCTCGCTGCCTACAAGAACCTTAGTAACCGGCTCGATGATGGTTATCTCATATCAGAGTGTTCACAAGAACTTGAGACGCTAGAATTGCTCATCGGCAACGGACCGTTGTCGGTTACCGATGAAGAGGGTAAGACCGCTTCTGTGCGTTTTTATGATCCATTTGACCTGGAAGATGAGCTTGTTCGTTGTGCTTCCCGATATTCTCCCCGTTTCGAGGTGATGGAAACCTGAGGGATTTCCTGATGTTTTAGTAAGGTTGACCGCGTCGTACGGCTACTGATATTATCATTCATATGAAAATGAACGACAAGCGCCTTGGCGCTTATCAGCATACAATTTCCGAGCCCGCCCTTCTCAAGACTACCGTATCTTCCAGGGACAGTTCATACAGAAAGGTTGCCAAGTTTCTTCTTCTGATTGGCAAGGAAGAGGCTGCCCGGATCATGAGTCGCCTTTCACCCGATCAGCGTGAAAAAATTGTTGTGGAAATTGCTTCGATCAGACGGGTTGAGCGTGATGAGGCTTCGGTTGTACTGGCTGAATTCGAGTCCCTGGTATCCCGAGCCCGGGAACCATCCGGTGGTGTTGACACAGCCCGTCAAATTCTTGAAACCGCTTTTGGCTCCGAACGCGCGGAGCAGATGCTTCGTAAGGCAGTTCCCGATATTGATGGCAAACCGTTCGATTATCTTGACGGACTTGACGCTCGTCGAGTTCATACCCTTATTGCGGATGAACTGCCTGCCGTAAAGGCGGTGGTTCTTTCACAACTTTCTCCAAAAATGGCCGCATCCATTATCAATGAGATGGAGACATCTGAAAAGCATGATACTATTGTGCGACTGGCTCGATTGAAGGCGATCAATCCGGATGTTCTGAAAAGGGTCGATGACACCATCCGCGAAAAAGTGTTGAATATTGGAACTGAGGATAGTGATTCCATCGACGGCCGTTCTGCGTTGGCAGGTATTTTGCGCTGTATGGACGGCGTCTCGGAGAAGGCCATTCTTGAACAGCTCGCCCGGCAAGATCCGGAGATGGGTATGGATATTCGTACACGGTTGTTTACCCTTGATGATATTATTCATGCGGATGACCGCTTTATGCAGGAACAATTGCGTACCATGCAGGACCGGGATATAGCTTTGCTCCTCGCCGGGAAACCACCGGAGTTCAGGCAGAAAGTCGGGACAAATGTGTCCTCTTCACGGTTTCGGCTAATAGAGGATGAAGAGCGAAACAACGGGCCTTTTTCACGTCTTGAAACGGAAAAGGTTACCGGAAGCTTTTTTTCCATAATGCGACGGGCATGGGAGAATGGCGAGTTTGTGATACATGGCAGGGACGACAAAGGGGTATGGGTATGACAACAGGCGAGATGATATATGGGTTCAGAATTATAGATATTCAGGATATTCCCGAGATGAATGCGCAGGGTCTTTTTGCACGACACGAGCAAACAGGACTTGAACTATTTCATTTAATAACCGATGACGAAGAAAATTTATTTTCCTATTCATTTATGACCCCTCCGGGCGATTCAACGGGAGTTGCTCATATTCTGGAACATTCAGTCCTGTGCGGTTCACAAAAGTATCCGCTGAAGGATCCGTTTCTTGTTCTTGCAAAACAGAGTGTCAAGACCTTTTTGAATGCCATGACTTTTCCGGACAAGACGGTGTATCCGGCCAGTTCAATGGTAGAAGCTGACTATTTTAATCTGATGAGAGTCTATGGCGATGCGGTCTTCTTTCCGTTGCTTGACCGCTGGATTTTCTGCCAGGAAGGGCATAGATTTGAAATTGCTTCTGATGGTTCTGTCTCCATACAGGGTGTCGTATTTAATGAAATGCGCGGAAATTACTCTTCCTTTGATAATATTGCCGGAGATTGGTCACTGGTGTCCCTTTTACAGGGAACACCCTATGCCCATGATTCGGGGGGAAATCCTGCACACATTCCGGAATTGACCTACGAACAGTTCGTTGAATTTCATCGGACATATTATCATCCGGTCAACTGCCGGGTTTTCTTGAGTGGGAACATTCCAACCGAACGGCAGATGAAATTGCTGCATGAGGAATTTCTGGTCCGTTTCGATGCCGCTCCCTGTCCCCCCCGTCTTTTACCGGTAGCGCCTTATCTCGGTCTGCGCGAATTTGACGTACCGGCTCCTGCTGCAGAGGATCAGGATATGTCGCGGGTAACGGTCATGGTTAACTGGCTGCTTCCCGATTCTACCGATACAGTGGCGCTCATGGAGGCAAATCTGATTTCGGAGATATTGCTTGGACATGACGGATCTCCATTGAGCCGGGCCTTGCTGGAATCAGGTCTTGGGGAAGATTTAGCCCCTTCCTCGGGCCTTGAAACTGAAATACGGCATATGTGCTTTACCGCCGGTTTACGTGGTGTAAGCCGGGAGAAAGCTTCTCTTGTGTTGCCGCTCATTATGGATACGCTTGCAAATCTGAAGAATCACGGTGTTCCGGATGATGAGCTCGAAGCGGCTGTCCGATCGATAGACTTCGGAAACCGTGAAATACGGCGTTCGGGCGGACCTTTTGCCCTGACTCTGATGCGCCGCTCTCTGAGGGGCTGGATACACGGTCTTGATCCATTTTCAACCCTCAGATACATTCCTGCCTTTGAAGAAGTGAAGCGAAGAATTGCAGCCTCGCCGGACTACATTCCCTCTCTTATTGAGCGCTGGTTTATTTCGAATACCCATCTCTCCGTCGTGTCAGTTTATCCCGACAAGGAGTATGAAAACCGCCTTGAACAGCAACTGGAAGAACGCATTCAGTTGTTCAAGAAATCCTTGACCGAGGAAGACCGCATTCGTTTTCTGCAGGAGCAGAAAGATTTTTTTGCGCGGCAACAACAATCTGACAGTCCTGAATTGCTTGAGCGGATTCCGCATCTCCGTAAGGAAGAACTCCCCATTATGAGCGAGAGCATTCCCTTTCGCCTCGACTATTGCGGGGTTGCGCCAGCGCTTATGCATGAGCAAAATACAAACGGTATCGGGTATGCAGATTTTGCCATTCCGGTAGATGTACTCGCGCCTGAAGAATATCCGTTGTTGCCTCTATTTTCCACTGCGCTTACTGCAATGGCTCTGGATGGCCTTGACTGGATTCAAACGTCTTCCCTGTGCGCTCGTCTTACAGGAGGGCTCGGAACAAGCCTTTTCTCAAGTTCGGCTGTACCTGGTACAAAACGCCTCTTGAGTTGCGAGGATGATGGTCGCGACCTGTTGATCATACGGGTCAAGATGCTTGAAGAGCTTATTCCTGATGCCATCGCGCTTGTCTTCCGGTTTTTGACCGCAGCAGATTTTTCGGATACCAAACGCCTTGCGGACCTGTTACTTGAATACCGTAACGATCTTGATTCATCGATTGCTCCTGCGGGAAATCAGTATGCTTCGGGTCGTGCAGCTGCCGGTACCGGACGGGCAAAAACCGTCGATGAAATTTGGAACGGTTTGACGCAAGTTCGGTATATTCGTCGCCTGTCGAAAAAAATCCACAAGGGTCGCGCTTCCCGGGATATTGTTGACAGCTTGTGTTCTATACGGGAAAAACTGTGTGCGGGGGGCATGTTTATAAACATGACCGGGACTGTGTCAGTTTTAAACTCCCTCCATGCTGCCATCAGCTCTCACTCGGATGCGATCATGGCTCCAGCTCCACATCGTCATCCCGATCATACACTTGCTGGCTTGCAATCGATCATACACGCTGAGAATGAATGTCTTGTTGCCAACAGTCCGGTCGCTTCCCGCGAGTTGATTGCGGGAGCAATGCAGGTAGGTTTTGCGGCTGCCGTTCTGCCTTCCCCGGTATATGGAAGTCTTGATCATCCTGTTGATACGGTATTCGGTCACTGGCTTGCGAGTGGACCTTTATGGGAGCACATTCGTACTGCAGGAGGAGCCTATGGAGCATTCGCTCATCCTGATACACTCGAGAATATTTTTGTAATATCGACATACCGGGATCCGCATCCTCTTCGGTCCCTTGCGATTTTCAGGGAGGCACTTGAGGAAGCATCCCGCAAATCCATTGATGAGACAAGTTTGGAGAAGACCATCAATGGCTGCTATAGCAGGGAAATTCAACCGCGTTCTCCTTCCGATAAGGGTTTTACCTCATTTATCCGGAATTTATATGGTATTACGGAACAGTTGCGGCAAAGGAAAATTGAGCAGATAGTACGGGTTACCCCTGCAGATATCCAACGTGTGGCACAAAGACTTTTGTCCGACTGGCCCCGTGTACGGCAAGCAGTTGTCGCGGGCAAAAAACAACTGAAGGAAATCGAAAAAGAGGAATTTACTGGCAATACCCTTCGAAGCACAGTATAATAAATTATACGGGCCAGGAGGAAAAGATGAAAAAAATTGACCAGGAAGGTTACTCAATTTTGAAACAGCTTGTTTCTGATGTACAGGGTGCCCCGTATCCGAATGTTATTGATAATGAGCTGTATAAGATTTGGTATGAACATGCACAGGTTGTTGCCATTCAATGTCTTGAATATATTGACCGAAATTATCCGAAAGACAAGGATGAAAAACTTCCCAATTTTTGAGTGTTTCACAGCATGGACGATGTGATTTCATTGTGAGTATATTATTCACATGAATCTTGATATATGCACGATAAAAACAAGAGAAGCTATCCAGGAAGCAACGTCTATTGCACGACGTTCAGATCATGCGCAGGTTGAGAATGAGCATCTTCTGACGGCCCTTCTTTCACAGGAAGACGGCATTGTTCCTCCGATTGTTGAGAGAATAGGTGTACGCAGCCCACAGATTCTCTATGATCTGGATGAAAGACTTTCCCGAAAGCCCCGAGTCCAGGGTGAAAGCGCACAACTTTCCTTTTCTCCATCGGCGGCCAAGGTTCTTGCTCATGCGGAAAAGGAAGCTTCCTCCCTCAAGGACGATTTTGTCTCCACAGAACATGTATTGCTTGCCCTCAGCGCCTCCTCGGACAGTCTTGGTGAGTATTTGAGGTCAAAGGGCATTACACGTGATGTAATCCTGTCCGCTCTCCGGGAGGTCAGGGGCAATCAAAGAGTTACTACCGAAGATCCGGAGGCGACTTTTCAAAGCCTTGATAAATATTGTCGCGATCTGACAGCACTCGCCCGGCAGGAAAAAATTGACCCTGTCATCGGGCGTGACGAGGAAATTCGTCGTGTCATGCAGGTTCTTTCGCGAAGAACCAAAAATAATCCGGTGCTGATCGGTGAACCGGGCGTGGGTAAGACTGCCATAGTTGAAGGCTTGGCCCGGCGTATTGTATCCGGAGACGTGCCTGACAGCTTGCGCGGTAAAAAACTCCTGTCTCTTGATTTGGGATCCCTTGTAGCAGGGGCAAAGTTCCGCGGTGAATTTGAGGAACGACTGAAAGCGGTTATATCGGAGATACAAAAGGCTGAAGGAAAGATTATCCTTTTTATAGATGAACTGCATACACTGGTAGGAGCCGGCGCGAGCGAGGGGTCAATGGATGCCTCCAATCTTTTGAAACCAGCTCTCGCCCGTGGAGAACTTCGATCCATTGGAGCTACAACCCTCAATGAATACCGAAAGTACATTGAAAAGGATGCAGCCCTTGAACGGCGTTTCCAGCAGGTATATTGTCCGGAACCCACGGTGGAGGATACCATCGCAATTTTACGCGGCCTGCAGGAAAAGTATGAGGTGCATCATGGTGTACGCATCCGGGATGATGCCCTTGTTGCCGCAGCAACCCTTTCGGACAGATATATTACCAGCAGGTTTTTGCCGGATAAGGCTATTGATCTTGTTGATGAAGCCGCGAGCCGACTGAAAATGGAAATAGAAAGCCAGCCGACCGAACTTGATCAGGTGGAACGCAGGATGCTGCAAATGAACATCGAGAAAGTGTCCCTTTCGAAAGAAAAGGATCCTGCCTCCATCGAGCGGCTTTCGAAACTTGAAAAAGAACTATCCGAGCTTGGTTCCCGGCGAGATGCCATGAAGATGCAGTGGACCAATGAAAAAGGCCGCATAGACGAATCCAGGAAACTGAAAGAGGAGCTGGAGCAGCTGCGGACCGATGAGATCCGGTATACACGTGAAGGGAACCTGAATAAGGCCGCTGAACTGAAATATGGAAGAATTCCTGAAATTGAAAAGAAGATAGCGGGTTTTTCCGGTCCTTCGAATCAACTTCTCCGTGAGGAAGTGTCCGAGGAAGATATAGCACGGGTTGTATCAGCCTGGACTGGTATACCGGTATCGAAAATGCTGGCAAGCGAGATGCAGAAATATCTGGATCTTGAATCAGTGTTGCGTCGACGTGTTGTCGGGCAGGAAGAAGCGGTAACCGCCGTTTCCGACGCAATTCGGCGGAACAAGGCTGGTCTTTCGGACATGAACCGGCCCCTTGGAAGTTTTCTCTGTGTCGGTCCCACCGGAGTAGGAAAGACCGAGCTGGCGCGAACTCTTGCCGATTTTCTGTTTAACGATGAAAAGGCTTTGACCCGCATTGACATGAGCGAATACATGGAGAAGCACGCGGTAAGCCGCTTGATCGGGGCACCTCCCGGTTATGTAGGCTACGAGGAAGGCGGCCAGTTGACCGAGGCGGTTCGCCGGCGCCCCTACAGCGTCATTCTCTTTGACGAGATTGAAAAGGCTCATCCCGACGTATTCAACGTGCTGTTGCAGCTTCTTGACGATGGCCGATTGACTGACGGGCAGGGTAGAGTGGTTGACTTCCGGAATGCCATTGTCCTGATGACGAGCAATCTGGGTTCCGACTATATTCTGACAGCCCGTGACATGGAGGAAGCCAAACCGAAGATACAGGAGATATTGAAGACCCATTTCCGGCCTGAACTCCTTAACCGTATAGATGAAATACTGACCTTTAACCGGCTGGGAAAGGATCATATACTGTCAATTACCGACATACAACTCGCATCTGTGGCCAAGCGGCTCGAGGGACGACGGCTGAAACTGGAAGTTACCGACGCTGCCCGGCAGTATATCGCCGATGTTGGTTATGATCCGCTTTTCGGCGCCCGTCCGCTCAAGCGCGCGATTCAGAGTGAACTGGAAAATCCGCTTGCAAAAGCGGTATTAACCGGTTCATTTCCCGATGGTTCACGCATTATGGTCGATCATACAAAAGGTTCGGAAGGTCTTAATTTTTCCCGAGCCGGATCTTGAGGGGAATGGCATGTTGACCGGGAAGTAGGTTTTCTACTGCCGAAAACGAACTCGCCCCGCCTTGCCCTTTGTTGGCGGCGGCTCCGCCCGTGGGCAGCCGCAGGAAGATGTTGCAGGCAGAACAGATCCGGGCCGTTTCCCTCTGCCAGGTTCTGTTTTCCCCCTGCGGCGTCCAAACCGGCAATATCTTTGTGCCTCAATTAACAAATCAACAACATTGATAGCACTTTCCATGATATACTGGCTCACGTATGGACATGCATACCGGCACCCTGTATAAAAGCCTTGGCTTCCCGTCTGTGACCATTCATGAGGCAAACACCCATTTTGATTTTATCGAACCCTCGCGCACCATTCTGGTAATAGGACCGATGGGTTCCGGTAAAACGGAATATGCTGCCCGCCTCTGGCGCGATGCGGCGGTAGCCCGGAAAAAAGGTTCGTCAATTTCCTGGCTCACGAGCGGGGGTGGAAGCCAAAAAGAATTGTTTGAGCCCGAGTCGGGAATTGGCTGTGCGGATCGGCGAAATACTTTTTTTGTACGCTACTCCCTGGACAGAATGCGTTTTACCGAGTATCCGGAAGATGCCCTTGCCTACCGGGGCGGGTATGAACGATGCGGAAAGCATATTGCGACCATCAGCAATTCCTTCGATCTTGAAAATCTCATCAAGCATAATCCCCACGTCGGTACCTGGATAATTGACGAGGCCGCATTTTACGATGAGCGTCTTGCCTATCTGGTGAAACGTGAATCCGAACAGCGGGGCCTTGTGTTTGTCATGCCGACGCTTCTGCTCAATTTCCGTGGCGAAATGTTCAACGCAACAGCCCGCCTTTTGATGGAAACCTCCACCGATATTTATCCTCTTTCGGCCTACTGTGAACATTCGGAATGTCTGGAAAATGCTCATAATACCTACCGCTATTATTATGTAGACGGTATCGAGTGTCCGGCCCTTTTTTTTGACCCCCTCATCATCATTGGCGGCGACAGGGAAAAAGAAGATCCTCTTGAGCCGAATTATTGTACCCGCTGCGATCAGCACCACTATCTTCCGGGAAAGCAGTATACCTATTTTACGCTCAAACCGCTTGGCCAGGAGGCGAGTGTCGGTAACCTGGAGCCGCTTGAACGCGAGCTTTCCCTAATTCGGTTTCAAAGCGAACAATCTGAACTGTGGAAAAGTTTTATATCCCGGTATATGGACGGACCAAAACCGTCAACCGAGCAAATGAATGCCTTGAAGGTGCCGAATATTGCGGAACGAGCCATAGTATATCTGTATGCCGAGCAAAATTTATTATCGGCTGAACAGACAAAACTATTGGTTGATCGGCTGGATCTGGATCGGGACTATTTGTCCCGCCGCCTTTCTGACAATAAACGACCACTGGATTTGGGTATCAACAGTACACCCGTCTAATACATAGCAAGGTCTTGACCATTTCTGAGTAAAGCCGATACTATAATACAACGAGTGTTATGGCATAGCTGCTTTGCACAAACTTCTATCAGGAGAGTATTATGCATCATGATTCTTCGCATTTGCATACACTAAACCCGTTCTCCCTCTCCTCCCTCCGTCGCCGTTAGGCGTACACCTCCCTATAAAAATCGCCCCGTTCGGGTTGCGAACGGCTTTAAACTCATCCCCGTATCCGTTACAGTAACAGAAAATGGAGTAATAGTATGATAACTGCTGGTATTATCGGTGCCACCGGCTATGTCGGTGTAGAACTTGTTCGCCTTCTTCTCAAGCATCCTTCGGTCAATCGGCTGGTTCTCAGCTCGGTAAGCTTTGAGGGACAAAATATTGTTGATATGTACCCGAATCTGAGGGGCGTTCTTGACCGAAAGACCGACGGTCTTTTAGTTGACGCTGATACGGTTGTTGCCGCTTCAGAAATTGTCTTTACCGCGCTCCCTCATGGCATAGCGGAACAGTATGCCGTCACCTGTCTTGCACAGGGGAAGAAGCTGGTGGATTTGTCCGCAGATTTTCGCTTTGACGAAGATGAGGCAACCTTCGAACAGTGGTACAAGAAAAAATATGAATTTCCCGCGGTACATGCCCAGTCGGTCTATGGTCTTCCGGAAATGAACCGGGAAAAGATCAAAAAGGCGAGTGTAATCGGCAACCCGGGATGTTACGTTACCGCTGCAAGTCTTTCGTTGCTCCCAGCCCTTGCCAAAGGTCTTGTCGATCCCGGCATGGTGATTGTGGATGCGAAAAGCGGTATCAGCGGCACCGGACGGAACCCGACGCAAACCAATCATTTTGCTGAATCGGGAGAATCCTTCATGCCGTACAATGTAGGCAAGCACCGGCATCAACCGGAAATTGCACGGAATATGACGAAGGTTGCCAAACAGGAGGTGAATGTCATTTTCACCCCGCATCTCTTGCCGATGAGTCGCGGCATTATCGCTACGGTATATGCGCGCTTGTTGGCACCCGCGAAAATTGAGGAAATCCATACCCTGTATGAAGCGCATTATCGGGATGAACCCTTCGTGAGAGTCCTGCCCGTTGGCTCTACCGCGACGACACGCAATGTGCGCATGTCAAATTATTGCGATATTTCGGTGCATGTGGTAAACGGCGGCACCATGCTTGAAGTGGTGGCAGCCATAGACAATATGGTGAAGGGCGCAGCCGGACAGGCGGTTCAAAACATGAATCTGTTGTTCGGCTTTGATGAAACTGCCGGGATCGACGATATTCCGGCTGCATTCTGACGAGGAGGATGTACGATGACAATGATAGAAGGCGGCGTTTGCGCCCCTGCGGGTTTTACCGCAAACAGTGTGCTGGCCGGTATAAAAAAAGGCCGGACGAAGCATGATCTTGCGCTGATTGTATCGGAAACCGACTGTACTGCAGCTGCGGTCTTTACAAAAAACCTGGTGAAAGCCGAACCGGTCAAATTGACCCAAAAACATATTGCTGACGGTAGTGCGCGGGCAATAGTCGCGAATGCGGGTAATGCGAATGCGTGTACCGGCGCGCAGGGTTACGACAACGCCCTCCGGATGGCAAAGTCTGCCGCCCGGGAACTGGCTTTGCGGGAAACGGATGTGTTGGTCTGTTCAACCGGCGTAATCGGTCAGCAAATCAATATTGACTGTATTGAAAAAGCAATGCCGCTTGCGGTGTCCGGTTTATCCAGAAACGGAAATGTTCGCGCCCGTGAAGCTATTATGACAACCGATCTTGTTCACAAGGAAGCGGCTGTTCAGGTAGAAATCGGCGGCAAGACCGTTACACTCGGAACCATGGCGAAGGGATCAGGAATGATCCATATCAATATGGGAACCATGCTTGGCTTTATCACTACTGACTGTGCAATCTCGTCCGACATGCTGAAAACTGCTCTGACAGATAGTGTCGAGCGAACATACAATTGCGTCAGCGTGGACGGAGACACCAGTACGAATGACACGCTGATTATTCTTGCAAATGGCATGGCAGGAAACAAAATCATCAATTCCAGAGGAAAGGACTTTGAGGTTTTTGTCTCAGCCCTTGATCTTTTGAATACCACAATGGCCCGCATGATAGCAGCTGACGGTGAGGGTGCACAACATCTTATCGAGTGTATGGTTTCGGGTGCAACCGATGATGCGGTCGCGCGAACTCTGGCCAAGTCAGTTATTTCATCGAGTCTGGTGAAGGCTGCCTTTTTCGGGAGGGATGCAAACTGGGGCCGTATCCTGTGCGCTATGGGGTATTCAGGACAGCTGTTCAAACCGGAAGGTACCAGCGTGTATTTCAGAAGCGCTGCCGGTGAAATAGAAGTATTTCACGAGGGTGTCCCGCTCGATTTTGATGAAGATAAGGGAAAGCTTATTCTGGGAGAAAAGGAAATCGGCATAAGAATTGAATTGAAGGACGGGAAGGGATCAGGTACCGCCTGGGGCTGCGATTTGACCTATGACTATGTAAAGATCAACGGAGATTACCGGACATGATAGACAAGATAGATAATGAAGACTGGGCAAATATTCTGGTTCAGGCCCTGCCATATTTCAAGCAATTTGTCGGCAAGACAATTGTGGTGAAGTACGGCGGAAACGCGATGCTGAACGAAGAACTCAAAGCAGCCGTTATGCAGGACATTGTATTGCTTAATACAATCGGCGTAAACACGGTTCTTGTCCACGGCGGAGGACCGGAGATAAATTCCATGTTGTCCCGTGTCGGGATTGAACCCAAATTTATCAATGGTTTACGCTATACGGATGCTGATACCATGGAAATTGTACAGATGGTACTGACCGGCAAATTGAACAAGGATATTGTCGGCCTCATATTACAGGCCGGAGGGAAGGCAATCGGTGTCAGCGGCGTTGACTCCGGTTTGCTCCGGGCACGGAAAATAGACAAGGACGGGGTTGATCTCGGTCTGGTCGGAGATGTCACCGAGGTTAACCCCGGTATTCTCGAGTCCCTTCTGTCACAGGGGTATATTCCGGTCGTTTCAACTGTCGCGGTAGGTGAACAGGGGGACATGAACCGGTACAATGTGAATGCCGACACTGCCGCAGCCCTGATCGCGGTCGCGCTCAAGGCGGAGAAATTTGTGCAGCTAACCAATGTGCCCGGCGTCTTGCGGGATGTGAATGATCCCTCATCGCTCATCAAGCGTATTGACCATGTGGCGATTCCGTCAATGATTGCCACCGGGGTAATATCCTCGGGCATGATTCCCAAAATAGAGTGTTGTCTTGAAGCGCTCAAGGGCGGGGTTCCCCGAACCCACATTATCGACGGACGTGTTCCCCATGCCTTGCTGATCGAGATGTTTTCCGATCGCGGTGTCGGAACAATGCTTACCTGAGCGTTATTGCCACCCGGCTGCTGAAAGCCGCCGGGTATCATGATAGTCAGGCAGGAGGTGGTTAATTGTGCACGTATCTGTACAATTTTTGGCGAGAGCATATGTAACTGCTGCTACGGGCGCATGTCCCAGTCAGCAGACTATTACAGGAGATTCTCATGGCTGGTTCTATTATTAATAATCTGGGCAGTTTGCCGGTGGTTTTCACATCCGGGCAGGGTAGTACTCTGACCGATACCGAAGGGAACAAGTATATAGATTTTGTTTCCGGAATTGGTGTTAATTGTCTTGGTCATAATCATCCGGCGCTGGTTGGTGCCATTTGTGAACAGGCTGCCCGGCAGATTCATATTTCCAACTATTATAATTCGGACAAGGGGCTTTCATACGCTGCGGCTCTTCTGGCAAAGACCGGCATGGACCGGGTGTTCTTCGGCAATTCGGGCGCGGAAGCAAATGAAGCCGCGATTAAAATCGCCCGCAAAACTGGAGCGCTTTCGGATGCAGAGGCGGGGAAAAAACCGGGAACCCGGCACGTTATTGTCACACTTTTCAAATCGTTTCATGGACGGACCATAACGACGCTTTCTGCTACCGGCCAGGAGAAATTTCATGCGCCGGCCTTCGCCCCCTATACGGCCGGATTCCGGTTTATTGAAGCGAACAATTATGAGGCGCTTAAAACAGCGTTTGATGATTCAGTGTGCGCCTTTATGCTCGAGTGCGTACAGGGAGAAGGCGGGGTCAATCTGGTTGACGCACAATGGGCGCAAGCTGCCAGTGAAGCGGCGCGGAATGCGGGCGCCATCGTCATTGCCGACGAGGTTCAGACCGGAATCGGAAGAACCGGCGCATTTCTTGCAAGTGACGGCCTGGGAATACAGCCCGATGTAGTTACCCTTGCGAAGGGAATAGCCGGAGGTATTCCGATGGGAGCCTGTCTTGCACGGGGAAAGGCAGCACAATCGCTTGTGGCCGGTGATCATCAGTCAACCTTTGGGGGAAATCCCCTTGCCTGTGCCGCGGCGAGCGCGGTGCTTGACGTGCTTTCCGAGCCGGGTTTTCTGGCGAAGGTAGCAGAGAAAGGGGATTATATCCGGTCGAAGGTGAGTGCCTGGAAGCATCCCGAGATTATCAATGTCCGGGGCAAGGGTTTGATGATCGGTATCGATATTAAAGGAAACGCGTCAGCCGTACAGCTCGAGTGCCTGAAAAAAGCCGGCCCTCAATCGACTGGTTTGTGTATATCTACCGCTGGCCCTTCCACCCTGCGGTTTCTTCCTCCGCTGGTTATTACCATGAAAGAAATTGACGACGGCCTTGATATTCTTGCGGAGGTGCTCGGCTCATGATCGATTATCTTCCCGATATTCTACAGTTCGATGCACTTGAACGGGCGAACAGCATTTTTCTTTTCGGTATGATTTTGTTTCTCGGGGCCTCGGGTGGGTATATTTTTCGAAAAATTCATTTCCCCCAGGTTGTCGGCTATATAGTTATCGGGATACTTGTCGGTCAATCAGGCTCACGGCTTCTTTCCGCCTCCGTTCTTGGAAGTCTTGAGCCGATAAGCAGCCTCGCTCTCTCGCTGATAGGCTTTTTGATCGGGGGGGAACTAAAAATTTCACTCCTGAAAAAATACGGAAAACAGTTTACCGGAATTTTGCTTCTTGAGGCTGTCGTTCCATTTATCGTGGTAACTGTGTTAATAAGTGTGGCAAGCGCCCTGGTCACCCGTGATATTGCGACCTCCGTTGCTCTCGGCCTGGTACTCGGTGCAATAGCTTCTGCGACTGCACCGGCTGCCACAACAGATGTTCTGGCGGAGAACAGGACCAAGGGACCCTTGACTACAATGCTGTACGGGATAGTTGCGATGGATGATGCAATAGCACTGGTGCTATTTGCGGTCGCGTCTACCATAGCCGGCGGGTTGATTGGAGAGCGAACTGCCGGATTGGGTGCTCAACTTGTACATATAGTCTATCATGTCGGTCTTTCAATTTTGGTGGGTGTAGTCTTTGGCGCGCTTCTCGCCCTGATCATGCGCTCCCTGAAACATGATGAGGGACGCGCGCTTGCGTTTGCGCTTGGTCTGATTCTTATCCTTACCGGTATTTGCACCTACTTTTCCCTTGATTCCATTTTATCCGCCATGGCGATGGGTTTTTTCATTTCAAACTATGCAGCGGCGCGATCGAGCGATCTTTTTCGACTGGTAGACCGGTTTACTCCCCCGGTATATGTGCTTTTCTTTGTGATTGTCGGTGCAAAACTGAACATCTGGAGCGTCTCTCCCTTTCTTGCCCTTTTAGCCCTCATGTATGTACTGGCCCGTACAGTTGGCAAGGCCGTGGGTGCAACCCTGGGTGCCAAAATAACCAAGGCACCGCTCTCTGTCCGGAAGTATCTGAAGTGGTGTTTATTGAGCCAGGCCGGAGTCGCGATAGGTCTCTCCATCTCGGCAGGGCGGATATTCCCGGAGTCGCTCGGGCCAACGGTGATCCTGGTTATTACTGCTACCACTTTTGTTGTTCAGCTTGTCGGTCCTGTTTGTGTCAAACATGGGGTGACAAAAGCGGGTGAGTGCGGCCTCGATATAACCGAGGAAGATTTACTGCGTGAAGCAACCGTTACCGATGTGATTCGTGACCAACGGATTGCACGCTATCTGAAAGAGGATGCACCCTTCAGGGCAGTGGTTGACGCTTTCAGCCGTCAGGCAACCCTGAGCTGTCCTGTCTGCGATGCTTCCCGGCACCTTGTGGGGATAATTACTATCGAGAACCTGAAAGAGGCTCTGTTGCTCGGGGATATTGCCGACGGCTTGCTGGCTTGCGACGTGATGGATTCTTCTCCCCTCCGATGCGCGGCAACGACACCGGTAAGTGAAATTCGCGAACAGTTCAGAACGAACGGAGTAGATACAATTCCGGTTGTTTCCTCTGACGGCGTTGTGGAGGGAATTATCGAAGAACGATCGATAGAGAAGTATTTTCACCGGAAAGTACTTGAGCTTCACGAGAAGGCATGCGCTCTTGAGCGGGAGTAGGGGTATCCGGAATAAAGGAGTTATTCGTTCGGGGCCTGTAAAAAGCCTGTCGAATTTGGTATATCTATGAACAAAGCGATAAGCATACCACACTTATCGCAGGTATTCTGCACCGCGTCTTCCGCTGTGCAGCTATGGCGTGTTGAAAGGAGAATAACATGGCAAAAGAAAAGGTAATACTCGCTTATTCGGGAGGGCTTGATACCACGGTCATCATTCCGTGGCTCAAAGAGCATTATGATTATGATGTTATAGCGGTGTGTATCGATTTGGGTCAGGGAGATGATTGGCCGGTCATCAAAAAACGCGCTCTTGATACAGGCGCTACAGCCTGTTACGTCGTGGATGCCCGTGAAGAATATATCACCGATTTTGTGTTTCCTGCTGTTCAGGCAAACGCGGTATATGAAGACCGCTATCTTCTGGGAACCTCTACTGCCCGTCCGCTTATCGCAAAAATTCTGGTCGAGTATGCCCGGCAAGAGGGAGCAGTCGCGATTTCCCATGGAGCAACGGGTAAGGGCAACGATCAGATCCGGTTTGAACTGACCATCAAGGCCTTTGCGCCCGATCTCAAAATTATCGCGGCCTGGCGTGACCCCAAATGGGACATGGACAGTCGTGAAGCGGAAATTGCCTATCTTGAAAAACGGAACATACCGGTTCCGATGAAAAAAGATCAGTCCTACAGCCGGGACGAGAATATTTTCCATCTCTCCCACGAGGGTCTTGAGCTTGAGGAAACCAAGAACGAACCGAACTGGAAACACATGCTCCAGTTGACGACAGTGCCCGAAGAAGCTCCCGAAGCCGGTGAATATGTCGAGATAGCGTTTGAAAAAGGCGTACCTGTATCGGTAAACGGAAAAAAGATGGGCGCTCTTGAGTTAATGCAGGAGTTGAATACCATTGGCGGTCGTAACGGTGTCGGCTTGATCGATATTGTTGAAAATCGTGTGGTCGGTATGAAGAGCCGCGGTGTGTACGAAACACCGGGCGGATCCATTTTGTATTTCGCTCACGAACAGCTTGAGCATTTGTGTCTTGACCGTGATACCTATTTCTTCAAGCAACACATTGCCCTGAAAATGAGCGAATTGATTTACAATGGTCGCTGGTATACCACACTCATGGAGTCCCTCAAGGCCTTTGTAGCGGTTACCCAGGAAAAAGTTACCGGTTGGGTTCGCGTCAAACTGTATAAGGGTTCAATCAGGGGCGCCGGTTCGGGATCCCCGTACAGCTTATATAACGAGAAGATTGCAAGCTTTACAACCGGAGAGCTCTATAATCATCATGATGCTGAAGGCTTTATCAATTTGTTTGGTTTGCCCCTGAAGGTACGCGCACTGATGGAACAGGCAAATGGTTCCGGTCAGGCGGTAGATACAGACTATCTGAAAAAGCGTCCTACCCGGTAAATTCCTGATGCCCGCATCCCGGTGCGGGCATTTGTAACCTGGTGTTTGGTATCTGTCAGTCAGCCCTTTTTGCGGGAGTAATCTTATGGATCTTGTCCGGAATTTTTTTACGGGAATCGCGCTCGGCATTGCCAATGTCATCCCTGGTGTTTCAGGTGGCACTATGGCGGTAATCTTCAATGTATATGAACGGCTGCTCGCGGTCATCGCTCTTGATTTCAAGAAGATACGGTCCGAACTTCCTTTCCTGATTGTATTGGCACTAGGTATGCTGTGCGGAATTGTTGTGTTTTCACATTTTTTGTCTTTTTTGTTTGAATCGCAACCGGTTCCGGTCTATTACTTTTTTATCGGAATTATCGGCGGAAGCATTCCGTTCATCAACGCCCGCGCGGGCAAGGGAATCCTGTCCATACAGGGGGCGGTCTGCGCGGCTGTGGGGCTTGCCTGCATGATTGCAATGATGGTTCTTGACGGCGACCGCGAAACCGGCCGCATTGTCACCACCCTGACAGTCCCTGTTTTCTTCTGGCTGTTCGCCCTGGGAGCGGTCGCCTCGTTTACCATGATCATCCCGGGTATTTCAGGTTCTCTTATGCTGCTGGTTCTGGGTGGTTATCAAACATTTCTTGCAGCTATTGCCGACTTTAACATACCCTTGTTGATACCGGCAGGTCTCGGTGTGCTCGCCGGTCTGATTGCCGGAGCCGGACTGGTTCGTTTTGTGTTGAACCGCTTCCCCGTTGCCGCTTACAGCCTGATTCTTGGTCTTGTGATCGGTTCCATTTTTCCTCTCTTCCCGGGTGTGCCGGACGGTGCCGTTCAGTGGATCATTTCGGTTGTCTGTGTAATTGCAGGTTCTGGTATATCATGGATGTTTAGTCGAACCGAACGAACGTAAAGGAGAGGATGAATGTACCAATTTACTGTATCTGACGCTGATAGATCCCCGCTGGATATGCTCCTGAAACCGTTTTCCAGTATAGGTCATGACTGGATGCTCGTTACATCCGGCACCGGTCTTTCGCGGGAGGAATGGAATACAATGACAGCGTCCTGGGGTTCCTTCGGGGTCTTTTGGGGAAAACGCACCATAACGGCCGTCATACGTCCGACGCGTCATACCTACCGCTTTGTGGAAAAAAACGATTTGGTCACCTTTTCGTTTTTCGAAGAGGAAATGAAAAAAATTTTACAAGTGTGCGGCACGACAAGCGGAGCAGATACCGACAAGGCCGAAGCAGCCGGTTTGACTCCCGTTTTGCTTGAAAATGGCGCTGTAGGGTTCGAAGAAGCCCGGGTGAACATTGTCTGCAAGAAAATATACGCACAGGATCTTGATCCGGCGTGTTTTCTTGATCCGGTTATTCAGGACAGTTACCCCCAGAAGGATTATCACCGTCAATATATCTGCGAGGTTCTCCGCATATATCAAAAACCGCCCAAAAAAGCATAATCCGGGACGTATTGACAAAAACATTTGGAAAGACAGGAGACAGCAATGACAGATAAAAAAGCGCCTCTGTGGCATGGACGGTTTTCCGAAGGACCTGATGCCGAAGCGGTTGACTTTGAAACATCAATTTATGCGGATGTACGTATGGCGCAGGACGATGTTCGCGGCAGTATTGCCCATGCAGGAATGCTGGGAAAAACCGGCATTCTCCCTTCGGCGGAATCGGACGCAATAGTCCGCGAACTGAAAAATATTGCCCGCGAACTGGAGAGTGGTTCACTGTCTGTGGATACGGGCGCCGAGGATATTCACTCGTTTATCGAGGGAGTGCTGACCGACCGCCTCGGGGATATCGGTAAAAAAGTACATACCGGCCGAAGCCGCAACGATCAGGTAGCCCTTGATGAACGCCTGTGCCTGAAGCGGCTTGTACCCGAATTAAACTCGTTGGTGCTTTCGCTTATCAATGCTCTGTCCGATATTGCAGCACAGCACACCGGCACGCTGATGTCGGGCTATACACATCTGCAACGGGCCCAACCGGTTACCCTTGCCCATCATCTGTGCGCCTGGTGCCAGATGCTTGTCCGGGACCATGGTAGACTTTCAGACGCATTGGTCCGGCTTGACGTAATGCCCCTTGGTTCGGGAGCTCTGGCTGGAAGCGGATTACCGCTTGACAGGGAAATGGTTCGTTCTGAACTCGGCTTTTCGAAAATTACCGAAAATTCGCTGGACGCTGTCTCCGATCGGGATTACTGCATTGAAATTGTCAGCGCATTATCGGTCTTGATGATGCACCTATCACGGTTTTGCGAAGAAATTGTTATCTGGTCAACGGAAGAGTTCAAGTTTATCGACCTGTCGGAAAAATGGTCAACCGGCTCGAGCATCATGCCCCAGAAAAAGAACCCGGATTTTGCGGAACTTATCAGGGGCCGGTCGGGTCGGGTTTTCGGCAATCTTGTTGCCTTGCTGACCATGATGAAGGGCTTGCCGCTTTCCTATGACCGGGATATGCAGGAAGACCGTGAGCAATTGTTCGCCGCAATCGATACGGCGTCGTCCTGTGTGCGGGTATTCACCGCAATGATCGAAACAGCGCGCTGGAATGTTGACCGCATGGCAGCATCCTGCTCCGGGGGACACGCTAACGCCACCGATCTTGCGGATTATCTGGTACGCAAAGGCGTTCCTTTCCGGACAGCACACGGCGTTGCTGCCGGAGTTGTCCGATACTGCATTGACCATGATATTCGTGACATGATCGAGCTTCCTCTTGAACGGTTCAAAGAATATTCTTCCCTGATTGAAGGTGACATATATGACTGTTTGAGCCCTGAAGCCTGCGTACATGCCCGCGATGTGCCCGGTGGCCCCAATGCGAATCGGGTTAGGTCTCAAATTTCTGCGCTGAAAAAATTCGTTGAAGTCACTTCAGGACGGAACAAACCCTGAAAAAATTGATAAAAAAAGACTCGTGACTTTTTGGCCAAAAAAGGTGAATCCGCGATATAAGAAAGGTACTATCCAGTGTGCATCCCCCTGAGGATGCCTGTCGGGATAGATACCATGTTCGCGGAGGAACAAAGTATGAACTCTCTGAATTCGATTTTGCTTGAGGGAAATGTTGTGCGTGATCCAGTCATCAAGGAAACGCCCCGTGGCAGCACTGTGTGCAATTTCTCCATCGCATCGAACCGGTCCTATCGGCAGGATGACGAGTATGAGCAGGAAACCTCTTTTTTTGAGGTCGAAAGCTGGGCAAAGCTCGCTGAATCCTGTGGCAAGTACTGTTTGAAGGGCCGGGGCGTACGGGTTGTCGGCCGTCTGAAACAGGATCGATGGACGGGCACGGACGGAAAGAACTACAGCAAAATCAAGGTGGTTGCCGAACATGTCGAGTTCAAGCCGCAGTTTAAAAATAAAAAGAGTGAGGACGAGTCCTCTTCGGCCGGGTCAAATGGCGAGAGCCTTCTTCTTTCTCCCTTAGTTCAGGAGCCGGTAGACACCTTTACGGGTGAAGCCCTTGCAGCCTTCTGAGATATCCGGTTTTATAGCAGCAATCGTTTGCAAGCCGGTTGAACCGGCTTTTAAATAACTCCATAAACAGGTCAGTGAAAACATCGTGTTTTCACTGACCTGTTTGTTATTGGAGTGACCCTTGATTGAATGGGCCTCCTCAGTTAGGCTATGAGCATCAAGAATCAAATTGCTTTTCTATAAATTGGGGGATGCCATGAAGTTTTCCGAGATGCCGATCGATATACAAAAAAAAGTAATCGCCTTTCAGCGGGATGAAGTGAATAGCGCGCTCATATATCGTAAAATTGCAGGTTTTGTCAAAGAGGAATCAAACTCCCGTGCCATACTGAGTATTGCCGACGAGGAAGAAAAACACGCCCGCCGATGGGAAGCTGAAACCGGTTTGCGCATTAAACCGGATATGGCAAAGGTTCGTTTGTTTGTGTGTATCGCCCGTGTCTTGGGTATTACGTTTGCGATCAAACAGCTGGAAAATGCAGAGTCCGAGGCGCAGGACGGTTATGCTGCGGTCAGGGAATACTATCCCGATATAGGGACTATAATAGACGAAGAACACGCTCATGAGCAGTTTTTTATCGGTTTGATTGACGAGGAACGTCTGCGTTATGCAGGCTCTGTCGTTCTCGGTTTGAATGACGCATTGGTCGAGCTTACCGGAGCGCTTGCCGGTTTTACCTTCGCGTTCCAGAACACCCGGCTCATCGCCATGACCGGTTTGATTACCGGAATCTCTGCCGCCTTTTCGATGGCGTCATCTGAATATCTGTCCCAGCGCTCCGATGGTGACGGCAGTGTATCTCCGGGAAAATCCGCACTGTACACCGGGGGAGCGTACATCCTGACGGTTATCTTGCTCGTGCTGCCCTTTTTTCTGACGACCAATTTTATTCTTGCCCTCGGAATGACGTTGACGGTGGTTATTCTGATAATCGTCGGTTTTAACTATTATCTGTGTACTGCGCGGGATTTACCCTTTAAAAAGCATTTTCTCGAAATGCTTGCGGTCAGTCTCGGGGTGACCGTATTGTCTTTCGGTGTCGGCATTGCGGTCAAGTATTTTCTGGGCGTGGAAATCTAAACCATGATAATGGGTCTTTCGTTATTCCTGCTCTTTTGTGTATACGGAGTCGTCAATACGTATCTTCCGGTGCTGCTCTCTACGTTGGGCTACACGCCGGCTTTGATTGGCTTGCTTCAGGGTGTGTTTGAGGGAGCAGGCCTTTTGTTTCCCGTATTTGTTTCCGCTCGCGTTGACAGAAAGGGAAATTACGGACAAGTGATGATACTTCTCTCCCTGTTGATGGTGCTCATCTTGCCTCCCCTGGTCTATTTCAGGAATTTCTGGCTTACCGCCTTGATGCTCTCACTCTTTGCGCTAGGGTACAAGGGCCTGGTACCGGTATCCGACGCGCTGGTTCAGCGTCTGCTTGGGGAGCATAAAAACAATTATGGGAAAATTCGGGTGCTCGGTAGCATTGGTTTCGTGTGCATAACGCTCTTCCTGCAATTTTCCGGTATGGTAAATCCTGATTCGCCTTTTTCAATCGCGGTTTGGGTTGCCCTGCCATCGCTTTTTTTTACCCTGTCGGTTGTCAGTGTACCCCAACTCCGCCGGATTTATCCAACCGATACCGGTGTATCCGCGTCCCCTTCGTCCGGTAGGCGAGCGGCAATGAAGGAATTGCCCGCTTCCTTTTGGGCTGGCATTGCCCTGTTGTTTATGGCGTTTTTGGGTATGACCCCTTCACAGCGTTTTTTGTCACTGTACGTGCGTGAATATCTGGGCCTTGAGTCCTATGCCGGCTTATGGGCCCTTTCTGCTGCCGCTGAAGTTCCCTTTATGTTCCTGTCGGGTTTGTTTATCAGGCGTTGGGGCACACAGCGGATTATTCTTCTGTCCCTGCTCGCGATTACAATGCGAAATCTGGTATATGCAGTCTTTCCGTCCTTTGGCGGAGCAGTTGCGGGACAGCTTTTTCACTCGGTGTGCTTTGGGCTGTTGCATCCGGCGGCAGTCGTGTTTATTTCCGAACGGGCATCAAAAAAAGTGATGGCGATTGCGATAAGCCTGTATACCTCGGTTTCTGTCGGCATCGCTTCCGTTATCGGCAATATTACTGGCGGACTTATCATCGAATTTTGGGGCTACCGTTCCCTGTTTGTCATTTTCAGCCTGTTTCCGATCCTCGGCATCCTGCTGTATTATACGGCGCGGTCTCCTCGGGTGCGTTCCCTGCTGCATCGTTACCGGATTCTCGTGTAGATGAATACAACGCGCACCTGACGTTACGCGTTCTGCGCGGCGGCTCCGCGCGTCGCCCGTTCGCCCGGCACGCCCGTTCTGCCTCGTTTCAGGTATGCTTCTTCATTGACCTTCGGCTGCCCCAACGGGTAGTATGCTTGCTATCATGATTGGAACAATTGTAAATTGCATTGCGATTATTGTCGGATCCCTGCTGGGTATTCTTTTTGCGCGGAAAATTTCCGAGGACTTGTCCGATGTTATTCGATCGGCCGCCGGAATTGTGACGCTCATTATCGGGATGCAGATGGCGCTGCAGGTCCAAAATGTCATATATCTTGCACTTGCCCTGATTATCGGGGGTATTCTCGGTTCCTGGTGGGATGTTGACGGCAAGATTCTCGCGCTGGGTCATTTTCTTGAACGAAGATTTGGAACGGCTTCCCGCACAGCGGTGGCGACAGAAGCAGCCGCGCAGGGGACACCGGGTGACGGGAACAATTCGCGTTTTGCGTATGCCTTTCTTAACTCCTCGGTTCTTTTTTGCGTCGGAGCTATGGCGATTGTCGGTTCATTCAAGGCGGGGACAGAGGGCGATTACACCATGCTGTATACGAAATCTGTGCTGGACGGTTTTATGTCGATCGTGTTTGCCGCCGCAATGGGTATCGGTACCGCGTTTTCCGCCCTGTCCATTTTGGTGTATCAGGGCTTGCTCACGCTCGGCTCGCAGTACATCAAGCAGTGGGTAAGTCCACAGATGATAACGGAATTGACCGCAACCGGCGGCGCCCTGATTCTGATGATCGCAATAAATCTACTGCGCTTGCGGAGCCTCAAGACCGCGAATTACCTTCCGGCTATCGTGGTTATTGTTGCCTTTATCCTGGCCGACCCGATTATTGTCCGCATTGCGGCATTTATCGTTTGACATATGGCTTTTTTCATCGTAAAATGGCATCCATAAGATAACTTTTCAGGAGGCCTTTTATGGCTAAAGTAGAACTCAAAGGTATTGGAAAGGTGTATGACGGCGGAGTTCGCGCCGTTGACAACGCCAATATTATCGTTGACGACCAGGAATTCGTCGTATTCGTCGGTCCTTCCGGTTGCGGTAAGTCCACAACCCTCCGCATGGTTGCGGGTCTCGAAGAAATCACCGAAGGCGATCTCTTTATCGACGGCGACCGCATGAACGACGTTCCTCCGAAGGACCGCAACATTGCGATGGTTTTCCAGAACTACGCTCTGTATCCCCACATGTCCGTATACGACAACATGGCCTTCGGTCTCAAGATCCGCAAGACCGACAAGAAGGAAATCGAGCGCCGCGTTAACGAAGCCGCCCGTATCCTTGATATTGAAAAACTTCTTGACCGCAAGCCGAAAGCCCTCTCCGGCGGTCAGCGCCAGCGCGTTGCCGTAGGCCGCGCGATTGTGCGTAACCCCAAGGTATTCCTTTTCGACGAACCTCTTTCAAACCTCGACGCGAAGCTCCGCGTTCAGATGCGCGCCGAAATTTCCGATCTTCACAACCGCCTGAAGGCGACCATGATTTACGTAACCCACGACCAGGTTGAAGCCATGACCATGGGTGACAAGATCGTCGTCATGAAGGACGGAAAGATTCAGCAAATCGGTTCACCCCTGTACCTCTATAACCACCCGATCAACAAGTTTGTTGCCGGCTTTATCGGCTCACCGCCCATGAACTTCCTTTCCGTAAAGATAAGCGAGAAGGGTGGTCAGATTGTGGCAGACGAAGGTTCCTTCGAGCTTGTGCCGACCGCAGAGCAGCAGAAGGTGCTGAAGGATTACATCGGCAAGGAAGTGTTCTTCGGAATCCGCCCCGAGGATCTGTCCTATCAGAAGAACCCGGTTGCAAAGAACAATATGCAGATGAAGGTAACCGTAAAGGAACCCCTCGGAGCTGAAACACACCTGTATCTTGCCACCAAGAACCAGCAGCTCATTGTCCGCACGTCTCCCGACATTGTGTTCCAGATCGGCGAAACCGTCAATTTTGAGCCCCTCATGGATAAGGCAAAGTTCTTCGACAAGGAAACAGAGCTCAGCATTTGCGACGACGTAAAGTCCGAGTAATACATTCTTTCACCAGGAATGAAAAAGGCTTCCGCGCAGCGGAAGCCTTTTTGTTTTGTACGGGAGATAGCCGGACCTACGGGCTGAATGGTTTACGCCAGAACCGGGATTATTTTGGGTTCTTTCACAAATATTGAGGGAGCGGTCTGCTGCATGTCGCGGACTGCGGCTTTTATTTGCGTCAGGGTACAGGGCTTGGTAACTATCGAGAATAGGGCTCCGGCTTGTCCGCTGACACGCATATTATGGCTGACCGTATCTATGTTTATTTCCTGTTTGCCGATTGCAGTCGTCACGATGCCGGTTATACCGGGAACATCTTCCGTATCGAATATAATCGTGTAGGGCATGACGTGGCTATCGAACGATACCAGGCTAAGACCTGATGACGGATAGTCGCGCAGACTTGCCGTTCCATAGCGTGCTATGTACACAATGTCGGAAACAATGGCGCTCCCTGTTTCGAGTGAGCCCGCTCCCTGTCCGACGAACAGGTTTTCTCGTGAGTAAGCTCCGACAAGCTTTATCGCGTTTGTGGCATTGTTGATATCCGAAAGGACATTGCTTTTTTTTACCATCATCGGCTGGACGGTCGCGCACACGCCGTTCTGTTCCCTTTGCGCGTAACAGATCAATTTTATTACCGCGTCCGTTTCCTCCGCGATGCGCGTATCTTCAGCGTTGATGGTATCGATGCCGGACACCGGTATATCGCCCGGTTGTGTCTCTATGCCGTACAGGATGCGCAATAGTATGGCCAATTTATGGCCTGCGTCCCCGCCGTTGATATCCAGGGTCGGATCCGCTTCCGCATAGCCCATTGCCTGGGCTCCTTTAAGTGCCTCATAAAAAGAAAGACCCTCGCGGGACATTTTGGTCAGAATATAGTTACTGGTCCCATTCATGATGCCCGATACACTTTCAATTTTATCGCCACTCATGCAGTCATTGATTCCTTTAATGACCGGTATGGCTCCGCAGACCGAGGCCTCAAAACCGATTGCCCGCTGGTTTTCCACTGCTGCCCGCATGATCGCAGTCCCGTGTTTCGCAAGCAATGCCTTGTTCGCGGTTATCAGGTGTTTTTTTGAATGTAATATATCCAGAACCACCTGCAGAATATAATCCGAGGAACCCCCGATCGTTTCGACAACCGCGTCAATTTCAGGGTTCGACAATATCTGTGCCATATATTTTGACGCTTCATCTCTGTTCAGATCGCCCCCGTTTCCGCAGTACAGTTCAAGCGGAATCCCGTGACGTTTTGAAGAAGCCGACGGAAAAAGATCCAGTATGGTGACCAGCTCGACCGGACAGCCGGCACGACGCTCCAGCAGGGCGGAATTCTCGCGCAGTATGCGCGCAACGCCCCCGCCGACGGTCCCACCGCCGAAAATAGCGACTTTGAATGTATTCATGGTGTATCCTCTGGGAAAATAGTATACGCGCATTCCGGGGGTGTCAAGGTAAACGGCTCCAACAGGCATATATTGACTGTCCCCGGAAAGCGGTCTACTCTGTGTACACATGAAAAATACCGGAACAAAAATAATGAAAACCATCGGTGTCGTCGGTTCGCTTCAGACGACACTGGACATGAATACCAATGAATATTATTCCCGCTTGTTGCAGGGAATCGAGACTGCCTGTGTTGAACGGGATTACGATCTTCTGATATCAACCCGACGGCAGGTGACAACGGTTACCGAATTCTTGCGGTTGTTTTATGAAGGAAAGGTACAGGGGCTCATTTTTCTTGGCGCGTATCTCGATGCCCAAGTACAGGAAGAAATTGACCGCCTGGATATACCGGTATCTGCGGTCAGTTTTAAGCCGAGTATCGGAAGAATAGACCATGTGAACAGCGAGAACGCCAAAGGCGTCGAGATCCTGGTCGACACCCTGGTGTCTCTTGGCCACACAAAGCTGGGTTTTATCGGAACATGGCAGGAAAATGACGATATTTCCGAACGATTTGAAGGGTTCTATGTGGGGCTCAAGAAAAACGGCATCCCCTTCGATCCGGCGTTTCATTACCGGGGCGATTTTTCCCGGGAGTCGGCGGCCCAGATATTCAGGAAACTGATTCATTCCTATGATCGGCCAACCGCCCTGGTTTGCGCCTCGGATTTCATGGCAATGGGCGTTCTGCATGCAGCCCTCGAATTGGGCGTGTCAGTTCCCGCTCATGTGTCGGTAACCGGTTTTGACGCATTTCCCGAAGGTAGAATGTTCACCCCGTCACTGCAGTCCGTGTATCAACCGCTGGAGGAAATGGGATACCGCGCAGCGAACTTTTTATGTAACCGCATCGAGAACCCCCGTATTCCTGTTCAAAGCGAACGGTTTCCGATCGAAATCATTCGGGGTGAAAGTATCGGTGCTCCACCATCGCCCGGGAGTGATCCGAATATGTAATCGGTCTCTCCCGGACGGTTTTCCGTCTGCACCTACGCATCCGTTGTGAACGTAACGCTTTGGTCTGCAATCGAGATATTGCCCGCCCGGATGCGTATGCGGTCATTCAGTTGGGTGTCTGCCGGTGCGTGAATCCGCGCTTCCTGTGCAAGTTCCGGTATCAGGACGGTAGCCTGCGGCCCGTTCAGCTCAACAATGACCGCCTCTCCCCTCCAGTCCGGATTCCGGGAAAGGTACACCAGAATCCAGTGCATGTTCGACTCCCTCTCGGCCAACGTACATTCCCGGGCCGCGCTGTCCCCGGCTGCAATTCGCTCAAGCATCTCGTCGGTATCCATCAGTTTCTTGCCATCAAGAAAAAGATGCAGTTGCTGATGGGCAACCAGATCTCCGTAGCGCCTGAGAGGACTTGTTACCTGACTGTACATTCCCAATCCAAGACCTGCGTGATCCGAGGGAATTGTTCCCACTTTGCGGGATTTCATCGATCGTCGTTTCCGGTATTCGCCGGCAAGTCCATGGGGTATGTCCCGGGGCAGGGACGGACTTTCCTGGCTTACATACTGAAAGGGAATACCGTGCTTGAAGGCAAAACGCGCGGCGGCCTCGCCGGCCAGCAGCATCATCTCCCGTACCATATCCGCAGCGCTCTCTGAATGAATTGCGTCAATGTGTACTTGCGGAGTCCCTTCTGTATCAGTGTCAACCGACAGATGAATTTCCGGCAGCTCGATGGACACCGCACCGGCTGCAGCTCTCCGTTCCATATTTTTCCGGGCAATAGCGAATAGCGGTGCCAGTTCGGTGCTGTCCATCCGCTCGCTTGCCTGTGCATAGGTCAAACGCTGCACGCTGACAAGGGTGCGGTGGACCGACGTTTCCCTGATCGCTCCCGTTTCCGTAAACTCGATCCTGAAGGAGAGTGCACGGGATACCGGTGCCAGGCCCAGGGCAAAATAGTCCAGGGCCTGGTCGTGTAACATGCGTGCGGCCCCTTCGGGAATATACAGGGTTGCCCCTCTCTGGCGGGCCTCAAGGTCCGCCGGCGTGTCGCTACTAATGCTGGATGCCGGATCGGCAATATGAACCCACAGCGTACCCTGGTCAAAACTGACCGCGTCATCAGGATCCGCGCTCCAGGCGTTATCGATTGCCCACGCTGCAAGTGCGGTCAAGTCCAGGCGTTCCGCCCGATCATCCGGCTCGGTAATTGCAACCTGCGCGGAAGAAAGCCCGTGGCCGTGGCGATACGGGAAGGGATTGCGTTCCAGATTCCAGAACCCTGTTTTTAATAGAACTGAATGGGCTGCCTGCGGGGTTACCGGGATCCGGGCGTCTTTAAGGTTTCTGGACTTGTCTGTCTTTCCCAGGGCCAGAGCCTCAATTTCCTGTAGCCATTGCGCATCGACAGTCAGGTCAACGCCGTCTTCTTTCCCGGCCATTGTTCTGGAAAGCCTTCCGACAAAGGCAGCACGGTCTTCCTCTTCACCCTTCTTTTTCTCTGACTTGCGGATCAGCGCCAGAGCTTCCCCGGCATCACGTACGCGAACAGGAGCCTCAGGCGATGTACATTCAAACCAGGGTGAGGCTGCGACGGTCTGCCAGGCTGCCCAGGCGAGCTCGGGTGTTAGCGGACCCCATACCAGTTCGGCAATCTCGGAAAAGGCCGGTTCACTGCCCCGAAAAAATTCCGCGGCTTCCTGAAAATCTGCTTCCCCCGGTTTGGCATTCAACAGTTCCTGCAATGACCGTGCTGGCCCTGCGTGCAAGAGTTCAATATCCTTTTCACGAACCTTCTTTTTTTCGTCTTTCAGCGTTATTTCAATTTTATCCCCGTCAAAGCCGCTGACGAGTGCCGGTTTCGATTTATGTATGACAACCATATGTAATGCGTATTTCATGGCCTTACTCTACCATGTATTAGTGTGCCGCTCCAAGACCGGAATGTGAGGCAGAACGATCGACGCGGGAGCAGGGGCCTGCCGCGGAGCCGCCGCGAAGATAGCTTCAGGAAGGGGCGAACTGGCAATACCCTGAGTCCTCGCAAAATATTCGGTGAGGCAGGGTCGTCTGTATTGAACTATATTCAGTGTTTTGGTATATTTATGCAAAATTCTTACGGAGCGAATCATGATAGTAATGAAATTCGGCGGTTCATCGGTAGCCAATGCGGAACGCATCCGGCATGTTGCGGGTATTATTGAAACGTTTGCCGATAAACGTCCGGTCGTTGTTCTTTCAGCCATGGGAGACACCACCGATCATCTTCTGGAAGCAGCTGATACGGCACTCGCCGGCACTATCAGTATTGACGCGGTCGAGACGCTCCATAAACAGACCGCAACCGAGCTTGGCGTCCCGTTATCCGAGATTGACGCTCTCCTGCAGGAATTACGCACGCTGCTCACCGGTGTTTCCATGCTCCGGGAATTGACCCCCCGATCAAAAGATTATCTCGTATCATTCGGTGAGCGCCTGTCGGTCCGCCTGATGGCTCTTTACCTGAATGCAAAGGGTACGCGTGCAGCCTTCCGCGACGCCTGGGATATCGGCTTTATATCCGACTCAAACTATACGTCTGCCGACCTGCTTCCCGAAACCTGGGAAAACCTGAGGAAAAATCTTGGGCCCTATGCAGAGGGCAAAAAGGGCGACGGTCTTCCCATTCCGATCGTTACCGGTTTTATCGCAAAGGATGCGAAAGGTTTTATCACCACGCTCGGTCGAGGCGGTAGCGACTTGACGGCAACAATTATCGGAGCAGCGGTTCGCGCCGAGGAAGTACAAACCTGGAAAGACGTTGACGGCATCCTTACGACAGATCCCCGTATTGTCAAGGAAGCTCGTCCCGTTCCCGTCGCGACATATGACGAGGTAGCCGAGCTTGCGTACTTCGGCGCGCAGGTATTGCATCCCCGTTCCATGCAGCCCTGTTTACAGACGGGTACGCCGGTTCGTGTAAAGAACTCCTATAACATCAACGCTCCCGGATCAATCATCGTTACCAATCATGAGGGGACTCCCCCTGCAGTGCGCGCGATAACGACCAAGAAGAACGTGACATTAATCGACATTGTATCAACGCGTATGCTTGGTCAATACGGTTTTCTTGCCAAGGTTTTCGAGTCGTTCGCCACCCATCATATCAGTGTCGATGTTGTCGCCACCTCGGAGGTTTCCGTCTCTTTGACGGTTGATTCCGAAAAATCGCCTCTCGCCGCGCTCCGGGCGGATTTGTCCAAATATGCGAGCGTCGATGTCCGCAAAGAACGTGCAATAGTGACCATCATCTGCGATGTACGTCGTTCAAGCAAGATTATAGCGGCTGCTTTCGAGGTTCTGTCCCGGGAAAATATCAATATTCAAATGGTCAGTCAGGGTGCTTCAAAGGTCAACATCAGCCTGATCTGTCATTCCTCGGAGGCGAACACCGTCGTGACGCTGCTTCACTCCCGTTTTTTTGGACCCGAGGGTGAAGACCTGCTGTCTTCCGGAGGTACTGCCTGATGAAGCTGGCTCTTATCGGTTATGGAAAAATGGGCCACATGATTGCCCAGGCGGCACGTCTTCGCACTCATGACATTGTCTGTACGGTGGACTTGTTTGCGCAGGATGCGAGCTGTATCACCTCGGATACCTCCGAAATGGTGCGAGCGGTGCGAGAATCCGGCGCCGAGGGAATTATCGAGTTTTCTCATCCTGCCTCGGTGTTCGCCAATATTTCCGCGCTCATCCCTACCGGCATACCTCTTGTTGTCGGAACAACCGGCTGGCTTGACCGGTTGCCGGAAATTGCCGCGCAGGTAGAATTGAATAAAAGCGCTCTTCTGCATGCATCGAATTTTTCTGTGGGCGTTAATCTTTTTTACCGTATGGTAAGTGAGGCCGCTCGCCTTATGGCGTCTTTTGAAGAGTACGATGTTGCTCTTTTCGAGTCGCATCACAATCAAAAGGCTGACAGTCCTTCAGGGACCGGACTCGACATTGCCAAACGGATACTTGCACAGATACCCCGGAAAACAAAACTGGTCACTGACAGTTTTGAACGAAAACCGGAGAGTGATGAACTTCATCTGGCCAGCGTCAGGGTTGGTTCGGTTCCGGGAACCCATACCGTCTGGTTTGATTCGTCCGCGGATACAATTGAACTGACCCATACTGCCCGGAACCGTGAGGCATTCGCCATCGGAGCAGTACGGGCAATTGAATGGCTGTGTCAGCCCCTTGATTCAGGACATGTCAAAAACGGAATTTATACCATGGATGACGTGTTTGATTCCCTGTAAGGTGTGCTTCTATTTAAGATGGACGGTTATGCTCTGAATTTTATCGGACAGAAATAGTACGGATAATTCCTGTCCATCGTGAATATACACCGACCGGTCTGTTGCGAGCCATCGTGACGGGCCGAATACCGTTTCGAAGTCTTTTTTCGTATCTGCTGTCCTGATGGACTTCCCGAGGGTAATCGGCGAATTCGGGCCGAGCGTGATCGACTCGATGCGGGGGGCGGATACTCCCCCCCGGGTGCGATCCATCATGAGCACTGTCGCATCCAGTGAGGGATAGACCCAGACTTCAACAACAAAGTTATAGTGGATCTCTGCGGGTTTTCCCCAACGCTCGATCAACAAATCCGCACTGTCTCCTGCCCTGATACCGCGCAAATCCATAGTCACCAGGGTATTGTCAGCAGCCGGTCCCGGTGTTTCTGAATCCAGGGACGTTCCTTGTCCCTCATAGGATTGAATTAAGGCGCGGTTTATTTCCAATTCACGTGAATCTCCGGTAAACCCCTCATACGTTCGGGCGAGGGTGACATCATTGAGATGAACCGGCTTAATGGTGTCAAGCATACCGACAACCTTTTGAACGCTTTCACCTGCAAGGAATTGTATAATCGCATGATTGTTCCGTGCGGTAAAGGAACTACCGCCAACTTCAAGAGCTGCTGCTTTTTCGGAAATTGACTGTGCGTTTTCCCTGTCCCCGTTGCCTTCGCCAAAAACGAGGAGGCTTGCCAGGGCTGAAAGACACACCGGGTCGGGAATCCGGGAATTGACTGAACCCCAGGCAGATACCGCTTGTCGCCAGGTTTCCCGGTTCCCCGGAGTTCGATCAGTCAATATTGGCCTTTTTTTTTCTTTCTGCGTTACCAATGCCATGAAGGTATCGTGGGACTGGCTCGTTCTGGTGGCCGCTCCCGGCATCCAGATAAAAAGCCGCTCGGCCGGAGGGACAGATTCAAGCCACAATTGATGCAATATAATAGCGGTGAGCCTGTCGATCCAGTATGAGTTATTCAGCTGTTCAGACAATCCATAAAGGGTCGTCAATGCCTCCTGCGGGGCAAAACCTGTTCTGAGAAGCGCAAACACGTTTCGCAGTTCACCGTTCACGCGTTCAATTTCTTTTTCGCCTTCCTGAATGGAGAGTATCCGGTCAAGCACGGATGAAGATGCTCCGTGTTGAAGGGAATCCAGGTGGAGTGCAGGCGCAAATCCTGCAATTGAAAGGATCGCCGGAACCAGCCGGTCGGCTTTTGCGGTTTCCTCGGCGGAGGGTTCCATCCAGCCCGGAATACCGGCAACAGGCCATTCTCCTTCATGTACTGCATTGACAAAGGTTTGATAGTGAAGATCAAGGGCCAGTCGGGCTGCTTCAAAGGCGAAAACAGGAGCAAGTTTTTGTTCCCGTTCAAGCTGAATATCGCGAATTCTCCGCGAGGCTTCCGAGGCCTCAACGAAAATACGCTCGTCTATGGCGTCGAGTAATCCTGTTGGTACTGCAAGTGAGCCGCTGTAATAAAAACGTACTCTTGTATCAGGAGAGTCGATCACCACAAGGGTCAGCGGCCCGCGGTACAATTCCGTTTGCCTGAAAACCAGAAAGGATACTGTATCAAGAACGTCCTGCCACTCTCCAAGCGTATCTGCCGACAGGCTGCTCCGGGAAACCGTATCCACATCACGTTGGCCTGCTTCTATAAGCGCCTGGCGAAGTTGTGTATCCGACATTGCAAACATATTCAAGCCCGCAGAGAGGCAGATGAAAGTAAATATACATACTGCTGATTTGGAAAGCTTCATGGTATAGACAATAACACACGAGTAGCCGTAAGGCAACGAAAGCGCTATACTTGGCTTCCTATGGAAAGAGTATTTTTAAAAGAAGGGGAAGAGGATCGTCTCCTGCGTGGTCATCCCTGGATTTTTGACAATGAAATTGGCCGTTATCAGGGTGCCTGTGAAACCGGATCCGTCATAGATGTGTTGACCAAATCAGGTCATTTTTTGGGACGTGGAATAATAAACAGAAATTCGAAAATTCAGGTGCGTATTTTTACCCGAATTCGGGAAGAAACAATTGACCGGGCCTTTTTTGAGCGCCAGATTTCCCGCGCGACCGAGGGCCGCTCTCTCTTGTACGATGACACTGATTCATACCGACTCTTCTTTGCCGAAGCGGATGGTATCCCAGGTCTGGTTGTAGATCGATTCGTCACGCTTTCCGGAGAAATTTACCTGTCTATACAGTTTCTCGCTTTCGCCGTCGAAGCGTATCGCGATGACATTATTTCTGTCTTGCGTGACCTGGTCTCTCCTGCTGGAATATTCGAACGCAGCGATGTTCATGTTCGGGCCCTGGAAGGTCTCCAGGAACGGAAGGGCTGGATTGGTAATTCCCGAAACCCGCTCATTTTCATTCGGGAAAACGGTGTTGAACTTGAAGTCGATCTGGAAAATGGCCAAAAGACCGGGTATTTTCTGGATCAAAAACATAACCGTCAGTTTATCTCGAAGTTGTGTCGGGGAAAAAACGTGCTTGACACCTTTACTCATACGGGGGCATTCGGCTTGAATGCCTGGAAGGGGGGCGCTTCCTCGGTTTTGAGTGTGGACATATCCGCCGAGGCGGTCGCCACCGTAAACAGGAACATAGCCCGCAACAGGGCTGAACACTGTGTGACCGCTCAAACCGCCGATGTTTTCGATTTGCTCAAGTCCTTTGAACGGGAAGGGCGGCGCTTTGACGCTATTATACTTGATCCACCAGCCTTTACCAAAAATGCGAAGATGATCGACAAGGCCTATGGCGGCTATAAGGAAATCAACCTGAGAGCCATGAAAATACTCCAGCCGGGCGGCTATTTGCTTTCCTGTTCCTGTTCCCATTTCTTCGGTTCCGATCATTTTTATGGCATGTTGCAAAACGCCGCGATGGATGCACGTCGTAAGGTTCAAATCCTGGAAAAACGCGGGCCGGGTCCCGATCATCCTTCCCTTATCGGCTATCCGGAATCGGATTATCTTAAAGCCGCCTTCATGCGTGTATGGTAACTGAAAATACGCGATGTAATGTTCTCGTCGTGCTCGGAGCGACCGCAACGGGCAAAACAGCCCTCGCGGTATATCTTGCCCGCGAACTGGGTGCGGAGATCATTTCCGCGGACTCCCGTCAGGTCTATCGGGGTCTCGATATCGGTTCCGGTAAGGATTTGGGCGAGTATGGAGATATTCCGTATCATCTTGTGGATGTCGCGTCGCTTCCAGACGAATACAGTGTCTTTCATTTTCAGAAAGACTTCTATGCAAGCGTGCAGGATATTCAGTCCCGTTCGAGTATGCCCCTCGTGTGTGGGGGAACCGGTTTGTATCTCGACTCGGTGATTCGCGGATATGAATTCAGGGAGGTTCCGGTAAATCCGCTTTTGCGTGAAGAGCTTTCGCACTTGTCTGTCGAAGAACTTGCGCAGCGTTTGCTTTCACTGAAACAGGATATTCATAATAAAACGGATTTGCTTGAAAAACCACGGCTTGTCAGGGCAATAGAAATTGCCGAATACATTCGTTTGTCGGATAATATGGAATGTTCATATACATTCGAGCGGTCTGGCATACGGGCGGGCGTATTGGGTATCCGTTTTGAGCGCGCCGAATTGAGAAGTCGTATTCAACAACGACTGGACCAGCGCCTTGAGCAGGGTATGGTGGAAGAGGTCGCTTCCCTCCAGGCTTCCGGAATCAGTTGGGAACGTTTGGAGCGGCTTGGTTTGGAGTATCGCTTTACCGCAGAGTTTCTCCAGAAAAAAATTCCCTCGTTTTCTGAATACCG
Organism: Spirochaetales bacterium Spiro_09; assembly: GCA_001604385.1. Classification (GTDB taxonomy): domain Bacteria; phylum Spirochaetota; class Spirochaetia; order Treponematales; family Treponemataceae; genus Teretinema. The sequence continues at coordinate 98,608 of LVBK01000013.1, read as the reverse complement.
AAACGGTTTGTACACCGCGATTTGCCAGTTCGCGAAACGTCAGGAAACCTGGTTCAGGGGAATGGAACGAAAAGGCGTCAGAATAGAATGGGTAGAGAACGGAAACCGTGATCACGCCCTGTCAATCGCCCGGCGCATGACCGGCCGACACTCGGATTGACCGGTACACTCAGGCAATAGCCGTAGCTTCTTTTTCTTCCATTTGACACAGGTAGCCCGTGCGTACGCACGTTTCAAAGAGCGCCCGGGTCATGTATTCATCGATAATTTTTTCATATCCGTCAAGGTCTCTGAAAATTCGGACCATAAAACCTTCTTCGCTTTCATTGATAATCGAAAGATAATCTGCCGATCCCGCCTTGCTCTTGATATAGTAGTTTTTCATCGTAACCTCCCGATACCTCTATTTTCGGGTGTGCGGCCGGTTCCTTTAGCAGTATAATCAGGGTGTGATGTCTGTTTTACATTTCATCGATGCCCATATTCATCCCTATGATCTGGTCGGGAAAGCACAGCGGGCCTTTGATCCCGGGTTAACCGCCTTTTTATGTGCCTCTTCCCATACCATGGAAGAACTGGTGTTTCATCGAAGGTTGTCGGGTACACTTGCGCCGGCCACAATGCTGTGTTCTTTTGGCATACATCCCCAGGAGCCCGATGATACAGCTCTCGAGGTTCTGGATCGGGCGATTGAACTGGGGATGGTCGATGCAATTGGCGAATGCGGTTTTGATTTGTATAATCCGGCGTTCAGAGCGAGTCTTGATGCTCAAATCCTTGTCTGGAACGCACAGGTTGAGCGCTCCCTGCGCCATGGCCTTCCTCTTGTCATACACTCCCGCAAGGCCTTGCCCCTCATCTTTGAGTCGACAGCCCGATTATCCCGTCTCCCTTCGGTTATATTTCACGGTTGGCCCGGTTCTCCCGATGAAGGGATTGCATTTTTAAAGCGGGGCGTTAATGCGTATTTTTCACTCGGCAAGGGAGTGTTGCGGGGGCAGAAGACGGTGCTTCATTCTGCTCGCACCTTACCAGTTGATCGCATTTTGACAGAAACCGATGCTCCCTGGATGGCCGGTCGGGGTGAGGCGTACAGCCGGGAAATTGACATTCAGAAGGTAAGCCAGTGTATTGCCGACCTTCGGTCTGTTTCCCTTGACACGTTGTGTTCCCGGGTCGAGAAGAATTTTAAGGAAGCTTTTTTTCTTGCCCACCCTTCCCGTGAACTGCTATGAATTTTGTTGAAGGTTATTCTCAAGAATACTTGTATAAAAATCTTCACCCTTGTCGTTGGTTATCATGCAGGCGGGAAGCCTTGATATTTTCAGCAGTCTGACCGCTTCCATTCCCAGCTCGGGGTAATCGATTACTTCTGAATGAAGTACATGCCGTTCGGCAATGAGTGCTGCTGCGCCGCCAACGGTTCCGAGGTAGAAGGCGCCATATTTTTTGCAGGCTTTTTGCCATTGGGCATTCCTGTTTCCTTTCGCAATCGTGATAAGTGCGGCACCCCTGCTCATCAAATCGTCCGCGTATTCATCCATCCGTCCCGCAGTTGTCGGACCGAAACTTCCGGTTACCGCTCCGATTGGGGTACGGGCCGGGCCGGCGTAGAGGATGGCGTATTCACGCAGATAGTCAGGCAAGGCCTTTCCTTCGTTCAGTAGCTGGCGCCATCGCGCATGGGCAGCATCGCGAGCGACAAGGATGTTCCCGCTTAATACAAGAGCCGTACCGCAGGTCATTCCGGACAGCTGGTTGCGGGCAGCCTCGATACCTTTGTCAAGATTGATCTCGATGGTTTGTGCCGCTTCTGCAGCTGATCGGGATACAGCGTCGGCAAAACCGGGAAGGCGTTCGGGTGTGTCAATCGTTTTCTCCAGCCAGAAGCCGCGCGAATTGATATATCCGTACAAATTGCGGTGTGCGGAGCAGGACACTCCTAGCGATACCGGACAACTGGCCCCGTGGCGCGGCAAGCGGAGAACTATCGCGGAGACCGCAAGCGCGCGGCCCCCGAATTGGGCACCGAGACCGGTATCGGCTGCAATGTCAAGCACCCGTTGTTCCCATTCAGGACACCTGAGCGGCAGTGCGCCCATGACGCGGTAATCATGTCCTTCTATCGTGTGTGAATATAAGCCGGCTGTTGCGAGTTTCAGGGTCAGAAGGTTTTGCTCGGGGCTTATTCCCCCGACTACAACCGCGATGGTGTATGGTGGACACGCGGCAGTTCCAAGAGCGGCAATTTCACGGCGAAGATACGCCGTAAAGGCTTCTTCGTTCAGGAGTGCCTTTGTTGCCTGAATCAAACCGGTTTTATTCGCGGAGCCGCCGCCTTTTGCGCAAAACAGAAAGCGATATGCGATATCTTCGCCTGTTTTTGGTGTGCATTGCACCAGTATCTGCGCAGGGCCGTTTGTATGGGGATCATGTTCACAAAAGAGGGAATCCGGAATAGTCGTCGAAAAACGAAGATTTCTGTTTTCATACGCTCCCAGGGCGCCTTTCGAGAGGGCTTCCACGTCATCCGATGCGCCAGTATCGATTCCATTTTCTTTCCAGGCGAATACCTGAGCCGTTCCGGTATCCTGGCACAGGGGGTACATGCCTTTTGCCGCTATGTTTGCGTTCTCAAGCAGTTGAGCCGCCGTGGATCTGTCATTCGGGCTGTTGACGGGATCAAGTGCAACCGAAATCAGGTGTTCAAGATGTTCCCGCGTAAAGGTGAACGACAGGCGCTCGAAGGCCTGCTGTGCAGCAAACGTAAGGAGCCGGGAATCTATATGTACGTTCGACCCGTTTTCCTGCGGAACGGGAATTTCGAGCGGAATGTGTATCTGTTCAAAATCCATAATGTTTGCAGTATAGCGCTGCTTTTTTTTTTTTGCTATACTTTTGGTTCTGTTGGCAAGTTTTGGAGGAATCATGATTGTGCTGTTATCCGGATGTGTCATCGCATCATTTGTGTTTTCCGTTTTATGCTTCATTCCTGAGTTTGGTGCCGCCTTTTGGGCCTTTCCCTTGTCGCTTGCGGTGACCGTGCTATTGGCGGCGGTATCTGTTCGTTTCGTACGGAATCCCGTATATCGCAAGCTTGCGGTTCTGAGAAAAATACTTGAGTACATACCCTTTATACTTTTTGCTGCCTTCATTATACGACGCTCCGGTTCTGCGGACGGGTTTTTTATTCTTGATCTTCTCACTGTGCTTTGCTGGATCGCGGTTTTTATTCTCTCTTTTGTGACCCTCTACCGGCTTTCCGACAAGCGGATACAACGCCATGTTCCGTCATTCCAGTTCGAGAAGAAGCGGAAGAAGAACGTTGCTGTGCATATTTTGGAGTGGCTTGACGCTTTGATTCAGGCTGCCTGTCTTGTTTTGCTTGTCAATCTGTTCTTCTTTCAGCTCTATGCCATTCCAACAGAATCGATGGTACCCGAGTTCATGGTGAAAGACCGTGTTGTGGTTGTCAAAACGCCTTCCGGACCCAAGTTTCCCTTGTCCGAAGTTGGGGTCCCGCGGCTGCGGGATTACAAGCGGGGTAACATTGTGGTGTTCAATAATCCGCACTACAACGATACCAAGGCAGATCGGGTGCGTTCTTTTGTCTCGCAGCTTATCTATATGCTGACCTTTACCTCGGTCAATATCAATGTTGACGAGTTTGGGGATGTTAAGGCTGATCCGCTGGTTAAACGCGTTACCGGCATACCCGGCGAGAAATTGATGCTGGTCGATGGGATTCTCTATTCGAAAACCCGTACCAATCCTTCATGGCACCAGGTTACTGAAGACGCATCCTGGGCTACCTGGAATCTGGCTGCCTTGCCCCGAACCGAATATGCACTTGTCAAGGACAAACTTTTTAGCAGGGATGAATTCAGCTTGCTCGAGTCGGTTGAATCGCGCAGAGCCGCCCTGGACCAAACTCAATATACCAAGGAAAGTGCCGAACTGGTAAAGCGGTTTCGCAGTTTGAAGACGACACGCGATACGGTTATGAGAGCCCCTGATCTCTTCGAGGGCTCGCGTATGGAGATTTTCTGGTTATACAAGAATAACATCGAGGCAAGCCGAATATTGCTCAATACCGATGGCGGAGCTGCCTGGTTTGACGAATTCCTTACAGCCTGGGAAGTGAATCCTGAGCGCGACAATCTCTTTAATGAGCGTACCCGCAATCTTAACTTGCTGATTAAACACACGCTTGCCCGTCTGTTGGTACGAAATGCCGAATTGATGCAGGACGGAAAAAATGCACCTGAAGATTACAGTACAGATGCTGAACGAATCGTGCTTGATACTGATATGCGGCTCTTTTTATTGTATATAAGCATTCATGACCAACGCAATATGGGCGAATTTCCCCCGGAAGAGGAGAGCTATATCCCCGAGGATTCCTATTTCATGATGGGTGACAACCGGTTCAATTCGCTCGATATGCGGCATTCCTATGTCAGGCGGTTAATTCCCCTCGATAACGGAGATCGGTATTCAATTCTTTATAGATCGAATCTTGAGCCCCGTTTTGTTCCTGCGCATATGATTTTGGGAACAGCGCTTTTCAGGTTTTGGCCGCTTTCGAGAGCGGGTGTTCCTCAGTAAAAGTGCGGCTAACTGACAATGAACTGCTTCAGTGGAGCAGTTCATTGTCAGCATGTGGCGCTTAATGAACAATCATTTCAAATTGCTGTGCGTTTTCAATTTCTTCATTTGAAGGAGCCCATTTTTTGGTTTTACCTTCGGGATTGTTAACGAGATCAAGTACCTTTTGTCCATTTTCTTCTATTGTCGTTCGCTCCGCATGCTCAATTGCAGAAATGATCCAGCGGTTTCGCGCATACTCAAGGTTGACTATATCCCGGTATAAATACAGGCTCAGCTGTATGGGTGCATTGAATGGATCCAGCGGGGCATCTTCCGGAGAGGGGGAAAAAGGTAGCCATAAATAGAATGACACCTCATATTGCGCTGTTTTTTCTCCCCGGGATACAGCGCGGACTGATAATTGTGTCATGCCGTATACCATTTTATCCTTGTTCCATTGCCCTGCATACAACTGTGCCGGTGTTATGATTCCGGCATCACGCTCATAGGTTTGTCTCATTTTTGCGGACACATACAGACTCGCAGTAAAATCGTCATAATCGGGTTTAACCCTTCTCTTTGAAAATGCCCGCGGCGTAACCTGATCAAGCTGCGAGATGGCCGTATAATAGCGGAGAACAACCTCACTGCTGTCGAGTCCCTCTGTCGTCGGCTTTGCCGCACTGTCGAAGCGCCATATTGCAAGGAAGGCAAGCAAGGCACAGCATGCGACGAGTGCTCCCGAATAAAGGACGCGGTATTTCTTCATGAATACTGCTTTTTTAATTGCTGTATTGAACCTTTTTATTTCCCAATCTCGTATGTCTGTGAATTCCGCGGTTGGGACTTGCCCGGCCCGTTCGGGATCACAGATTGCATCAAAGTCGTTTCCGAAGGCGAGAAGGGTGGCAGTAGAGTTGGACAGACTCGTGTTTATCAGACCGTCGACACATTGCGCTGCACTATTCCTGACCTCCCACACGGTACGGGATAACTCCATATAACGGTGTTTTCTTATCGTCTCCGCAATCTGTTGAGAAAGGGGTGCATCTTCGCCAGTGTGTGCGAAGGGCATCTGTCCCGCAATGATTCTGTATGCCATAACTCCTGCCAGGAAACTGAGGGACCGTTCCGGTGGCAGTGTGTCGGCATCGGGATGAATCCACCTGTGTCGGTTGTCAACAGGAAAAGTACCCGGCTGGGTTTCAATGCAGGCGATGCAAGCCTCTGCGGGAAATACGAGAAGGCCTCCATTATCACCCATGAGAATACCTGCCGGACCTGTCCTGACTGCATTCAAAACAAGATCCTGGTTTCCGCTTTGCAAAACCTTTTCAAGTAAGGAGATGCAGCGGTGCATCGCACTCCAGGCCAGTTTTTTGTCTGTACCCTGTACCAGATCAATGAGCGGGGTTCCCTGATAATCCGTTCCGAAAAGCACAATTTCTTCCCGACTGCCCGTGTCATCGCAGAAGGTTCCCTCAAATTGCCATGAGTCCACCTGGCCCGTGCTGTCAACCAAATGTCCGGGAACCGTCGTTATTTTTGAAAGCCGAGATTGAGCAAATGAACGGGGATTCATCCCCGTTCGTACTACAAGCACCCGGGAGCCTTCCCTGGTGCTGTGTTCAACTAAGGCCATCTGTTATCGTCCGTTCGGTGAATAAAGATACTTGAAAAACTCGAGATCCGTCGTCATGATCTTGTTGAATTGCGGCATGGTTGACCGGTATGTTTCAATGCTTTTCCAAAAGCTGTAAAATTCGGGATCCCGACTGTAGGCTTCGGTGTATATTCTCGAGGAAAGAGCATCCGCATCGCCCTTGATCTTTTCCGCCCGATTATACGCGCTTGAAAGAAGGCTGCGCCGCTCATTTTCAAGTTTTCCCATCCACTCGGCCTTTTTTCCTTCTCCGGTTGAACGGAACGTCTGGGCAATCTGGTTTCGTTCCTTGATCATGCGATTATACACGCTTTGCGTCAACTCATCGGAATATTTAATTTGACGGGGAACTATGTCTATAAGTTCAATACCGAATTCGGGCACTTTTTCGCGAGCTATCTGCGCCATTTCATTGCTCAGTGCGCGCCTTCCCTTGGTAATCGTTTCATAGGTCGCCTTTTCCGCAGTAATCTGGCTCAGCTGTACGTCTTCCGCGTCGGCGCCGAGGGCAAAATTTTCCTTGTGCTGTAATTCGTTGATCAGGTTCGAATTGCGTACAACATCGTTCAAACTGGAGGATGTAATGACGGTGCGAACTGCCGAATCGATAATGTCGCTTAACCGCGAGTAGGCGGCCTCGATAGTCGTTACCGATTCATAGAACTTTACCGGATCGGTTATTTTCCAGCGGCTGGTAGTATCAACGATGATAAACTGGTTTTCCTTCGTCGGTATTCGCTGCGAATCTCCCTCAAGCGACATCAGTTTTTTCGGATAGGTGATTACCTGGTCGATAAACGGCAGTTTTACGTGCAAACCCGCATCCGGAGTTGAGCGCACTATTTCTCCAAAGCGAGTGATTATTGACTGATTTCCTTCCTCGACAACATAGAAGGGATTCAGTATAAAGGCTGCCACAATCAGTATGATGGCTGTAGTGATTATCTTTGACCGTAGTGCGTTCATTGTGCGCCTCCTGTTACTACATTCCCGAGCGGCAGGAAGTTTTCAAGTTTTTTATCTACCAAGGTAGTGCCTTCTTTTGTGGCAAAAAGATTTTCCATTGTTTCAAGATAGAGCCGTCTCCTGGTCAATTCCGGAGCACGACGGTATTCTTCATACACCGAAGTAAATCGGGAGGCATCACCCTGTGCCCGGTTGACACGTTCGGCAGCATATCCCTGGGCTTCAAGTACCATTTTCTCTGCTTCACCGGAGGCTTTGGGAATTTCTGCGTTATATGCTTCCTTTCCTTCATTGATGAGTCTGTTCATGTCCTGAATAGCCTTATTTACGTCCTCGAATGCAGACTGAACACCTGCTGGTGGTACAATGTTCTGAAGTTGCACGGTTGTTATTGTTACTCCCAGACCGAATTCCCGAAGCTGATCGTTCATCATCATCAGTGCGTTGTTTTCAATAGCTGTTCTTTCGGGGCCGATTACGTCCAGTATGGCCCGGTCTCCTACCAGTGTGTTTATTACCGATTGTGAGATGTCGCGGATCGTGGATCGTCTGACGTCGTAATGAACGTTGAAAAGCCAGGCGACAGGATCATTGATCCGGTACTGGATAATCCATTCCACGTCGACAATATTGAGGTCACCAGTCAGCATGGTCGACTCTTTTGTCAGGTTATCTTCATATACATTTTGGCTTCCCGCGCGTACTGTCCGGAATCCAAACTGTTCGGTCTGAATTTGTTTAGTCGGAACATTCCAGGCACGATCAATTCCGAGGGGAAGCTTAAATTGAAGTCCGGGTCCGACAGTTTTCGTGTACTTACCAAAGCGGGTAACGACCGCTTCCTCTGTCTGATCTACTATAAAAAACCCGGTACTTGCGATGATAACGGCAATTATTATTGCCGCAACTGTCAGAATCAGCTTGTACGGTATTTTTCCTGAGAACTGTGGCTGTTGACTTCCGTTCGATGTATCCATGATACCTCCGGTATACACATTTTATTGCATCGGCATAATTCACTCACGTTAGTCTGAATGAATAAACATGAATATAATGTAAGCATATATCAGGTAATGGGGCAACAAGCACTTGCTCTTGTTTCAATGAATTCGTATACTGAAACAATGATATTCCCACTTGAACAGCTCGTCGAGTTTACGGGCAATGTATACGAAATAACCTGTGCGTCCATCCGTCGCGCATATCAGCTTTCTATGGTACGTGACCCGGAAATAGAAGCTAACGACGGTAAAGTGGTTTCGCTTGCTGCCCGGCAGGTCTTTACCCGGACCGTTGAATACCAGATCGATAAGCAGTAATAGGCCGTTACCGGTAGCGGTCATCTTCGGACCGACCGCTTCGGGCAAGACGGCCCTCTCTGAACGGTTATTTTCAACGCGCCTCACCGGGACACCCGCTCCTTTTGCCGGCATGGCTGAAATAATCAGTGCAGATTCAATGCAGGTGTACCGTAACATGAATATCGGTACCGCCAAACCGCCTTCTTTCCTTCTTGATTCCCTTCCCCATCATCTTGTTGACTGCATTTCGCCAGACCAGCAGTTTTGTGCCGGAGATTTTGTGCGTGAATCTGACAGATTGTGCACAGAAATTTCCGCACGAGGTCGGCTTCCGGTTATCCTGGGCGGAACCGCGTTCTATATAAAAAACTTTGTGTACGGGTTACCGGATACCCCGCAATCCGACCCGGGTATACGTGAGAGTCTGCTAAAGCGGTTAGACATAGAAGGACTTGATCCACTGCGCGAAGAACTCTCCGGTGTCGACAGTCTTTCAGCCTCCCGTATCCATCCACACGACGCGTATCGAATTGTGCGATCGCTTGAAATTTTCTATGCATCGGGTCATCCCCAGTCTTCCTTTGAGGCGGGCGCTACCCTGCGTGAGGGATATTCGTTTGTTTGCATTGCCCTGGACCGTCCGCGTGCGGAGGTCTACGAACGGATAGAAAAACGCGTGGACGAGATGTTCGATGCGGGACTGGTTGACGAATTCAACGGATTGTTGGAAGCCGGATACGGGCCGGATGATCCCGGCATGCAAGCCATAGGCTATCGCGAGTTCTTTTTGACCGATCCTCCTGCTTCGGATATACCCTTGATACGGGACGCAATTGTCAGGAACAGTAAAAAATATGCCAAGCGCCAGGAAACCTTCATTCGTTCCATGAAAGGCATTCATCACGTACATGCTGAAGATTTTAGCGGAGTGGCCGCTTTGATAAAAACAGCCCTTGACGGTCTTTTGTAATCTGTGCATAATTGCAGAACTTATTTGGACAAGGAGTGCCGACGTGCCCTGCGGAAAAAAACGTAAACGCCAGAAAATCGCGACGCATAAGCGAAAGAAAAAACTCAGAAGAAACCGGCACAAGAAGAAATAAAATTTTTCCGGGCTTATTGAAGGCGTAATCTGTGTTCAAAGCCCGGCAGGTTTCTTTGAAAGCTTATACGCCAGGAAGGTCGCGAACTGAAGTGTTTGCGGCCTTTTTTTTATGTACCGGGTATGATATAGTCTTCAATCATGAATCATTCGCTCCTTTCCCGAATCAGAACTCCTGATGATGTAAAGGCCCTTTCACCGGCAGAACTTCAAAACCTGGCCAAGGAAATACGTACGCGTATTATCGATGTGGTTGGATCGAACGGTGGTCACCTTGCGAGCAATCTCGGTGTTGTCGAGCTGACGATTGCCCTTCATCGGGTATTCAACAGCCCCCTGGATTCATTTATCTGGGATGTCGGCCACCAGTGTTATACGCACAAATTGCTTACGGGAAGGTCTGATGCTTTCCATACCATACGAAAAAAGGACGGTTTGTCCGGATTCCCCAAGAAAGAAGAAAGTCCTCACGATGTCTTCGACACCGGGCACTCCTCTACCTCAATATCAGCGGCCTATGGTTTACTGAAAGCCAGAAGGCTGCAGGGCCTTGAGGGGAAGGTTGTCGCTATTATCGGTGACGGAGCCCTTACGGGAGGAATGGCTCTCGAGGCACTCTCCCATGCGGGCCAGGATACCGAGAACCTGATAGTTATTTTAAACGACAATAAAATGTCAATAAGCGAGAATACGGGCGCTTTATCTGAATATTTGAGCCGCTTGACCATGGGTTCCTGGTATCAGCGCTTCCGTGACCACGTTGACCGGGCTGTATTGCGCATTCCCTTTATCGGCTCAGCGATGACACGGTTTATTCAACGCATCAAACGGGCGCTCAAAGGTCTGGTATTCAACGACAATCTCTTTGTCGATCTGGGGTTTGATTATGTCGGTCCCTTGAACGGCCACAATATCGAGGAATTGGAAAAGGTACTCAGAAATGTCCGGGCACTTTCCCGTCCTGTGGTTGTGCATGTGATGACTCAAAAAGGGCGGGGCTACAGTCTTGCAGAAAATGACCCCGCAACTTTTCACGGTATCGGACCGTTTTGTATCAGCGACGGAACGGTCGAGAAATTTCACACAACCAGTTTTACGGAAGCCTTTTCTTCGGCAATCGTCCAGTGCGCTTCCCGTGATAAACGCGTGGTCGCGATCACGGCAGCGATGGCAAAGGGTACCGGTTTGGCGGCTTTTCAGCACCGGTTTCCCGACCGTTTTTTCGATACCGGAATTGCTGAACAGCATGCGGTAACCTTCGCTGGCGGTCTGGCTGCAGGAGGGTTAAGGCCCGTTATCGCCATATACAGTACCTTCATGCAGCGCTCGGTTGATCAGCTGATTCATGATGTTGCGCTACAGGGACTGCCGGTTGTGTGCATGCTTGATCGCTCGGGCGCGGTACCCGATGATGGGGAGACGCATCAGGGGCTGTACGACCTTGCTCTTTTCCGCCCGGTGCCCGGTCTGACAATACTGTGTCCGGCCTCCGCAGTGGAACTTTCTCTCATGCTGGAATGGGCGCTCGAACAGGACGGCCCGGTCATTATCCGCTATCCGAAATCCGCTACGCCGACCGAGGAAGAGGGGTTCTGCCAACCACTCGAACCGGGTACCGGGGTATTTATTCATGAACGCACCGGTTCGGATACGGTTGTTGTCTGCACCGGAGGCATGTATTCCGAGGTTCTTGAAGCCTCAAATTCGCTTGCCCGTTCGGGAAATCCCGTTGATATCTATAATCTGCGTTTCGTAAAGCCTCTCGATGAGGCACGTTTCCTTGAGGTGGTCAATAATTATCGGGTTGTACTCTTTGTGGAGGACGGTATGCGAACGGGTGGTATCGGGGAGTATCTTGAATCGGTTATTACTCGTAACAAATTGCCGGCGATAACCTCTGTTTTGGCTTTTGAGGAAGTTTTTTATCCGCAGGGGTCCCGTGCAGAAATTCTTGCGTCTTCCGGGCTTTCGCCTGCACATATTGCCGATGCTGTCCGCCGTTTGAGGGAACGTGTCTGCCAGGGCTTTCCCTTATGAGCCGTACGCTGAATCTTGCCGGACGTACGATTCATACTGAGCTACCCGCCTTTATTATGGGTATTGTGAACGTCACTCCAGATTCCTTCTGGGAAGGAAGCAGAGCCGGGGACACCGGCCTTGAATTGGCACTTTCCCTTATTGAGGCCGGTGCGGATATTCTGGATTTAGGAGGTGAGTCAACCCGCCCTGGCTCTGCCTATGTGGATGAACACGAAGAAATAGGCCGAATTGTCCCGCTGATCAAACAAATCCGCGAACATAGCTCCATCCCGATATCCGTTGATACGAGAAAATCAGGGGTGTTGAAGGCTGCAATAGAAGCAGGGGCTGACCTGCTCAATGATGTGTCCGCCCTTGCCGATGATGAGACCATGGCCTCTGTTGCAGCGCGCCTCTCCATACCGGTAGTTCTGATGCATAAAAAGGGAATTCCCGAAACGATGCAACAGGGAATACAGTATGATGATGTGGTGTCAGAGGTATGTGATTTTTTGGCCGGTCGGGTTCAGTATGCGCTTGACGCAGGAATTGTTCCTGACCGGATCATACTGGATCCCGGCATTGGCTTCGGTAAACGGCATGAGGACAATGTTGCACTCATTCGTAACATCGACCGCTTGCTCGAACTGGGTTATCCGGTAATGATGGCTCTTTCCCGTAAAAGCAGTATCGGGCAGATGACGGGCAAGTCAGTCGATAAACGGATGGCGGGAAGTTTGTGTGCAAACATGTACGCAGTGCAGAAGGGAGCCGGTTATCTGCGTGTGCATGATGTGGAAGAGACCCGTGATATGCTGGCGGTATTACAGGAGTTGGAACCAAGGTGGAACTGATCAACAAAATTACCTCGATGTATTCGTCCATTCAGCCGTTTCTCGACATAACCATACTGGCTATTTTGCTCTATATGGGCTACAGCGTATTGGTCAAAACCCAGGCGGTACAGCTTTTAAAGGGTACTGTCTCATTGTTGGTCATTTACGCCATGGCGTACATACTCAGACTAAACACCCTGTTATGGATCCTGAATATTTTGGCTCCGGGAATTCTGATTGGCGTTGCCATTGTTTTTCAGCCCGAGCTGCGCAAAATATTCTTGCGAATAGGTCAAAGTGACTGGCTCAGAATCGGAACGCGGTCAAAACACTCGCATCTTGATTCGGTGTTGACTTCGGCAGACATCCTCTCGAACCGGCGCAGGGGCATGCTTGCCGTCTTTGTCCGCAGAAATGCGCTCAAGGATATCATTGATACCGGGACCCGCCTCAATGCGGAACTTTCCTCCAGTTTGCTTGTCTCGATTTTCGGACACGATACACCGCTTCATGACGGGGCAGTGGTCATTCAGGGCGGCAGAATACTTGCCGCTGGCTGCTTTTTACCCTTGTCCGAGCAACAGGATATCAGAAAGTCATTTGGAACCCGCCATCGGGCGGCTCTTGGATTGTCCGAGGAGACAGACGCAGTCATCATGATTGTATCGGAAGAAACCGGCGCGATAAGCCTGGCTTACGATTCAAAGCTGTATTATGACTTGACCCAGGCGGAAAGAATCCGCCAGCTGGAAAGTTTGCTCGACCTGGGAACCGGGAGTGCAGAGGAGTCTGTCCATGAAAACTGAAGACTTCATGCAGCGTCTTGTCCAGGACTGGCCGGTTAAAATAATCTGTTTTGTTTTAGCCTTGCTTCTTTTTCTTTTTTACCGTATGAGTACGCTGGAGGACCGGTATTTCTCTGTTCCTCTTGAAATTGATTCGGGATCGGCCCTGGTGCCGTCCGGGCAGTATCCTACCCATGTTAACGTACGCGTACGGGGCGAGCCCACAAGCATGTACCCCATTTCAGAAAGTGATGTGTCAGCCTTTGTTGATCTATCCGGCTTTTCCGTTGAAGGTACCGTTAAAGTTGCGGTTCGTTCCCGTATAACCGGCTCTGCGGAGGGAATAAATTCTCTTGAAGTTCGTGCCGATCCTCCTGAATTGCAGATGAATCTGGAATTCCGCGCGGTAAAACGGGTTCCGGTCAAGCCGGACATTACCGGTGTTCCCGAAACGGGATACGAGTTTAATGGCTATACCATCAATCCCGCAGTAGTGGAAATAAGCGGTCCACGGTCGGCCGTATCCCGGATAGAAGAGGTAGAAACAAACGCTATTGATATTTCCGGACGCAATGCAAGCTATGACGGGAGTATCCAGGTTATTACCCCTTCCCCCGCCATCAAGATATCCGGTACCGGAAGGACTTCTTTCACGGTATCGATTGTTCAGACCAGTATGACCCGCACCTTCTCCGCAGTACCCTTTTACTTCGATAATCTTGATCCCGACTTGCAGGTTGAAACGGATTATCCTTTTGGCCGCATACAGTTGAAGGGTGCACGCTCCGAATTATCCTCCTGGTCATTGCCCGAAACTGTGCTTACCGTTTTATGCGAGCAGATAACGGATCCCGGGGAATATACACTTCCGGTCTATCCGGTAATTGATGGTCCGTTCGAGATACAAAGCATTTTCCCCCAGGAGATTGTATTGACGGTCACGAGGAAAAGACAATGATTATCGGAGTAGGACTCGATGTTGTGCATGTTAGCCGAATGGAGCGGTGGACTTCCATCCCGGGCTTGCTTGAACGGTATTTTCATCCCGACGAGTTGAAGGCGGCTTTAAGCCGGGGTTCCTCCGCAACACTTTCCCTTGCTGCCCGCTTTGCCGCCAAGGAAGCATTCGGCAAGGCTATCGGTATCGGCTTGCATGGAATAACGCTGAAAAACATTCTGGTGATCAACAATCATAATGGCAAACCCTGTCTTGAGGTTTTCGGAAATGCGTTGCAGGCTCTCAAAGTTGCTGGTGGAGAACGGGTTCACTTGAGCCTGACACATGAGCGGGATAATGCTCTTGCAATGGTCGTCATAGAGGGAGGTTCCTGAATGGCTGTATTGAAGAAAGATACCAAAAATCCGACAATCACATTTTATTCAAAAGAGCAAATCGGGTGTCCCATATGCAATACTAAATTCAAGCGCGAGGAGCTCATGTCGGGCGGTGGGCGCATGATTGCCGGCAACCTGACGGACGAATTGCGCCGAATGTATGAACCTTCCGCAAAATACGGCGAAATTCATCCGCTTGTGTATAGCGTGACAGTATGTCCAAAATGTCATTATGCAGCCTTTTATCAGGATTTCCGCGTTTTGGACAAAGAGAGTCTCGATAAAATATACACCGCGATGCAGGAACGGTATCAGGCTATCAAGCGTCTGTTCACCAAAGTGGATTTTTCTTCAGCCCGAACGCTTAGCGACGGGGCTGCATCATATTATCTTGCACTTCTTTGTTATGAAAAAGTTGATACCAAATTTTCACCGACGATAAAACAGGCCTTGTGCTCCTTGCGCGCTGCCTGGCTTTTCGGAGATTTGGGTAAAAAATACCCGGAAGAAAACTATAGCTATGTTTCGGACCTTATGTACCGTAAAGCTCTCTTCTTTTACCGCCGTGCTATTGAACTGGAAAGCACGGGCAAGGAGATGATTGCCAACTTAAAGTCCTTCGGACCCGATCTGGACAAGAATTATGGATATGACGGGGTGTTATACATTACCGCCTTGCTTGAATACAAGTATGGCTCCAGATCCGATCCGGATAAGCGCAGAGAATTATTGACAGCACAACGCCGTGCTCTTGCAAAAATGTTCGGTCTCGGAAAATCAACCAAAAGCAAACCTGGGCCGCTTCTTGAGCATGCACGTGCTTTATATGACAATCTGGTTGCTGAATTACAGGATGCCGGTGAGGTTGATGAAGACGAATGAATCTGTGGTCGCCGGTATCAGGCGAAATATCAAGCTCAGAATATCCTACGATGGTACCTCGTTTAACGGCTGGCAAAGTCAAAAGAAATCGGGAGAGTTAACCGGCAGAACGGTGCAGGCTGTAATTGAGACTGCTCTTGAACGAATGCACGGTCATCCGGTAGAGCTTGTCGGCTCTGGACGAACCGATTCAGGCGTGCATGCTGTCGGTCAAGTGGCAAATTTTCATACGGATATTGCACGCATTCCGGCGGCGCGATTCATTCCGGCGCTCAATTCTTTATTACCCAAAGATGTGCGCATACATGCTGCCGAGGAAGTTCATGACTCTTTTCATGCACGCTTTGACGCACGAGCGCGAACGTACCGTTTTTTTATCTATTGCGGAACCTGTCCCCCAGCTCATGAGATGCCCTATCTCTGGCATGTGGGCCGATGGCCTGACCTGGCACGGCTGAACCGTATGGCTCAAGCCTTGCAGGGTGAGCTTGACTGTACTACTTTCGCCGCCGCAGGAGACCAAAGTCATTCATTTTCCCGTTATCTGTATTTCGCGCACTTTTTTCCCGAAGGTGAAAAACTGGTATTTGAGATTAGCGCAAATGCCTTTCTCTGGAAAATGGTTCGGTCGATCACCGGTACGCTTCTCTGGCTGGAAGAAAAGCACTACCCGGTCGAGGAATTCTATCGCCGCCTGCATGCGTGTAATCGCAGCGAGGCCGGTCCTACAGCCCCAGGTACCGGTCTTTTTTTGTGGGATGTACGGTACTGAATGAAGTATATCAACAATATTTATAGCACATTGACAGGGTCAACATCATATTCAATATGAAGAGAGGCAAGCGGTTTATAATTTGTCTGAAAATGTCGTGCTGCGCGGAGCAGGGGGGCCAGTTGGGGCCCTTTCAGAATGATGTGATGGCGATAATTACCTGAAATGAGCGATATGGGGCACTCGGCCGGACCTAATAACACACCTTCATTTCCCAATTTTTCGGCCAGAATCTGTGCTGCTCCAGTTGCGCCAGAAAGTGCAATTTCTGCCTTTTTACTGCGAAACACAAGACGAACCATGCGGCAAAAGGGGGGAAAATCCAGCATTCGCCGTTGTCCGATTTCCCACTCGTAAAAGGCACGGATATTTCCCTGGGAAGCGAGCCGGATAGCCGGATTATTCGGGCTCCAGGTTTGAATCAACACGCGTCCGTCCGGAAAAAAACGACCTGCGCGGCCTGCTACCTGGGTAATGAGTGCGAATGTGCGCTCAGCGGCACGAAAATCGGGCATGTGCAGTCCGGTATCGGCGAGTGCAATACCGACCAGTCTGACACCTGGAAAGTTCAGTCCCTTGGCCACCATTTGTGTTCCCAGGAGAATATCAATTCTTCCGTTTCTAAAATCATCAAGGACTTTCTTCCGTTCTCCCCGGACCGTCAGTGTGTCCGTATCGATACGCTGAATCGTGTAACCGGGAAAGTGCGATCGCAGTTCATCCTCTATGAACTCGGTTCCAAAGCCTGCATAACCGGTATCGAGCGATCCGCATTCCGGACACACTGATGGCGGCGGAGATTGCCAGCCGCAGTAATGACACTTCATTACACCGCTTTTCCGGTGCCAGGTTGCCGGAACGGAACAATTGCGGCATTTCATTTCATACCCACAGGTATTACACCGGAAAAAATGAGTAAAACCGCGACGATTCAGAAAAATGATTGATTGTCTTCCCGCTTCTTTTGCTTCCCTGATTTCTTGTACCAGGCGGGAGGAAAGGGCCCCCGTTTCTCCTCCGAGCGGTACGATTGTTATTTCTGGTGGAGCACCGCCGGATAAACGTGCCGTCAGGGTGAACCGTTCAATGGAACCGGTTTCCATTTGGTGCCAGGCTTCGACAGAAGGAGTTGCGCTTCCCATCACCAGCGGGCAGTGTGCGTCAGCGCAGCGACGCATTGCTATTTGGCGCGCATGATAGCGCGGTGTAGCACCCGACTTGTAGGAACCATCATGTTCTTCATCGATGATAATCAAACCCAGATTACATACCGGAGCGAAAACCGCACTTCGAGCGCCTACCACGATTCGCGCGTCTCCCCGTTTAATGCGCATCCATTCACTGAGCCGACGGCTTCCGGTCAAACCGGAATGAAGAACTGCCGCGCACTGTCCAAACCGTGCGGTTACCGCTTCCTCAACCTGGTGGGTCAGGGCTATTTCCGGAACCAGATAGATCACCGATTTTCCTTGTGCCATTACCTCTTCTGCAGCCTGCAGAAAAACCTCGGTTTTACCCGATCCGGTTAATCCCCACAGATATACCGGTTTTTCTCCGCCTGACTCGCGTATCCCGCTTACTGCATTGATCTGCTCTTCCGAGAGTGTAAACGGCTTTGCTGAAAATTCAACATCGCCTATATCCGTGCCCGGGGCTATGGACTCCCTTTTACCGGAGGGTAGCATAGCAGCTAATGCTTCCCCTTCGCCGCACAAATAAAAACCGGCCATCCACCTTGCAAGTTGTACATGGTTGTCGTCAAAAAGGGCTTCCCGGTCAATAATCCGTTTTATCGGCTTTATTTCTTTTTCGGGAACCGGGCATGAGGAAGGAAGGGTATCACGCGAATTGATAATATAGCCGGTGAGAAAACGGGAACCAAAGGGTACTTCTGCACGACATCCGGTAAGCTGTCTTACAGCATCCGGATCCGGATTCCGGTAGGTAAAGGTGGTGTATACCGGTACATCTATCAGAATTTCAAGCCAGTGTGACATCACATGCCTTTAATGCGGTCAAGTTCAGCCCGGAATCGTTTCAGGTCTTCCCACGCTGGACGTTTAAGCTGTTCATCAGCAAGCAGTTCATCAGGTTCATAGGTTGTCAGGAAGGGAACGGACTTCCAGGTGCCCATGCGGGAACGCAAATCATTGAGCGGTATGTCAGCGCCTGCGAAAAAGGAGCCTGCCGTCCTTCCAAGGGCAAGAATGCACTTCGGGCGGTGAATTTCAATGCGGTTTTCAATAAACACAGCACAGGTATGGAGGTCTTCCCTGTCAGTGCCGCCAGAGCCTGTACAGTGCAGAAGGGGTTCAACAATGACACTTGACCCGCGCACAAGCTGTATGGCGGCTAGCATACGATCCAGCAGTGCCGCTGCAGCCTCTGAAAGGGGGGTTAGCGGTATAACGAACGCTTCGCATGTATCAGGGGCCGTCACTTCGCTTGTTTTCCGCTCGTGTAATGCATCGGGACGTCTTTTACAGGCCTTACACTCATGTATGGCCGAATTCAAGTCTTCATCTTTCAGGAAATGGAGCGGTTCCCGGTCATCAGAAAAAACAGGTGTCTGTCGCCTTGTCCGGTAACCGGATATCCAGTCTTCGGCGAGTGTCAAGAATGTATGCAGATCATGTTTTTCTGTCTGTGTCATTGCGTATTGCACTATAGCGTGAATTCCCCTAACTGGCAATAACATGCTATACTCACTGCCATGAAGATCGTCATGTTCACCGATGCGTATTGGCCGCGTGTAAACGGGGTTACCGTATCAGTTGATTCATTTTCGAAAGCCCTGATCCGCCAGGGTCACCAGGTATATATCATTTGTCCCTTTTATCCTGAGCCTCCTGCGGTTGAACGCCTTTCCGACGCGAATCCTTCCGTAAAGAATCCACAGGCTGAACCGGTTATAATCCGGGTTCCATCGTATCCGCTACCGATATCGAAAGAGGACCGGGTTGCGAAATTTCACAAATGGTTTTGGGTTTCACGTCAACTCAATACCTTTGCTCCCGATCTTGTCCATATCCATTCGGAGTTTGTTATTGGTGAATTCGGTTTTTATTATGCAAAACTGAGGTCAATACCGGTTGTATATACTTTTCACACCTTTTGGGAGGAATATGCCGCGAACTATATTCCGTTCGCTCCGGAAGTAATTCTGCGCATGGTGGCCCGGAAAATAATCAAAAGCATGGCAAAGCGTGCGGACAGTATTATTGCTCCGACAGCGCAGATACAGGATGTTCTGGTACGATATCGCATAAAAAAGCAGGTATGGTTGTTGCCTACCGGCATCGATCCTTCCCTTTTTTCGCATTCTGAAGAATCTGTTCAGAACTTTCGCACTGCATTCGAACAAAAATATCCCCGTGCGCAGGGAAAGCGTCTGTTGCTTTTTGCCGGAAGAATTGGTAATGAAAAGAATCTTTCGTTTCTATTACGATTGCTCCCCGAAGTATTCGCCCGTCATCCGGATACCGTTTTTGTCGCTGCGGGCAACGGCCCCGATTTACCCTTATTTATAGAAGAAGCGCGTTCTCTCGGCATTGAAGAGTCCTGTATTTTTACCGGCTATCTTGACCGTACAGATCTGTCCCTGGTCTATGCAATTTCTACATTGTTCGTTTTCCCCTCCTGTTCTGAAACGCAGGGGCTGGTAACCATTGAAGCAATGCTTTCCGGTATACCGGTTGTCGCAATCGGAGAAATGGGGACCCGCTATGTAATGGGGGGTGATAATGGCGGCTTCATGGTTCGCCATGATGCTCATGAATTTACCGCCCGGGTGGTGGAGTTGCTCGAAGACCCGGAACTGTATGCCCGCAAGGTAGCCGAGGCTCTTGTACATTCGCGCTCCTGGACTATTGATACCATGACCGTCAGACTTGAAGAAATCTACAGGGAAACACTCAAAAAATGAAACAAAAAACGGCATTTTTGTATCTTGATACCGGCGGCGGACATGCCGCACCGGCCCGGGCCCTTGCGCGGGCTCTGGAAGCCCGTCACTCCGATGACAGCGTCAGTGTATTGCATCACGGTTTTGCCGAAGGTATGCCCGTTGTCCGTTTCTTCTTTGAGGACGGCTATCGCATGACGAGCAATTACTTTGAGGAAGGGTACGTACTTTTTTATCAAATGACGTTCTCGCCCTTGAGTATCCATTTCGGCAATTATTTCGTCGAGTTGCACGGTCTGAGAAAACTGAAGCGATTTTTGCGGCAGGAAGGTATCACGAAGGTTGTCTGTCTGCATGAGGTCCTTATCATGGTTACCCGCAAGGCGATAGACCAGGTAAACCCATCGATTCCGCTCATTACGATTGTGACCGACCCCTATACCGCTCATCCCCTGTGGTTTTACAAAAAAAACATGGATCTTGTTGTCTTCTCCGAAAAACTTAAACAAGAGGCAATCAACAAATACCACTATCCGGCGGAACGCATTCATACCTTTCCGTTCATTCTTTCTCCTGCCTATGATACGCCCTATACCGACGAACAAAAAAAAGCTGTTCGGGAACGGCTCGGCATTCCACTTTCCAAGCCGGTCTTGCTGATAGCCGGGGGAGGAGAGGGGCTTCGGCATGCAGACCGGATAGTCCGCGAATATATTTCATCGGGCATGGATGCCTGCCTGTTGGCTGTCTGTGGCAGAAACAGGGTCCTCCTCCGCCAGATTCGTGCTATGATCAGGAACGTCCCGTCAGAATCGGTTCGGGTATTCGGTTTTATTCAGTATATGGCCGACCTCCTGAATATAGCTGACTGTATTGTGACCAAGGGTGGCGCCTCGACCGTTATGGAAGTTCTCGCTGTGCGAAAACCGGTAATATTTTCCAGTTTTATACGTGGTCAAGAATTGGGAAATGTGCTTTTCGCGGTACATTCTGGTGCCGGCTGGCATATTCCGAAACCGGCCGATATTATTCAAAAAGCCCGGGAAGTGTTTTCTAATCCGGCAATCAGCGAGGAAATTTCACATCGTATCGCCTCCTTGCGCTTGAAGAATGGCACCGACGAGCTGGCCGATTTTATTCACGATTTTCCTGTCGAAAACAAGGATAGGGAACAATCATGAAATTACGGCTAGTTCTGACCCTGTGTTGCGCGATTATGGTTCCTTCTTCCTTTATCGCGCAGCAATCCTATCCGGTACCCGAACAGCCGGGAAGCCCTGTCTATAATTATCTGCGATATATTCATGTTCTGGCCGGGGAAGCTCCTCTTATACATCACGCTCCGGCGAGCAGGGCTGAACTTTTATCCTCCCTGCATGCGATTGATACCGGTATGCTTGACAATTCTGTTCTGCCCCTTGTCCGGCGTATTGAGAGTTATTTCACCGAGCGCGTGCCGCTCCTCGCATCGAACGGGGCACGACTGGATATCCGTCCTTCGGTCGCTCTTTCTTTTCGATACTCGACCGATGCAGATGTCTTGCTGGAAAAGGATTTCTCCGACATCTACCGGCAACAGCCGCCCGTTTTCTCTTTTCCTCTGGACCTCCGGTTTGGTTCGTACTCCGCCGTCTATGCAGACTTTCCGGTTCAAAAAGGCTATTGGGCAGGAACCTCCGCTCATTCCTGGACGAATGTTCCTCTTTCAGCCGACGAATGTGACATGAATGCCCCCGATACAGCAGGAATCAGTCTTGGTAACTCCTGGTCCTCCTTTGTGATCGGTCGGGGCCGCCTTACTACGGGTGAATCCGTTTCCGGAAGTATGTTCCTTTCAGATGCAAGCGACCGTCTGGATTTTGCCCTCCTGACTCTTTTTTCTCCCCGCTTCCGGGTTTCCCTGACGACAGTGGAACTGGCACCCTCCCGTTTCGTGTACTACCATCACCTTGCAATAAAACCTTTCCGCTTTCTGTCCGTCGCGTTGGCCGAAGCGTCAAATGTAAATTCTTCCCTTGATCTTCGATACCTGAACCCCGCCACGGTTTTTCACAGTTTTGCGGGATGGCGCGACGATTATCCGTTATCGTCAGAATCGGACAGCGTTGGTTCACAGTTCGGTTTGATTGTTGATGTTGTTCCCCGTTCGGGCTGGCGCGGGTATGGACAGTTTGTCATGAATCAATTCCAGACTCCCTATGAACGGTCCCGCTTTGAAGGTGCGCAGGTCATTCCCGACTCCCTTGGCGCACTTGCCGGCATCGAGCATATCAGGACATTTCGCTCGGGTATTTTATCCTGCGTACTGGAGGGCCTGTACAGCACCCCCTGGCTCTATATCATGTCGAATCCGGAAATAAGTTTCTTTTCATCGCGACGGGAACTTGTTGCCCCAGACGGCAAGACGACCGAGTACATACGTACCTGGCTTGGAAATGGTTATGGTCCCGATACCGCGTCAATCATGATGCGCGTTTTATATGACGTTCCCTTTGCTTTTTCGCTGTCAGGCAGTTACCGTTTTACCGTTCAGGGATCGAACGGCACTCGCTATCTCTCCGGCGACGTAACCTATCCGACCACCGTTGATGAAGCGGTTATTTCGACGCCCTCAGCCGATTCAATCCGTCAGCATCGCATCCTGATCGAGGGTACACGCGCTTTTTCCGACCGTCTTGAGGCATCGGCCTCTGTCGGATATAGTATTGTCACCGGAACTGTTTCGGATTCCGATTTCTCGCTGTCCGCGTCGGTTCGCCGGCATCTGCGGTAAAAATCCAGGAGTTGTCATCACCGGACACGGTGCATCCGCATCCTGATATACATGAGGATTCACATGAAACGTAACACGCTTCTTTTTTGCCTCTTTGCTTTCTTCCCGATACTTGCCGCCTTCGCCCAGGTATCAGCCGATCCGCTCGACTTTTTCTATACCGATCTGTCGGTATGGGAAACCTCGGGAATTGTGGGCCACCTGCCGCCTGCACGGCCGTATCCGCTTCCGGTGGTGAAAAATATACTGCAACAGGTTATGGAACGAGGCGATCGGGAACAGCGTTATATCGCCCGCTCTCATTACCGACGGCTCTTCGGAAAAGCAGTCCTCCCCGGTACCCAGGCCGAACTTGCTACCGATATGCCCGGTGGTCGCCGTCAAATGGCCGGCTCTCTTTCTCTTGACGCAAATCTTTTTTTATCCGATCTCGTTACAGCCGGCGCATCAATCGATGCATGGATGATAAACAAGTTGCCCATGGAGGAAATTCTTCCCGCCTCGACAGCTTCGACTCGTGATATAGTCCCCGATAATGCAAAGCTCGGCCCGTTCTACATGCTGCCATCCTTCAATTCATCCCTGTCGGTCGGCACAGACCGCAACTGGTTTACGATGGGTCTCATGCGCGGTTCATACGGTCCCTTTGCCGATAACGGTATTATTGTCGGTTCGCAAGCTCTCCACAGCGGGCAGTTCAATTATACGGTGTATCGGGAAAACTGGTCGTACACATCCGCCCTGTATTCAATCACGGCGAATGACGGTTTTGGCGTGGAGTATCGCTCCGGCGGCATCCCGCATTTTCCCGAAAAGTATCTTTCCGTTCATTCGTTCGAGTACGCGCCGTTTGACTGGCTCTCGGTATCGCTTCTTGAAGCCGTCATGTGGGGTGACCGTTTTGAACCCCTCTACATGCTTCCGACCACCCCCTATATGATTAGTCAGAGCGTCTCTGGCCTCAATGACAACAGTTTCTTGGGCGGCATGTTTACCGTCAAACCGCTTCGGTCGCTGAAAGTTGACGGCGTTCTCTACGCGGACGACCTGAGCTTCAATGACATGATCAGGTTCAATTTTGACACCAAATGGCGCCTTGCCGGACAGCTCGGCGCAAGCTATGCACCCCGAAAAACCGGCATTTTCGCGCGTGCGGGATTGGACTACACCATGGTGACACCCTTTATGTATTCACATAAAAACGGTGACGAAATCAGTCTTGACGCCCCGAATTACCAGAATTACATGCACTTTGGCCAAAATTTCGGCGCGGCGCTCGAGCCAAACTCCGATAGGGTCAACCTTTCCGTAAAACTTCGGCCCCTTGAAGGCGTCGATGTGGACATTGTCGGAACCTTAATCCGTCACGGCAACATCTACGAGGACATACCGGAAAAATGGATCAGGGAATACATAACTGCCGGGGAAGATCTTTATATAACCGACGGCGGTATTCTCAGTTCTTCGGGAACAAAGTCTTCCGGGCACCTGTACAACTACACCACACCGTTTTTAGCGCAGGATACGCTGCAATACATTTGGCAGACGGGCTTTACCATTACATGCCGCCTTCCTGTTCTTAAAACTGGCGGCCACATGGTGTTCAGGCTGGGATACCGCTTTGAACTTAATATCAACGAGGGTATCCGTTCCCAGGTATATCGCTATGACAGCGCTGCCGCCGCTGCTCGCGAGGCTGACCCGACCAATGAAGACTGGAAGGCTGTCGCCGAAAGTCAGCGTGCTGAGTGGCTGGACAATGCGACAGGCAGGGCTTTCAATAACTACATCAGCGCTGGCTTTGAATACTGGTTCTGAAAATCTCTACGTCATGTAAAGAATGAGGCAGATCGACTGTACAGGGGCCGCTCCGGAAGGCCGGAGCCACCGGCAAGCAGGCCCTGTGCAGGGGCGAACTCGATGTTGCCTTATTCTTTCTCTGTATCGTCAGTTTCCGGGGTAACCACATTCCCCCCGTACAGCGCTTTCGGGTATATGATAATTCCCAACTTTTTTTCAATTCGCGAAAGGGCACGCATTTCACGCTCGTCGCCGAAAATGGCATTGATTCCGGTGTTTCCCGCACGGGCGGTACGGCCGGCGCGATGAATAAAGAAATCTTCATTTTCGTTCACGTCAAGCTGAACCACATGGGTGATGCCGGGAATATCAAGTCCCCGTGCGGCAAGATCGCTCGTTATAAGAACGGTTACACGACCGGAACGAAAGTCGTCAATTGCCTTCTTGCGGCCAACCTTGTCTATCTTTGCATGCAAAGCGGCACATGAAATGCCCCGATACTGCAATTTTGAAAAAATATTTTCAACCTGGCCCCCAATGGCAGTAAAAACAAGCGCCTTGCCCGGTTTTTCTGCAATAAGGAATTTTCGCAGGTTTTCGACCTTGTCCCGTCCCTCGCTGAAAAAGGCCCAGTGGGTTATGCGCCTCTTGAGTATATCTTCGTCCGGCATGTGTACCTCGGTGAAAAAACGTGCACTGCCGTCTGTATGGGCCGGTATCATTGAGCGCAGCAATTTTGCCTGATACGTACTGAAGGTTGCCGAGCAGGCCACATAGAGAGCCTGGGCAGGAAGACAGCCCAGAAGATCGCGTACTATATCGCGCATTTCCGGGGAGAGCATGCGGTCGGTTTCATCCAGTATAACCATGTTAATGTGTGACACATGAAGTTTTTTCAACCTGATCAGTTCCAGAAGCCGTGCCGGGCCTCCCGCCAATATTGAAGGTTTCTGCTTCAGCATGTCGATTTGGCGCTTGAGGGGGGCTCCTCCTATGCACAGCGCCGCAGTGACCGGCAGATTGGCGTCCTCCGCCAGCCGTACCGCCTCCCCCTTGATCTGGGAAGCCAGTTCATGGGTCGGCGCGATTATCATAACCTTCGGACCACCCTTTGTTTCATCCGCACAAATGCGGCTGAAGGCGGGCAGGAGATATGCAAATGTTTTGCCCGTGCCTGTTTCGGAGCGGAAAAATATGTCTTTACCTGCCATCAACAGAGGAATAACTTCCTGTTGGACCGGAGTCGGTCGGATAATGGTGCGCTTATCAAGAGCACTAACAAGTTCATTCATAACCGGGAGAGAAGAAAAGGTATCCATTCGTTCAGGATAGCATAAGGGTCATAAAAGTGCTATAATGATGCTTGTTTGATTTCACAGGCGGAGGAACATTGTTTGAAAATTGGAATCAATACCTTCGGGTGCGATCATGGGCGTTCCGGAATCGGTTCGTATATTTTGTCTCTGGTCAAAAATATGCATGCTTCGGAACACGAAATCGATCTGTTTGGACCCGAGCTTGACCGCTTTACATATAATTCCGGCGTAGATAATGTAACATATACCGGCCTTCCGGTGTCCGACAGCCTGTTGGCTGAACGAGCCTGGCATATAACCTCGTATCCGTCTTTTGTCAGAAAGCAAAAATACGATGTTGTCCTTTTCCCTGCAGGGACTCGTATGCTCCCGCTCAAGTTCGAGGCGACTCCGGTAGTGGTAGTTCAGGAAATATTGAGTGAGCTCTATCGGACTTCCGATGAAGGCCTGATTACCAATTTTTTCAAAATGCAGCTGAAAAAGGTTCCGCTCATTATTGCGGCCACCCGTTTTATTCGGGATGATCTGGTTAATCTCGGTATTCCCGAATCGCGCATTGCGGTCATATATAATGGAATTGATACCAGTCTCTTTTATCCCCGTTCAATTTCCAGCAATGAAGCGGTGCTGATTCATCCTTTTTCCATACGACGACCCTATATCATTTATGCCTCGCGCGTCGCGTATCCGGGGAAGTGTCATGTGGAACTCATCAAGGCCTTTGCTCTTTTCAAGGAAAAAACAGGGCTGCCCCATCGGCTTGTGCTTGCAGGTTCGGACGGAGTGAACGCGGAAGTAGTACACCGCGAGGTATTGCGCTCCCCGGTTGCATCCGATATTTTATTGACCGGCTATTTTCCCCATCAAAATTTGCCTGAACTCTATTCCGCTGCAGACGCCTGTATATTTCCTTCCGCAACGGAAGGTGTCGGTCTACCGGTTCTGGAAGCCCTGGCGTGCGGGGTACCCGTCGGCTGTGCACGAGCCGGAGCACTTCCGGAAATGGCCGGTGACAGTGTTCTGTATTTTGATCCCGAACGACCCCAGGAAATTGCGGATACCATTCAAAAGCTGATAAAAACTCCCGGCGGGGAAAACGATACGTTGCGTTCAGACTTGGCTGCCCGTTCGGTCGCGCACGTACAGCCCTTCAGCTGGGATCGATGCGCCCGCGAAACAGTCGATAAAATAACGGCTCTCAAACACTAGAGAGGGTATCAGGGTCAATAAAAAAAAGGTTCCGTTAGTACGGAACCTTTTTTGAAAGTACGGCAACCGATCAGGCTGTCTTCTGGTTTGCCAGCTCTATCTCCGGTTTTTTTATTCTGTTAACCACATCACGGGTTATTACGACCCGTTTATTTCCTTCGATCGAAGGAATCTCGAACATTATGTCCATCATCAACTTTTCTACAATTGCGCGTAAACCGCGGGCGCCGGTATTTTGTGTAATTGCAAGGTCGGCGATAGCGTCAATCGCGTCCTCGTCGAATACAAGATCAACCTTGTCTATATCGAGCGAGGCCTTGAACTGGCGGACGATTGAATTCCGGGGTTCTGTCAAAATGCGGCGCAAATCGTCCCGGACAAGTTCATCCAGGGATACAGTAATGGGCAGTCGGCCGATAAATTCGGGTATCATCCCGAATTTTATCAGGTCATCGGGACTTATCTGCTCGTATAATTCATGCAGATTTCGTTCTCTTATTCCCTTTATGTCTGCTCCGAATCCCATCGGATGCTGGGCAACACGTGTTTCGATCATTTTGTCCAGACCAACGAAAGCACCACCGCAGATAAACAGAATATTTGTCGTGTCTATTTTCAGCATTTCCTGATTCGGATGTTTTCTTCCGCCCTGGGGCGGTACCGATGCAGAGGTGCCCTCGATAATTTTCAACAGGGCTTGCTGTACTCCCTCACCTGACACATCTCGGGTTATGGACACATTTTCTCCCTTGCGGGATATTTTGTCTATTTCATCGATATAGATGATACCCCGTTCCGCAGCAGCAATGTTTCCTCCGGCGTTCTGAATCAGCTTGAGCAGAATATTTTCTACATCTTCACCAACATAGCCCGCTTCTGTCAGGGTTGTCGCATCGGCAATCGCAAACGGAACTTTCATCTTATGCGCAATGGTTCGCGCCAACAATGTCTTGCCGGAACCGGTAGGGCCAATAAGCAGTACATTCGATTTCTCGATGACAACGTCGTCGGAGGATTTTGCCGGATTTGCAATTCTCTTGTAATGATTATAGATCGCTACCGACAAGGTTTTCTTTGCCTGCTCCTGACCAATGATATACTGGTCAAGATGCGCCTTCATTTCTTTTGGTGTCGGTATATCTCCGGTAAATTCTCCCGCTGACTGTTGGGTTTCTTCATCAAGAATGCCCTTGCACACGTCAACGCAATGGTCGCATATGAATACACCCGGACCGGCTATAATCTTTCTGGTATTGTCCGCATTTTTTCCGCAAAAGGAGCAGGTTTGCTCCTTTTCATTTTTCAGTCTTGCCATTCTTCCTCCGTGTCATGACCTGGTCAACGACACCATATTCAAGGGCTTCCTGTGCTGACATAAAGAAGTCCCGTTCCATATCCTCTGCAATCTGTTTTTCTGTCTTTCCGGTATGAGAGGCGAAATACTCAATTGTCAGTTTTTTCAGCCTGATAATTTCGCGTGCCTGTATTCCGATATCCACGGCTTGTCCCTGAACACCGCCCCAGGGTTGATGAATCAGTACCCGGGATGATGGAAGCGCATTACGCTTTCCCGCCGTTCCCGCTGCCAGCAAAATGGCGGCCATACTTGCAGCCTGGCCAAGACAATAGGTTTGTATGTCTGACCGGATAAGCTGCATGGTGTCGTAAATGGCCAACCCCGCTGTCACAGAACCGCCGGGGCTGTTGATATACAGATTGATGTCCTTGTCCGGATTCTGGGAGTCAAGAAACAGGAGCTGGGCAACGACGAGATCTGCAGTCGCGTCGTTAATCTCTCCGTCAATAAAAACAATCCGGTCTTTCAGAAGTCTCGAGAAGATATCATATGACCGTTCCCCGTTACCGGTTTGTTCGATAACGTACGGAACCAGATTGTTCATTTGTTCATTCATTGTTACTGTCCATCTTTAAAGAGATCTGCAAAGGCTGTTTTCTTGCCCTTGGTAATGGTGCACTTTTCAAGAAGCTCGGCATACAGGCGTTGTTCCTTGATGTCATCAATAAGATACTCTTTTCTTCGGGGATCCGCATAGTGCTTTTTTACTTCATCGACCGAAATGCCCGCGCCTTCAGCAATTTTCGCGAATTCTGCTTCCACGTCTTCCGGTGTGACGGCAATCTCCCTGTCCTTGAGCAGAATCTCGACCAAAACGCGACTTTTGAGCATTTTAACCGCTTCAGGTCTCCACGATTCAAGCATGCCTTCTTTGGATTGTCCCGAGGCTACAATCAGTTTCTCGAGCTGTGCTACATCAGTGCGGAAACGCTGTGCCATCATCTGCCAGCGTGATTCAAGTTCTGCAGCTATCATGGATTCGGGAAGCTCGAAGTCGTTTTTTTCGATCATCGCTTCAAGCAGGGCATTGCTCTTGAGCTCTTTCAGTTTGTTTTCAACCGCGGTTTCCATGTTCTTTTTAATGTCAGCCTTCAGGTCATCAAGTGTTTTGTACTTTTCGCTGACATCCTGGGCCAATTCATCGTCAAGAGCGGGTAAATTACGTACTTTAAGGGCAGTAATGCTTACACGAATTTTCTTTGTCTGTCCGGCAAGTTCCTTGTCCTCGAAATCAGCAGGGTATGCCTTTGTAATATCCTTGCTGTCGCCTTTTTTCATGCCGATCAGGTCATCGTCAAACTTGTATATATTGCTGCCGGTTCCGATGGTAAATACAAAATCCTGTCGCTCGCTGCCCGGAATAACTGCACCATTGTCGTCAAGTTCCGAATAGTTGACGGTCACGATATCGTCTTTTTTTGCTTTTTCGTTGTCCGCCCGATCGACGACAATTGCGTTCCGCTCGCGAACCGCTTCCAGCTCTTCCTTCATTTCCTTGTCACCGATACTGACCTGGGGAACTTCAATTTTGAATCCGTCAGCTGCAGTAATCGTGACCTGGGGGAACGAGTCGTAGCTTACGGAGAAGGTCATGTCGGAGGCAAGATCAAAAGCGGGAGCCTGATCCATTACCGGCTGGGAATAGGGTAGTGGTCGCTCGAACTCGTTTGCGGATTCAAATATTTCGGATAATGCCTTTTCGATAATATCACCGGCGGCATCGCCTTTCAGTGCTTCGCCGTACTTTAGCTCAAGAATGCTGACAGGAACCTTTCCCTTGCGGAAACCGGGAATTTGAGCAGATTTTGCATATTTTTGCAAAATACCTTGATACGCGCTGGTTAATTCCGCTTGCGGGATGGTTACATCAAGCTTGACGCGTGATTTCTCAAGTTTTGTAAAGGTCTTGGTCAGATTCATGTTCATGTCCTCTTCGAGATGGTTATTATGTTACCGGGTTTGAAGCGTATGCCGTACGGTAAAAAAAAAGCGATCCGGATTTTACCGAATCGCTTTTCGAGTTAGAGCGGGAAACGGGAGTCGGACCCGCGACATCCACCTTGGCAAGGTGGCGCTCTACCACTGAGCTATTCCCGCAAAATCATTCTGTACAAAACGCGATCTTTGGCGGAATTGCGAGAGGAGGGACTTGAACCCTCACGCCTAGGCACCAGATCCTAAGTCTGGCGTGTCTGCCAATTCCACCACTCTCGCTCACGTTTGTGAGCAGAAGTCTACCGAACTGAACTGTTTGTGTCAAGCACCCTGTTCTGTCCGGTTTGAGCCATGAAGGGATCGAACCTTCGACCCACAGATTAAGAGTCTGTTGCTCTACCAGCTGAGCTAATGGCCCGGATATTGCATGTTCGAAAACCTGGGGTTCTCTGTTGTGCAACGAGATATGTTTATATCGTATCCCGTTTTTTTTGTCAACAGGTTCATGCTGCCTGTTTGATTGCGCCCGGCACGGTTCGAACGTGCGACCTACGGATTCGAAGTCCGGCGCTCTATCCAGCTGAGCTACGGGCGCAAGATGTACTGTACCACGCAAAGAAAATCATGAGCAGGACATCCGAAAAACGGTGTCCTGCCCACAAGGGTGGGTGATGGGTTTCGAACCCACGACAGCCAGATCCACAATCTGGTGCTCTACCCCTGAACTACACCCACCATAACTGACGAAAAGCATACTGCCAGATGAACCAAAAAAAGTCAATACAATCAGAAGGGTATCAAAAAGTCCAGGCGGTATCCGGATGAGGATTTTTTCATTCAGTTCTGTTTCTGATACACCGATATACTAATGAAGGAGTGTATCCATGGAAACCAAACTTGAATACATGTCAATTCTCGAGAATATTTTATGTGAAGAAATTACGGTATTAACGAGTCTCTACGGCTGCCAGAAGAAAATGTATGAAGCCGTTCTTTGCCGTGATTGGGTTCAATTGCAAATACATACCGCCAAAAAAGACACCCTCCTGGCGGAGTTTGAACTTCTCGAAAAAAACAGGCAGGCTATTGTAGATTCAATTTCGCCGGATAATCATACCGTTGACAGTTTTTACGCTATTACTGTTTCATTTCCCGAGTCGGTCAGGACGAAAATCAACGGGTATTTCCGGGATGTCAGGCGAATTCTGGTGCTGGTTAAAACAGAAAACGACATTTTAGCCTCATACACAGACAACGCTCGTACCGTGTTAACCGGGATGATGAATGAACTCATTCCCGCGAAAAAAAACCGAATATATTCCAAAAAAGGCAGTCTGGTGTCTCGAAATGTCGACAGCCTTGTCCTGAACCGGACCTTTTAGGGGGCGTACATGTCTACTTTTTCTGGCATAGAGATGGGGAAACGGAGCCTGTTTGCCCATAACCAGTCCATTCAAACCGCTGGACACAATCTTTCAAATTCCTCTACGGAAGGGTATACCCGCCAACGCGTGGAGTTGAAAGCAACCGATCCGTTATATCGACCCGATTTGTCCCGTGCGGAAACACCCGGCCAGATCGGTCAGGGTGTTTCGGTTCAATCCATACGACGTTTGCGGGATGAGTTACTTGATCAACGTATTGTCGCCCAGACAAATGGTGAAGGGTACTGGTCTACCCGGGACCATTATCTTCTTATGATGGAACAAATTTACAACGAACCTGCCGACATTTCGGTTCGTGGACGCATGGATCAGTTTTGGACCGCATGGGAGGAATTGGCGTTGTATCCGGAGTCGCGAAGCGCTCGCCAGGCTGTGCTGACCCGTGGGGAAACGCTCGTAGATTCCATTCATCAGCAATACAAGGGTCTTCAGGGCATACGGGATATGCTTAATGGCGACATTGAAGCCGTGACCGCACAAGTAAACGATTATTCCCGCGAGATAGCCGGCTTGAATGAAGAAATTGTCAAAGTGAAAGCCATGGGTGATAATCCCAACGACCTGATGGACCGTCGCGATCTTTTGGTAGAAAAATTGTCAGGGTTGATAAATATTACCACAGATCAGAGAGACCCCGACGAATTCGTCATTCACACTGACGGCTATGAACTGGTTCAGGGCAAAAAATACCGGACCTTTGATCTGGTTACCGGTCAGCAAAATGACGGATACGCAACAGTTGCCTGGGCTGAATCAGGGAAACAGGCACATTTTACTGGCGGTAAACTGGGGGCGCTTATCGGCCTTCGGGACGGTGACTTTCGCGATGAAATTCAGAGTCTGGATACCATGACAATGAATTTTGTCGATCTTGTGAATGATGTTCATCGAGATGGGATGGGCCAAAACGGCCGAACAGGACTTGATTTTTTTGTCGAGCAGGATTTTATCAATAACGTTGCAGGCAATTATGACAGGAACGGTGACGGTGAATTTGACTCGACCTATATTTATCGACTGACTGGAGCCAATACGCTTTCCGGCCGGGAACAGATAGGACTTCAGGGTGTTATCCGTATTCCCGCTGCTGACGATCTTGTTGAAGTACCATATGCTCCAACAGATATGGTTTCCGATGTTATCGCCCGAATAAATAATTCCGGGGGAGAGGTGGTCGCCAGTCTTGACCGGAACGGACGACTGGTCATGAAGGCAACGACTTCGCAAAATCCGGAAAACCCCGACTTTGTCATCCGTCATCTTGAGGATTCAGGTTATTTTCTTGCCGGTTATGCTGGGATTCTTGCCGGTACCGGACCGGAGAACGCATTTACCTGGCAAACAGCCAATGCAATCAACGTTCTCGCCGAGTCAAACGTAAAGTATGGTGTCGCGCCAATCGCTCATCCTGCAGGCTGGATGGAAATACATACAGCCCTGAAAAATGACGTGCAGGGTATTGCCGCAGGTTTCCCCGACGAAAACGGTTTTGTCGCCGCAGGGGATAATCGGGCCGCAGTGGCAATTTCCGCTATCAGAAATTCTCCTGTCATGGTCGGTAATACCAGAACCTTTGATGACTTTTTCGCCGATGCAGTAACTCGCGTTGGATTGAAGGGAGAACAGGCGGAGCGTTCCCTGGAAACACAGGTCGCGATCCTTGCTCAATTGAAAGGCATGAGAGACTCCATATCAGGAGTCAATATAGATGAGGAACTTGCCGACATTATCAAGTTCCAGCACGGCTATAACGCGGCCGCACGATTTATTTCCACTGTAGACGAAATGCTCGACACGGTTATCAATCGTCTGGGCGTATAAGGAGTCACGATAAATGAGACGAATAAGTTCAAACATGCATCATGACGATATACAAGCTGCATTGCGTCGTCAGGAATCCCGATTGAGCAATCAGAACAATAAGATTGCAAGCCAGCAAAAAAACCTGAATCTTCGGGATGATCCTCTTGCGGCCGGACATAGTGTCCGATACGAGTCTTATTTGGCCCGGCTTGATCGCTTCGGAAAAAACGCACGAACTCTCAGCGACCAGTTTGTGATCGCTGAGGGTCATATGAATCAGTCAATGCAGGTTATGCACCGGATTCGAGAATTGGCAGTCACCGGCGCTCATGGCACGTTTACCCCTTCAGACATGAAAAACATGGCCGTTGAAGTCGATGAACTATTGAAGGAACTGGTCCTGAACGGTAATGCCACCGGTCCGGATGGCGTACGCGTTTTTTCCGGCACCAGGAGTTTTACCGAACCCTTCGAAACGGTTTTGGGAGATCTTGATGGGGCAGGAACGCCCATGATCACCCAGGTCAGGTACAATGGCTCGGTGGATTCAAAACAGGTAGAAATAGACGAGCTTGCATACATGCGTGCTGATAACGCGGGCAACCGGGTATTCTGGGCTGAAAAGCAAACCCTTTTTTCCGAGTTGGACGCCACAACCTATGTCGTGCCGGAGGATACCCATATACAGGTGGATGGTCTCGAGATTCCACTGGTAGCCGGTGACAACATTTATGCCATTATTTCCAAAATAAATGATTCCGGAGCAGCGGTGAAGGCCTATCTTGATCCTGTTACGAACGGTCTGAATATGGAAACAACCGATGCGCGTCAATTGTGGCTATCCGATTCGCCGGGTGGTTCCGTGTTATCATCCTTGGGCATGATCCGTCAGGGCCAACGCCCTCCGTACAACCTTTCGCCCTCAGTCCGCGTTTCGGGAGGATCGATGTTTGATTCTGTTATAGCGCTCCGCGATTCACTGATGAAAGGGGATCAGGAACGCATCGGTAGCCGTGTCCTGGGTGCGCTTGACAGTGCGGTTGAAAATCTTTCGACACGGCTTGCGGAAATTGGCTCGCGCCATGAGCGCTCGCAGGCAACCATTTCCCGGCTAGATACGCAAACGCTGAACGTAACGGCTGCAGCTTCCCGGGAAGGTGATCTTGACTTTACCAAAGCAATCACGGATCTTAAGATGTACGAATATACACAACAGGCGACGCTCAGTACGGCAGGAAAGCTGTATTCCAGCACGCTTTTGAACTACTTGCGATAAGGTGACAGAATGGAAATTTCAACGAAGGCAATGGGAACGGTTTCCATTGTGGACAAGCAGATTATTACCCTTGAAAGGGGTTTTTACGGGTTTGAGCAGTATCATCGTTTTGCGTTGATAGATGCGTCCCAGCAGCCCTTTGTATGGATACAATCCCTGGAATCGGCAGAACTTGCCTTCCTGTGTGTTGATCCCTTTCTTTTCAGACCTGATTATGAACTGGATATTGACGACAGTCTTCTTTCTCCTTTGCAGGTTGAATCACCCTCTGACGTTTTGGTCTTTACGCTTATTACCATACCGGGTGATGGCGGACCTGTCACCGCGAATCTGCAAGGCCCTCTGATCATCAATAAAAAAAACAATATGGCGATGCAGGCGATTCTGGTGGACCCGAAATGGCATACCAAGCATGATCTTGTGGCGGAATTCGCCGCGAAGCGAGGTCATTGATGCTGATATTGTCACGAAAGGTCAATGAACGAATAATGATTGGTGAGGATATATCTTTGACAATCATTGAAATACGGGGCGATCAGGTCAAGGTCGGGGTTGAAGCGCCAAAATCCGTCAAGGTTTTTCGCCATGAGGTGTATGAAGCAATACAGAACGAGAATCGCGCTGCAGCTGTCTCGAATGCTGATGCCTCCAAATTGCCCGATATTCTTGGGTAATTAAACAGCTTTTCCGGTAATAACGCATATTTTGAGCAGGTTGCTGAAAGTCCCGTTGCTGTTCAACAGCCTGCTATATGATATCTGAATATTCCTGTTCCCGTGCTCTGCTGTCCTCGTTGTGATTATTGTCGCGCAAGAGGTTCCATATTTCATCAAAATCCCGGTTTATGTGCATGAAAACTTCAACCAGCGCAGGATCAAACTGTACCCCCGAGGCTGCCTGAATTTTCGAAACGGTCTCTTCGTGGGTAAACTCTTCTTTGTACGTGCGCTTCATGCGCAGGGCATCATAGACATCCGCGATCGTTACAATTCGGGCAGACAGGGGTATCATGTCTCCTTCAAGCTTGAACGGATAACCGTTCCCATTCCACCATTCATGATGACTGAGGGCAATTTCCTTCGCCATCGGATTTGGATAGGATGAAAGGATAAAGGTTCCGTTGATCGTATGTTCCCTCATTATTTCCCATTCAAGTTCCGTCAATTTTCCCGGTTTTTGCAAAATATAGTCAGGGGTCCCTATTTTTCCGACATCATGCATGGCTGCGAGGAAGCCGATATCTTCGATGAAATCGGGGTCAATTTGCGGGTAGAGCCGCTGTTTATACAAATATGATGACATTTTCTTGGAATAGTAACTGACCCGTTCATTATGCAGACCGGTATCGTTATCCTTCAATTTTGCTGCTTCCAGTATGCTGCTGAAAGTTGACCGGAGCCGTTCATTGTATCGCCGCGTTACATCCTCAAAGAACAGGATAAACCCCGCAATTTCAGTACCGTTCGTAAAAAAGGGATTGATGGAGGTACGGGTTATCATGGTCCGTGTCGTTTGCGTTTTGTGCATGAGCGTGCCCGACCAGGAGTAGCCCCGTTCCCAGGATTTTAAGGAAATCAATAATTCCCGTATTTCATTGGTTCGAAAAGGTTGATTGAAAATATTGAAAAAGGGTTTCTTTGCAATTTTATAATAGTCTTTGAAAAGTAGTTCGGTTTTCGGACTGGAATAGACAACAACGAAATTCCGGTCAAGAATCATCTGGGCTGTGTTCGGATTTTTCGCCAGCTGGATCATCGTTTGTATTTCCTGCTCACAGCTAAGAGAGGATTCTTTTTCCACTAGATCGTCTTCAAGAGAATCCAACTCTGTAATGTCTGGCGGGTCGCGAGGATCATGTATTTGTTTTTCCATTCCCGGAGTAGTTTGTTTCTGCATCACTTTTTCTCACATACAACGGACCGGAATAATCCGTTATGTTATCAGTATACTCCGATTTGATATTATCCGCAAATTGAACCATTAATTCTGCAACTCCTTGTGGCCGGGTCGGTATGCAAAGTATTGGATGCAAACTTTGGGGCAGCGTCATGTTCTGGCAAAGAAGCTCCGCGTCTGGTCCTGTAATCAGGATTCGTTCTTCCGGATCAAGCCGTTCGACAATTTCTCCGCACTCAATATCTTCTGTTGCGTGCACCGGTTTGCCCTTTCGAAAAATTTGCACGTAAAACCGGTTTTTTTTGGCGTCAAGAACCGAAACAAGGGCTCCGTTCCAGGAAAAAAACGGCAGAGCGTAGCATGAAAGCAGGGGGACAGGTACCAGCCGGCACTCGGAAGCGAGCTGCAATGCTTTGGCTGAAGACCATGCCAGTCGCAGCCCGGTAAATGAGCCGGGCCCCTCGGGAACTGCGATTACATCAGTCTGATCGGGTGAAAACCCGGCAAGGGAACAGGCCTCGGTCAGGAGTTCCAGCAATTTCGGAGCGTGTTGTCCTCCATCAGTCAGAGTCAGACATGCGGTTCCTCCTCTGCCTTTTGCTGCTACTGACAGTACCGGCGTGACCGTATCAAGTGCGATAATATTCATATGCTAATTACTCCATAGGGCCAATTCTGTATAGTGATGAGCCTTTCATTGTTATTCTGTATTGAAATGGAAATAATTATGGTGTGAGAGGGGAGTACTGACATGACTTTTTCGCTCCACTCGATGACGCAGACTCCCTTTTCATACAGTAATTCTTCTGCACCCAGATCGAGGAAATCTTCATTTGTTTCAAGTCGGTATACATCCATGTGATATAAGGGCATACGGCCCGTATATTCATTGATAAGGGTAAACGTAGGACTGGTTATGTCATCGGATATACCAAGAGCTTGAGCAATACCCTTTGTCAAACTGGTTTTTCCGGCTCCCAGGGTTCCTTGAAGGGCCAAAATATCTCCCTCTTTAACAGCCTGTCCTATAGATGTACCAATTTTATATGTTTCCAGGGAAGAATGTGAAACCAGTGTCATGAACAGTAAAGTAACGTGATTCGCATGGGCGGGTCAAGATTCATGCCGTCAGGGCAGTTTTCCCTCTTTATCCATTGTCTTTATATAATCCTTCAAGCTTTTTATTACCGGTATCAGGGGGTATTCAACAGGATCTACAATTTTTATGGTTATATCCTTTGTGCCCATTGGAGTAGTCTCTATGGTAAACTCGATACGTCCCTTGTGAACCCTGTTCATAAAGTTATATGAGGCATTTCCAAAGAATTCTCGTCTGTAATAGATAAAATTTTCTTTTCTGGTAATATCGCTTATATCATCTATCGTCACGTATGTTTTTCTCCGTACTTATAAATATATGCAAAAATTCTATTCATGGTAGCCCTGGACATCTTTGCGAAGCGAATGTGCATGATTGTATCATCGCTTGCGCTTTCTTTATGACAGCGTATAATTTTTCCGATCATCGTGTCTTCAATTGTACCGTCGATTATCGTTTTAATTTCGATATAATCGCCCTCCGGCCGTGGTGCAGGACTGATTATGCTGCATCCTCCCGCTGAAATATCAATCAACGTTCCCATCAATTCTTTTCCATTTGGATAGAACCGGTGTTCTGTTTGTTTACCATTCACTATATTCGCCACGTTTACGTGCACAAAATTGGCCGGTGCCCGTATTTCTCTTCGTTCATGCTGCCTGTTTGGAAGTGCCTTCAGGGAATCGCTATGATACATCAGAATTCTGTTTTCATTCATTTTTGAGACGTACCGCCTGACTCGAGCCTTGAAACGGTAGGATTGTCCTGTCGGTGATTGAAAAAAAACAGTTTGCACTGACCAAACCGGAATGCGCAGTTCATTACCGAAGAAATCGCGGGGTACAGGAAAGGCAAATCCCTGATCGTCAACATTAACAATATACGACGCATACTGTTCATCTTTCTTGGTAATGAGCGTGATTGCCTGTCCCTGTGATAGTTTTCGCGTGGTTTTTATGTTTTTCGCATTCCTTTTTGCTGCCTCAATTTTTTCTTTAATTCGAAAGATTGTCATTTTTTCATTTTCAGGTTTTTTTGTCTGTCCATGTCCCTGATTAAGCTGAGACACAACCCGGGAAAAAAGATCATCAAGTAAGGATGTGTTTTTAACCAGCTGTATCGGTCTTTTGATTGCGTTCTTTACACACAGGGCAATAAAGTATTCCTCTTCTTCTGGGGTAAACCCGAACGTTTGAGTCATTTTTTTCATTTCGTTCCGTATCTGGCTGATTGTACCCGCCTGTGTAAGCGGCTTGTCAGCTGAAGGTACGGTTGAATGTACCGGCTTTGCATGGCCGGGAAGCCGGGTTCCGCTTTTTTTCTCGTTTTGTGAATTATAAATTTTTAGGAGGATGATGCCAGAGGCAATTACAGCCAGTGCAATGACATAGCCACTGCCCAGACTGGTTTTCGGTTGTGGCAATATTTGCGCGAATAGAAACATGAATGCACCTCCCTTTATTCCGAGTGAATCGTTACTGTATCACCTCATTCCGTTGCCTGTTGAAGGCATAGCCGATAATATCCCACTGAGGTTCTCTATGCGTGGCGCCAGTTCATATTCCGATATATCGCCGACCAGAACGGTATCTCCCGTTTTCAATCCTTCAAGCAGGTCGTGGAGGAGGGGAGACAGGCGTTCAGGCAGCGTGTTCAATGGTTCTCCCTCGATCATAAGATCGGTTTCTTCAAGACCGGTCAAGTGAAGGAGCGGTATAATGCGGTAGATGTTTTGCAGATCCCGGGAAAAATGGTTGATCCCTTCCATGACAAACAGATCATTGCCGGTTTGCAATTTTACCGGTATTTCCCTCAGCATGTGTGCATGAGACAGAAAGGCGGTTCCGAGTGAATTCATCATGTGTCTGATTTCAACGCCGGATATGGTTTCAAGGTCTATTCTTTGTACTGCGGTTAATGGTTTGAGAAATATTTCATCTAAATCTTCAGCGGCAACTGAAGCTCCGTTTATCTGAATCCCGGTGATGGTCATACCTGCATTTTCACATAGCTTTTCTATTTCGCCTAAAAGTTGTCCTATGGTGTTTTCATTTTCGATCGTAAAGTCAATAGCCTTGTTGTCAATAAAAATATCCATTCTATGATTCCTTCTTTAATTACTGTTTTGCTTGCTAAAATTGCTTATGGAATTGGACTGATTTTGCAAACTGTTGAGGGTACCCTCCATTTGCCCGTATTTTCTCCGCAAGTCTGCTTCTTTTGATGCCAGTTGTATATCCAGCTGTGTTATCCGTTTTTCGCTATTTGTTATACGGGTATCAAGACCTGATGTACGGTTTGCGAATATGCCTCCTGTTTGCACATAGGGATTAACCGCTGTGTCGAGTGCATATCCGACGCCCGAGTCAATAATAAGATCCGCATCGGTATCAAAACCAAACAGGGTCTTTACTTCCTCCATACGATTTTTCAGTACATCATCCAGTTGTTTTTCATTAATTTCCAGATATCCCCGCAATCTGCTGGCATCAATTCCGGCTCCAGCTGTAGCTTTGGAGGATATTCCGATGTCTGAAAGCATGCGTATTGAATTTGATTCTCCGGTTTGATATACGGAGGTTACTATACGCTGAAGATTATTTTTGATCGTATTCAGTGTCGTATCACCCTGCATCATACCGAGTTTTTTTTCTGCTTCTGTGCGCTCTTCCGGAGTAAAGTATTGAATTTCGGAAATAATTTCCGGCTTGTTTTGGGTCAATATGTTTATTTCAGCCAATACCCGGTTATATCGGGCAACCAGCTCGATAACATTTTCCTTGACTGCTTCTGTATTTGGCGTAATTGATATTGTTTCATTCTTTGTTGTTTGCTCGTGTAGATTGAGCGTGACACCGGGAACCAGATCGTCAATGGTGTTTGTCTTTCTGGTAATACGGATTCCCTCGAATGACAGGAGTGCGTCCTGTGCCGTAGAAACAGGGTTGACCGGAGTATATTCTCCTGTTGCCCGGGGATCAATTATTCTCATGTTCTCGATAATGATGTCTTTGGCTGTGTTTTTATTATTCACCAGAAGTGCGTCAATATCTCCGAATTCGGAAAGAGGAATCGAAAGGGACTGAGTATCGGGGGAATCTGTGAGCGCATCAAGCGGTATGGAAATGCCCCTGCTGGTCCGCACTGACAGCACATTCAGGTTTTCTACCGGTGCTTGCTTCTCCTGGGGCCGCTGTAATCCAGGACCGGTCTCCGAGGGTGCATTTTGTATGGTTATACCCTGAAAGGTCAGATTTCCCGGCTCTTCCAGTTGTACTCCCCGATTTTGTGCTTGAGTACTTGAGGACGCTTCGCGGGTTTTTACTGAAACAGACATTTCCAGTACCAAGTTCTGCGAGGCGCGCGCAATTTCTGAAAATGAGGCAATATTGTTGGTTTGTGCAGGTGTTGAAAGAGAGGAGGGGTTTACTTCTACAACAGTTGAATCGTTCTTTTTTATTATTCCTGCCTCGAGAGCCAGGTCAAGAGCCGCGCCATTGAATCCTAAACGCTGATCGGAACCTGTTTTCAATGCCTCAAAAAGAATCGCCTGCTTACCGGGACTTGTTTGAATGATTGACGTACGGATCAGCCCTTCTGACCGCCTGTTTACCGCATCGCTGAATTCCCTCCAGCTCCCGCCTTTCCAGTTGAACCGGATGCTTTTATCACCTACAGAAAAGATATATTCGCCGGCTGTCACCCTGCCGTCCCGGGAAATTTCTTCTGAAAGGAAACTGTCTGCCTGTGCAATCTGTGCTACAGACACCCTGAAGGACTGCTCTCTTGCGTCGCGTGTTGCCGTTGCGTCTATTGCACGCTCATTGGTGGAACTGGCAAGTTTTTCGTTGAATGGATTGTTGTACGAGTACATACTGCGTGATGTGTCACGCAGTGTCGTTGAAAGCTGATTAATCTGTCTCCAGGCTGATTGTTGGCTGCGGAACGTCTCAAGTTCGGCCTCTGCCCTGTCTCGGGGGAGTCGTTCAACCTTCATTAAGGCTTCGATGAGTTCGTCAGTTTTATATTTGCTTGCCGTTACGCCCGGTATGCTTAAATCGGACATACTGACCTCCTCATCTTGCTCATGCAGAGGTTTCCGGATTCACGGCGTAGGCCTTGTCTATATCGACTCGTCAAAAAGAAGGCCAAGAGCCTCCTTGATCCGTAATTGGAGCTTTTGTATCTCTGCAGAGGGTATTTCCCTGATTATCTTATCGGTATTAGAGTCGATAACCTTGATAATTACCCGTTCCAGCTCGCGATTGACCTGGAATTGCAATTTCCTGTCGAACATGTTTGATAAACTCTGCATCTGCTCAACAAAACGCTCTACGTTTTCATCGGTCGATGGTTGTTCCCGCTCTGAGTGAGTTACCTGTTCTGCTGTCTGTAAAGTTGCTGCTGTGGTACGCAATGTAGTGTTGACTGAACTTTCAAGACGGCGATCCATTGCCGATAATTGCTGGCCGATGCTGACTGCTTCTATACTCATCGGCTACCTCCTTGAAAGAAATTCGCATGTGTATCTTCCCTGATACGCGAAAAATTGCTGTCCGAAGGGAATAAACCCCATTCGGTATGCGGTATGGTGATCCGGATAGTACCGGTTCATTTCAAAAGGGAAGAAGAAGGGCGCTTCTTCTTCTTCCTGATTATGGACTGTCTGATCAGTCCACAACCCGTTCAGGCTGTTTTATAAAACCCGAAAAAGAGATGACGTCCAGAATTCTCTTTTTCACCCGATAAAGCCACATGCTACTGAATCAGTCTGAGAACTGACTGCGGTTGTGTGTTGGCCTGTGCAAGCATTGCGGTTCCTGCCTGGGTCAGGATCTGGTTTTTTGTAAAATCAACCATTTCCTTGGCCATGTCTGTGTCACGAACACGTGATTCAGCTGCCTGCAGATTTTCCGCTGCGATAGTGATTCCCTTATAAGCCATTTCAAACCGGTTCTGATAGGCACCGAGATCGGCACGCTGCTTTGAAACGGTTCTGAGGGCAGAATCAAGGGAAGCAATAGCCATATTAGCGCCGTCAACAGAAGAAAGTGAAATCATAGAGTCTTCCATCCCCTGGGCTCCGGTAAGACCAAGAGCCGTAGCGGTCATGGTCCCGATAAAGATCTTTTCGTTCTGGTCAACGTTCGCTCCAACATGGAGCTGCATTGGACCGGATACGGAGTCACGGGCGAAACGTCCGGTCAGGATGTTCATTCCGTTGAACTGGGCATGGCTGGCGATGCGGTTTACTTCATCAACAAGCTGTGAAACCTCTACCTGAATCTGCATTCTGTCTTCTGCGGAATAAATACCGTTTGAAGATTGAATGGCAAGTTCACGAAGGCGCTGAATGATGTCTGTTGTTGTGTTCAGGTAACCTTCTGTTGCCTGGATGAACGACACACCATTCTGGATATTCTGTCCGGCCTGGTTGAGTCCCCGGATCTGGCTCCGCATCTTTTCAGATACAGCCAAACCTGAAGCATCATCTCCAGCCTTGTTGATACGCTGACCGCTAGAGAGCTTTTCGATGTTCTGCTGCATACCGGACTGAATGACGCCGGTAGACCGCTGAGCATACATAGCACTCAAATTATGGTTAATGACCATTTATGACCCTCCTTGAAGTCTTGTTTGTCCGTCAATCCTTGCCGGACAACCTGCCGTCGAAACGGAAAGACCGATCAGCCAAGAGCGCCTCTTGAGCGACCGATCTGTGTCCCAATCAACAGCACGGATGGTTAATTTTACCTGATATACAGAAAATTAACCGTCCATGCTGTCCGGACACACTTTAAGGAAGGTATTTTTCAAAGATCATCGCACAGTACCGGTTAGCTAAACGGTAGAGGCTATATTTCATAGTGTTGAATGATGCATCATGCTCACACTCAACATTTCTTTAAAAAACATACAAAACCTGGCAATTGCAGGTTCATGTCATTGCGGGAAGGGCAGCCGGAATATATTATTCCGGCTGATCCTTCTTGCAATTATACTACGTTATCGGAGAAGCGACAAGACTTGCTGGCTATTTGCGTTAGCCTGGGCAAGCATTGCAGTACCAGACTGCGAAAGAACCTGATTCTTTGTGTACTCGACCATGGCCTTGGCCATATCGGTATCACGAATGCGGGATTCTGCTGCAGAGAGGTTTTCCGATGCAATATTCAAACCGCTGACAGCGTGTGACAGGCGGTTTTGATATGCACCAAGATCGGCACGCTGCTTGTTGACTGTTTTCAGGGCTTCATCGAGTACGCCAATACTGCGGTTGGCAGAATCTGCGCTCTCAAGTGTCATGATTGTTTCGTCACCAAGATTGCGGATGCCGAGCGCCGCGCTGGTCATTGTACCGATGTACGCACGGACGCGCTGGTCCATGTTTGCACCGATGTGGAACCACATTGAACCGGTAATCTGGTTTTCACCTGTTTCGCGGGCAAACCGGCCGGTCAGCATGTTCATTCCATTGAACTGTGCGGAGCTTGCAA
Source organism: Spirochaetales bacterium Spiro_09 (assembly GCA_001604385.1). GTDB lineage: Bacteria > Spirochaetota > Spirochaetia > Treponematales > Treponemataceae > Teretinema. Next base: position 54,047 of record LVBK01000013.1, on the reverse strand, counting down.
TTCTGTCTACTTCAGCCACGAGCTGGGAAACCTCGACCTGGATCTGCATACGATCTTCAGCGGAATAGATTCCGTTTGAAGACTGAACAGCCAGTTCGCGAATTCTTTGCAGAATGTCGGTGGTTTCCTGCAGATATCCCTCGGTTGCCTGGATAAAGCTGATACCATTGGATGCGTTTTGTGATGCCTGATTCAAACCGCGAATCTGGCTGCGCATTTTTTCTGATACCGCAAGACCGGAAGCATCGTCACCCGCTTTGTTGATGCGTAAACCGGAAGACAGTTTTGAAATGTCATTGCCGATTGCACCGTTGGTGACGCCGAGAGTTCGCTGAGCGAACATTGCAGAAAGGTTGTGGTTGATAACCATAGTTATTCCTCCGTGGAATACTTCTAACGGCATTCATCCATGAGTGCCGCCCGAACCAGCAGTGACAGGTCCATGTACCCGCTGGTCCAGTATTGATAAGGCCATTCAAAAAGAATAGTCTTACCCCTGACTCTTTATCGGCATAAGGAAGTGAAAACTTGAGGATAAACACCCAAAATATGATAAAAAACTGTATTTTCTGTCGTGAACCCCAATGTGAGCCCTTTATGGCAGGTGAGCGATTGTATCATTATTGTGTACAATGTAAGTCCATTTTTATGGATGCCGGCTGTGTGCCGGACAGGGAAACCGAAAAGAAACGCTATCAACTTCATAATAATACCCTGTCAAATACGGGATACCGCACCTATCTTGAATCCTTCTGGAATGCAGTATCAGCCCATGCACACGCTATAGGACTTGCCTCCTGTAAGGTGTTCGATTTCGGCTGCGGGCCTGTGCCTGCACTTGTAATGCTGTTAGAGGAAAAGGGTATACAATGCAGGGGCTGGGATCCCCTTTTTAGCGCAGATACTCCTTCGTTTGAGGGAGGGGCAGATATCGTGACCTGCCTCGAGGTCGCAGAACATTTTACTAATCCGGAAGAAGGTTTTGCGGGTTTATATGAGTCTGTTCGCTCTGGAGGTCTTTGCGCGATTGGGACCCGTACCTTACCCTCGGAAAATGGGGATAACCGTGTGTACTTCAACTCCTGGTGGTATCGACAGGATATCACTCATGTTGCGTTTTACACCAAGGAAGCTCTTTGTCAGCTTGCATCCAGAGCGGGTTTCAGGTGGTCCGGATGTTCGGGTCCTCATATACATTTTTTCATTCGGGAGTAACGCGATGCATCCGGTATCGTCTGTTGCCGGTACGGGATGCACCAATGTTTCAGGAAAATCCATGTCATGTAATGTCATCTGTCAGCAATCGTACAAGCAAGCGTCCTGCCTTTCCTCTGTGCGAGCACGCATCCTTTTCTTCTGCAGTCATTTGTGCAACTGTTTTATTGTAGGATGGCACAAAAAGCACCGGATCATAGCCAAAACCTCCTGTTCCCAGTTCTCTGTCGATAAGGACTCCTTCGAGAGTTTCCTGAACGTTGATAAACCGGTCCTTCCCCAAATAGAGTACCATACTGCACACAAACCGGCTTGTTCTGTTCGTGATTCCTTTCATTCGTGACAAGAGCAGTTCATTTCGTTGTCCGGATGACAATTCAATGCCATTCTCAGAGCCAAAACGTGCGGAATAGATGCCGGGTGCTCCATTAAGTGCGTCGACACAAATGCCTGAATCATCTGCCAGAACAGGTTTTTGTACAATTTCCCACAAGGCCCTGGCTTTTAAAAGTGAGTTGCCAAAAAAACTGTTTTCTGTTTCTTCGGGATTGAATGAAATGCCCTCGTCCGAGGGCAAAACAATGGAATGAGGCTGAAAAATACGGGCCATTTCCTCCCGTTTGTGTGAATTACCTGACGCAAAATATATCTTCATGATGGTCAAGGATACCAGCGCTGTTGTGCATGTGCAAGACTTGCATCTACGGTTCCCCGTGGTATTTCAAGACACCGGGCTATCAATCGGTTGCTTGGCCCGCGGGACAGTCTTCGACGTTCAATATCAAGTACCTGTATACGTTTCCTGCACCAGGCGTATTCTTCTTTTAAACGTGCATAGGTTGCGCTTACCGGATCGTGGTAACTCATTTCAACCAGACATCGACGAGCGCGCAAATAGTAATAGTATCTGTTCTCCTGCTTTTTGAAGAACTTATCCTCAATTTTGCTGCATTCTTTTCTTAATACCTCAATCTTGTTTTGCAGGTAGGGTACGGATATATTGCAGGTTCTGGCTACTTTCTCAATATCTTCATCACCTATTTGTCTGCCTGCCTTGCATGCGAGCAACAGGAGTGAACGTCGTTTTATCGCTTTCATTTTCGGTGTGCCGGGTTGTTCAAATGCTGTCATGATTCCCAGCTGTTCTGAACGGGTATACCCTTCGGCTTCAATGCTTAACAGTCTGGTTTCTTCCTCCTGTTCTACGACACGTTCCTTGGCAGTGGTTTTAATTCGCTGGCGTAAAAAATTATACCAGGAGGTGCTGATAATGCCGCGCAGATATGTTTTAAAAAGCGCGCGTTCGGCTGAATACCGATTGATGATGACGGAGAGTCGCGGATATATCCAAACGATGAAATCACCTCTGAAGTCTTCATCCATCATACGCAACCGGTATTGACCGATATTAAAATAAAGAAATTCAGCCACCTGGTTGACCAGTTTTCCGAGCATGTCCGGGTTTGGTTCGGCACAATATACGGCCATGATACGTGCCAATTCTTGATCTGTCATATATTCCTCCTTGGGGAATATAGAACCAGCAAAAATCATGCCATCTGCGAATTATCGGTATTTTTCTTTTTTTTTGATTTCTCGTACTGTCAGCAATTCCGGTCAATAGGAGATGGAGGCCTCGTATCTATCGGTTATGCAAGAGGTTAAGAAAAGATGATTATTTGAAGCGCTTGTTCTGTAACCGGATGAACAACTCTTGAGTTTTCGGTAACTTGCTCTTGAGTGTGATATTCTTGACCCGGCTGATTCTTGGGTGTGCATAAAAAAAAGGTTGTCCGGTACACTTACCTGACAACCCTTGTCGTAGCGGCAATAGGGCTTGAACCTATGACCTGACGGATATGAGCCGTATGCTCTACCAACTGAGCTATGCCGCCGTTACGAAAGTCACAGTAACAAAACGATTAAAAAAAGTCAAGCGGGGGGCTTTGGGGCTTTCAGATGAGCTTATTGTCCCGGGCGGTCATAAACAACTTGCGGTTCCACACCGGTTTTTGCATGAATGCTTCGCGTTCTACAGTGTCGGGTATAGCGTTTGTCCTTTTTTGCAGCAATTTGAATCCCCTGCTCAGGGCTGCTTCGCCTTCTGCGGCTTCTATGAAATTCCACCGTCTACCAATAGTGTACCATAAATACCAGTAAGTGGCTGCCCATGGATCTGAACGTTCTGTTGCGCTTCTTGCAAGCTCGGTCATGTTGATGAAAACTGAGGTATCCGGACGATTCGATGCACAAAGCGAGCGGTAGGCAATAATAAACACGCTATACATTTTGCTTGCCGTACGCGTCACGGGTGATGAACAATATGCCCTGTCCTCGGCGCATTCAAATCCGGTAACCCAGCTTATTTTGTCGCCTTCGGATAATTGGGAAGTGGTAAACATAGGGTCAACGGAATCCGGAAATTCAAGACCTCCCAATTTTTTTTGGGCCAGGATGCCTGCCTCAACCAGGAAGAGCCATGCGTCGGGAATGTGCTGCGTACATTGCGCCAAAATATCTGCGGCTTCCTGATAATTGCCCATATGCGACAATGTTCGTGCGTACCATGTTCTGCACAAACATATCGAACCCGATAACTGGTGTACGGAGGCATACGTAGTTGCGGTGTTAAATATGAGTGCGGCATTCTTGTAGTCACCCATTTCAAAGGAGGTGCGGCCTTTCATGAACAAGCAGACAATTTCCCAGTCTTTTGCATAGCATGCCTCAATCATTTTATCGACGGTATCGAGCAATGTCGCTGCAATCGGCAGGTTTCCATTTAAAAAATGCACCATCGCCATATCGAATTTGGTTTGAAGTGTAAAATCATAATCATGCAGTTTTTCAGCACTTTCATAGGCGTATTCAAGATAGACAGCCGCATCGGCACCTTTGCCGAGTGCCAGGGATAAACGTGATATGAGTGAAAAGGTCCGGTGTTCTCCTGCGGCTATATGTTCTTTCTGGAATGTATGCAAACACTCTTTCGAAACTAGAGCTGCTTCCGAAAAGAGACCTCGTTCATACAGATTCCATGAACGGTTGCTTTCCCTGACTGCATGTGCAACCTTTGTCGACGAAAAGGGCCTGTTCAGGGAGTTTACCGCTTCCTGTGGATTGGGTGCGTGATAGATGCAGTTGACCATAAATGAATCAGGTACTGAAAAACCGAGCTTATCCAGTATTTCCATGAGCGGAAACCCTGCTTGTAATATTCCTTTCAAATAACTATTCCACAACCAGCGGGCAAGAAGCTTGTCAAGGTCGGCGCATTTGAATCCCAGCAGTTCAACCAGTTTTGAATATGTATCGCGATTCAACGAACGGTAATCGAAGGGATCCGACAAAAAGCCGAACGAATACAACCATGACCCCAGGGATTGAATGAAGGCCCCCTTTTTCCCGATAGAAGCAAAAAAAGATTCATACTCACTGGCGTAGAGAAACTGTACGCAGCGGTACGAAAGATAGGCAAGTTCAAGTAAATCTCGCGGAATGTTCTTGAAATCGATCGGCATGTACTGTACCGGAGTATTGTCACTCTCGAACCGGCAGCTTCCTTCAAGAAATTTTTCAAGATGACCCTGCATCTCCCGTGTCGCATGGGGACCGTACAGCCGGAGCAGGGGAAGGCGTCCATTTTGCTTGCTCCAGTTGTCAAAACAAAGACTGATATACTCATAACAGGCGACAAGACGGAATTCCGGTTGAGCAGGCGAAAAACGGTTGGCCTGGAACATTCGGACTGCTTGCCGGGACGGTGAGTCCGGTTGCGGAAATCGAGACTGGTCGAGAAAATCTATAAGAGGGGAAATCATGTCATCCGGATCGGTTGGAAAGAGACAGAAAAAATCCCCGGAACCTTCGCTTTTATCGCGGGTATCTGTGCTGTAAGGAATCAGTTTGCTTCCGGTACATGCCCGGAGCAGGGTTCCGGCTAGAGGAACGGTATTAATGTAAGAATCAAGCAACTGTACCGCTGTTTCCGAAATTAATACACCTTCATCCGGAAGAGGTGTACACAGAAATTTTCCTGCGGCGTCGATAGCCTGTTCACACGAACTGGTGTCGGGTATTCGGTCTACCAGAATAAAATATTCGCGAATGCGTTCCCGCTGATGGTCAAGAATTTGCTGAATATCCCCGATTACACGCGATGTCGCAAAGGCAAAGCCGACCGATTTTTCGTCAAAACAGTAGATTGATGTTTGTGAGGATGTATATTCAGTTCCACCGTTATTCTTGACGGATTCTTGTAATGTCGAGAAAAAGGAGGAAACAGTCTCCGGACTTATTCGTGCCAGTTGGCGGTGATACCGGAGACTGACGTGTATATACAGCATGATTACCTCTGATTGACAGCGTGTGTACAGCTTGCTAGTATAACCGTAAATACTATAAAAATCGAGTTTTTTTGAACAGCAAGGGGAAAGCTATGAATCCTGCCGCATTGAAAGGAAGATCTCTGGTTAACTGGAAAGACTGGTCACCGGAGGAAATCAGGTACTTGCTTGAACTTTCGCATTTGGCGAAGAAGTCATCGCGAAACGGAGACGTACACCATCGCTTTATGGGAAAAACCCTTGCCCTCGTTTTCGAAAAGCGTTCTACCAGGACACGTTGCGCCTTTGAAACCGCATTTGGAGAGGAAGGAGGTCATCCTGTTTTCTTGTCCACGCAGGACATTCAGCTTGGTAGCAAGGAATCCGTTGAAGATACGGCAAGAGTGCTTGGCCGCATGTTTTCCGCCATCGAGTTCAGGGGCTACAGCCAGAAAACTGTTGAAACGCTTGCCTCCTATTCCGGTGTTCCCGTATATAACGGTCTGACCGATGAATACCATCCGACCCAGGTTCTGGCTGATGTCATGACATTGCAGGAAGCCTTTGAACGGGTTGAAGGCAAACAGGTTTGCTTTGTTGGCGACGGCAGGAATAATGTTGTGCACTCCCTTATCATTATTTGTTCAAAATTAGGAATAAATTTGACCGTAGTCTGTCCCTCCCAACTGTCGCCCCGGCCCGAGTTTTTAAAGGAATGCGAGCTTTGGGCCAACAATTCCGGAGCACATATTACGGTTTCAGACAGTCTTGACGCAGTACGTGGTGCCGACGCGCTGTATACCGATGTCTGGATTTCAATGGGTGAAGAATCCCAGACCGATGCCCGCAAGGAATTGCTCGCTCCCTATCAGGTTAATGACGCCCTCCTTGATCGTACCGAAAATCCATCCTGTATTTTCCTGCACTGCCTTCCCGCAGTCAAAGGCCAGGAGGTGACCGCCTCTGTAATAGACGGTCCGAAAAGCAGGGCGTGGGATCAGGCGGAAAACCGCAAACATACTATTAAAGCAATTATGCTTGCAACATTGTAAGGGTGGGTTATATAATTAAGTAAGATCCGGAGGTTTACTATGAAAAGGCCCGTGCTTCTGATTCTTGCGTTCATGATTGTATTGTCTTTTTTTGCGGTCATTCCTGCCGCGTCCCAAGAATCGGATATGTACTACATCAACGTACCGATACTCAAGATTTTCCCGCACCGACAGGGATATTATGTCATTTACCGGCGCTCCGGTTTGAAAACAGGAGAAGCCTATGTGCCGAAAACCTGGCTTGACCGCCGTGACCAACGTGCAATGATGAATCTGTATACCGGGGACATTGCCCCGTACATGACCATCGTTCTAAAGGAAGGTGAATTTAATCATGTGCGTGTGGTCGTACCGAAAAACCTGAAGCACCCGGTTTGGGGCGTTATGGGTATGCGCGAAGATCTTGATTCGAAGTTTGAAGTAGAAAAGCTTGATATCAAATTTTAGCCCTGTTGTGTCTTCTTTCATGGCAAAGTGACTGACAGATTCATTCAGTAAAAGGAATCTATGCCTGATTTATCCGTTTTCAGGGAAGCCATCCGTCGCGAAGAGCTCGACGGATGGCTTTTTTGCAATTTTGCACACCGGGATACGCTTACCGACCGGTTACTCGGTCTTGAAAGCGGTTCTGTATCTACCCGCCCATGGTTTTATGCGATTCTTTCAGATGGAGAACCCCTTGCCATAGTGCATGCAATTGAACCCGATATTCTGCGATCCCTGCCGGGCAGAACGCGTCTGTATTCATCCCGTAATCAGCTCGAGGCTGCACTCGCTTCGCTTTCCGGAACCCGTATGGGAGTTCTCTCCGATCCGATGATTCCCGTTCTTTCGACAATGGACGCATCGTCCCGCGACCTGGCCGTACAGTGCGGTATCGAATGTGTTTCGGCTGCTCCACTTGTTCAGCGTGTACATGGTATCCTCGACAGGAACGGAATAGAAAGTCACATGCGTGCAGCGAAAAGCCTGTACAGCATTGTGCATCAGGGATGGAGAATGATTGTAGACGCTTTTGGCGCTTCGAAGGAGCTTTGCGAATCTGACGTACAAGCGGCTCTGATATCTCTTCTCGAGGGTGAGGGGCTTGTCACAGACCACCCCCCGATAGTGGGTGCCGGGAGGTCATCGGCGAATCCGCACTATTCCTGTCAGGAAGATACCCGCCGGATTACACGCGGAGATATTGTTCAATTTGATATTTGGGCGAAATACCCGTCCGGTATCTATGCCGACATTTCATGGGTTGGCTATTGTGACGAAACGGTCCCTTCGCCGATAGAGCGGGAATTCTCGCTGGTGTGTACTGCGCGGGATCTTGTTTTCAGTGCGCTTGATGAAGCGTATCGCTGCGAACGCAGGGTGACGGGAGCAGAACTTGATCGACTCGTGCGTTCATTTTTATTGCAACATGTGCCTGATTCTGCTCTCCGTCATCGTACCGGTCATGGCATTGATACACAGTGTCACGGCTCTGGTGTCAATCTGGATTCTGTTGAATTTCCCGATCATCGCTGCATTCTTGAGGGAAGCTGTTTTTCGGTTGAACCGGGTATATACTTCGACACATATGGTTTTCGCAGTGAAATAAATATATTCATAGAAAACGGCCGACCGGTTATTTCCGGCGGTCCGATACAAAACCGTTTGCTTTCGTTTACGGTATTGGATTGATCTAGTTAAACGTTTTGTATTTTTTTGGGAGTTTGAACAATGAAGCACATACCTGAAGAGCTGTTACTTTTTTTGAATAAATATTCTCATTATATTATTGCAAGCCACAAAGAACCGGATGGAGACAGTGTCGGTTCAAGTCGGGCTATGGATCATTTTTTACGGAGTAAGGGAAAAACAACAACCCTGCTCAGCGCTGGTCCGTTTAAACGACCTGAATTGCATGGAATGGAGCACTATTTTGCACAGCGTATTGATCCGGCTTCTTTATCAGCGGACACCGGGGTTCTCGTGCTGGATTGTTCTAACATTGAACGGGTCGGTGATGCCGCCGAAGGTATTACCCATCTCGATCGTGTTGTGATTGACCATCATGCAACGAATTCGGCAGAGGGACCGGCGGATTATATTGACAGTCATGCGCCCTCGACGACCGTCCTTGTCCAGGCAATTATCGAACACGTAAACGGAGCGGTCAGTGCCGAGGAAGCTGATTGTCTATTGTTCGGATTATGTACCGATACGGGCTATTTCCGCCATTTGGACAAGAGTCAGGGAGAGGCCTTTCATTGTGCGGGTCGTCTTGCAGAAGCGGGAGCTGATCCGAAAAAAACATATTCCCGGATTACCGGGGGAAAATCATTCGGATCGCGTATTCTGATATCCCGCATTCTTGGGCGCATGCAGAGTTATTATGACGGAGCACTTATCATTTCCTGGGAAACGCTTGCAGAGACTGCAGAGTTCGGTATGGAAGGTCGTGATTCAGACTCGCTGTATCAATTGATTCAGAGTATTTCCGGCGTCGAGGCAATTGTAGTCATACGACAGGAAACAGAAACAAATTGTACGGTAGGTTTTCGCTCCCGCGACAAAATAGACGTAAGTCAGGTAGCTTCATCCTTTGGCGGGGGCGGTCATCGTCAGGCCTCCGGTCTTTCCATTGCAGGCACAATTGAAGAATTACTGCCTCGTCTGGTGGAGGCCTTTGCACCGCAGTTTGCTGCCCTGGATGTATAGTGCTTTTCAGAGTATCTGTATCTGTCGGACTGCAAGAGAAAAAAAGAGCCTGCGGTCAAGCAGGCTCTGTCAGACTCTACAGCGAACTGTATTCTTATTTCTTGGTCAGAATGATGGACTTCACATTTGCGACAAAGCGATTGGCAATGGCGGTTGCCTGCATGCTGGCAGGATGGGTTCCCGCTGCGAGGGTTACTGTGCCAATCTCGGCTTTCTTGTATGTTCCCCATGAGTCGGTGCTCTCTACCTTCCATTCAATGTCCTGTCCGGCGAGGCTGACTTTGACGACTGCGTCCGCAAAGCTCTTGTCAACAGAGTAATCTACCATAACGGTATAATCTCCGGCTTCGGCGATGACCATGTCCCATTTAACAAGGTCTTCTGTGCTTGACCAGTAACCGACGTTTCCGCCGCCTTCAAGACGTATTCCCTCTCCGCCGCCGTCTACCAGTTTCGCCTTGTCTGCGCGAAGTACAACATTGACTGCCTTGGGGGCAGCGCCGGCTTCAGCCTTGGGTGCGGAGGCGCATGATGTTGCAAGGATTGATACCAGTGCAATCACCGCAAGAACTACCATACTCTTTTTCATAGACTTTCTCCTCTTTTTTTGTGCGCGATGAATGACTTTGTTTCATCGCATGACGTACTGTCACAGTGTTTATGATATTGGCGGTTTTCTGATTCTGTCAAGTTTATGAATATCGAGGAAATTCCCTATTACTGGAACAGCTGAAACACCTGATACTTCCTGTATGAATCCGCTTTCATGCCGGCGTCGACCAGTGTTGGGTCTTTTTGTCAGTCACCTCGAAGGACCGTACCAGCAACATTTCTGGCGGGGGTTCGATACATTTTGCCGCGAATTCGATTGTGACCTGATAGTGTACAGCTCCCGATTTTACCCGAATGAACAGACGGGAAACGAGCGTGTTCGTGAAGCGGTGTACCGTTTGGCCGATAAATCACGGATAGACGGACTGTGCGTGGATTCGAGCGCGTTCTCCTCGGAATCCTCTTTTCTGGATTTTATCGCACAGGCGATCGGCCTTTCTCATATTCCGGTTATCGCATCCTCCATGGATACACCGCTTTTTCCCTCCGTTGTTCCCGACAATGAGGGTGGCATACGGGAACTGGTAACCCATCTGGTGAGCGAACATCACTGTAAAAGAATATGTTTTGCCGGGGGTCCTGGCGGTGTCGAAGATGCCCGAAAGCGGCTCGATTCATGGCGTAAAACCATGGACGCTTTCGGTTTGCCGCATGAGAGCTTCTGTGAATTTGAAGGACAATTTGTCTTTGCAAGCGGTCGGGATGCGGTCCGGTATTTTCTGGATGTGCAATCATCAATGCCTGATGCGATCATGTTTGCCAACGACGAAATGGCGTTCGGCGGCTTGTATGAACTGAAGCGCCGGGGTATCGACGTTCCGCAAGAAATTCTTGTGACCGGTTTCGATAATACCTTTTTGTCAGCCTTTCAGAAACCGTCCCTGACAACCGCCGCTCAGCCAGTCGAGGCAAAGGCCTGGCGGGCAGGACAGCTTTTACTGGACGCAATAAACGGCATGGCGGTGCCAGACCGCTGTACGGTTCCGGTGCGTCTGATCCAGAGAGCCTCGTGCGGTTGTCCTGCCGACAACGGGAACATGGATTTTGTGCTGAAATATCACAAAGCTATTTCCGGCATGAAGCAGGTCACCGAGGGGCTCGGTGCAGTCCTGACTGTCAGCGACCTGTCCCGGGAGTTGAACGCGCTGATGCCTTCTATAAGCGGCAGAGGTGCCTTTGTCTCCATGTACGATCAGGATCAAAAATACAGCCTGGTCATTGCGGCTACAGATGGCAGGGGCATCCAGCTGGTTGAACCCTCGCTTCCGCGGCGTTTTCTTTCCGCGCAGCTTGTTCCGGATTATCTGTTTGATAATGATGAGCGTAAAACACTGATTGTCCAGGCCCTGTACCGGGGTGAGCAGGATTACGGCTTTCTGGTGTGCCAGGACGAGGGCACGGAAAGCGATGTCTATGTATCACTGCACTACCAGGTCAGTGCCGCAATCAGTAATATTCTTCTGGTAGGGGAAGGGGAGCGTACGGAGGAAAAACTCCGTGAGGCTTTGCGCAACGTTGAGGAAAGTGAACGCCGTTTCCGGGAGATTGCCGACTTTGTTCCCGCAGTCATTATGGAAAGCAGCGGGGATGGCAGATTGACCTATCTCAATCGGGCAGGATGCGAGCTCTTCGGGCTTGAAAGTTTTGATAGTACCGTTCAGTACCGGCTGACCGATTTCGTGCTTGAAGAAACGCACCCGGATACCCAATCGGGATATGTGCAACTTCGCATACGCAATGGTATGAACAGTGAAAGTTTCTTGCTCGCAAAGAAAAGCCGTCCGGAAGGTGCCGGAGGGAAAATACGCTGGCACGGTATGGACTTCAAGCCGGTACTCGCTTCAATGATGATGCCTGATGACCGGATGCTAGACGGCTATGATCTTTCACCCCGTGAGCGCGAAATACTTCAGCTGGAACTGGAAGGATATCTTGGCAAGGAAATTGCCGATAAACTTGCAATATCGCTGTCAACGGTAAAAGGGCACGTGGGCTCAATATATCGCAAGCTTGGTGTAGGCTCCCGCGATCAGCTTTTTTCACTATTGCAGGAACGTATTATCGGCAAATGGGGGTATGATTCCCTGATGTTTTCTTTGCTATCCCGCCTATTGCGGGAATAGGGCTCCCGGCAAGGTCTGTGTTGGCGGCGGCTCCGCCGTCAAGTAGTTCTCCCGGCATTGGTTTTCTGCCTCAATCTTGATGTTCGCGTCAACATACTGTGCCCGAAACCAATACCTCAGGTACTGGTCCAACGGTACCACGAAACCGGTTTCGGAGACAGGAAAACGGTTGTACCGTGAAAGCACAGTTTGTTTTCCATTGAAATCGTGTTAAGGGAGGGGCAGTATGAGGTTTCCGGTTTTACGAATATTTTTTCACTCAGAAACGTTTTCACTGGTATCGCTTAGTCACGACGCAGATGAAGGACAAACGACTTTCAAAGGAGTGAGAAAATGAAAAGTACAATGAAACTCATTGTCGCGCTTGCAATGCTCGCGCTCGTTCTTGCCGGTTGTTCAAACACCGCACTGAACGAAAAACCGGTTGCCGAGGCAGATTCCGATGCCCGTGCAGTAACATCCAATTCAACGGGAACCAATAACGGATATTATTATTCGTTCTGGACAGACGCTCCCGGTACCGTATCCATGGAACTGGGTTCCGGCGGAAACTACAGCACCTCATGGAGCAACACCGGCAACTTTGTGGCCGGCAAGGGCTGGAGCACCGGCGGCAACCGCGCGGTCACCTATTCGGGATCATTTAATCCGTCAGGAAACGCCTATTTGTGCCTGTATGGATGGACCACCAATCCCCTGATCGAGTACTACATCGTTGACAGCTGGGGAACCTACCGCCCGACCGGAACCTACAAGGGAACCGTAACGAGCGATGGCGGCACCTATGATATCTATGAAACCACCAGAACAAACCAGCCCTCAATCCAGGGAACCGCAACCTTCAAGCAGTTCTGGAGCGTTCGCCAGTCAAAGCGCGTCGGCGGAACAATTACTTCCGGTAATCACTTCAACGCCTGGGCGAGCAAGGGCATGAACCTTGGTTCACACAATTACATGATTCTTGCGACAGAAGGCTATCAGAGCAGCGGAAGTTCCAACATTACAATTGGTGGAACTACAACCACTCCTACGAACCCCACTACACCTACCACTCCTACAACCGGAGCGATCACCCTTAATTCATGGCAGGCAAACCAGAGAAGTTCCAGCCTGACCGTATGGACTGGCGGAGTCGGCGGATGGAAGGTCGGTGACTGGCTTCAGTTCAATAACGTAAACGTGACTGGCAAGACCAGAATCAATTTTAATCTTGCTTCCGCACAGAGCGGCAGTTACAAGATCGTTCTTGGAAGCTACAGTGGCACACAGGTAGGAACCCTGAACTTCAGTTCAACCGGCGGATGGAACAATTACCAGAATGTTTCCACTACCTTGAATCTGCAGGGACGCACCGGAAATCAGACTCTGTATGTGATCTGTGGAAGTGGCGCTGCAAACGTGGGAACCATAACTCTTCAGTAATTGATTCGCGTGCCGACAACTGGTTGGCAGGCAAAAAAAAAGCTCCGGCACGTAGCGCCGGAGCTTTTTTTATGTTCACTGTATCAATCGCTTATGTGCGCTTGTGCTTGATAAATGTTCCCCGGTCAAGTTCTTCGAAGGCGAACTGCAGCTCCTTTTCGGTGTTCATGACAATGGGACCACCCCATGCTATCGGCTCCCCGAGCGGGGGGGCTGCACAGAGTACGCAATGGGCCATTTGGGACGGCCCTGCTTTAAGGTATACTGAATCCCCGTTTTCAAGAATGATTGCCCGTCGGGATTCCTCCTCTTGCGCATTCGTATCGGGTGAAAGAAAGAAACTTCCTTCCAGCCCGTACACAAAGGCTGTGTGGCCGGCTTCCACCGGTATGGAGCATTCGCCACCCGGTTCAAGGTGTATGGCCATGATCATTGCATCCACATGACGGCCTCTCATTGCACCCTCCCTGCCGTCAAGTACACCCGAGATCAGGCGTATTGTTGCGTCCTGGCGTTTGAATTCGGGAATTTTCGTCGAGTCAAGATCGTTGTATTGGGGTTCTGACATTTTTTGGGCTGCCGGCATGTTAAGCCAAATCTGGAGACCGAGCATGCGTTTCGCCTCCTTGGGCATTTCCTGGTGTATGATGCCGCTGCCAGCCGTCATCCATTGACAACAACCGGAGGCAATAACCCCGCCGTTACCCAGGCTGTCGCCATGTTCGATAATTCCCTGTGAAAGATAGGTAATAGTTTCAATGCCCCGGTGGGGATGCCAGGGAAAGCCCTTGACATAGTCGGCAGGATTCGTTGAATCAAACGCGTCAAGAAGAAGAAAGGGATCAAAGTCACGAACTTCCCGGTTTCCGAACACCCGTACCATGTGCACGCCTGCTCCGTCGACCGCGGGTCGGCCTGTTACTGTTTTTGCCGCTGTTCTGATCATGTGTCATTCTCCTTTGAGATTCAGGTAGTGACCGAACCGGTCCTTTTTCGTCTCGAGGTACTGGCGATCGTGTTCATGGGCAGGCAGTTCATGCTGGACCCGCTCAAGGACGCGAATGCCGTTACGTTCCATATCTTCCACTTTTTCAGGATTATTGGTCATTAGCCGAACACTTTTTATACCCAGGGCACGAAGCATTGCAGAGGGAACCCGGTAATCCCGTTCATCGGCCTTGAAACCGAGGGCAATATTGGCATCGAGTGTGTCATACCCGGTATCCTGAAGGGCATACGCTCGAAGTTTGTTCGCAAGGCCAATGCCTCGTCCCTCTTCCTGATGATACAACACGATACCCCTGCCTTCGCGTTCTATGAGCGAGAGGGCCTGATGCAGCTGTGGCCCGCAATCGCATCTCAAACTGCCGAGCGCATCACCGGTCAAGCAGGCTGAATGTACACGGGTGAGCATCGCGCTGCCGTCGCCAATATCACCTTTGAGAATGACGATGTGATCCTTCGCGTCCTTGTTGTTGACAAATGCAACGATGGTAAAGTGCCCGAAACGGGTTGGAAAGTCCGCAGCGGAAACTACGGTAACGCACACATCCTTGGCACATTCGGCACAATTCATTCCCGTCGGACATTTTCGCAGTTCGTCGAGGTTTTGTGCAATTATTTCTTGTATTGTGGGGTATGTCATGTGTGGCAGTATACCACAATCAGAATTGAATTATGTAAAATAAACTGGTCAATACTTGTAATCCTGGAGCTATGCTAGTAAAATAGATATATTAGACTTTTTGGAGGTGCTTGTGCGCAAAGCAAACTCGTTGATCGCTGGCCTCATTACAGTGTCCTTATTTGTTTTTGGTTCCTTTATTCTATCATGTTCAACTTCAACCGCGGAAAAACCGGACTCTGATACTTCACCGGAGGTACCATCAGACCCGGATGATAATCCTGTAGATGATACTCCTGTCGATTCGAGCCCTTTGTTGTTCACACAAACCGGTGCCTGCGGTTGGGAAGGTTCAACAAGTGTCTCTGTGTCCGAAACTAGTGTGGATGGAACAGCTGCCTGGCATATTGTCAATAATAACTGGAACGCAGCAGCTGTGTTTTCAGTAAATTTGGGTGAACAGACTCTGTCAGATTTTGCCGGTCTCGGTATGAAGGTACGTATTGATTCTGACAATTTGGCGTACCGGAACCTTGCTGTAGAAGTAAAGGCTCCCGGTGCAACAGCGTTTACTGCTATTGAAATGAATCCTCCCACGAACCTTGTCCTTGCCAGACGTTCGGCGGGTTCAGCAGCTGTGTCGGATATCCTTGAGCTTGTTATTGCCTTTGATTATGGATCGCTCGGTGCAGACAGCGACTATGTCCGAAATCTTACCAATACATTAGAGCTGGCGATTGGAATATCTGCTCCCGCAGACACGAGCTTCACTCTGTATGACCTCCGTTTGATCAATGTTCCCTCTGGTGCCGTTCACTGGACGGAAGCACCCGCTCTCAAGGAAGCGGCCGCTCCGTGGTTTGACTATTTTGGCATTGCAGTTCTCGCTTCGGAACTTTCTCAGTCCGGTATCCGTGCGGGACTTGCGCGTCATGCGGACAGTATTACCCTGGGAAACGAGTTCAAGCCCGATGCCATATTGGGCGCTAACCCGCCGGCACAGACAGTCTTGTATACTGGTCCAGACGGAGTGACATACCCCGTACCCGGTGCGTTAAATTTCTCCACTGTGGATCAAGCCTTTTCCCACTGTCGGGATTCCGGCTTGACCATGCGAGGCCATGTGCTTGTGTGGCATTCCCAGACGCCCGAATGGTTTTTCAGGCAGGATTTTAATACCTCTCTTCCCCGTGTCGGGGTTGCAGAAATGAATGCACGCATGCGGTGGTATATCGAATCTGTATTGACCCATGTCCAGGATTGGGAGAACGAGAATAACGCCGGTGAACGCATTATAACCAGTTGGGATGTGGTAAATGAAGCCGCAAGTGACCAGGCTACCAGCACAAACTGGTTACGGGGAGCAGATTCAAGCTCCTGGTTTGCGATTTACGGGAATGCAGATTTTATTGTAAATGCATTTGTATATGCCAACGAGTTTGCTTCATCCGATGTGCTTCTTGCCTATAATGATTACAATACCTATATTCCCGCAAAAACAGCTGCAATATTGAAAATAATCGATGCGATACAGGCAGATCCCGAAGCGCGTATAGATGTATTGGGAATGCAGTCCCATGTCCTGATCGGGTATCCGGGCGTGTCTTCCTACCGTACCGCTGTTGAGGCTTTCTTTGAAAAAGGTCTGGATGTTCAGGTAACGGAATTGGACATTCATACTACCTCGAACGATGCTGTGGTACAGGCCGAGCTCGCTTCAGTTTATGCAGATTATTTTACCTTGTTCCTTGAAAAGCGCAAAACGGGAAGCCTTCCCGGTATTACCGGGATAACTCTATGGGGCATTACGGATGCGAATACCTGGTTGACTGATCTGCATGATGAGACAAGTTATCCGCTGTTGTTTGACGGGCTGTATTACACAAAACCTGCCTTTGACACGGTAATTGAGATATTAACTTCCGGCGGGATATAGAAAGACTCGTCCTGCGTTGTCGGGAGGCAACGCAGGACATCGTCGCCGAATTGTAAAAAGAATGTCCGTAAACTGGCATGGTCATATTTGATGTGTTACACTTTTTGGATAAAATGATAACGGAAACAAAATGTGTTTGGAGAAAAAAGTATGGCCAATGTACATGAAACTCTGGGAAGAAATGTCCGTCTTCTCCGGGAATGCAGAGGATGGACTCAGGCACGTCTTGCCGAAACGACAGGCATTTCACCCACTTTTATGATGCATATTGAACGCGGAACGCGTGGAGTGTCGCTGGATACAGTCGAACAACTTGCGAATGCCCTATCTGTAGAGATAGGGGTGCTCTTTGAGTCGTCTGCGGATTCACGGCAGCATACTGGTGGTCAAGATACGTATTCCACTGAAATGGATTCAGCCGGTATCCCCTGATACCACTTGTGCGTAGTATCGCACGATGTGTCTGTTCATTTGACAAATATATTTTCCTCCACACAATTATAATCAGTGCACATAATTCTGGTTTTCAAGTTGTGCCGAACCAGGTTTATTGTGAACAGGTTATTCGTGATCGAGTGTATATAATCCGGAGGTTGTCTATGACGCGAGTGCAAAAATTTTTCAAGATTCTCAAACTCGAACTTCTTGACTTGCAGGATGATCTTGATTCACTCATTGTGGCAGCTGAAAAAAAGTATGCAAGCGGTCAATATACTGACTATGTACTCCGCGAGAACACCGCATTGTATCGCAGCGAGATAAATGCGTTAATTGATTTTATTCATGAACTGGACGAGTTCGAAAAAAGGGAATTATCCAGTATCGATGAAGTTGTCGAATGCATTCGGCAAAAGCTGCCCGCCAAGGTTGCTTCATGGAATTATCCTGCCCTGATGACAGATTTACTTATCCGGAAAATGGACAAGATTCGTGGCTACGTTGATCTTTCTTCCTGATATTACACATAAACATTTTTTTCCTTGCACATATGGCAACTCAAAGATACTCTTATGGTAATATCATGAAGAGAAAAAAAAGCATTCTGGCACATAATTTTCGCCTTTCAATAGGGTTTGGTTTTGCGATGGGTATTCTTTTCCCGCTTTACGCACTCGTGTTCGTTGATTTTAAAAGCCCCCTGATGGGGATTTTTTTTATAGTTGGTTGTCTTCTCGCCGGTTTTCTTGTTGGTATAGCAGGGTATATCATAAATACACGGCCCATTATTCGCCTCGCACATAACATAAATACTGCAATAACAGAGGTACGTTCTGGAAAGCTTGTGGATGATACCGAGTTTGCTCATTCATCGGACATACTGGGTGAGATGGTCAGGAATTTTTTTGATGGCATGCAGTTGTTAAAGAAGTCCCTTGATGCTGTCTCGAAAACAACCGACAACGCGATCGGCGTTGGTGGTGATATTGAAAAAAGCCTTGCTTCAACCATTGAGAGTACCGAAGTTCTTTTTGATACCATAGATCTGATAAGTGGTGCCGCCGATGAGCTTGACGAGCATAATTCGATAATGGATAAGGGCTTTGATTCTCTGAGCAAGGCTATTTTACTGAACGTCTCGAATATTATCGAACTTTATACAAATGTAAGCGAGTTCGGCGAGACGATATATCGTCAAACGGAGAGCCTTGAGCAGGTTGTCACTTCATTAAAAGAAATTGAGCGGGCAGTTGGATCGGATAATACCCTTTCTGACCAAACGCTTTCCGGTCTTGAGACTCAGTTGGGAAACCGGGTGAGAGAAACTATTGATACGAGCCTGTCAGTATTCAGCGGTGTGAAGGAACGGTTAAGCGATATTGACGGAATTGCCGAACGCACTAATGTTCTTTCGATTAATGCCGCAATAGAGGCGGCCCGTCTGGGAGCGCAAGGCGGCGGATTCAGAATTATCGCTTCGAATATCAAGGCATTGGCCGAAGAAGTTCATTCCCTGACAGGAAGAATATCTCAGGAAATGTACGGAGGCGAACAGAGCCTTCGGTCTGTAACAGGGTATTTGAATGAGGCCCTGGACTCGCAATCCTGTATTATCGAGGGAATCAGGGCCTCGATCACCTCGCTTTCCGAGCGAAACTCCCTGCTTTCGACCCGGATGCTCGCTATGGAAGAAAACCGTCTTCATATTGATAACCTTCTGAAAGACATAAAAGAAAATATGCAGAATTTAAAGCAGCAGGTTGGCGCCACCAGAGAGTCCCTGACTGTACTTTTGAATACATCCGTGGTTATTCAATCCGGAATCGGTACCCTTTCAGATAAAGCGGTTGGAATTCTTGAAAACGGAAAGACCGTATCCGGATCGTTCGAACACTTTAAAGACGGACTGGCAGGCATTACACTGTAAGAAGCCGGCATTGGTTTTTCGGGTGTACTGGCTGCGGAGAAAATACTATATGAAGCGTATCGGTGAGATATTGGTGGAAAACAAGCTTATTACGCAACTTCAGCTAGATGCGGCGCTTGATGCACAGCTGAAAACTCACAAGGAAAAACGTATCGGCGAGATACTGATAGATATGGGGTATCTGACATATGATACGCTCATAGGATATCTTGAAAACCAGATTCAATCTGGCTCGTAATCTGCCCTTCAATGCAATCGACTGGCAATGCGGCATCCAGAACGGTAACGTCAGTTTCAAAATCAGTGCTTTCCTGGGCTTGAAACTGGCTCGCTAAAAGATTCGCATTCATAAAATGTCCAATGCGTGCAGTAAGCCGCTGCTGGATTAGGTCAAAGCTGCCCTGTAGAAGAAAGAAACTGGTATGTAATCCAAGAGATCTGATACGGCTTCGATGAGCCTGTCGCAAACCTGACCAAGCCAGAACAATCATTCCACAAGTGTCAGTTTTTGCTGTATCGCATAGAGCCTGACACAGGGCGTTCATCCAGGGTTCTCTCATTTCGTCAGTCAGACTTTCTCCACCTGCCATTCGCTCCTTGTTTTCAGGCGTATGATAATCATCTGCTTCCATAAAAAAAGCATGTGTTTTGTGTGCGACTTGTCGCGCTACTGTTGATTTTCCTGAACCGCTTACACCCATGATTACTACAAGTCGTTTTGCAAGGGGAAGGTCAAGGGAGAGCTGGTACCGTTTCCCTTCCCGTATTCCGACCAGTTCGGAGCCCTCGATAATTGTGCTTGCAGAGTTAGTGTCCCCGTCATCGGGAGTTACCTTCATCAATCGTAGCCCCGGAGCAGGGTTTATTGTTCTACGAACTTCGAGTTCGATAATGGATTGACGAAAACGGCGAATAAAATGTGCCGTACTCCATTCAGCCGGAATTCCGCACTCTATGCGCAGTCCGCGCGGTGTCGGTTTGAACCCGCACAGGCCTTCGCTGATCGAACGGTAGATCCAGGCTGCGCTGCCGGTATTGAATAGATGGCTTGATCTACCTGCATGAGAGGGGAATTCCTTCCAGGCACCTCGCCAATAATTTGGAATGAAGACGGGAAGCTGTCCCCGGCGGTATCGACCAGCGCTACCGCGTATACCGGTTACATCAACAAGTGCCCGCCATGCCTGGGCATACTCATGGTGCTGAAATAAGGCATATATCCAGAAAGCTGCTGCATGATTATACACGGATCCATTTTCTGCTGAACCGGGGAATTTTTGCGTAAGGCGCCCGATATGTTCATGCATGTGTGTATATGCCGGTGCAAGCATAACCGGTCCGAAGGGGGTTTCCAGGTGCTGTCGTACCGCCTGTAATATGCAGTGTTTTTGGTTCTCATCCGGAATCTGTGCCATGAGCGCCCAGCTTTGCGGATTCAAGTACATACGGCCCTCTGCATCGGATGCAACACCGAACGGTATACCATCGTCGCTGATACCTCTTGAATACCAATTTCCGTCCCACAGATGACGGTGAACTGCATCAATGGTTGCATTTTTGTGTGCAGTAAAGTAATCGCATTGTGAGGTATCACCTTTTGCTGCACAAATTGACGACCATACGGTTAATGCATGAACCAGTGCGATAGTGAGCCATGAAGAGACTCCACGTCCACGCGCGCCTGCCATATTCATGGGATCGCACCAATCTCCCTGTTCCATGTAACACAGGAGTCGTTCGTCCCGTCTTGATAACAGGAAGTTAAGGGCTCGTGAAATTCTGGCAGCAACCGTTGCTGTCTCTCCGTTATCGGAGGAAACTATTTCATCGAGAAATGCCAGGTCTCCCGTCTCTGCAAGCCAGGGTTCAAGACAAACCGGAAGCCACACACAATGGTCGGTATGCGGTATGCGGTTAATATAAGTCAGCTCGATATTATCCCTGAGCTTGATGCCATCTGGCAGAGAACCATCGGGTCTTTGTTGCGAGAGAGTTTTTTTGATAACCGAACGAAAACGGCTCGGGTCCAGCCAGGTAAAGGCCATACCGTCTTGCAGATAATTACGGGTTTGCGGATCAAGGGTGAGCCGGTTCAGTTCCCCCAAATATCTCATTTGATTCGGAAGCCAGTGATTCACCAGACTGTCCAAATTCGCATCCGGTGTATGAATCTCCAAAGCGGGTTGTATACTGGCCTGAAAGTGTTTCATTTCCTCCCGGGAGCGTGAAAAACCTTCTTCAGACAGATAGTTTCTTTTCAATGGTTCAATATCGCTTTCTTTTTGTGCCGGCAGTATCATGAACCTGAAGACTTCCGAACCTTCGCTCATCAGGTCGAAGGTATATTGAAAAGCGGCGACAGGACTTTCATAGAGTGCCGGTTCACAGGACAGTTTTGCTTCCTGCAATGCCGAGGGATTTTGCAACCCTCCTTCTCCTTCAAACCGTTTTCGACAGGTTTCCCAGCTGTCGGGCTTTCGTTCCGGCAGAACCGCAGTTATGTCGAGAGCTTCCCGTATGTCGTTCCATTCTTCCAGCCGTTGCCAAGGTCTGACCGAGGTTGCAATGATTCCTCCCAGCTGTTCATTCCAGTGAGCCCCCTGATTCATCCAGCTCATGTACCCGATGGGTATGTACGGGTACAGGCACAGTGATCGGCTGTCGGGATGTCGATTGATAATGGATATTTCCCATAATTCAGCAACAGCGTCCACCGGTAAATGCACAGACAGTCTGCATTCGAGATCCAGAGTCTGTATCTGCCAGGTTATATCAGCAGTTCCTGCGGAAAAAAGCCAGGAATCTGCCGGGGCGCGAACCGGTTCATGAGGAAGGGAGCATAGTTTTCCTGTCAGGGTATCCCGCAGATAAAAAAAACGGCCCGGATGATGGGCATAGTAGGGCTGTTCAGGCTGGATAAAGGTTTTTGCTTCCAGATTCGGCGTATGTATGTATTTTTCTGTTCCGTTATGTATGTAGCGAGCTATGGCGAATCCTCTACATTGCTGGTGTAACACCATGTGTCGGTTCCACAGGAAACCGGTAGCTTCATCAAGCGCTGTTGCGCTGTCTATTTCCCACCTTTTTCCATCAGCCGCTGCCTGAAAGTGCATCCTTATTCTCCTTGCCGTCATTTCCGCTCGTAAACGCTTCCTAATATATCTCATGTATTTGTGGCTATCGTCAACTAAAAGAAGCATCGTTTACTGTGCATGGAGCTGACGGTGTTATGGTAGACACGTTCAAAGGGCTCATACCGGGAAACGTTTTGCGAAAAAAAAACTAACGAAAATGTGTGACAGTGGTATACTGGTATAAGTGCAATAAAGTGGAGGTTACCATGTATGACAGCTGGTTTGTGTGGGCGTTGATAGGAATTGTGTGTATCGGGCTTGAAATGCTTGTTCCCGGTTTTGTCATTTTCTTCTTTGGCATGGGAGCCTTGTTGACCGCTCTGACAAGCCTGATTCCAGGCATAGCGGATATTTTATGGCTACAAATATTGTTGTTCATAGTCTATTCGGTGTGCTCCCTTGTTTTTTTGCGCAAACAATTCAAAAAGATTTTTGCCGGAACCGTTTTTGATACGCGCCGGATGAGCGATGAAGATATCGGTACCGGTGGAGTTGCCGAGGTTCTGGAGACCATCAGCCCGGTAAAGGATGGCAGGATACGGTTCCGTGGCACGACCTGGAACGCCCGTACGTCGGGAACAGATACCTTTGCCCCTGGCGCTTCAGTTCGGGTCATCAGCCGGGAGGGCCTTGTATATGTGGTGGAACCTCTTGAAGCGGGAAAGTCACCCTTGTAATGATAATCCTGACCAGGATGAGTAAGAGTAGTCATAGCGTATGTGGTTTGCTGTATAAACTGCATACCGTGTAATCAGAAGTGGTTGGTTTGTTAAGGAGGAAAAAGTGCCGGTAGTATTGGTGTATGTAATCGCGGTTATTGCAATTATCGTG
Source organism: Spirochaetales bacterium Spiro_09 (assembly GCA_001604385.1). Taxonomy (GTDB): domain Bacteria; phylum Spirochaetota; class Spirochaetia; order Treponematales; family Treponemataceae; genus Teretinema. Next base: position 30,714 of record LVBK01000013.1, on the reverse strand, counting down.
TTATTTAAAATTGCGGTAGTGGTACCAGAACAGGAAAGCTATGTGATTGAGCGTTTGGGAAAGTATACGAAAACCCTCGAGGCGGGCTTTCATTTACTTTTTCCGTTCATCGACCATATTGCATACAGACAAAATCTGAAAGAAGAAGCTCTGGATGTTGATCCGCAATTGTGCATCACCTCGGATAACGTACAGGTTAAGGTTGACGGTATTCTCTATCTCAAGGTTCTTGATCCGGTCAAGGCAAGCTATGGAATAGAAAACTTTCGTTTTGCCGTATCACAACTTGCCAAAACAACCATGCGCAGCGAAATCGGAAAGCTTGAACTTGACAAGACCTTTTGTGGACGTGAGGGTATCAATGACAATATAGTCCGTGCCCTGGACGAGGCTTCGGATAATTGGGGGATCAAGGTCACCCGTTACGAGATACGGGATATTACCCCAACTGACACGATCCTTGACGCAATGGAAAGCCAGATGCGTGCCGAGCGTGTAAAGCGTGCTGATATTTTATCGAGTGAGGGCAAAAAACAGGCGTTGATAAATGTTTCTCTTGGTGAAAAACAGGATGCGATCAATCGTTCCATGGGAGAGCGCCAACGTCGAATCAATATTGCAGAAGGACGTGCCAAATCCATTGAAATTACTACAACAGCCTCGGCAGAGGGTTTGCGTCTTATCGCAGAGGCACTGTCGGTTCCCGGAGGAAAAACCGCTATGGGTATTCGGCTCGCGGAAGGGTATATTGAACGGTTTCGTTCTACACTACAAAAATGCGATGTGACAGTATATCCCGCGGAATTTGCGGGCATTGCCGCCGTTGCGGACGTATTGAAAGGATCCTTCAAGCAGGATACCGCTCTTGCTGCCAAAAAAGGAGGCAACACATGATTACCACCTTCGCACCGCTTTTATTCTTGCTTGCAATATGTGCTATCGTGTTTGTTTTTACCCTGATCCGCTCCGTTCGAGTGGTTCCGAACCGTACTGCCCTGATAGTTGAGCGCCTGGGACGGTATAACCGGACGCTTGAAGCCGGCTTCCATATTCTCTTTCCCTTTCTGGACAAGGTCAGATATCGACAGACCTTGAAGGAACAGGCCGTCGATGTTCCTGCCCAGGACTGTTTTACCAAGGATAACGTTCAGGTTAAGGTTGACGGTGTTCTGTACATGCAGGTTGTTGACCCGAAGAAGGCTAGTTATGGAATAACGAATTATTCGTATGCTACCGTTCTGTTAGCCCAAACGACCATGCGTTCCGTAATCGGTGTACTTGAACTGGACAATACCTTCGAGGCCCGTGAACAAATTAACGCTGCGGTCGTCAAAGCTGTTGATGAAGCGTCCGATCCCTGGGGCGTCAAAGTTACCCGGTACGAAATACAGAATATCCGTGTTTCGGATTCTATTATGGATGCTATGGAAGCCCAGATGAAGGCAGAACGAGAGAAGCGCGCCGAGATAGCCCGATCAATAGGAGAGATGGAGACAAAAATAAATTTATCCAAAGCGGCCTATGAAGAGGCTGTCAACCTGAGTGAAGGTCAAAAACAGAGAATGATCAACGAGGCTGAAGGCGAGGCCAGCGAGATTGTTGCGGTAGCTCGTGCAACAGCCGAAGGTATTGTGCGTGTCGCCTCCTCGGTAGCCATGCCGGGCGGGGAAAATGCCGCAAATTTGAGGATTTCAGAAACGTGGATCGAGGCGATGGGTGGCATCGCGAAAAACGGCTCCAAAGTTCTTCTGAGTGCCGATTTAACCGATATTCAGACTATGACCTTCAAAGCCAGCGAGATGATACAAGGCAAACAGTAAGAACTTGCCAACTGCCCGGCACATTGCCGGGCTTTTTTTTTATTATGCTCCCCGAGGGATGTATGATATACTTACAAAGGCCGTGAGGGCCCCGATCAGTATCCTGCCTTATCCGGAGAGGCCATTGTATGAAAAATTTTCTTCCTGCGCTTTGTTTGTGTATCTGTGTCGTTTTACTATTGCCTCTTATGACAGGCTGTGAACGCGATGACACCATTGAATTGACCTACAGTATATTTTTTCCTGCAAGTCATGCTCAATCACGTGCAGCCCAGGACTGGGCAACAGAAATTGAAAAGCGAAGCGAGGGCCGGGTAAAAATCACTGTGTTCGCGGGAGAGACCCTTTCAAAGGCTCCTCAATGTTATGACGGTGTAGTTAACGGCATTTCCGATATAGGAATGAGCGCCTTCGCCTACAGCCGTGGACGTTTCCCTCTTCTTGAAGCCCTTGACCTGCCGGTAGGGTATCCGGATGGGCTTACCGCTACCAGAATAGCCAATGAAATATTCGCTAAATATACACCGGATGAATTATCCGGCGTAAAAGTAATGTATCTGCACGGTCATGGTCCGGGAGTTCTCGCTACAAAAAAGCATGTACGTTCATTGTCAGATATAGCGTCCCTCAAAATTCGTGCAACCGGATTATCAGCAAAAATAGTATCCTCTCTCGGCGCGGTGCCCGTCTCAATGAGCCAGGGAGAAACCTACGAGGCACTTCAAAAAGGCGTTGTCGATGCAACCCTTTGTCCGCTTGAAACGCTTTCTGGATGGAAACAGGCTGAGGTTATACAACAGGTGGTTGACACCACCGCAATCGGATATACCACATCAATGTTTGTTGTCATGAACAAGGGGAAATGGGATTCCTTGCCCAAGGATATTCAGCAGATATTCAACGAGGTGAATGCACAGTGGATTGACATACAGGGCACTGCCTGGGATACGAGTGATCGGGAAGGTCGTGAATTGGTCGATACGCTCGGACACCGATTCGTAACGCTTTCTCCCGCCGATGAAAAAGCCATGGTGGAAGCGGTCGCTCCAATAATTGACGAGTATATTAAAACTGCAGAAAGCAAGAATTTAAGCGGACGGACCGTTATAGAAGATATTCAGCGCATGGTTGCGGGAGCCCGTTGAAAATGAGCCTTGTTGTCAATTCCCTGTGGAATTATATCCGCAGGTTTGTTCTTTTTCTGGCAGTAATATCCGGGCTCTCAATACTTTCCATGATTGTGATAACACTTGCGGATATTATTCTCCGTCTTGCCGGCTCGGGTATCCCGGGCGCCTATGACGCAGTGCGACTCGCTGCAGTTATTGCAATTGCTTTTTCCCTGCCGTATGTTACCGCGGTCAAGGGCCACATAGCGATCGAGTTTCTCTATCACCGTTGTTCGCGAAAAGGACGTCTTGTTCTTGACACATCCTTCCGCATGGTTTCCCTTGCCTTGTTCGCACTTCTTGCCTGGAGAAGTTTTCTCTACGGCTTGATGCTTCTTCGGACACACCAGGTTATGCCTACATTATCGGTTCCCGTTTTCTGGATCCCCTGTCTGATAAGCTTCTCCTGCATATTGATTTTTATCATTGTACTGTATCACATGCTGCACCCCGGAAAGGAGTTTATTAAACCGTGAATCCACTGCATGCCGGCCCTCTTGGCTGTATTCTGTTATTTGTACTGCTGCTTTCAAGTATGCCTGTTGCCTTTGCCATGCTTGTTTCAGGTATTGCAGGTTTTGCCCTCATAGTTCATCCCCAGGCAGCATTCTCGATGGTCAGTGCCGAACTGTTTGACACCTTTTCGTCGTATAACCTGACAGTAATACCACTCTTTGTCTTGATGGGCCAGGTTGCATTTCATGCGGGAATCAGCACAAGCCTTTTCCGCTCGGCATATACCTGGATCGGCCATTTACCCGGCGGCCTTGCAATGGCAACGGTCGGCGCATGTGCTGGTTTCGGTGCAATAAGCGGATCAGGACCGGCAACAGCCGCTACAATGGCCACCGTTGCGTTACCAGAGATGAAGCGGTATAATTATTCCGACCAGCTTGCTTCGGGAACGGTCGCTGCAGGCGGCAGTCTTGGTATGTTGATTCCTCCCAGTGTCGTCTTTATCGTGTATGCCCTCCTGACAGAACAATCTATCGGTACACTCTTTCTGGCCGGGATTATACCCGGTTTGATTATCAGCATGCTTTTTTGTCTGACTATCTGGATTCTTTGTATCCGGCATCCGGAACTTGGTCCAGCAGGACCCCGTTTTGGCTGGAAGGATCGCTTTCGGTCCCTTACCGGCGTCATCGAGATTCTCGCTCTTTTTTTATTTGTCATGGGTGGCATGTTTGCCGGTCTCTTTACCCCGATCGAGGCCGCTGCAGTGGGTGCCGGCGGAAGTCTTCTGATAGCCCTGTTCAAGCGCTGTCTTTCCATTACGGTGATGAAAAGGATATTGCTCGAAACGACGCGGACCAGCGGCATGATTTTTCTTATTGTTGCCGCGGCAGTTGTCTTTGGCCGCTTTCTTGCGGTCTCGCGCATTCCCTTCACCGTTGCTGCATGGTTTGCCTCACTTCCTCTTCCGGGCTTTATGGTCATGGTATTGATACTGTGCTTTTATCTGTTCGTCGGCTGTTTTATTGACTCGCTGGCTCTCGTTCTGCTTACCACTCCCATTTTTTATCCGGTTGTGACCAACCTCGGTTTTGATCCGGTGTGGTTTGGTGTGTTGATTGTTGTTATCACTCAAATGGGGGTCATTACGCCACCGGTCGGAGTGAATGTGTATGTTGTCAGTGGCATAGAGCGGGATATCGCCCTGGATACCATATTCCGCGGTTCGCTGCCCTTTTTATGGACACTGGTTGCTTTTGCCGGTTTGCTCATTATGTTTCCCCAGATTGCGCTTTTTTTACCCTCGCTCGCGCATTGATTTGATCGGTGGAGCCCACGATTCGACGCTTTGATAAAGAAGGATGGTACCGTTATGAACAGTCAGTTCAAACGAATTTTGTGCTGTACGGATTTCTCCGAAGGATCTCAAAAAGTATTCAGCGCTGCCCTCGGCATGGCACGTCTTCACGAGGATTCGGTTCTCGTATTGTTTCATGTCATTCCCGAACCGGATGCCCAGTTCTGGAAAACCTATATTTATGAACTTGACCGCGTGGATGAGAAAGCCAAAGCCGATATTGACCGGCGTTTTGCGGAAGAGTATATTGCCCTGATTGAACCAGCCCTTCTGCCCCGTGTCCGCATTAAGGTTGCAGTCGGTTCCGCACGAAACGAACTGATGTCAGCGATTCGGGATGAGAACATCGATCTGCTGGTTATTGGTCGACCGGTTAAAAAGGGTGGATTTTGGCACACGGATGGGGCGAAAGAGGCCCTGAGAATAGCTCCGTGCGCGGTACTGGGTATTCCGCTTGAATAAACTCCCGGCGACGCACGGTTCCCGTCTTGACTTACACCAATTATAGCTTACCCTTTAATCGTGTATACAATAAACCCTGTTTCCGGAAAAAGTCTTGTCTCGTTCATTCACCGAACCTTCGTATTGATCTCCACCGCAATCATTATGCTTGTTCAGTGCACAACGCTTATTTTCCTGATACTTTTTATGTTGCGTGACATGAACAGGGCTGCCGTCAGAACAGCGGACGAAGCGGCCGTGCTCTTGCTGGATCCCCTCTATAATCTTGATGAGGATCAAACAGCGCGTATCGTGGAAACAATGGTTGCTTCGGGTCGCATTGCGGGTATGAAAATTGAATCTCCTGCCAATGGTATTGTGCTGGATGTTCAAAAAGAGACGCCGACCCCCCTGGTTCGTTCTCAAAGCCGAGATTTGAACTACCGTGGTTTATATCTTGGTCGCATCAGTCTTTTTTATTCTGGAAAGGCCCTCGGGGAGTCGATCATAATCATGCTCTCCGCAACGATTCTCATTATCGGTTCACTTACCGCAGCAAATTTCATGATAACCCGGTTACTCGTAAAGCGTCGCGTGAACTCCATTTTCTCATTATTGTCTGCCGGCCTGGAACGCATTGCTTCCGGGAACTACGAGCACGCAATCGAACTGAGCGGGTATTCCGATATCGATCGCATCATTTCAAATGTCAACGAAATGTCCGGAAAAATTCGCCAAAAAAGTGTGGAGCTTTTGGTTGCCAATTCAAGTCTTGAACAACGGGTTGCCTTGCGGACCTCGGAACTGCAAAAATCCTTGCAGGAACAGCGTCTGTTGCAGGATCGTCTTGTTGAAACCAGCAAGATGGGCGCACTTGGCCAGCTGGCGGCCGGAATAGCTCATGAACTGAATACGCCCCTTGGAGCGATTCAGTCCTCGGTGAACATTGTGGCGGATTATTTTGATACACGCTATGTTTCATCCCTTTCGTCCTTTGTACAGTTCAGCCAGTTACATCGTGATCTTTTTTTTGACATGCTTGGAAGAGGACTTCCAGCGGCAAAAAATCTTGAAACACCTCCACCTGCCCGTAAACAGATACGCTTACTTGCGGACAGGCTTTCCCATGAAGGTATACAGGGTAACGTGAAAGAACTGGCAGAATTGCTGCTGGAAGCAGGGCTCGCCGATAATCTGGATGCCTATATTCCGTATATGCGCGGGGAAGTCCTGATCCCGGTCTTGCGTGAAGTTACTGAAGCCATTATTGCCCGGAGGATGGTTGAGGTTGTGCTTGAATCCGGCCGTAAGGCTTCGGCGGTAATATCTGCCCTCAGAACGTATCTCAGCCCGGGATCGCTTGAAGAAAACACTCTGGTGGATATATCCTCGGATATTGCACGTGTGTTGACCCTGATGCATAATTCACTGATAAATGGCGTCAAGATTGTTACTGATTTTTCTCCGGTCTGCGTGACCGGTTCGCCCGATAAATTATCCCAGGTATGGATGAATATTATCCGCAACGCGCTTCAAGCCATGGAATTCAAGGGCACCTTAAAAATCAGTACGGCACAGGTAGGAAATGAGGTGTTTGTGTCATTTACGGATTCAGGGCCGGGTATTCCTCCGGACATCGGCAACAGGATATTTGAGCCTTTTTTTACAACAAAAAAAGAATCAGGCGGGATGGGGCTTGGTCTTGATATATGCAAGAAAATTGTTGAAAGCCATCAGGGAAGTATTTCTTTTCGCTCTGAACCCGGTACTACGGAATTTCTTGTACGTCTTCCGTCTACCGGAGAATAGCGGTATACTTGTCTGCGTCCGTGCGTGTGTGCGGTATATGGCAATATTAGACGGGGAGCGCGTATGGAACAGGAATACATTATATGTGTTGACGACGAACTGATAGTAGTGCAAAGCCTTCGGCAGGAGTTAAAGCGGGATCCTTACTTCAGTTCAATAGCAATAGAGGTTTGTGACACTGCCGTCAAGGTGCTCCCCCTGGTGGATGAAATTCTGGCCGAAGGGGGACGTATTCCGGTTATTCTCTCCGATCAGCGCATGCCGGGAATGAACGGGGATACGCTTCTTTTATCGCTGCGGGAAAAGCTGCCCGATACCTTATATATACTGTTAACCGGATTTGCCGATATCGAAGCGGTTGTCCGTCTGGTTAATCGTCAATCTCTCCATTACTTTATATCGAAACCCTGGAACCGAGACGATCTCCTTTTGACCGTCAAGAATGCATGTGACAAGTGGCGCCATGCGAGGCAGTCCATACCGGTCATTCCCTCCTGAAGTATTTTCACCCGGCCTCAGATTTTTTGCATTCGCGAGCGCCATCGACTATCATTATTTGAGAAATAGTCGGATGGAGGTTCACATGACGGTTCGTTTGGGAGTTGGCTTGAAAATTACCTTGTTTGTCAGTATCGGAGTTCTCTTGGTTTTTTCCGCTTTGGTGTTTTTTCTGGGCTCAAGGTACATACGATCTGTTCAGGATGGTGTTTATTCAGCGGTTAATCTTGAAGCGGTCAGCAGCGCGAAAGAAATTGAAAGCGAACTGCGGAGCGCCCTCGATGTTGCGTCATCCCTTGCGGATACAATTTCCGGAATGGAAGAGTCAGCGATCCCAAGAAATCAGTATGAAACCGTTCTTGCCCGGCTCATGGCGGGCCATGGCAGCATTCATTCGGCCTGGATATTACTTGAAAGAGAAGGTACCCGGCCTGAAGCGAATTTGAGGGTGTACCGTACCACCTCATCTCTCGAACGGGACGCCGTTCGGGGTACCAATGAAACAAGAACCTCCCGGCTCGGTGACGCTGAGAAATCCCCGGGACTTTCCATATCCGCGCCCTATATGGCAGACATTAACGGCGTGACCGTGCCGGTGATTCTTTTTTCTGCCCCGGTTCATCTGGGAGGAAACAGGACAGGTTTGGCCGGCGTGGAAATAACCGCCGGGAGAATGCAGGAAATCGTCGCCCGCATCAAACCTCTTGACGCGGGATATGGCTTCTTATTCGCGCATGACACCAGTTATGTTGCCCACCCCAATGACAACCAGATCGGGAAATCAATCCTTGAGGTGCGGTCAACTGCCTTTGACCGCGACGCCGACGTTCGCGCCGGAAGGCGCAGAACGGAAGAACAGCGCTCCCTCGCAACCAATGAATTGTCTTACTTCGTTTTCGAGCCGGTAACTCCTCCTGGCGTCAATACACCCTGGAGTATGGTGTTGACTGTTTCCCTGACAGCGCTATTGTCCGAGTCCCGGCGGGTACTCATGTTCACGGTATCTCTTGCCATCCTGGGTATACTGTTGGTCGTCGCCCTTGTTTTCCTGGTTGTCCGCCTTTTGATTCAACCTGTCAGAGAATCTGTCGAGCTTGCGGGAGCCATTGCCTCAGGAGATCTTACCCGTAGTCCCTCCGTAAAAAGTCTTAAACGTGGGGATGAAATCGGGGAACTTTCACGCGCTCTGGGGAATATGGCCGAACGCCTTCGTTCAAGCATCGAGGCGGTTATCACCGCGACGAAAAACGTTGCGTCCGGTTCTCAGCAGGTCAGCCTGACTGCTATGAGTTTGTCCCAGGGTGCTACCGAGCAGGCTTCCTCTACTGAAGAGGTTTCTTCATCAATGGAGCAGATGAGCGCGAGTATACGGCAAAACGCCGACAATGCCGTACAAACGGAAAAAATCGCACTGCGCTCTGCCGATGATGCGGTCGCAGGCGGTACTGTAGTTGGTCAAACCGTATCTGCAATGAAAGAAATTTCCCAAAAAATAACCATAATTGAAGAAATTGCCCGCAGTACCAACCTTCTCGCGCTGAATGCCGCCATAGAAGCGGCCCGGGCAGGAGAGCAGGGAAAGGGCTTCGCAGTCGTCGCGTCCGAAGTGCGTAAGCTGGCAGAGCGAAGCCAGATCGCGGCGGTGGAAATAGCGGATCTTTCCAAGCGCAGTGTCGGTATTGCAACAGAAGCAGGCACCATGCTTGAAAAAATGGTTCCCGATATCCGCCAAACGGCAGATTTGGTGCAGGAAATCAAAATGTCAAGCTCTGAACAAAATTCCGGTGCCGAACAAATATCGCAGGCAATTATGCAGCTCGATCTTGTCGTTCAGCAGAATGCCTCTGCCTCGGAAGAACTGGCATCCATGAGCGAAGAGTTGAGCGGGCAGGCCAAACAACTGCAATCCGCGGTGGACTATTTTGTGATTGAACGTGTTTAATGAGGTTTACCTGATTATCGGTGAGTTGCTGAGGGGATGAGCGACCGGGCAAACGCGGTCAGTCTCTCCGTTTCGGCAGGCCCATAGGGTTGCAGGTTGTTCCATGCCGGATCAAGACAGTTCCCGGGAACAAAGGATGCAAGTTGCCAGTTGGCGTTTGCGGGTAGAAGAGAAGCGATAACTTCTAGCTCTTTCATGCCGACAAGGCCGGGAACCAATACGGTCCGGTATTCTATCCGTACCGGATATCCCTCCCGTTCGACGGTTGAAAGTATCGAGATTGATTCCCGGATTGCTTGTTCCACACGTTGTCCGGCTGCTTTCTCTGTTGTCAGTTCTCCGTATCTCGCCGGATCGGTTTTCACGTCCAGTGCAATCATGTCAGGACAGGTATATTTGTCCGATATCAGACTTCTCAATCTTTCCGGCAATGTTCCATTGGTGTCGATTTTTATTGCGAGACCGAGCGATCGGGCATACGCTATCAGGTCTGTCAGTACCGGCGACAAGAGAGGTTCTCCTCCCGAAATCGCCAGTCCGCCCAATACCTGTTTCCGTTTATCCAGCAGTTCATATACGCTATCGAGCGGCACATAGGCCCCGACATTTTCCGGTATTTCAGACGGGCCGCTTACAATACTTGAAACCGCAAGCTCTGCGTTGTGGCAAAAAGGACAGCGAAGGTTGCATCCCGGCAAGAAAACGGCCGCTGCAACGCGGCCGGGAAAATTGACCAGGGTGGTTTTCAGGAGACCTACCCGCATCATTGGATTAAAACAGCGCGGGTTCTGCAACCGCGTGGCGGAGCGTCGTCATTGACCGGATTTCCTTGACGGAGTGAGCCCGGGCAATTTCGTTGCCGGAATGGTCGAAAAAGACTACGGTCGGAGCGGACAGAATGCCCAGCTCGGCAGCGCGTTCGAGACCTTCCGCTGAATCGACGTTGATTTGGGCGCCTGAAAGCGGTAAGGCGGTGCAACAGTCCTTGACAGGCGGGCAGTTGGGACAGGTGTCACGGACAAAAAGCTCATAGCGGGCAACCGAACCTTCCGGGGTTGCAGCAACGGTGTCGCGCACAACCTGCTGGCTTACGCAATCGCAGGCTGACGCAAGATGCTGCTGAACGCTTTCGGTTCCGGGAACGAAGAGTTTACGATGGTTGTATTCTTCCCGCTTTCCCCTGTTCCAATTACGTACCGAGCGGTAATAACCGACAATACGCGCGTATACCTCGGTTGTGGTACCATGCACATCCTGCATTTCAGCGCGGACCTTATCAATATCCGCCTTTATTTCTGCAACTGTTCTCATTTCGTTCCCCTCCCGGGACTTTTTTCTTCGCTCAAAACCGGACGGTTTTTCACGACATTTTATTTTATCGTGTTCCGGCTGACAGCCGGGACTTTCAGACAATGTTCATTCAGCGGTTCGGATTTCCGGCTGAATGTAATTCCGCTTCAAGCTCAGTCAGTCGGTGTGCCAGCAACTCAACCCGCTCGGCCTTGCAAGACGGACATTCAAAATGTTCCCCATTGATATAGCCATGAATCGGGCATACCGAGAATGTCGGAGAAATGGAGAAATAGGGAATTCGGTAGTTGGAAGCAACCGATTTTACCAGGTCCCGGCATGACTCCCAATCTTTTATCGCTTCGCCAAGGAAGAGATGAAAGACAGTTCCCCCGGTATATTTGGTTTGCAAAGATTCCTGATGATCAAGTGCCTCAAAGACATCGGTGGTATACGATACCGGAAGCTGGCTTGAATTGGTATAAAAGGGATCTTTTTCGCCGGAGGTAATAATGTCCGGGTAATGCTTTTTATCATGTCGTGCAAGACGGTATGAGGTGCTTTCAGCCGGAGTCGCTTCCAGATTGAATAAATCGCCGGTTTTTTCCTGGAAGTCGGCCAGTTTCTGCCTCATGTGCGTCAACACCTTCTCTGCAAAGGCCTTTCCTCGCGGATTTACAATATCAACTCCAAGGAAATTGAGACAGGATTCGTTCATTCCGCAAATACCGATAGTGGAAAAGTGATTGTTCAAATGGGTAAGATATCTTCGTGTATACGGGAAAAGACCCCCTTCAAGAAGACGTTCAATTACCTTGCGTTTGTATACCAAACTGATACGGGCCTGCTCCATAAGATAATCAAGCCGTGCAAAGTACTGGGCTTCGCTATTGGAAAGATATCCTATCTGGGGCATGTTTATAGTGACAACACCAATCGATCCGGTGAATTCATCTGAACCGAACAGGCCGCCGCCCCGTTTGCGCAATTCCCGTTTATCCAGCTGAAGCCGGCAGCACATTGAGCGCACATCGCTCGGATTCAGGTCTGAATTGACAAAGTTCTGAAAATAGGGTGTTCCGTACCGGGCTGTCATTTCAAAAAGCAGCTGTGCGTTCGGACTGGACCACTCAAAATCGGAGGTGATGTTGTACGTCGGGATAGGATACTGGAATCCCCGTCCTGCAGCGTCTCCTTCGAGCATCAATTCGATAAAAATGCGGTTGATTGCATCCATTTCCTTTTGGCAGTCACCGTAGGTAAAGGGCATCTCCGAACCACCAACAACGGCCGGTAATCCGGCTAGATCGGCAGGACAGTTCCAGTCAAGTGTAATATTGGTAAAGGGCGCCTGGCTTCCCCATCTGCTCGGAGTATTGACTCCGTAAATAAAGCTTTGCAGACATTGCTTTATTTCCTTGTCGCTCAAACCGTCTTTTTTTACAAAGGGTGCAAGGTAGGTATCGAATGAACTGAAAGCCTGTGCGCCAGCCCATTCATTTTGCATGATTCCCAGGAAGTTAACAATTTGTTGAATGAGCGTTGAAAGATGGCGAGCCGGTTTTGACGTAATTTTGTCCGGTACACCCCCAAGTCCTTCGGCTATGAGCTGACGGATAGACCAACCGGCGCAGTATCCTGAAAACATTGAAAGATCATGTATATGAAAGGCGGCGTTTTTATGCGCTTCAGCTACTTCTTCCGGGTAAATATTTTTAAGCCAGTAATTCGCGGTAATGGTACCGGAATTGTGCAGAATCAATCCGCCCAGAGAAAAGTTAACATTCGCGTTTTCTTTGACCCGCCAATCCGCCTGGCTCAAATATCCGTTCATGGTATCATCGATATCGAGCATGAGCCGTTCTGTGTCGCGGATAGCCTCATGTCGTGCACGATACAGTATATAGGCCTTGGCTATCGCAACCTCGTTTTGTTCAATCAGTACCGTCTCGACGATATCCTGTATTTCCTCAATTGCGGGTATTGAATGCGCATGTCGTCCAGCCATGAGTGCACGAAGATGTTCTTCGACCCGGTCAGTCAAAGCAGCCGCGCGATCAGGATCGGGATTATGTTCTGTCGCCTGTATGGCTTTCCCGATCGCTTGCTCTATCTTGCTGCGATCATAGCTCGTTATTTCACCGGAACGTTTTACAACATTGCGGATAAATGAACCGGTTTCCGGATCTTTTGACGATCCGAGAAAGTGTTTCCATTCCGGAAACACGCTTTGTTCCTGGGTTCCCGATTCAGTGTTCGTTGCCATTCATTTCCCCCACTTTATTCACCTCTGAAATAAACTCTGCCAAATTTTCAAAATGCCTGTATACAGACGCAAACCGTATATACGCTACCTTGTCAATATCATACAGGCGGGCAAGAACCAGTTCCCCCAAAGCCTGACTTGATATTTCGTGAGCTGCCTTTCCGGACATTGCCGCTTCATCTTCAATCTCGCTGACAATATTGTCTATCATCATTGTCGAAAATGGACGTTTTTCAAGGGCACGTTCTATTCCATGCTCCAGTTTTTTCCTGTCGAACGGTTGACGTCTTCCGTCACGCTTTATGACCATGAATTGCTTTTCTTCGATACGTTCATAGCTGGTAAATCGATATCCGCACTCGATACATTCCCTGCGTCGCCTGATGCTGTCTCCGTTTGCGAGTGTTCGCGATTCTATAACCTTGTCTTCAAGACTGCCGCAATGGGGACATCGCATGATTTTCCTTCCCTGTTGATCAAACCTTTGTCGATTACTTGCTGTGTGTACAAAATGGATACCAGATATGGTGTACCTCGCATCCTGAGTACACTATATCACTCGGTCGTTTATTTTGCAACGATAATTTATAACTAAAATTTAAAAAAATCAGCTTCGATTACGAACAGCACGATCCGTGTCTGCGGCGATATACAGTAGACGTATGAGAAGGAGGGGCAAGAGAACCCCCATCTTTCTTGGGCCGTTCTTGCTGCCACCGCGAGCAAGCCAGGCTGAATTCAGGGAGTCCCAGGTGCTGAATATGCGTGGTATGAAAGATACGGTCAACGAAAGGAGGAGGGCGATATCGGGAAACTGCACGGTGCGTCCTGCATACCGTGCAAGCAGTGTTTCACACTTCTTTTGGAGAGCGTACAGGCAGTGTCGAACATCCGTGGCGCTTGTCGTTTCATAGAAGACACTTCCGGCGGTAACCAGGGTGGCAAGACGCCACAGGTAGAGGAGTGTTGAATAAAGACGTTCCTGATACGTATGGTCAGGCTCTCCTGTACCGATGCTGAAAATGGCAATAAACAGGCCATAAAAAATGATAATGCGGATAAGCGAACGGACAGAGGCGACAGAAAGGCGGGCTGCACAGGCAACAAGAAATATAAAAAGGGAGGCAACGGTTAACAGTTCTCGGGGACCGCCAGAGACAGCAGCAGAAAAAATGACCAGCAAAACAAGTTTTACCGGTGCGGGAAGATGGTGTATGACCGTTGAACCGGGACGGTAGGAAAAAAGGCTTTCCCTCCTGATCATGTATCTGCCGTCCATACCAGATCCCTTACCGACGAGTATGATCTCAGGGGGTTGCGGATACCCCACTGCTCGAGGCGTGTTCCTGAAAGGGCTGTTTCCGGAAGTCCGTCAAAGACTAGTCGTCCCTGAAACAGGATAATGAGCCGGTTGGCGAGGCCAAGTACTTTTTCCAGTTCGTGCGTCAATATGATGAGCGTGGTGCCGTTGTGCAATAATTCCGAAATAATGGAATTGACCTGTACGACTCCCGGCCAGTCAAGATTCGCAAAGGGTTCATCGAAGATAATCAATTCTGCTTCCATTGCAAGTATTCCGGCGACCGCAAGGCGTCGTTTTTCACCACCGGACAGGGTTCTGGCCGGATGCAATTCTTTCCCGGCCAATCCGGCAATATATAATGCGGTTCGGGCCTTAGTTTCCGCTTCTGCCTTGGAAGCACCCTTGTTACGCGGTCCCCATGCAGCGTCTTCCAGGGGGGTATCTCCCAAAATTTGTGCATCTGCATCCTGAAACACCAGACCAATACGAAGTGCCTTACCGCCAGTTGACGGGTGTTCGATTGTTCCTGTTGTAGGGGCATCCAGACCGGCAATTATGTGCATGAGGACGCTTTTTCCCGAACCGTTTGCTCCACTTATGACCAGGCATTCTCCTTTGCGTACAGAGAAGGATACTTCTTCGAGAGCTGCTGTGGACTGCCCGGGAAACCGTCTGGAGACAGACGAAATTTCGAGCAGGGGAGGGGAGTGAATCATCAGGCCTCCGGATGTAAATACCGTGACAGTACCGGTCTCAGCTTGAGCACAAGGGGGACCAGTATGGCTGTTTTGACAATATCAGCTGCGATGAAGGGAACAAAGCCCTTTGCTATGGCCTGGGGCAGTGAAAGCTCAAGACTTTGTGCCAGTCTGAGTACGCCGGGTATATAGATACTGAGAAACGAGGCAAGACAGGCGCTGATCAGTACCGGAATCGGGGAGACGTTCCGTGTATCATTGTCCAGGCGTTGAACTGCATACCCGGCAACTAGGGCTGCTATGAAATATCCTGCAAGATAACCGCCGGTTGGTCCTGCCAGTACGGCGAATCCACTTTTCCCGCCTGAAAAGACGGGTAATCCCAGAACGCCCGAGAGGAGAAAAAGACCGACCGCTCCTGCTCCCTGAACGGGACCCAGTAATAGTCCTGCAAGTACTGCAAATGCGTTTTGCATGACAAGGGGTACCGGTCCCAGGGGGATTGTAATCAAAGCTCCCGCGCTGATAAGGGCAGCAAAAAGGGCAGTCAGTACAGATTTCAACGTTTTTTTGTGCATGGTTCCTTCCTTTATAGTAAGAAATTTTCGGTTTTGTCCCGGATGGTTATTGTGCCAGGACTATAGGTCCTGGACACTTCCGCATCGTGAATGACGGCTTGTCCTTCGCTGTTTATTCCCTCAAAAATCCCCGTGCGTTCAGCCTTATGGTATACATATCGAATTTTTGAACCGGTCATCGGGCAGAGGCTGTTCCAGCGGATATGAAGATCAGCTTCTTCAGGAGAAATGTCCCGGGAGAATGAGAGAAAGGCTTTCAGGAGTTCTTTTCGTGAACTGTTAATTGTGATGGCTCCCTCTTGTGCAGGGCGGGTTCCGGTGTTGACTCCTATTCCGATATTAACAAAAGATAGTCGATTGCCGCTGACAAGATATTCAGCAAGTATTCCTCCTGCCTTCCCGCTTTCGGTTCCTGCCGGTGAACGAGCATACACGTCGTTTGGCCAACCATTCCAGGCATGTTGGAGAGACGTCTCCCTGATTGCAAGAACAAGGGCACATTGGGTGGCCATTTTTTGTCGTTCTGCATATTTTGGTTCCAGGCACGGACGGTGTATTTGCGTAAAGAAGAGGCCTCCTGTTGCAGATTCCCACCGTTTGTTTTCTGTACCCCGCCCCTCGATCTGTTCTTCGGCGACTATCATATAGCCGTCAGTGGCTCCTGCCAGAGCAGCGCGCAGCGCATCGTTCATTGTCGATGAAGTGCTTTCCAGATGACGGAACCGGCTGTTATCCAGACCGAGATCCCACCCATCAAGGCTGTCAGCAGGAATCTCTTCCAGCCGGTACCCTGAGGGGGTCGACAATATGGTATACCCTCGTTCAGTTAATGAACGGATTGCCTTCCATACTGCTACCCGGCTTATGCCCAATTCAGAGGCTATGCGTTCGCCGGAAACAGTCAGTCCCGGTCGTAGTCCGAGAATGTCAAGAATCCGGTGTTTTGTGTTGCGTGAGTTATTCTCGTTAACCATTTATTATTATAAGTTAACGTGCGTGATGCCAGAATGTCAAGTATGGCCTTGTATGCAAAAAGGACCGCAAGAAGGAGGGCGAAAAGCGTTGGCAGCCAGTCGCCGAAACGGGCATAAAAAGTTAATCCGTGGCGGTAAATCGGCACATTTGCGCTGATAGCAGCCTCGGTAAAAAGCGGCATATCATACAAAATGGTTCCCGCTGGATCGATGACCGCTGAATAGCCTGCATTGGTTGAACGAATCAGTGTAGTTCTCAGTTCAATTGCCCGGAACGACGCAATTGCATAATGCTGCATCTCCGCACTGTCTGTCTTTGACCACGAATCATTGGTCAGATTTATCAGTAGTGAGCTTCCGGTGCGATATAAACGGGCAACATGGCTTGCGAAAGCGTCTTCAAAGCAAATGGGTGTTGCGAAGGAAATATTTCTACCATCACGGGTTTTCACAGAGAGGGATTTAAACTCGGTGCCCGGTTGCCAACCGGAAGAGAAGCCGACCAGGGTATCGAATGTCTTGCGTACCCAGGCATATTCAGTAAATGGCATATATTCCGCGAAGGGAACGAGCTGTATCTTTCCGTACCAGTCGGATTTTTTGCCGTCCGGTGAAAGCAGAATGACCGAATTGGCATATTCTTTTCGTTCCCGGTTGACAAGAACGGGAGCACCGACAAGGAGCGGCGTGTCAATTTCCGAGAGAAAAGCCCGGAAGGGATCTGATCGCGGAAAGAGAGCATAATGATTGCGGTATTCCTGATATGGCCAGGGAAGGACTGATTCACTCCAGATAACAAGGTCAGGTTTAACAGGGGAATTGAGAATCGCTTCCCGTGTTAACCGTTGAGAAACGAGAAGGGGAACCTCTGCGTTCGGTTCATCCCAAGGATCGGTATTCTGTTGTACCAGAACCACATTGATACTTTCTTCGCTCGCCGGGAGTGTCGATAGGCGCATGTTGCCATACGTAAGCGTAAGAAGGAGCACAAAGGCGGTAAATAGCAAAGACCGGTATACAGGAAGCAAAGAAAACGGACGAAACCTGTTTTGCGCGAGTAGTTCTGCACAGACGGATGAACACAGGGCGATAAGAAAGCTGACTCCCCAGGCTCCGGTAATATCAGCTATCTGGATAAGACTTTTAACATGCGGTGCACTCATCATGAGCGTCCCCCATGGATAGGCGAGAAAGCCAATTGATTTGAACCACTCCCACACGGTCCAGACTGCGGCGAAGACAAAGGGTCTGAGATGCGAAGGAAAAGAAAGACTGTATTTGAGGAGCCATCCCGCGAGTAAACCCATCACCAGATAGGCAAGTGCCGAGGCGCCGAGGGTAAATATGGCAAACTCCTTGAAATAGGCAAGCCAGAAGCTGGAGATCAGATGAACGCTCATCATCATGAAACCGCCATATACAGCCGCAAGAGACCAGCTGCGAGTCGAACGTAACAGGGTATACAGAGGCACAAGGGCGGCGAAACCGAGAAGTATCGATGAGCCGGGAAGCAGTTCATTCGGTATGCCGAGCGAGAGACTGAGAGCTGAAAGAATAACGCAGAGGATTGCTTTTGGTAGCGACATATTTGACTCCATTCTACTCATTTTTCTTGAATTGTTTCAATATTGCCTCTATTATAATGCTATGCAGAAAATAGTTGATGTACATACCGGCGAGTACGATGCCGGACCAGCGGTGGCTGTGGCAGTACCCGGCCGCTTTCATTTATTGGGTGAGCATACCTGGTTCGCCAAAGGCAACACCCTATCGATGGCCATCAATTATCATCTATTTCTTGCTGTTTCTGCACGTACCGATCAAAATTACCGACTGTATTCCGTTGCTCTCGGAGAAAGAAAAAAAGTTTCCGCTTCAAACCTGAAATACCGAAAGGAAGACCGGTGGGCAAACTCTGTAAAGGCTGTCATTTCATCCTTTGAGGAATACGGGATACATATTCCGGGTCTTAATTTTACCATACTTTCAGAGATTCCGCCTGATGCCGGTCTTGGTACCCCGAACGCGCTCAAGGTTGCGACCGGAATTGCCCTGCGTTCACTGTTCGCACCTTCTCTTAATGAAGCGGTTCTGGTGTCACTTCTCGAGCGTGCCAATACGCATTTTTTAAAAACGTATGCACATCGTGCCGATATATTGACCGCCCTTCATTCAAAAAAAGGTCATTGCATACGAACAGACCATAATTCCATTCGTACCGATCTTGTGCCCTTTCCTGCCGAGACTGCGATTATACTGACGGACTCCCGTGTTCCCCGTTTGTTGGCCCGCGAGGAATTGGCCCTGCGTATTCAGGAGTGCATCAAGGCCTATGAAATTGTAAAAACCGATCCTGATGCTCCATCGGATTTCAATCAGCTGACAGAATCCATACTTGAGGAAATAGTAGACATTCCCGAATCGGTGAGACGGCGTGTAATATTTATAATCCGGGAAAGCGAAAGTGTACGTGATGCCGTAGCTGCCTTGAACGCGGGGGATTATCTATTATTTTCGAAAACGGTCAACCGCTCTCATGAGGGTTTGCGCGACCGTTTTGAAATTTCATGTCCCGAACTTGACTGGCTTGTCAAACGAGCTCTTGAATTTATCATCCCCGAGACGCATGATCTGGTGTGTTCCCGCATGACTGGCAGGGGCTTTGGCGGCTGTACCTACGCAATGATCAGACACGATGATGTGGAACCCTATGCACGCAAGATGGACGAGTACGAACGGATATTCGGCTTTAAACCGGTCCGTTACGAGGTTTCGCCCTCTGACGGCGCCTTCATTCTATGATATAGTTGACTCATGAATATTCTTGTTACCAACGATGACGGCTATACAGCAGAAGGCTTGCAGGTTCTTGCAGCCGTATTGCGGAAACGTCACAGTGTCTGGATTGTTGCGCCCTCAACAAACCGTTCCGGTGTTTCACACGGAATTACCATGAGTGATCCCCTGCGTTTTCGCGTTGAAGGCGACAAGGAATTCAGCTGCTCCGGCTTACCGGTAGATTGCACGATAACCGGTTCCCAGGGCATTATGCCTTTTCGACCCGATGTAGTAATTTCGGGGATTAACCGTGGAGCGAATCTTGGAACAGACATTGTGTTCTCGGGAACCGCTGCTGCAGCACGGCAAGCATCCTTTGCAGGGGTCCCCGGAATTGCGGTGAGTCTTGTATCTGATACCGAGCCCTGGTACTGGGAGCCTCTTGCACGATTTGTTTCAGAAAATCTTGAACAGCTTGTTGGACTGTGTGAGCGTGATGTATTTGTCAATATCAACGCTCCGTCCCTTCCTGTATACCGGGGCGTGTGTATGACCGGAGTGTCCCGCCGTGAATACCGGGACAGTATTGTGATGCATGATGGTCCTGACGGGTGCAAGTACAGCTTTTTCAAGGGTGGAAATATTGTGACAACCGGTAATGGTTCTTCTGATTGGGAAGCCGTCGAAGCGGGCTGTGTTTCAGTGTCCCGTATTGTGTCCCAACCGGTGTGTGCTGTCCCGTTACCGGTTGTTATGTCCGATTTTGTACTTTCATCCGGTACTGAAGAGGGAGTATAATGTCACAATCCATGAGAACCGGAATAGATTTATATCGAAGTGGAAAATACGATGACGCTCTTGTTTTTTTTCTTGCCCTGCCGTCGGGAAATATCGAAACAAATCATGAGCTGGCTTATTACATCGGGCTTTGCTACGCGCGGCTTGAGCGCTATGATGACGCTCTCGTATATCTTGAGCAGGTTGTGACTACAGATACCGATCTTGCCCGGGTATACCAATGCCGCATGATACTGTCAGTGTTGTATACAATTACCGGTCGAACACGGCTTGCCGACTTCGAACTGAGAAAACTCCTTGATTCGGGGTATGAGTCTGCCCAGGTTTTTTCTTCCCTGGCTTATATTGCCTGGGAACACCGCGATGGTCCTGCGGCTATTTCCTGGTATGAAAAAGCGCTTGCTCTTGACGGCGAAAACTCTAACGCCATGAACGGACTTGCATACATACTTGCCGAAAGCGGCACCGATTTGACCCGGGCGCTGACTATGGGCAAAAAGGCGGTAGATCGTGACCCAGACAATCCGGCCTACCTTGATTCCCTTGCATGGGTGTATTATAAACTCGGTTTTGCTGCCGAAGCCCGGGCCTTCAGTAAACGTGCCCGCGATAAAATGAGCGGAAACGAAACGATTGCTGCTCATTTTACCGAAATTCAGAACAATCCCGGGAGGCAGCGATGAATACCGGTAAAAAGCTTGTATGCGTGTTGTTTTCCATACTCTGTGCGTCCCTTCCATTTTATTCACAGGTAGATGCTGCTGACCGGCTCCGCGCTGCGGAAGAATTCCGCCGGGGGGTGCAAGCCTACTATCGCGGAGCTTTCAATGATGCCGTGATGGTATTCGAAAATGCCCTGTCATATGTACCCGGTGAGCCGCTCATACTTGAATGGCTTGGTCGTTCCTACTACCGGTCGGGGATTGAGGATGCGGCCTTGCAGCAATGGCAATTTGCCCATGATGCAGGCTTTTCGCAAGTTTTGCTTCGCCAGCGAATGGAACTGGTGCGCTCCCGGCGAACTATCAGGGGCGATTTTGAAGAAACTTCCCGTTTTGTGGAGTCCGGTGAAATACGGGGAACGACTGCTGATACCGTGTTATTCCGTCAGCCGGTTTCTGTTGTTGCCCTGAATGACGGCTCCTTTTGGGTCAGTGCGTACGGAAGCAACGAGCTTGTACGTTTTGATGTAAACGGTCAAGTTGTCGGACGTTCACGCGGTCCCCTTGCCGGTTTTGACCGTCCCTTCGACATCATCCGTTTGCCTGATGGAAGACTGCTTGTAACCGAGGTTTCTGCGGACCGTGTATCGGTACTTGCTCCCTCCGGCGAGTGGGTATCCTCGTTCGGTTCACGGGGCAGGGGCAACGGGCAGTTTGTGGGACCTCAATATCTCGCATTTGATGCAAGCGGAAATATATTCGTTACTGATTATGGAAATTCCCGGGTTGTGGTATTCGATGGCAAGGGAACAGGCTTGTATACGTTCGGAGAACGGAATGTGTCCTTCCCCGGCTTTACCGCACCCGGCGGAATAGTCATTCATGAGAACCGGGTTTTTGTCGCCGATACGATCAGCGGAGCACTTTATGAATTCGACACGTCGGGAAACTATCAGGGAATATTTTTACCGGAAGGTACCCTTGTACAGGCTGAGGCAATCCGGCTCTGGAATAATCATCTGATTGTTTCTCAAGGAAACCGGGTGGTATTGTTTAACCTTGATACTGGCGCATCTTTCGATGCTGCCCGTTTGGGAAATGCCCCGATCAGAATTACCTCGGCGGTGCCCGATGCCAATGGTAACCTGATTCTGGCGGATTATCGGGGTGATTCCATCCAGATTGTCAGCAGAATTCGCGAACTTGTCGGCGGTATGTCCGTTTCAATTGATCGTGTTCACTCGCTCTCCTTCCCCGAGATAACGCTGGAAGTCAGGGTGGAGGATGCCAATCATAATCCGGTTGTCGGGCTTTCACAATCGAACTTTCTGGTGACGGAAGAAAAAAGACCTGTTTCCCGTATGCGTCTGACGGGAGCGGCGTATCGCGATGAGGCCTGCGATATTACCGTACTCATTGACCGTTCAGCAGGCTCCGATGCTCATCTTCCCAGGATACGGGACGCTCTTACGCAAATTGCCGCGGCCATGAATGGAGTGGGAACCCTTCGCATTGTGTCAGCCGGTCAGCAGCCAGTTCTTGAAGGGTCCGGCTCTCCTTCATCCGGCACATGGAACCGTTTCGTTCCGCGCACACCGGCAAGTCGTCAGTGGTCCTTCGATTTGGGTCTTCGTCTTGCAGTGAATGATTTGATTAATGCGGTACAGAAACGCGCAGTCATTTTTTTGACCACCGGCGACATTTCCTCTGCCAGCTTTACCCGTTACGGACTTGACGATCTGGCGGCCTATATGCTGAATAACGGGGTAATTTTTTCTGTCATCGAGCTTGAACCGGCTACTGTCCGCAACGAATTTCGCTATTTGACCGACAAGACGCGGGGTCAAATCATGTATTTGTATCGCAGTGAGGGTATCGCTGATATTGTCTCACAGGTGCGATCCTCCCCTAATGGCGTGTACTTTCTCTCGTATACATCCAATCTGCCTACCGATTTTGGCCGTGCTTATTTGCCGGTCGAGCTTGAAGCCTATCTTCTGGGACGGTCGGGCCGAGATGAAACCGGGTATTTTGCCCCGCTGGAATAGACACAGTTATTTAGTATACAAGGTTGCCTGCAACCGATAGCCGTCCGGTGAACTGGCCGGAACCATCCTTACGTCTCCGGAAGTCGGCTCCGCTTCCCAGTATGATGGCTCCATTTTTTCCGATGCCTGTGATCAATTCATGATCTGCGGTAAAGGCGGTTTCCGCATACTCGCCGGTCATGACGGTTACACCCGCAGTATCCTTGCGGGTAGTCGACAATAGAAATGGCAGACGGTTTGAAAGAAGCGCGGTGACAAACGAGGATGAGCCGGACCTTTTCCACACCAGTCGAAATGAATTTTTTGCATATCCCTTTGTGCCATTCACTTGATCCGACACCAGCATCCACTGGTTTTCTGCGGTTAATAATCCCTTGCGGGTAAAGAAGAGGGCAAGCTGATGCCGGACCTCAATATTCCAGGTATGAAAATCGGCACCCCAGGTATCGGTCCATATCAGACTTTGTAACAGTTCGTCCTGTTCGTACCAGGAAAAAACGGGAAAGATACCGTAAGTACCTGCAATATTCATTGCCGCAAATCGCAGAGCAACCCGGCTCGACCAGCTGTCCCTGCTATTTTCACGGGTGCTGCCGGAAACAGTTTCCCTGCGTATCTCCGTGTCGGCAGAGACAGGTATCCATATATCAGACAATTGGCCAATCGATGTACGGTGAATCATAATACCGTAGGTGTTTTTTGCCCGATGTTCATCATAGCGTGTCGACGTTATTCGCTGTGGAAGATCCGGATCAAAAAGGTCATATACGGGCCACAGGGTGAATAACCACCTTTGTTCAGAAATTGCCTGGAACGAGGTAGCTGTATCTTCTAACCAGGAACCACCAATAGCATAATTACCCGTTCGCTCTGCTTCCCGGGTCCAGCGGGGGGTAAGGGAAAACCTTGCAGCATCGAAACGCCAGGACCAGGAATATGAAGCGATTGTTGCCATCTTGGCTGTTTCTTCGGTATCAAGCCGGTATCGGGATGCAGTCGCACTTTCGAAAAGTAAACCGTCAAAGAATGATTTTTCAGTACTAATTTTCAGGCTAAGGTCTCCGGATCGTATGTTTGCGTCCGGTTCCCCGGCCGAGAGGGATTTTTCAAGACTGTCCCGCCATATATCGGCCCATCGTGTTGCACTGAAGCTCATCCAGTCGGCTGAAAGTTCCTGGCTGAAAAGAGCCAGTGTTTCGAATCCGATTCGTGCTGTATCCGAATATGACAGGACAGGAAGGGCGCGAATTTCGGTTCGGTGAGTCTCCCGAATACGGTCCATTTTCATTGTGGTTTGCACCTGTACCGGCAGGAGTTTCAGTATATCAAACGTATTGCGACGGTTGATCGATGCACCGGAAAAGTCTCCGGTATACTGTTCGGTTAATTGCGCGAAACCAGCGATCGGCAGCGTCACGGAGTGGGTACTGCTGTTGATCAGGGACGGATTTTCCGAATGTGTTGTGAGCGAGCCGTCGAATCGGGCTTTCAACACTGAAATGCCGGCTTGCATGTCGGCGGTTACCGCTGCTTTACCTGTTTCTGGAAGATACACAGTACCTGCATCCGCTGTTATATGTGTGTTCGAGATGACCGGCGTTCTGCCAATAGTGAAGAGTGCGTCCGGTTCGTGCCAGGAAAAACGGGACGTGTTTTGCACTGACACTACTGGTTCAGTATCCGACAAATAAATTTCGTCAACAAATACTTCATAGTCTTCAGTTAACACATCGTTTTCCCAATCTTCAAACACGATTTCCACCCGGTTTGCGTTTTCCGGTCGGGATGAAAGGTACAAAAGTGCCTGTAAATCCGTTCGCTCGCTGCCATCGAGAAAAACCTTTCTTTCCTTCAAGTCAACTGCGAGACGGTGCCAGCTTCCCTCTGCAAGCGTTCCTTCGGGAACGAGAATATTCAGTCGGTCCTGGTAATTGGGTCCCGTTCCGTCAGGGCCGCTCAAGGTCACCCTGATTGTCCCGTTTTGGGCTGTCCTGCTTCCTACAAAGAGGGTCAAATAGCGATAATCAGCGAGGGGTGAAGGATGTATTGCCCTGGTCAGGGTAACCGGTCCTTCATCAGTTCCGGCGAAACGTGTATAGAGGACATTATTCCCGCTGTCAGGATTGAAGCGATTCACTATATCTTTTTCCATAGCTGAAAGAAACGGAAACCTGCTTCCATCTCTTGCAGACTCACTGTGACGTGGTTCGGGCCCGTGTATCACGAAAGAGGTTTCCTGGCTCAGAATGTGGGAGGTATAGATACGGACAAAACTGTCCGACGATCCGGTAGAAACAGCCACAAGCCGGATGTTTTGTCCTGCACCCAGCGCCTGTCTGTCCGTTTCATCCAGTTCAATGGAACAGTACTTCCATCCGCTTCCGCTTTGTGGAAGGTCTATCTCTTTTACGACCGTCGATTGGCTGTATTCATCTGCATTTTTATCAGATGTTCCCAGTTGTGCAAACAGTCTGAATTGACCACCGGAGCTGTCATTGCGCAATAAAATTCGGATGCGTTCGGCTGTGGAGATTCTGAGGGAGCCGTGTTCACCGACAAGAATGTCGGCTGCTGACCACCAGGTCCGAATACCGCTGCCGGGAAGGTCGGCCTCAAGATACAGAATGCTTCCGTTCAGATCGGGATCCCGGCCCGTTCTGACGCCGCTTGAACCGGTCGCCTTCAGGGGAATAAAGTCCGAGGCGGAAAGCAATTCCGGAACCCTGATTTCCCGTGAGGTATCAACCGGCATATACCAGGAATCTTCGGGCACGTATTTTTGTTCGTTTGTGTCCATACCGGCAATGCGGTAGAATCCGGTTGTATCCCTGACCGAAAAACCAAGCGCAGTATCGCTGGTAAACGTTGCGCGCTCCGTATTGCGGGAAATGCGTCCTGCCACAAGCATTGAGCCGGGGCTGTCCTGATGCTGGTCTGTAAACCCCGTGTCGCTGAAATTCCAGCGAAGCGCGGCAACCGAGTTGAGCTCGAAGAATGTGAAGGCGCGACCCGCGCCGGCGGCCATGGCGAGTGCGGCATTTTGAGCGTCTTCGCTTGAATATAGCCACTCTATCCTGATGGTTTCTGTGGAAAGGGGAGGAATTGAAAGCGTCAGTGTGCCACTGGTTTCCTCAAACCGAAAGAGAGGGTCAAGCCTTCCGTTGCGAAAGACCAGAATTGTTCCCGGTATAACATCCTGACCCAATTCGATCCGGTCGATTGGCCGATATATCCGGGTTCGGATACTGATCCCTCCTGCAAGGACAGTGCTTCCGGTCGAGGGTAAATATAAAGGCGCGAGTGATGTTAACTGAATCTGGCTCCGCGCGAGCGGAAACCTGCCTTTCGCCTCACGGAGCGAGGCCTCAGGTTCCCCATCATTGAGGACCAGGTCGGTAAACCCGGTGCTGCGCTCACGGGTGAAAAGCCAGGTAACGCGGGTATCGGTGCCGCTGAAAACTGCCGAGGTTTCCCCACCCTCCGAAGCGTATCGGGAAAGGACTTCGAAGGGAGAAAAGCTTCCTGTTCGTTTCAACAAGAGGGCAGAACCTTCCGGAACTGTGATGCTCCAGAATGCGGCCGTTTCACTGCCGCTTCCCGCCTGGATAAAGCCCTCGGGTATCCAGCTATGGGCTTCATCAAGAAAGGCTTGCACATTTCCTTGTTGCGGATAGAGAGCGGCAAGGCTTCCCGCGACAGGTTTCAGGATTTCTATCATTCCATCGTTTTCATGAACACGAAATTCTGCAGTGGTCAGTTCTCTCCAGGTTTGGTTTGAGGAGCGTGTGAACAAACGGACACTACCGGCTATATTTGTGTCGGGTAGCACAAACCACCGGCTTCTGATCATGTTTCCGGCAAGGATATCACGGTCGGTAATGCTGTCACTGCCTGAAATCAGTAACTCGTCCTGCAAGGCTGTTTCATATCTCAACATCAGGTCGGCATACCACGAATTCCTCCTGAAGGTGCCCATAATACCGGGAGAAATGACAGAACCGCCCCCAAATCGTACAAAGGGATAGGTATCGGGAAAGACGATATTCGAGTTACCCAGACGGATGTGTTTGATGGCTTCATCCTCCGAACCGGTAAAACCCGCAGCAAAGGTATTGCGGGTAAATTCCTCCGCAAAATTAGCCTCGAAATACCATCTGTTCGCGATGACGAGCCAGGTGGAAAGGTCTACTGATTGGGTAAAAACCGGTACCTGGATGATCGTGAACGGATTTCTGCCACCGGCACCGAAGGAATGCACAATCGAGCCTTCCAGTCTGGACGTCCATGACCCGTCAAGAACAAAGGAAATTTCTTCATCCTCGAGAGTATAGGTATATATTGATTCCGGGTCTTCTTCTTCGAATATACCACTCATACGCGCGAGCAGTTCAGCCTCTGCGGAGATATACGTATCTTGTGGTGCGTCAATTTCTTGCGCACTAAGCTGCTGGGTGATGCTGAAAATACTCGTGGTCAACGCAATGGCAAAGATGAACTGTTTCATTCATCCCCCGGCTTCCTGATGAGCCGGGCACGGGTAACCATTCGTTTCCCCCGCTTGACGGCCAATGAGTGCAACGCTTTTTCTACCTTTCTTTTTTTTTCGTTTGTTCCGTCATCAAAGAGGTCCATCTGTTCATTGTCACGTGTATCGCATACTTTTTGCAAACCAATCCCCAGAAGACGGACAGCCTGACCGGCTATATATTTTTTCCCGAGCAGCTTTCGTGCGCGTTTGAACAAATCTTCGCTGTCATTGATATGCTGCTCTCCGGTTTCCTGGATTGATACCGTGGTAAAGTCGCTATAACGGATTTTCAGATGAACTGTCCGTGAATGAAGATTCTCGTCAAGCAGCCGAAACATCAGCTCCTGTGACAATTCAAGCAGTACTGTCTCAAGGTCTGACATCGACTCAATATCTGTTTCAAATGTTCGCTCGGTGCTGATCGATCTGCTGGAAACCTCTCCTTCAAACAGTCCGGGATCGACACCGCTCAAGACAGTTTTCAGGAAATCCGAACCGGACGGACCGATTATCAGCGAAAGTACCTTTGGGGGACAGTCTACAATATCCGGTACCGTTTTCACTCCTGCTGCCGCCAGTCTTTCCCTGGTTTTTTCGCCTATACCCCACAGATCCTTGACCCGCAACGATTCCATAAACGCTCTTTCATCCCCGTCCCGTACCGTTACCAAACCATCCGGTTTTGACAAGCCAGAAGCTATTTTTGCAATATATTTGTTGGATGCCACCCCGACAGAAACAGTCAGTCCTGTTTCTTTTCGCACACAATCCTTCAAGAGCTGTGCGGTCTCCTTGGCGGGACCGAAGAGGCGGTATGTTCCGGTCATATCGAGAAAGGCCTCATCAACAGACATTTGTTGGACGACAGGCGAAAATCGGCTGAACACTGTCATAACCTCTTGTGATTTTTCATGATACCGGTGCATTCTTCCCCGGAGATAAATACCGGAAGGACATAATTGAACTGCCCGGGCCATCGGCATTGCGGAATGGATACCATATTTGCGCGCTTCATAGGAACAGGTAGATACCACACCTCGTTTGCCGACCTCTCCGCCCACGATGACCGGTAATCCCCGATATGACGGATTATCCAGTTGCTCTACCGCGGCAAAAAAAGCGTCCAAGTCAACATGGAAGTATACCGGATGTGAACTCACAGACCGGCTCCTGCCTCGGTTGCGTTTTCAACGGTAAAGGAATGAATGACTTCCATAAGGTAGTCCGTTGTTATTCCCGCATTAACAAAACGAATACCCCGCGGATTGTCGGTTGTCCACGCTTCTGCGGTCAGATTCAGGACTGTATCTGCATCGGCAGAAAAGACACATTCCCAGGGCACTTGACGGTTGTTTATTACAGAAAAGACCGCCTTCTGACCGTCGGAGGATATGCTGAACGGTTTGGATGCGTCATGCACCGCGATGCCGGACAATGTTTCCACGGTGATATCAATTCGTTGAAAGGGCAAAAGCGGTTGCAAGGTAAGGGTTACCAGCTGTCGTTCGAGGAATTTGGCGGCTTTGGCATGCAAGCCGATCAATTGAGCCGGTTCCGGGGGAATTGCATACATTGCGTTGTCTGAAGCGTGTTCTGTCATTTCAAGACCCGTAAGGTGTATCAATGCATTGCTTGTACGGTATTCTCCCGTTTCAGTTATTCGGTGTTGCAATTGTACACGTAATGGTTTTTCCGCTGACCATACGGGATGTAATAGCACATAACCGGTTAATACCATCGATGCGCCGAAAAAGATAATAAGGTTAAAGGGCATGTAAAAACGGTTTTGACGGCCGAAAATACCCGCCGAGTGCATGAGTCGCGCGGTGAAAAGCTGAAAAGGTAATGCAAAGAGGGCAATCAAAACATTCCAGAAATCCTTTCCCGAATATACCGGTTCGAGCACTTCAGCGGTACCCGCAAAAAGAGCGGCAATAAAGGGAATAAAGGGAAAAGCAAGTACAATGATACCGCTCAATTTAAAGAAAAAAGGTTTCAAATGATACATAACAAATGAAACGAGATACGCAATGATGAACACAATGGACAGGGAGAAATCGATAGAGGAAAAGACAATTGTATTAAAGAGACAGACAAGACTCCCGATGTATCCGTAAATAAAGCTCCCTTTCGGGAAACGAATCAGCTGGTTCAGCGCAAGGATACCATTGATAACAAACCAGGAAAGCAGAACTTTTCCAGCAAGCGCGACACGGGGAATCAGAGTCCACGCATCGGGATTACCGAACCTGAGGCGGAATATCCAGGTGATAATTGTTTGTCCGGCATACAGGCCTCCCGTCGTGATGATCAAATACACAAATGGGAGCCACCACACCCTCAAAAAATCGCGTATATGCTGATCGCTGGCAGTACCGAATATGAAACTGAATACAAACACAAAAAGAAGCATGACTGCAAGGGATACTACCGCTATGATAACCAGCGTTCTCTCACCGATAAAGTAATAATTGTCACTGATACGGTACACTACATAATGACGGTCATTCTGTTGCGGGGAATGACGGTAGAATGCGTTCATTATATGGGAAAGGACTGTGTGCGCGGGAAGGTTCGTGTCGCATTGCAATGCGGGTGCG
Organism: Spirochaetales bacterium Spiro_09; assembly: GCA_001604385.1. Classification (GTDB taxonomy): domain Bacteria; phylum Spirochaetota; class Spirochaetia; order Treponematales; family Treponemataceae; genus Teretinema. Next base: position 699 of record LVBK01000013.1, on the reverse strand, counting down.
CCACCTTCAAGCCACTGGTGTATGAAGGGTTCGATCCGGGCCCATCCGATGCGGTACAGCTGAACACGATGGGTCGACAGGGAAAAGGGAAGATCGGCTTCAGTAAAGGCCCGATGCATTGATTCGAGAAGCCATAAGGGGGTCACGTATCCCTTGCTTCCGGCAGTTACCACGATACCCTGGTCGCTGCCCGATGTAACCACAATCACTGCGGCGATCCGGTCGATTCCCAGGTCCCTGATAACTCGCGAACCGCCCCTGGTTTCCGGCATATCCAGGGGAACTGGAAGCTGCGGAAGGTCATCAGTGGTAACCATTATCATAACGGGAATGGTCGGGGGGTTCTCGGTGAACCATTGCGAGAATTCACGGGCACGCTGATATGCGTTTTCGTCCCGCTGTGCAGGAAAGGTAAAGAGAATGCGCTCTCCCTCGGAGGGACCGAAAACCTGAAGAAAGTTTTCATCGCAAAATGGTGTGGTCAATATACAGAAAAATAAACCAATGACGGTGATCAGGCGGTATCTCATTCACACCAGAATAGAAGCAGGCATCCTGACCGTCAAGGGTATTCTGTGCTGATCCGCCTGTCGTGAGAAAAGTGCTTTATTTTTACTTTCTGCCGCGGTAAACTCTTCGTGTACAAATAAAATAAAGTAGTATATACTGAAAAAGTTGAAACTCTTCGGGGGATAATGC
>LVBK01000051.1 GCA_001604385.1 Spirochaetales bacterium Spiro_09 | reverse complement strand
AAAATACCTTGAATCTCTAAATCAACAATTAATCATATTTTTCTGGCAAATTTGAACGATAGTATCGCCATTATTACAACTCTATGTTATGTTATTCACCAATACTGCAAAAACAAAGAGGTTTTTACATGAAACGGGATGATATCAAGACTGTTTTAATTATCGGGTCAGGTCCAATTGTTATCGGACAGGCGTGTGAATTTGACTATTCGGGTACCCAGGCATGCAAAGCATTACGTGAACAGGGTTACCGGATCATATTGGTCAATTCTAATCCGGCTACTATCATGACAGACCCTGTCATGGCAGACGCAACGTATATCGAACCCCTGAACATCACCCGGCTGGAACAAATAATCGAAAAAGAACGCCCGGATGCATTGTTGCCCAATCTTGGAGGTCAAACCGGTCTTAATCTCGCCTGTGAACTCAACAAGGCCGGTGTACTAGAAAAATATAATGTTAAAGTAATCGGTGTTAATCTGGATGCGATTGAACGGGGTGAAGACAGGGAGATCTTTAAAGCAACTATGAAAACCCTTGGCATCGACACACCGCAATCTGATATTACCTATTCCGTAGAAGACGCTGAAAAAATCGCGGATAAATTAGGGTATCCCGTTGTCGTTCGCCCCGCGTATACAATGGGCGGTGCAGGCGGTGGTCTGGTTTATAATGTAGAGGAACTGAGAACCATCGTTTCACGAGGTCTTGAACTGTCCATGACGCATCAGTGTCTGATCGAAGAATCCATTCTGGGTTGGGAAGAACTGGAAGTTGAGGTTGTCAGGGATAGTAAGAACCAGATGATAGCCATTTGCTTTATAGAAAACATCGACGCGGTCGGAGTGCATACCGGCGACTCTTTCTGTTCTGCCCCCTTCCTGACAATAAGCAAGGAACTTGAGGAGAAATTAAAAGAACAGGCATTCCGGATAGTCGAATCAATTGGTGTCATCGGCGGAACAAATGTGCAATTTGCCCACGATCCGGTTAGCGGACGGGTCGTAATAATAGAAATTAATCCACGAACATCCCGCTCTTCGGCACTTGCTTCGAAAGCTACGGGATTCCCTATTGCACTTATCTCGGCAAAACTTGCCTCGGGAATGACTCTGGATGAAATTCCCTACTGGCGCGATGGCACACTGGAAAAATACACTCCGGGTGGAGACTATGTCGTTCTCAAATTCGCACGTTGGGCATTTGAAAAATTCAGGGGAGTCGAGGACAAACTTGGCACCCAAATGAAAGCTGTCGGCGAAGTTATGTCAATCGGTAAAACGTATAAGGAAACACTTCAGAAAGCCATTCGAGGGCTGGAAAATGGCCGACATGGACTGGGTTTCGCCAGCGATTTCAACAACAAAAGTCTCAATGACCTGCTTGATATGTTACGAACCGCAAACAGCGAGCGGCATTTTATTATGTATGAAGCTTTGCGCAAGGGTGCGGACATTCAGAAACTGTATGAACTGACCTTTATCAAACCCTGGTTTATTCAGCAAATGAAAGAACTGGTCGAGCTGGAGGAAGAAATTCTGAAAACACCCGGCTTGTTGCCATCCGATGATCTTCTTCGCAGGGCAAAAAAAGACGGTTTCTCGGACAAGTATCTTGCACGTATTCTTGGAATTCGCGAAAAGGATGTGCGTAGAAAAAGAACCGAACTTGGTATTGTTGAGGGATGGCACGCGGTACCTGTCTCCGGTAAGGAAAACACCTTTTACTATTATTCCTCGTATAATGCCCCTGATTCCTCGGTGGCGACATCAAATAAAAAGAAAATAATGATCCTGGGCGGTGGACCGAACAGAATTGGACAGGGAATCGAGTTCGATTATTGCTGTGTGCACGCTGCAATGGCGCTCAGAGACCAGGGTTATGAAACAATCATGGTTAATTGTAACCCTGAAACCGTCTCTACCGATTACGATACCAGTGACAAATTATACTTCGAACCCGTCACTCTTGAAGACGTTTTACAAATTTATAATAAAGAAAAACCTGAAGGAGTTATAGTCCAGTTTGGAGGACAAACACCGCTCAACATTGCTCGCGAACTTGCAGACGAGGGTGTACGAATTCTGGGAACCAGCATAGACAGTATCGACATAGCGGAGGACAGAGATTTGTTCCGGAAAATGATGGAGCAACTTGCAATACCCATGCCGGAATCTGGCATGGCCTCTGATATAGATGATGCTATTAGTGTGGCCAGCAAAATTGGATATCCCATTATGATCCGCCCATCTTTTGTGTTGGGAGGCCGGGGTATGGAAGTCATATACGACGAGAACATGCTCCGGGAATACGTTGCGAAGGCTGTCGGGGTTACACCGGACAGACCGTTGCTGCTTGACCGTTTCTTGCGTAATGCCCTCGAATGCGAAGCTGACGCCCTCTCTGACGGTAAAGAAGTGTATATTCCGGCCGTAATGGAACATATTGAATTGGCCGGCGTTCATTCAGGTGATTCTGCGTGCGTCATTCCACCGGTATCGATAGCGGATTCATATCTTGAAACAATAAAAAACTATACACGGAAAATAGCACAGGCACTCAATGTCTGCGGTCTGATGAATATGCAATACGCAATAGAGGACGGCACAGTGTATGTTCTTGAAGCAAATCCACGCGCAAGCCGCACCGTTCCACTCGTTTCGAAGGTATGTAATACTCAAATGGCAAGTCTTGCGACACGCTTGATGCTTGGTGCAAAACTTGGCGATCTTGATGTATATGAAAAAAGCATTCCCCATTATGGCGCCAAAGAGGCGGTATTTCCCTTCGATAAGTTTCCTGAGGTTGATCCGGTACTTGGGCCGGAGATGCGATCAACAGGAGAGGTTCTGGGAATGGCGGACAATTTTGCACTTGCCTTCTATAAGTCACAGGAAGCGGCAGGGACCTTCCTGCCTGCACAGCCAAACCTTCCGGGAGAAAATGAGCAGCATGTGTTAATCAGCCTCTCGGATAAAGAAACACAACAAGATACAGCTATCAGGATGGGGAAAGCGTTCAGCTCGCTGGGTTTCAGAATTCTTGCCACAGAAGGAACCGCGAATTTTTTCCGTTCCGCCGGAATCGAATGCGATACAATCGCTAAAATAAATGAGGGAAGGCCGAACGTACTTGATGTCATACTGAACCGTCAAATCGTTCTTGCTATCAACACACCAAGCGGGCGGCGCGATGCACTTGCCGATGATGCCGTAATCAGGAAGGCAGTTATTAAATACAAAATTCCCTATATAACCACTCTTGCGGCTGCTTTAGCCGCTGCCCAGGGTATCAAGGCCGCACGAAACGGAAAGGGAGGCGTGACTTCCCTTCAGGAATATCACAAACGAATTACACGAGCGTAACGAATACTTACTGCTATCAAAATTGTTGAAATAACCATTTGCTCATCCAGTTATCAACAATATTGATAGCAGTATATACAGGCCAAAAAAGGGCACCCCCTTCGAATATCGGCATGATAATTACGTGTTCTGATAGAAAATCGGGCAGGATGAGGCACAAAGGGCCAGTTTTGGTGAACTCGGGTTGCGCGGAGCCGCTGCGTGCGAACGCCCTTGGCGGTTTCAACAATATTGGTAGCAGTAACTAACGAATACATCTTAGCAGACAGAGCCGTTGTTGCTGTGTCTGCAAAAAGCTTTCAGGTACTTATTGCATCAGAGCGGGAAGAATCAACGAAAAAGGAAAGGGTTTACCCTGAACAAAGGAAGAACAGGCATACAGCCCGTGATCAATTTTTCCCGTAACCCGGATTGAGGGTACATCCAATTCCTTAATACACAGAACATCATTACACACAAGCAGTCGATGTCCATATGACGAATCAAGAGATACTATCTTTGCTCCGTTCGCTCCATTTTGAATAGTATTAATCTGAAAGTCCGGAATACCGCACAGACGATTATCCATTTCAACCAGCAAAAACGGAAGCCGAAGGTCACAGTTGTAGCCACTCTCTCTTTCTGCAACCTGTAACGGAGGAATATATCCGGTTTCGCTCATGAGCGCACGATATTCCAGAAGGAGCGCCAACAAAAAGCGTTTCGACCGGGTAACTGAACGAACTGTCTCGAAATGCGGAATTCTGTCTGCACGGAGTCCTCTGACAGCCCGGGTCGAAAGATATTCTTCTACCCTGCCCGATGTCATTTCCTCAATGATTGCATGTGGACATGCAGGATACACAATTCTCGAGAAAATCTGACTATGTGCAGGCGATGAACATATAAGCACCAGATAATCAATCGTTTCCTGACTTTGAATCGTAGCGTCGATGACGGTAACTTTAGCTTCGATAAAACCGAGAATCATCCGCATCATTTGAAGACCGGACTCCGTTGACATAAAAGACGAACGATTTCGATACAGCCGTACGGTATAGAAATATTCACCCCGCTCACGGGACTTGCTATATGTGGGAAAATTATCCTGGGTATACCGTTTATCCGTTACGACCATTTCTTCAAGTATCGACAGGGAAAATCATGAACTTGAGAATTCACGGCGAAAGGAATGCGGGTATCGATTCAGAAAAGCTGACCGGAATGCATATCGAGGATCAGTTCAACTTCACCAAGAGGCATTGACAGCTTTGAGGCTATTACCGATGCGGAGATTCCCCTCTTGGCAAGATCAAGAACCTGATCGGTAATTGGTACAAGCGGCTGTATAGGAGTCGGGCTTCGCCTGAAATTGAGTGTAATTGGCTCCTCGCTATCATTTGTCGGAGAAACAGGAGGAGGCGACTTGAATGAGGGAACATCAAGATTTGAGACTATCTTTCGTGACTGAGCTCGTTTTGCGTCTTCCCGTTCAGCAAGTAAAATTCGCTTGTCCGCTTCGTCAATCAGTTCTTTCAAACCTGCAATGCGGCTTTCCAATAGAGCCACGTCACGATCGGCTTCATGACCCAAATCAATAATCAATTTTTCTACCTCAGACTGAATAGAACCCAATATTCGATTTGCAGAAAAACTGGAACGAAGTTTAAGCCAAAAAATGACAAGAGCCACAATGTTGATGGATAACAGAAGGATAATGACAGCCGAAAACATATTCATAATTGAAAACGGTATGAGGAGAGGAAAACACTGGGGAACAGCTCATTAGCGCTAGCCGCTAATATCAATGTGCTTACCAAGATTCGGGTCACGAATGACCTCCTTTTCTGTATCATCTGGTTCCTGTGTATTCTCTCGATGCGGTGACCGGTTACCTGCACCTGCATCTGTTGGTGAGCCATCCTCACGGTCATGAATCTTTCCACTTAATTCATCACCTGACTCCGGACCCTGTACCGTTTTAAGCCGTTGTTCGGCAGCTGCCTTATTATTTTGAATTTCCTGTTCCCGTAAGCTCTGTGCAGCTACCTGCTGTTGAACCTGGGTCTTGCCAATTTTATCGAGCTGTGAATATAAGGTCTGTAAATCAATTGGCTGAATACCCACTTGGGACCCTCTTCATATCATCGTCCGGTCCCTGATATTTTCCGTACCGGACCAAACCACCTTCCAGGTAAAAGGTAGTTGCCTTACAATCGGTACGAACCTCTTCGGTTACATCCCGGATTATTATTTTAACGCCGGAAAATACTTTGACTGAAGCGGATACTTTGCCCCGATTTTTCAGTGTATTCAAATATTCCTGAATTTTTCGTATTTCTATCTCCACCTCTTCCAGTTGCGTTTGTAGAATATATTGCCGCTCTCCAAGTTTCTTTAGAGCAGCCTCCTTATCTTCAGGTAATTCCTTACGTTGCTTTTTCATTACCATCAAGGTGTTGAAATTGAGCTGGACGTCTTCCAGTTCTCTCTCGTACACATTCCGGTTTGCTACGAGAGCGTCAAGCCGGTCCTTGCTGCGCGGATCAAATCCGACACTCAGAACTGTTTCGCTACCGCCGCCGAGACTCCCCAGTGTTTTCGCATGGATTTCTTCCGCCGCACTCAGGGAACCTCCGATTATTGCAGCGCGTTTTCCCTGACACAGTATTTTTTTATTGGCGCTAACCCGTGAATTGATAATACCGTCAGATACAATAACAAATTCACCGGCTTCAACCTGGGTATTTTCGATAAACTTTGCCCATATTGATTTTCCTGCCCGGATAAATCCTTCTCCCTTTCCTGCAACACCCTGGCTAACCACAATATCGCCTTCAGCATCCAGTTCGGATTTTCCAACGGTACCCTTGACTTCAATGTTGCCGGAAGCCTTGACTGAAAAGCCATCCTCAACGTTTCCGCTGATAAATACAGTTCCAAGGAACATAATATTGCCGGTTTTAAGGGATACATCGCCTTCAATTGTGAGTATGGGTTCTACATTTATTTTATTGTTCAATAACAAAACCTGGCCATTCGTCTCCGCAATAATTGTCAATCCATCTTCTGCCACACGGGTATTTTTTCCCACCGGCAGAGGTATATCTTTTCCGTTTTTTGCTTCAAGATATTTCCCTGTGACAGTTTTTCCGCCTTTTCCACGTTCAGGTGGAACTTTCTGCGCCAGAGGTTGACCCTCTACAACATTCTGCACAAGGTTCAATTCCTTGAAATCAACACGGCCAGAAGCACTTTCTTTCAAATGGACTTTGGAGCGGTCTGTCTCAAAATTGTATATAATATTTGCATCCGCACCGTCCTGAGGCTTGATACCTTCTGCCACAAGGTAATTCTGCTTATATATTGGCCGGTCCTGAAAATCACGGATGCGTTGCTCATCAATTCCCGCGATAACACGGTTATTTCGCAAAAATGCGATTATCATATCAGCGGATAAGTCGGCTCCCCCGGGACCTGGAGGTGTTGCATATAACCAGGCCTTCATTTCCTGGTCTGTAATATCGACCGCCATCATTGCATCATGTCCTGGACTGTATTTATAAGGCCCAACCTTGATATACTCGGAAGATGCAGCTTTTACGATTGATTTGAGCACGTCCTCGTCTGCGGGAGCGACTCCCCTCTCCCGCATCGATTCGATTGCATCCCGAATTGTTGCGGGGCTGCCCTTCCCGGAGGGTGGCATTACTTTCAAATAAACACCGTCAGGCGCACAAAAAGTAAAGACCTGTCCGTTTCGATCTTCAACTACCTGTTCCAGAAGATCAGCGGCTGCAGCATCCTTGGACGCCTCCTCCAGACGTTCTGCTCTGGATTTCCTTTTCTGCATTTCATAGGCCCGAATAGTCCAGCTTTTCTTGGACAACGCGAAGAATCCGTTTGCACCGCGCTGGAGTACTTCATAATCAATATCACGGACATGTACGCCAAGCTGTATGGCCGCATCAGCAAGAGCTGAATCAAGAGTATCTGCTTCAACCTCAACGAATACTCGGGATGAGTCTTCTTCAAATTGTCGAGCCATTGCCTCACGGATTTGATCAAGACCAACCATACTGCCCTTCCAGAAGCATCATTACATGATGCCTTTACGAATATTTGTCAACTTTGCCCTGAGACGGAGATTGGCTTTTGTATGAAGCTGTGAAACGCGGGATTCAGTAACATGCAGTACCTGCCCAATTTCCTTAAGGGTCAAATCCTCGTAATAATACAATACGAGTACCATTTTTTCTTTTTCGGGAAGTTCGTTGATAGCTTCAACAATGACTCTTTTTATTTCATCTTTTTCAACTATGACATCAGGATTCAAGGATGAAGGAGATTCGATGCTGTCACCGATAGAAATACGTTCAGCATCATCGCCTGAATACCACACATCGTTGAGCGACATTATGCTGGTTCCAGATATTTTATACATGGTTTGCTGAAATTCTGCATCAGAAACACCGAGAGAGCCGGCAATTTCAGTATCGGTCGCAGTTCTTCCCAACTTTGATTCAAGCTTGTTGATTGCGTCTTCGATTTCTCGAGTTTTTTGTCTGACTGATCGCGGTACCCAATCAATGGAGCGAAGCTCATCAAATATAGAGCCACGAATTCTTGTAACCGCATATGTTTTAAATTTTACATTTTTGTCCGGATCAAATTTATCAATGGCATCGAGCAAGCCAAATACGCCAAAACCAACTAAATCGTCAAATTCAACGTTGCTCGGCATTCCCACAGCGACTTTTCCTGCAACATACTTTACCAGAGGAGCATATTGCTTGATAAAGAATTCACGAATCGATGGATCGCGAGAGCGATGATACTCCACCCATAACTCGTCTTCAGTTTTATGCTCCAACAGCGAATTCCCCATGTATTACACCCTTTTCATAATCTCTATCGTTCAAGAATCCCGTGAAAGGATTGTGCGTATTGCCTTTGCCATCGTTTCTGTTTCTCCGGCCAGTGGGGTCGGACTGTGAACAGCATTTTTTACTTCTTCGGACCATTCACCGCCTGGACCTGGCGTATCAGAGTCATCATCCTGCTGCACCACATCGGGAATAAAGTCTTCCATATCAGGAAGTATATCAAGTCCGCCGGCGGCTTTCCTGTGTTCAGGAACGGATGAAGGTTTATTGTTCTGTTCCGGACGCTTAGTCGCCGAAGCTGGTGCAGCAGCTGGACTGGTCAATGGAATCTCATCCGGGCGTGTTATTTCCGGTGAGTCCTCTGTACGGGAGTATACAGGAGCCTGAAAAAAATCCGGCATGGTGTCCGAAAAATCTTCAAGATCGTCTGTCGATGAGTTTTCATCACCCACAGAAATATCTACCAGGTTCCCTGTTTCTGCAGAAGTGTCGACCGATTGCACCGTAGAATCTTCAAGCAATTCCGGAAGGACCCGGAGTGCCACAAAACGCACAGCAGTCACTAAAGCCGATAACAGCATAGCTGAAAATAAAGCCCGAAATACAACTGTCGTAAAGGATGCGCCTGAAAAGAATCCAATGCCTGTCGAAAGAACAAACCCTATGGCTGCGGCTGTTACGGTAACCTTAGGATTGAACATTACACTTCCCCCATTACAATAGACTATGCGAAAAAGTGTTACTGGTCAAGGTTTTTTTAAAATCTGTCTGATATTACAGACTGCCGGACACTCCTCCGGACAGTGGTAAATATTCTGTATTAACTACATACATTCAATCCCAGGTTCGTCCAAAAAGCTTTTTGACAAATCGGCCGAAACCCTCATCTTCATTTATTTCGGTTTTTTCAATTCGTGAAACAATATGGCGCAAGCATACAGAAGCCTTCCCCTTTGGATCTGCAATGACAAAGGGCTTTTGTCGAAGCACAGACTGAGGAACAAGCTGATCATCATAAATAAAACCGAGATATTCCACCTTTAAATTGAGAAATTGTGCGGCAATTTGCGTCATTCTATCCGCAACGCGTTTGCCCTCCGAGGCGTTATTGACGCGATTGACTATCATTTTCAGATTAATATTCAGGTTATCCACTTCGGTGGCAATTATCTTGATTATCCCGTAGGCATCGGTGATGGAAGTGGGCTCCGGAGTAGTTACTATGATAACCTCATCCGCTGCGGCAACAAAACCGAGTACGTTTTTTGATACACCGGCGCTTGTATCAATGATGATGATGTCCGCATCCGAGAGTGTGTACATCTCGCTGATAAAGGAATTTCTTTCATCTTCCGTCATATTCGCAATTTTGGAAAAGCCCGATGCACCTGCCACTAACTTGATTCCATAGCCGGTATCAAGAATAATCTCTGACATTTTCTTTTGTTTGCGAATTACATGGTACAAATTATACTGGGGAATCAGATTCATCATGACATTGACATTTGCCAATCCAAGATCAGCATCGATGACAATCACTTTTTTACCCATTTGACCATAGGCTATGGCCATATTGGTAGAAATATTCGTCTTCCCGACGCCACCCTTTCCGCTTGTTATGGTTATTATACGGGTTTTCCGGTTTGCTCTGGCTGCAGGGTCCGGAACCGGAATGGGATCATCGGACACCTTATTTTTATCTTTCATGAGAGCGCGTAACTGTTCAGCCTGGTCTTCCATTTTATCTCCATTCAAAACGTGTTCCGGAAACCGGAAACACATCTTCTATTCGCGATCTGTTTATCCTGAAACCGTCAAGATGTATCAACAGCTTGACGACAGACGGTTCCTCGAAATCCTGCGGAACCCTTTGCCCTGTAGTAATATAGGCAAGTGGTTTTTTCCGCTCTTCAAGCATGCTGATAATATTGCCAACCCGTGTTGTTTCATCAAATTTCGTTACAATTACCGAACTATATCCGAATGTTTCATATTGCTGCATAATTTCCCTCATGTCGCTCGATTTTGTCGTAGCGCTCATGGCCAGAAAAACATCAGAAACAGGTCCCGCAGCGTCAAGGATATGTCGCATTTCGGCAATTTTTGCATAATCCTTCGGACTCTTGCCGATAGTGTCAATCAGGATTATGTCCACATCCTGATACATGGCAATAAGTGAGCGCAAGTCGTCTGCGGTTTCAGCATACGACACAGGAATATTCATAATATTCCCGTACGTTTCAATTTGCTGCTTGGCACCTATACGATAATTATCGATCGTTATGATCCGTACATTAAGTGGTCTTGTTCCCTTTATTGCACCAAGTGCATGTACCGCAGCCAATTTTGCTACGGTCGTCGTTTTACCGACTCCTGTTGGACCCACAAGAACCATTTTTTGGGGACGATCAGTTGTTCTGGGATAATGAATGGCAATTTTTTCACCAATCCACTCGACCACGGTATCCTGAATTGCCTGAAAATCACCTAATTCTTGCAGAGAAAATTCACTGCAAATACGGGAACATAAGGTACGGATAAATGAGGGGGAAAAATCGTTTCGCTCCAAAAGTTCCTGCACCTTGACAATGGTCTCGTGATCAGATGAGTCAGACGAGGAAGGGTCAGGTACCCGGTCAAGTTTTTGTTCCAGCTTCTTAACCGCTTTTAATATGGAATCCATATCTGCAACATTCTCGCGAACTACGGTGCTGGTTCGCACCTGCTCATTTTTACTCCGTTCGCCCTCCTGTTGTCTGAGAGCTTCAAGCTGAGGAGCAACCCGTGCAGCCAATTCGGGTGAAGTTCGTGCAGCCTGACGGATAATCCGTGCCTTTTCATCCTCAAAACTGAGGGGGCGTTGTTGAACCGGAACAGAACGCTGGGCTTCACGGGAGATAATAAAACTGAGCTCTATTCCGTCCCTTTCGAAAAAACCGAGAAATCCCCCGAGCTTGACTTGCTTTTGTCTGAGTACATGAATATGTGGGCCATGCTTATCATGTATTTTTTTGAGGCACTCATCATATGTAGCGGCTTGTTCTATTAAAATATCCATCAATTATTCCTGCTTGATCTCGCCAATGGCCTCGACCCGTATATCATGCGCAATTTCCGGAACCGACAATACCACAAGATCGGGAATTTCACGTTCGGTTGAGCGTTTGACCAGAATTCGCGCTTCCTCGGGACACAAAATTATCGGTATGTATCCGGACTGCTGAACAGAAGCAACTGACCGGGTCAGCGCCCGTATCCAGGCTCTCTGTTGGGCCGGTTCAAGTGCCGCTATGGGACCGTTCACCGTTTCAATTCTGCTGTCAACCAGCATTTGAATCAGCTGCGGTTCAACAGTCAATACATGCAAGGTTTTTGCGTCATCGCAGTATTGCAGGCAAATTTGTCGGGCTAGAGATTGCCGGACCTTTTCTACCAGTATGACTGGATCCTTGGTAACAGGCCTGAAATCGGCCAATGTTTCAAGTATGACCACCATATTGCGTATTGAAACCTGTTCACGGAGCAAAGCCTGCAATACCTTTTGGATTTCACCGGTGGAGCAAATCTTTGTAACCTCGTCAACAACCGCAGAATAATCCTTTCGTATGGTATCGACAATTGACTGAACTTCCTGTCTGCCAAGAATCTCGGAAGCATGACGCTTAATAAGCTCCGTTAAATGGGTAGCTATGATTGATGGTGGATCAACGACAGTGTATCCCGCACGCTCGGCTCTTTCCCTATTATCTTCGGAAATCCAGATAGCCGGCAAACCAAACGTGGGGTCGGTAGTCTTCTCACCGGGAAGGTCCTCACTGACACCGCCGGGGTTTATACCAAGATACCAGCCCATTCGTATTCTGGCCCGGGCAACCTCGACTCCCTTGATTTTAAAGCAATACTCGCTCGGTTCAAGGCGCATATTGTCGATAATGCGGATACGGGGCACTACCAGGCCCAAATCGAGGGCGGCTTCCTTGCGCATACGGGTTACCCGCTCAAGAAGTTCTGCACCCTTGTCCTTGTCCACAAGGGGAATTAACCCGTACCCAAGCTCAAGGGAAAGCGGATCAAGGGGAACGACAGGACTGACATCTGCATGAGGCTCCCCGGACTTCTGGCGCTCTTTTTCCTCGGCTTTCTCCACTCGTGATTTGAAACTTTGGGCATGGGCCTTTTGCAGTCTTCTTCCAAACCATACCAGTAAAATTGCAAGGGGAAGAAGAACCATCCAGGGAAAACCGGGTAAAACGGCAAGCAACAACAATGTTCCACCGGCAACATAATACACCCAGGCATTTCGTGAAAATTGAGTGGTAATATCTGAACCGAAGGTACCGTCCGATACGGAGCGGGTTACAATCAAACCGGTTGCGACCGAGACAAAAAGAGCGGGAAGTTGAGACAAAAGCCCGTCGCCGATGGTCAGGGAGGCGTAGGTTTGTATCGCGACACCAAAGGGTTCTCCCCGAAAACCCATACCAAAGGCCAAACCGGCAACGATATTGATGACGGTGATAAAAATGCCAATTTTGACATTCCCCGACACAAATTTACTTGCACCGTCCATGGCACCATAGAAATCGGCTTCTTTTTGCACTTCCGTCTTTCGGGCGCGAGCTTCTTCCTCAGTAATAGCACCAGAATTATATTCCGCTTCGATAGCCATGTTCTTGGTAGGCATCGCATCAAGGGTAAAACGCGCCGCTACTTCAGCAACACGGGTAGAGCCCTTTGTTATGACAAAGGCCTGAACAGCAATCAAAATGATAAATATGACAAATCCGATAACCAGACCTTCGGTTCCCTCGGTACCGATGACAAAGGTGCTGAAGGCACGAATCATCTTGCCCTGAAATTTTGTGCCCTGTGAAAGGATGAGTCTGGTCGACGAAACATTCAAACCAAGGCCGAAAACAGTACTAACCAGCAACAAGGTGGGAAATACCGAAAAGTCGATAGCACGACGTGTGTACAACACGATAAGAAGAATGAGGAGATTCAAAACGAGATTGAGAGACATCAATAGATCAAGCAAGATGGTGGGAAGTGGAACTATAAGCATCAGAACAATGACAATAGCTCCAGCCGCAACGAAGAGATCGCTTTTTTGAAGTACCGCGTTGTGTTCTGCCATTTGATTGTCTTACATTTCCCCAAGCGTCTTTTTTTTGCGTTCATCAAGAGCATATACCCTGGCAAGAATCACCGCCAAGGCCTGGTAATACTCATCTGGTATCATATCACCGATTTCGACTTCCGCATAGAGAGCCCGCGCCAACGGCCGATTTTCGACAATCGGTACATTGTTCTCCGTCGCAATTTCCCTGATGCGAAGCGCAAGATTATCGGCTCCCTTCGCAGTCAACATCGGCGCTCGCATCGTAGAGCGGTCCCATTGCATGGCACAGGCATAGTGTGTCGGGTTTGTGATAACAACATCAGCCTTGGGAACATTGACAGCCATATTTTGACTGAGGAGCTCCCTCATACGTTGACGCAACCGGCTTTTAACCAGGGGATCCCCTTCCATTTGTTTGTATTCTTCCTTAACTTCCTGTTTGGACATTTTCAGGGATTCCATAAATTGATGTCGCTGGAAAAGATAGTCGGGAATAGATATGACAATAAACAGTATTGCTGCGGTCACCAACAGCCTGAATGCCATCGAAGCGACAAAACTGACCGCTGACCAGAGACCGGTATTGAGCATTGAGACAAGATAAGGCAATTCACTCCTGATAGTAATCCAGGCAACAAGCGCGATGATAACCACTTTTAAAAGTGATTTACCCACATTAAACAAGCCCTCGACTGAAAACAGGGCACGCTGGAAGAATTTACCGAATCGCGGGATGATTTTATCAAGCTTGGGCGTAAGCGGTTTCATGGTGAAGAAGAAACCGCCATTTTGCAGAATATTTGCGGCAACACCGGCAACCACTGCAGTCAAAGTTATTGGAAGTACCAGACGAATAAAATACCGTATAAAAACAAAAAAAAGTGTCGGGTCATCTATCTCCATACTCGTAGCTCTGCTCAGGAAAAAATGTAACATTTCGGTAAATGTTTTCATCATGAGCGGAGCAAGGGCGAGAAGAGTCAGGACCGGGAACAGAAGAACAAGCGCACCATTCAATTCCTGACTCTTCGCAACCCGTCCTTCCTCCCGAGCCTTTTTCAGCTTGTAGTCTGTCGGATCTTCTGTTCGCCCCTCATCCTCGGCAGCAAACCACTGTAAATCGATCAATGAAAGAAGATAATGAATATTCCGGGCATCGTCCCAATCATTCAGGGAAGCAATCATTTGATGCCTCCCGCAGCTGTGAGCAATCCCTCAAACGCGATAAAACCATTTTCCATAATTTGAATAAAGAGATTCATCATGAGCGGCAAGGTCACAGTAAGTAAAAAAAATGTAACAAGAATGGTAATCGGGAATCCTTCGGACAGAAGATTCATCTGCGGTGCGGCTTTTGACAATAAACCCATGGCAACATGAATCAGAAAGAGGGTGCCGGTAATCGGAAAAGAAATAATCATCGCATTCAGGAAAAGTGTAGAAAGACCGGTCAAGAAAAAACTGATAAATGGTCCTTGATGGGTAACCAGGGCAAAACAATTAAAGGCTTCAAAGCTGCGCAGAATACCTCCCAAAAAGAGGGTTTGAAAGCCATTAATTTGCAAAAAAACAAGCATTGCAATCAAGTTTAGATACTGGCCAAGCAGCGGGTTTTCAATTTGAGCGAGTGCATCGTAGACCTCAGACGCGCCAAAACCCATTTGGTATGAAAAAAACTGGCCCGCAGAACTGAATGTGGCAAAAAGCATACTTACAAAAAAACCACTGATGACACCGATCAATCCTTCCCCGATTACCAAAAGGGCATACTCCAGACTGAATGGTTCGACGTCCCAGCCGGAGGAATAAGCCCGGGGTAATACGAGAAATGCAATCAAAGCTGCGAGAGCGATCTTCGCCACACGGGGCACGGATTGAATCGATAAAAGAGGCGTGGTCAACATCATTGCAAAGATGCGAACCGCTACCAGAAAAAAAAAGGGAGCGCGAACCAAAAGAAAATCAAACTCGCTCGCCATTGATTATCGCACCAACGTAGGTATAAGTTGAAACAAACCCACGGTATAGTCCCTCAGGGTAGTAAACATCCATCCGGAAAGAAGAGCAAGTGTAAGCAATATAGCCATAATCTTGGGGACAAATGTGAGGGTTTGCTCCTGTATTGAAGTCGCCGCCTGAACGATGGCCACAATCAGTCCTACTACCAGGGCAACAATCAATATAGGTGCGGAAAGTAATAATACCTGAAATATTCCGCTTCGCATGAGCGATATAACAGAACCGAGTGACATTCCTATTTCCCTCCCCTCTTCATAGATATCAGGTTACCCACAATTTTCTGTACCCGGTCATAGAAATGACTGAAATAACTGCGTTGTCAGTAACCCCCATCCATCCACCAGTATGAACAATATCAATTTAAAGGGCATCGAGATTTGTACTGGAGGCAGCATGATCATACCCATTGACATGAGAATACTGGCAACAACCATATCCACGATTATGAATGGTAAATACAGGAGAATTCCTATCTTGAAAGCTACTGTCAGTTCATGAAGAATAAACGCAGGCACCAGAACACGGGTCGGAACATCCGCGAGAGTACGCGGCTTTTCAAGTTTTGCCATGGACATAAACAAGGCGATGGAGGATGTGTCGTTTGCCATTTGGCGATACATAAACATACGCACAGGTTTTTCAGCTTCCTGATACGCTGTTTCAATATTCATGGTTCCTTCTGCGAAGGGAGAGAACGAATTGGTATATATCTGCGTGAAAGTTGGCCACATAATAAAGAGAGTCAGGAAAAAAGCTATACCGTTTAATACCTGTGTCGGAGGAACCTGTTGCAGAGAAAGGGCTCGCTTGATGAAATCCATTACAATGGAAATTCGCAAAAAACTGGTTGTCAAAATCAAGAGACTAGGGGCAAGAGAAAGTACAGTCAACAAAATGAGTAGCTGTATTGAAAAGGCTACCTCCTGATTTGACTGAGGCTCACGAATCTCGAAATTGACAAAGGGTATCCGGGTAGCTTGCCGTTGAGCATTTATACCAGTCGTTCCGGTAGCGGAACCCTCCGGAAAATTCTGTGTCTGGGCTCCCAGGGAAACAGGAAACAACAATGCAATAAAAATACATATAAAAATAAACCTAACACAGGTTGTGGAACGGCTCATGTAGAGCCTCCACTATCGGTTGACCCTGATTTATTTGCTGTTCGTCCAAGTCGTTCCCGTTGCTTGCGTATAATATCGACGCCGGGAGAGAGAGAGTTTGCATTATGCTTGCCAGTCGAAGGAAAAAATGATGACAGAATTGAGGCAAAGTTTGCCGCGGGCAGCGGAGAATTTTTTTCAGCGGCCAATATCATTTCGTCAATCATTTCCCGGTCTTCAACTTCAGCAATCAGCTGAATAGCTTGTTCGGTTACGCCCAACATAAAAGCACGAGACCCCATGGACACAAGCTCGATACTCTTGTTTTGCGACAGGGGAAGTCGGGCCAATTGTTTGAGATACGGATTATCGGCTACATTGGTCCTGGTAGCTTTCCTGATAAGAAATACAGCGCCGTAAATTGCACCGCACACAAGAATCAGAGCGAAGATAATTTTAACAAGAACAGCGAGAAGAGATGGAGAGCGATTCTGTTCAACAACAGTATCTGATTGAACGTCGGTTTGATCGAGTACAATGCTTGTTTCGTCAATAACTTCCTGAGCGCTGGCAATTACGGGCATAAAGAGTATACATATAACAACAATACAGAAAAAAATTGCCCTGTTTGAGAATATATCCATGCAATCCCCCACCCGAATAAAAATCAATTTACATATCAGATACCCGTTCTATGGGCGAAAGTATTTCTGTAACCCGAACACCGAAGTTTTCATCGATTACAACTACTTCTCCTTTAGCGATCGGTTTATGATTGACAAGGATATCAACAGGTTCACCGGCAAGTTTATCAAGTTCGATAATAGTGCCTTCACCCATTCCAAGTATTTCCTTGATTACTTTCTTTGTCCGGCCCAGTTCTACAGTCATTTCCATGTACACATCCATGATGAGCCCTATATTGCCCTGCTCCATGGACATATTCGAAAACTGAAGATTGGGAAACTGTACAGATTGAACATTGGGATTCATACCCATAACCTGGCCCATATTATGCATCCCCGGAATGCCTTGCATTCCTTGCATTCCTTGCATGTTTTGCATCCCTGGAATGCCTTGCATTCCCTGCATTCCCTGCATGCCCTGCATTCCTTGCATGCCCTGCATTCCTTGCATGCCCTGCATGTTTTGCATGCCCTGCATGTTTTGCATGCCCTGCATTCCCGGAATGCCTTGCATATCCATACCTGAGGACATATCTGAAGAGTTCTTGTCCGAAGCACCAAACGCCCGGGCAATGTCGGTTGCGGCCTGGAGCTGAATTACTTCCCACAGGGAAAATACTTCATCCTGAAGCGTAACCGGATATGAAAAAACCGCAAAATCCTGCTGAGGAAACCGGACCATCGCCTTCGGTACATGTACGGATTCAGCCGGATTATTCGAAACACCCTTTAATCCTGCTTTATCAAGGGCTGTCAATTCAATACCAACAAATTGGGAAACTGTTTCACTGATTACCGATAAGGACATATCATCCAGTTCAACATTCGGTTCATTGTTGACCATGCTGACAATTTTCTGGGCAAATTCGGGAGAAAGCACAAATACGTGGTCTCCGGGTAAGCCGGAATTAAAATCGATAACACAACTGACAACCATCTCGGGAATTTTTCGGAGTATGGCGTCGCGTTTCATTGTTTCTACAGCAGGCGTACCGACAGATACAGTTCCACCCGTCATTGATTCAAGATTTGAGGTTAAACCGGGTATATTTGATTCAAGAAAACCGCTCAGCGCAGCCATCTGGCCCGAAGTTAATGATTGTGAAGGAGAAGCCGATGACGCGCCCATTCCCCCCATGTCGACACCTGCCAACAGTGCATCAATCTCGTCCTGGGATATGGAACCATCACTCATATGCATCTTCTCCTTCTACGGTTAACTCTTCAAATTCTTCAGTTTCAAGATCGGCAAGTTTTTTGATTACCTGAACAGCCACCTTTTTGCCAACTGTACCAGCCTGACACAAAAACTTTTTTTTGCTACCAACACTCAAGGTAAAAGGATCACCCACGCGAACATTAGAAAGACGTACGACATCTCCGACCCGCAAATTAAGAACGTCCCTGACCGGCAAGTTGATTGTACCAATTTCTGCAACTACATCCATATCGACCGTGGAGAGCTTTTCTTTCAAAACACCCATATATTGAGTGGTAGAGCTTCTTCGAACCGAGGAAAACCAGAATTGGCTGGAAAGTTTGGAAATTATGGGTTCAATGGTGATATACGGAATGCAGAAATTCATCATGCCTTCCTCTTCACCAACTTTTGTCTCAAGGGTAACAAGAACAACCATCTCGGAAGGCGGAACAATTTGGGCAAACTGGGGATTAGTTTCAATTTGCCCGAGACGTGGCCTCAAATCAATTACTTGAGTCCAAGCTTCACGCATATTTGCCAGAATACGGACGATTATGCCTTCCATAACCGAAGATTCAATATCAGTCAAATCTCGCTGGACTTTCGTCCCCTGCCCGGTACCACCGAATAGACGGTCAATGATGGAAAATGTGACCGATGGATCGATTTCAAGTATTGCATTGCCCTTCAAGGGATCCATGTTAATGACGGCAAGTGTGGTAGGAGTCGGTATTGACCGGATAAATTCCTCATAGGTTAGCTGATCGACTGAAGCAACGTGCACATGAGCCATACTGCGCAATTGAGCGGAGAGCGCAGTTGTGGTTAACCGGGCAAAGGTTTCGTGCATTATTGAAACAGTACGTATTTGTTCCTTCGAGAATTTGTCGGGACGTTTAAAATCGTAGATTTTTATCTTTCTGGTATCATTTACCGGACGAAAATCTTCGGTTTCAGTATCCCCGGTGCTGATAGCGGTGAGAAGTTGATCGATTTCATCCTGCGACAGAACTTCGGTCATGATTATCCTTATTGCTCAACAATTTCATATTTTGTAAAGCGTACATCCTTGATTTTCGAGCGGGAAAGTATGTTGTCATTGATCGAATTGCGCAATTCAATTTTTATTTTCTCTTCGTTTCGCAACTCGGCCGCTGTTTTTCGGCGGAAATACGAGCGGAGAAAGTCTTTTAACTCGACAATGCGCGCGGAAAGTTCCGCGGAAATTGTTTTGTCATCCGTACTATAGCCAAGAGCAATTTCTACTACCACTGACGCAGGAATAGAGTCAGAAGTTCTGGTCTGGATGGTGCCAACTGCCTGATACCACTGCAATACTTCCCGGAGACCGGTATATTCTTCAGATACAGGAATGGTAGTTTGACTTTTTCCCGCGCCTCCCATAATGTTGACCGTAACAACAACAATGGTTACGATAAAAATAAGCGCACCAAGGACGATAGCAACCCATTTGAGAAGCATCGGAAGCATACCGTTTCCTTTTTTCCCACCGGTTTCCCCGGTACCGGCTTCACCGCCTTCAAGATTCAGATCATCATCATCGGCCATATATCGTATCCTTTTTTAGCGTTAATAGTATCATTAAAAATGCCCCTCGTCCAGAATAATTATGTCAACCCTGCGGTTATATGCCCGGCCTTCAGCAGTATCATTTGAATAATACGGTCGGTTATCGGCATATCCGGCAACGGAAAACCGATCTTCATCTGCACCAAAATCAGTCAAATAGTGCAGAACACTGAGAGACCGGGCGGCGGAAAGCTCCCAATTGCTTTTCCACTGAGCAGGATCGGTATCGCCTGAGTCTGTGTGACCCTCAATGCGGAATCTACGCTGTGAAAGCTCGGGATCTGACAAGAACTGGGCAATTCGCAAGAGCGTCTCGCGGGTCTCCTCGATGTTAAGTTCCGCACTTGCAGTACGAAAGAAAGTGTCGGCGGCAAGGGTGATAACAAGCCCTCGTTCATCGCTGGTTATGGAAATTTTGTTTGTTTTAATCTCGGGAGCAAATAAACTGACCGCACGTTTTACAGTCAAACCCAAAGAGCGCCCTTTTTCAACAGATGGCATAGAATTGATTGTATTACCCAAGTCAGAAAGCCGTCCGGCAGTCAGAGATTGTCCGCCACCAGTTGGATCGCCGGCAATAGAAGCGGTCATGGTAGCAAGCTGTGTTATATCGACCTCTGACGGATCATACAACATGACAAAGAAACACATCATGAGGGTGACCATGTCAGCATACGTATTGAGCCATCCATTACTCGCAGCGCTTGGTGCTTTTCTTTTTTTGGCCATACGATGAAATGCCCCCTGTATCTACAACATGCTAAACCTGTATGAGTGCAGGTTTCGGATCAGTCTTTCAATACATCCGATTCTATAGTCTTTCTGTCCCGAGGAGACAGGTACGTCAAGAGTTTTTGTGCAAGAATGCGGGGATTGTCACCCGCCTGGATAGAAAGTACGCCTTCAATAACCATTTCACGGGCTTTTACTTCCATTGAATTTTGATATCCCAGTTTACCGGCGATCGGAACGAACAACCAGTTCTGCATAACCGAACCATAGAGAGTGGTAACCAGCGCGACAGCCATGTTAGGTCCAAGAGCGCTTTTATCCTCAAGTTTAAGCAACATACCGATCAGTCCGATAACGGTTCCCAACATGCCAAAACCGGGAG
The DNA here is from genome assembly GCA_001604385.1 of Spirochaetales bacterium Spiro_09. Taxonomy (GTDB): domain Bacteria; phylum Spirochaetota; class Spirochaetia; order Treponematales; family Treponemataceae; genus Teretinema. Next base: position 15,044 of record LVBK01000051.1, on the reverse strand, counting down.
CAAGGGTTGCCCAGGCATTAACCAGGGTAATCCAGGTATTGTGTCTGCCTTCCATCTGATTCAATTCATTTTCCATCAGGGTACGGATAACCTCACCGTCAGTTCCGTCGACAACCAGACGAAGGCCTCCACGCATGAATTCATCATCAAGATCCTGAATTTCCTCTTCCAGGGCAAGAATACCTTCGCGTCGGGCTTTTTCGGAAAAAGAAACAAGCTTTTGCACAATTGCTTTTTCACCGAAATCAAAAACCTTGAAAACACGGCCCATGACGGAAAAAAGTCCAATAACATACGAAAGGGGATACGTAATGAACAGACAGGCAAATGATCCGCCACCGGTAATAAAAAGCGAGGGAATGTCGATAAGACCACCCAGCGAGCCGCCCATATAGGCGCCGAACATGATCGCGCCGAGTCCGCCGAAGATACCTATAAACGACGCTATATCCATAGAAACTTACTCCTCGTTCTTGAAGGCGCCGATTTGACGGCGGTACGCAACGATGCGGTCAATTACCTCTTCAGGTTTTTCACGGATTATAACATGTTTTCCCGAGAGCATGATCAAAGTCACATCGGGATTTGTCTCGATGGCCTCGATCTGATGTGGATTTATCCAGTATTGTTTACCGTTAAGCTGCGTAACCGCTATCATGACAGTTCCTTACTATAACTTATTACCGTTTCAGATTCAACACAGTATCCAGCATGGTGTCCGAGGTCTGGATGGTCTTTGAACTGGCCTGGAAACCCCGCTGGGTAATAATCATATCAGTGAACTGCTCGGTAAGATCGACGTTGCTCATTTCCAGGGCACCGGCAATCATTTTACCTTTTCCTGCCACTCCCGATTCACTGATATTGGCAATACCGGAGTTGTTGGACTGTACATAGGTATTTTCACCTGCTTTCTCGAGACCACCCTGATTGGCAAAATTTGCCATGGCAATCTGTCCCAACGTACGATTGGCACCATTCGAGTAAACCCCCGTGATAATTCCGCTCTGGTCAATCTTGAAGTTTTCAAGGTATCCCATGGTGTACCCGTCCTGTTCGTATGCCTTGGTCGAGCTTTTCTCGCTGAACTGGGTTACCGTATTGCGTACACTCCCGATTTCACCCAAATTCAGATTAAAGGTCTGGCGTGTGGGGGCACCATCCTCACCGGGATTTGCGCCTGCTACATTATAGGAAACCTGCAGGGCTATCAGACCCTCGGGTGCCGTTGCATTACCGGCGCTGTCGGTAACAGCTGAAAGCATACCATTATTATCAAAACTGACAACAAACGTATTTTCCGTTCCGTCAGTCGTTCCCAGGCCAACCCGTGTTGCGGCTTCTTCGGCAGTTGTCGGATCGACATTCACCGTTGCCTGCCACTGATTGTTTGTGCCGGGAACCCGGGTAAAGGATACATTGAGCGTATGTTCCTGACCAAAACTGTCATATACCTGAAATTCGGTTTCCCAGGTGGCTTTGCGGACATCTGCTTCAGATGCGCCTTCCGTAATTTCGGGCAAGCGTTTGTCCAGATTACACGCATAATTCACGTTTGTGGTTGCCCGCGCCTCGATTTTTCCGCCTACAGGAATAATCAAGTCTTCTACTTGTCCGGAAGTATTAAGTATGAGCTCGCCGCCTATATCCTGTGCCATCCAGCCCTGAACGCGCATACCGTTTGCAGGATTTACCAGCGTTCCTTCATTATCAAGTCCAAAATTTCCGGCACGAGTATAAAAACTTTTTTCTCCGGATTTCAGTACAAAGAATCCGTTACCCTGTATTGCGATATCGGTTTGCACTCCGGTCGTTTGCAGAGACCCCTGTGTGTGAATGGTATCGATACTGGCAATCATCATACCAAGTCCGACTTCTTTCGGATTCACACCGCCCAGTTCATCGGTAGGCCTGGCAGCCCCGGACATTTGCTGTGAAAGCATATCCTGAAAGTTTACCCGACCCCGTTTAAACCCGGTGGTGTTCACGTTCGATATGTTGTTACCAATGACATCCATTCGTGTCTGATGGTTTTGCAAGCCGGAAACACCGGCAAAAAGTGATCTCATCATAAAGCGTTACCCCCATTATCTGCATACACGGTCTTGACTGTAGACCAATCGTACCAGGAACCGTTTACCAGTACCTGCGGATATTCACCGCGAGTTGCAGCACTGATTTGTCCCGACACCTGATCAACTCCCGATTCAATGTCAACACGTTTACCGACAGCCTGTGACGCTTCTGAGCTGTCAAGCAAGCCGGTCAATTTGGCAAATCCCGAGCTCATGTTGGTCATTTGTTCAAGAGCCGAAAATTGTGCCATTTGCGCAATGAATTGGGTATCCTCCATCGGCGCGGTCGGATCCTGATGGGTCAACTGCGTGATGAGGAGCTGAAGAAAATCATCCTTGCCGAGTTCTGTCTTGGAGGTCCTTCCATTGACCGCAAGTGTTTTGTTGAAACTGTCAACCTGAAGCTGGGTAAGCGCCGTTTCACGTGTGCTCATGGTACTGCCCAGCATAGATCCGATGTCCATTTGTTCCCCTCAGGCGTAAACGTTTAATGAAGTTCTGCCATATGAGGCAGAGCCGACATGTACAGTATCGGACGATTCGGTGCCCGACATTATATCGGGTATCGAAGAAGCATAAAATGGAGAAGTCAGTTTTCCTGCCTGTTCCTCGCGGGCCCATCGAGAGTCACCCTCACCTGACCAGGAAAGATCGAAGCCCGCGCTTTCAAACCCGCTTTCGACAAAGGCTTTAGACAAACCGTCCAAATTCTCGTTGAAGGCTTCATAGGCTTCGCGCGAGGACACATGAATACGTCCTGATATTTTACCCTCCGACAATTCAAGGGCAATTCTGACATTTCCCAAGGATTCCGGATTCAGCGTCAGGCGGATCAAACCCTGATTATTTTCGCGGAGAACAATATGCCCTGTCTTGACCAGGTCGGATGCGCTTGATCGAATTTCCTGCGAAAGCATCGAGGCGAAACTCTGGCCTGCATTCCGAGTATCCCCGGCAGCAAATAAAGATCCTTCCCGGTTTGATTGTGTGTCTGCCCGAAACGAGAGGGACATATCGGCAACCGAAGACCCCGCCTCTTCGCTTCCAGACGCAGTAGATGGCTTCAGGGCGAGGGTATCAGGCCCCTTGTCTGGCGATGCATTATTCGAGCCACGTTCATCGCGAATGCGTATAACGCGCTCACGCATCGTTGATCCACCTTTTTCAACCCCACCTTTTTCAACTCCACCTTGACCTGCCGGAAGCTCTACATTCAGACCAGACTGATCCTCCCCCACAAAAGGTGCTATCACGAGAGTATTCGATTCTGATTCAGGAGACAGGGAATCCTGATTGCCCTGCTTGCGCTGAACATCCGGTATATGCCCGGAAATGAAGGGGGAAAGAGAGAGGACGTCCTCCGGTATTTCCGGCAACAAGCCGGTCCCGTCCGATGGTTGATCGCCACTGCCTGGCGTTTCGGTTTTCTGAAGGTCAGAATTAAAGAAACCCTTTGGTTTCTGTCGAAACCCGGAATGTTCTGTCTGCAGAACATCGGTCTTATGTGGTAACGGCTCGCGTTCGTCAAGCGTTCCGGCATCGCTCGCCGCTACCTCCTGTCTGTCGGTTGCCTTCAAAAACGACAGTTTTTTCTTCAGGACACGGGACAAGCCCTGCCCTTCCGGGACATCTGAGTCCCCTGCTTCCTGTCCGGCCTTGTTCACGGCTTGTTCCCGAAGGAAATTATCCGTTCCGTCCATGGCGCCGTTGATCATCTTTTGCATGATCTCCAGGAATGAATGTCCGTTTCGTGCAGTGTCAGCGCCCGTTTTTGTGTTCAAACTGTCCGGTTTAACCGTTTCTTGGGGAACCGGTGTCAGAACGTCAAACGTTTGCATCACGTGTATGCACCTCCTTACGAAATATGGGAATAAAACGCTGTGTAGGATAACCGGATGTCCGGTCCGTTCATCAGACGCTAATCCCGCATTTCAATTGTCGCCATGAAAGAGGAGAGTATTGAATCTTTTTTCCGGAAGGTGTTGCCGGTCGTATCCAAACCGAAGAGGATTGCCAGAAAACCCGTTACGGCAGGGAGACGGGCTTGTTTGCCATTTTACGCTGAATTTCTGCCGCGCGTTCCGGCGGCATGAGAGAGAACCAGTAGGCTACCGACGAAGCGCGGCCTTCTGCCGCGGACAATTCCTCGACAGCGCGCAAGACATCGATTATATCCTGGTCATCCATTGCAATGAGATTGGCTACCGACCGCTGGGGAGGCATGCCATTTATGTATGCCGCAATCTGTCGTATGTTAGCCTCACGGCTGTCACGCTGCTTGATTGTATCGATAAAACTTTTTTCCCGTTCTTCTATAGCAGAAAGACGGTCTTCCATTTCCTGCGAGACCTGGAGGATTTCACTTTCCTTGCGTTCTATGTCTTTTTCCCGGACATCAAGTTCCTGGGCACGCAAGCCGATTGCTTCAAGACGCTTTGCGATCCGGTCAGCATCGAGGTCACCCGGCTCGGAAGGAAGGGTTGATACACCGGTACGGGTTTGCATGCCAAAAAGCGCGTACAGGGGCGCGAAGAACTGCCGGGATTGCACAATACCCAAATAATCGAACCATAAAATTCCTCCTGCAGCCAGAAGAAAAATTAACACGAGAAGCACGATTACCCTGCCTAAAGTACCGCGAGATGCCACAGTATCCCCCTGTCAGAACAGTATACCCTCATTGACCGTCCAAACACAAGCTCAAATCATCGACAGCCGCACACCGTACATGGTAGTCGCCTACAGCGAGATTGAGGTGAATACATTCCAGGAAAAATAGGCGCCCTGATGGCGAACAGGAAAGGCATATTCACCCTCCAGGGATATTCTCACCGAACTGAGAGATCCGACAACAAGACTTCCCTCTAATACTGCCCTGGCAAAGAGGGTATCCAGATACACTGAATCTTTCCTTGATACGGAAAACAGACAACTTCGGTATCCCGCCTCCGATATTATACGTTGAATATACACTGGCAGCACGGGTACATCCGATTGTATTTCATACGAAAGCAGATGAAGGCGAGCAGAACCACCCAATACCGCGCTGGCTGTAGTGTCAGCAAAGGAACTTGTCCGATACTCGGGAAACGAGGGAACAAGTCTCCTGAGCGGGTATGAGAATCTGTCCTGTAAAGTGTCAGAGGGGTGAATATCGGAAGTCGACAGGCGGAAACCGTGACAAAGGGCGGCCGAAGCAGACAGGGAAAGGGGAAGGGCGGGAACATGAACAGCAATGCGTTGTTGCAGCACGTGCGCGTGTACTGTATCGGGCTGATGCAGTACATATTGATAATCGCCGGTCAAAGACCACCCCCGCTCCCTTTGACTGAAGATGATCCGGTCTGACAATACGTTCCGGTGCATTGCAACGTAGTCAAGGGAAGCGGCAGCACCCCAACCTCTGCCGATGAAGGGCACCTCGTAAAATCCTGTTCCGTTATTCTGCAAGGGGGCAAAACCGACAAAGGACTGGCGAAAATGAACGGTTATCTCCTTCCAGGTTGTTCCGGCATCGAAAGTACGCATAAGATCGGATTCTACATGCAGTCGGCGATAGGGTTCGCCAGAACGGTCGTTCCTCAGTGTATCAAAGGCAGAAATGAGCAGGCCATACGGTTGTCCGCCAAAACCTGTTTGCACGGAATACTGCACAAAAAAGGGTTCGGGGCAAAAAAGAGGGTGACAAGACAAAGGAGATATGCTCGGCAGGATCTCCGGTGGCAAATATGAATCCCGGTACCAGACCTGCGGTAGATTGCGCGAAACCAGGAGCCATTTGCACCGGAAGAGGAATAAAAGTACCGTCCAGAAACCAGAAAGCAGCCTTGTAGGGAATGGATACCGGCATGCGGGAGGGAAACGGTATGGGCGTGATGCTTTCTGTAACGGCCGGGTAGGCATCGGGTTGGGTGTCCTCTGCTGCTGAGGATATACCGATATCTCCCGGAATAAACGCTTCGGTTTCCAGATCGGCAGAACCGGAAATTTGTGTATACCCCGACATTCGGGATATAAACACCACTTCCCCGGTATGCCAGTCGGTAACAGGTGAAAAGACACCGCCGGAAATATCGGACTGTTGAAGTACCAGCGAACCGCCAAAGAGAGTATACAGTCCATACCGGTACATTCCTCCCGGAGGAGCCCAGGAGAAATATAAATACACCTCGTCCTCGCTCACGCGGGAACTGAGATACCGCAACCAGGGCGTCATACGGGTAAAACCGAGTTCACGCGATTGGCCCGATACGGTATCGGTTAGCATAACATGCCGGTCCCCGCCATTCGCCAGGATAAAGGCTATCCGCCCTTCTCCGGCATCAGTGGGAGAATAAATCATCGAGAATTCATGATCCGGTCCGCTTTCATACAACACGGTCTGGTTATCCGGATAAGACCGGTTACAGCGAACAAGAAAAACATGTTGTCCTTCATTGCGTACTGCACATATCTGCTCGTTCCCCATAAAAGCTGCATCCCGGAAACCGGGAAAACGTTCACCGGTGAAGGCATTCTTGTGCAGGTCGAATATTTCTGCAACAGGAATTTCTCCATTACCGGTTTTGGAAATCCTGCTTGCCAAAACATAGCGCCCGTCTGGAGAAATCGACAATCGGGAAAGAGAACTGTCACAATCAAAAAGAGGGTGTACTTCTCCGTCAGGAGTTCGTAAACAGACGGTGCCACTGTGTCTGTCGGACCACACTAATCCCGGTGTTCCCGATGCAAGGGCAGTATGTATTCCCCGGCCGGACAAATCGCGGGTATCCTCGGAGCGCACCCGGGAGGTTCCGGCTGCAAGAGAAGTCTCGAAGGCACTCCAGGCGTCATCCACCGAGATGCCGTATACCTGACGGAAACGGGAACCAAGCGATGACCGGAGAGGATGAAAGGAGGCCCCTTCACGCCACAGGCGTGCATACCGGCTCATACCCCAGTGTTCCTGAAGCCACTTTGAAAAAAAACCGCCATAATGATAGGCATTCGTCAAGCCCGGCCAGGAATCGGAAACGCCGGAGGCAGCGACATGACTTAAAAACCTGCCCTCCAGGGCATCCTGAAACACATGATGATATACCAGGGGATCATTCAGTCGGCCCTGTCCGTTACTGCTTTCAAGAGAAACGGTCACCCCTTCAATAAACGAATACGGCATGGTGATTGCGCCATTTACAGTTAACCCGTCGCCGAACACCCGTGACAGATTATCAATCACAGGACTTCGCAAAGTTAGCGAGACGGCATGGACAAGCTCATGATAGAGTACCATCAGGATAGTGTTGGTACTTCCCGCAAGCTCTCCCTCTGTCGGAACGGTATCATGTAATACCAGCCGGCTGTAGGGCCAGGGACTATACATACCGTTAAGGCGCTGCCGGTCGGACCGGATGAGGATGGGCATCCTCTTGCCGGGACTTGTTTCCAGGATTGTACAGATGTCTTCGAGATAGGTATCAGCGAACAAAGCAACAAGCGCGGCCGTTTTTTCTGATTCAGGCGGAAAAAGTATGTCAAACCAGTTAGTTTCCATGACCCGTAGCGGTTTCAAAACCGAAAAAGGAAACAGAAAAGCCGGGAACATAATAAAAAGGAAAAAACGCACACACCGAATCTTCAACATGGATACAGTGTAACCGTGTACTACTTTCAGGGACAAGCGGTTTTTCATACCCTGCGGAAAATACCGTTCGCCGTCTACACTGACCGCCATAATCAGAACGTTACCATAAAAAAAACGACCTGTTCAGGGGAGCGCCCTTCTGCTATAGTCTTTTCCCATGACACATGACTACCGTGCGGAGCTTAACAGTGAACAGTATGAAGCGGTCTCTTCCATTGAAGGACCGGTTCTGATTATAGCAGGTGCCGGGTCGGGAAAAACCCGCGTCATTACCTTCCGCATATCGTATATGCTCGATTCGGGTATTCCTCAATCCCAAATTCTTGCGCTGACCTTTACCAACAAGGCTGCGAGGGAAATGGCCGAACGCGTCAAGGAATTAACCGGTAAAAAACTTCAAATGCTTACCGTCAGCACTTTTCACGCATTCGGAGTGCGCATATTAAGGGAAGATATAACCCGCCTGGGATGGCGGGAAAATTTCAGCATCTACGATGATGTCGACCGAAACCAATTGATTAAGGATACAGGGCGGGAACTGGGATTTACCGCCGAAGCCCTTGATGTATACAAAATCGGGAACCTTTTTTCCCAGGTGAAAACCGGTATGCGGCATTGGGGAGACGGAGCAAACGACCAGTATCAAAAACTGTTCGAGGAATACCAGTCAGGTCTCAAACTGTATAACGCGGTTGATTTCGATGACTTGATCATCCTTCCGATAAAACTTTTCAAGGAACACCCCGACGTGCTGGAAAAATATCGTAGCCGTTATGCCTATATCATGGTTGACGAGTTCCAGGACACCAGCTTGCAACAATACGAGTTCATGCGCCTCATGGCAGGTCGAAATGTGTGTGTGGTTGGTGACGATGATCAGTCAATATATTCATGGCGTGGAGCCAACTACGAAAACATCAGAATGTTCGAGCATGATTTTCCCGGGCTGAAAGAAATTAAACTGGAACAGAATTACCGGTCAACCGAAACGATTCTTGCAGCTGCGAACGGTGTTATCGCCAACAACACAAACCGGAAGGTCAAGGCACTCTGGTCGGGGAATGGATCCGGGAAACCCATCGAGATATATATTCCGGAAAATGAGACCGCAGAGGCCGATTTTGTAGCCGAAATGATCCAGACCATCAGGATGAATGAAAAAAGACGCTATGCGGATTTCGGCGTACTCATACGATCCAACACCCTTGGCCGTGCAATTGAAGAGTCGTTTCTGGAATCGAATATTCCCTATATTATGTCGGGGGGCACGAGCTTCTTCCAACGGAAAGAAATTAAAGACGTTATCAGTTATTTACGCGTAATAGCGAATCCCGATGACGATATCAATCTCCTGAGAATAATCAATACACCGCGGCGTGGTATTGGAAGAAAGACAATCGAGGATGTATCAGCCGTGGCAAGTGGTCAAAAATGCTCGTTGTGGACCGCTATAAATGCGCTGATCGCTGCGGCCGACTCACCTGTCAGCGAAAAAACCAAAATAGACCTTTCGGTCTTTGTCGAATTTATCAATGACAAGCGGTCGACCATGCTCTCGGGCAAGGATCTTTCCGTCAAGGTGAAAAAATTGGTAGACGAAATTGACTACTGGAGTTATCTGGTGCAGGAGTACCAAAAAAATGAAAAAGCCGCACGCTATAAATTCCTGAATATTGACAGTCTGATAAATTCCATCTCGACCTGGGAGAAAGATCCCGACAATTTCAAAAAATCCCTGTATGATTATTTGAACCGTATCACGCTCATTACCCGGGACGACATGGAGGAGGACGAGGACAAGGGAAAGGTCAATCTCATGACCATTCACGCCTCCAAAGGCCTGGAATTTCCCGTGGTCTTTATTATCGGCGCGGAGGATGGCATTATTCCCCATGCGCGGAGTATGGAAGAAGGTGAAGGTAATATCGAAGAAGAGCGACGGCTGTTCTACGTTGCTATTACCCGTGCCCGTGATAAACTGTTCATTTCAAGCTGCCAGAAGCGCAGAAAAATGGGCGGCGTTGTAGAGTGCGCGCCCTCACCCTTTTTGCAGGAAATCCCGGAAAAACTGGTTGAATACCATGAACCTGCAGAAGCACTGGAAACCGCAGAGGCGCTCGATGTACTGGCTGCCATGAAGGCAAGATTTATATAGCAGGCGTACTACTACTCAAGCGGACGAAAAGAAAGGCTCCCGTCAGTGTCCAGCCACAGATAATACTCCGTACCGGCGTCAAACTGTCGCAGACGCGCGGTTTCCTTTCTGAGGTTTCCCAGAAAATCCGGCATCCATACCTCGGTTTTAACGAGTGTGAACAGCAATTTAAAATCGGTCAGGACCGATGCTTCGGAGAAATCTGCAGTATACAGAAATGGTACGGAATTCCGGGTGTAATAGGGAAAAAGACGAACACCCTTGCCAGGATTTGTCACGTCGGTTTGCAACACATACGGAAACACCAAGCGACCGGATCCCGAGGGAACAACCAGACAATCCATAGCAAGTTCCCAGCCCTGCCAGGAGCGTTCAAGGGAACCAATCATGTTTCCCTCTGCAGAATAGAAGGTCATACGTGCACTTATTGTTTCCGTGCTCCGGCCGAAAACCTGCACAGATACCGGCAAAAAACCTTCCTGCACACTGTAAGAAGACAATCGCGAAGCAGGACCGCCAGAAATAATGTATGAAGAGATAAATACCCCGGAAGCCGCGCAGACAAGGGCGATGGTGGCCGCCCAGAACAGTCTCATACGTCTTCTCCGAATAGTTCACCCTGTTCTGCCGAGGTCATTCGTATAAATGCTTTTTCGTCAATGACCGGAATACCGAGCTCCCGTGCCTTGCGATTTTTTGATGAGTTGGATGCGCCGTCATTGGTTACCAGGAAGGAAAGGTCCTTGACAACAGAACTTCGGGTGCTGCCCCCAAGGCGCTTGACCAGAGCCTCCGCCTCGGAACGTTTCATTGTTACCAATTCACCGGTAAAGCAGAAACTTTTTCCGGCAAGCACCCCTCCCGTTTCCGGAGGAAGTATTTCAATCAGGCCGGTATCAATAAGGGCGCGCATCTCCTCTCTCAGGAGATCGAGCCCGTCCCGAAGCGTTTTGGCAAGTATCGGACCGAACTGATACACGGAGGCAAAATCATCGCTGCTTGCGGCAAGAAGCGCATCGAGCGTGTCGTACCCTGCTTCAACCAGTTTATCGATCAGGGTTTCCCCTATTCCTTCAATATCAAAGCCGGCAACAAAGGCAGAAAGGCTGATGGTTTTCCTTGAATGTAAAGACCGCAAAACCTTGCGCGCGCTCGTTTCGCCCATGCGCTCCATATCGGCAAGTTCTTCAACGGTCAGCGTATAGAGATCGGCTACAGTGCGTACCCGACCGGACTTAAAAAGCCGTTCAATAAGCTGAATGCCGAAGTCCCGCACGTCAAGAGTGGAAATCCATTTTTCAAGTCGATGATGGGATCTCTTTGGGCAAGTGGCGTTCGGACAATACAAACGCGTCCCCTCATCAATCAAATCAAAGCCGCATGTCCCGCACCGGGAGGGTTTTTCAATAGGACTGACGCCAGGAGGGTTTTCAACCAGGGATTCAATTTTCGGAATAATTTCACCGCGTTTAGTCACCAGGACATGACTGCCAATATGTAAATTGAGCGCGGCTATCATATTCGGGTTCGCAAGATTCGCCCGCTGGACAGTAGTCCCTGCAAGTCGCACGGGGTCAATATGGGCTATGGGTGTGTATGTAGCCCCCGATTCGCTCCACTCAACCCTGCGAAGGACAGACACTGCCTCCTCAAGACTGAATTTGAAGGCAATCTGCTTTTCCGGACGCGAACGCTGTAGATCGGCGGGATCGATGACGCGCCCCTTGATAACGAGCCCGTCAATGTCGTAAGGGAGGGTAGATCGTATGTCCATGACATGGGCACGATAGCTGACCACCGCGTCTGCGGAATCCACAATGGTCATGGGAACCGTTTTGAAACCGCAATCCGAAAGCCATTGCATCTTGCCGACTTCGTCCTGAAAGGGTGCCTGTCCGGTAAAGGGGCTTCCCGGCACCCCCGGGGCGGCGTCATAGCACAGGATGTCAAGATGCTCACAGCCGGTACCATCCTTTCGTTTCATAAGCCCGTTAGCCGCATTCCGGCAATTAGCCTTGTCGGGGAAATGGCGGGACAAAACCTCATGCCGCATAATGACCTCGCCGCGGATTCCGCCCGAAAAGGGAGAACGCCCCTCTGGCCCCCAGTCGCCGGGAAGGATGGATACCAGCCCGCGCATTTTCCGCGCATTATCGGTAATGTCATCCCCGATGCGGCCGTCACCTCTCGTTACCGCCCGAACAAAGACACCTGAGGCGTATTGCAGCTCGAGGCTTGCGCCGTCAAGTTTATACTGAACAAGATATTCACTCAGCTTCACACGGCGGGCCCATTGCTGAAAAGCCTCGGGATTTGCGGCTTTATCCTGGCTCCCCATGGGAATCAGATGAAACTCCTTCGCAAAACCGTCAGTAAATTCCGAATTGATTGACGAAAAAAGCGTGTTTTCCGGGTCCAGTTCCTTCAGTTCATCCCACAGCCGATCAAAATCCTCGTCAGGGATTTCAGGATTGCCGGTATAATACAGGTTTTGATGCCGGCGGATCTCTTTTTCAAGGGTGTGTATACGCGGTATGCGTGTTCGAGCGGAAGCCGTCATTCCCGACAGGCCTCCCCGTCCCGTTTAGTAAACAATAGCTCATAAATGTTGTGACTGGCCTTCAAGCCCTTCTCCTCGAACCGCGTTTCCGGCCGCCATTGTTGGCGTGGAGCATACCCCTCATGGTTATTGATCAAAGTCGGTGTTGCCTGCAGTTCCTGGCAAGCGCTTTCGGCATAGGGTTCCCAGTCGGTTGCCATATACAGATATCCGCCACAGGAGAGTTTCCGCGCAAGCAAATCGGTTCGGGGCCGCTGTACAAGACGGCGCTTGAAATGCCGTTTTTTGGGCCAGGGATCCGGAAAAAAAATATGAAAGGCCGACACCGAGTTATCGGGAAGCATATAGGCAAGGACCTCAAGGGCGTCATGTTCGATAATACGAAGATTGGTTAATCCCCGGCGTTCAATTTCACCCAGGAGTCGACCAACCCCTGCGCGATGCACCTCGATGCCGATATAATTGCGGTCAGGATTATCAGATGCGATAATGGCAGTTGCCTTGCCCATTCCGAAACCGATCTCTACCGTCACAGGATTTGTATTCTCGAAAATATCCGTATAATTGATAATCCGTTCCTGAAACGGGATACACCATCGGGCACTGTGTATGACATAATCCCGTTTTTGTGCTTCGGTCATTCTTCCCGCGCGAAGAACGTAGGTATGTATTTCCCGGCTGTACACCGGATTGGTATCATCTGATGTGTCCATACGGCCTGTATGTTACTCCACTTCCACGGGAAGCAACAATACCCCCGCACTCCCGGAGGAATTTTCAATATAGCATTGAAGGGCTGCAACACCGCGAGTCATTGTTTTCAAAGATTCAATAGTTCCGCTGGCCGTATTGTTCCGGCTATCCGGTACCCGCCAGGAATGAATGACAGTTCCTTCAGCATCCAGCAGAAAGAAGAACGTTCGGGTGAAGTCCCGATATTGAGTATTCCGGACCAGAGTCCACCGGCCACCTTCAATCGACAAACTGACAGGAGGGGAATCGGGAAACGTAACCGTATTAACGGTAAACGCGCGGACAGCCTCATTGCCTGCAAGATCTGTGACGGCCAGAACATAGTTACCGGAAGGAAAGGGCTGCCCACCGGGCCCTGCAAGCGCATTGCTTCCCGTCCAACGGTCTCTGCCACGCAAGCGGGTTACCGCCATTTCCGGTGAAATGGTCCACCATAGGCCGCTTTGTTGATGAGTGAGCGTTATGGATGAAAAATCTTGCGCGCCATCGGCGTCAGTCCAGTACACAAAGAGGGAGAAGCGTTCAACAAAACGCCCGGATGGCTCTTGAACAAGGACATGCTGAGCGGTATGCGACTGAATAACCGGTGCACTGCGAGAACAGGAAAAGAGAAGTAATATCGATAGCGGCAAGGCCAGAAAAAGTCGCATACAGTTTCAGAACATAAATGTAAGTGTAATAACCGTCAAGTCCGAGTCGCGAAACTGGTTTGCCATTGACTCGAAGCGCACATTTACCTTTTCACATGCCTCGCTGAGATATGACAGATAATACATGCCAAGACTGGTATCTTCAGCGCCTTCGGGAATCTCGCGATAAAAATCGATCAGGGATTTTTTCTTGAGATCGGCCTTTTTTTTGTCATTGATGCTTTCTTTGACCATTTCGGACTGATTATCCTTGTTGTAAATGGTTACCTGCAGTTTACCCTGGGTTCCGATCGAGGTGCTTCCACCTCCCAGCTTCCAGGACACAAAGACCAGCTCATGCTTGCGCTCAAGCTCGGCAATGACCTTTTTACGGATATTGGGATCAAACATAACCGTGTTGGGGTCCACCGAACCCCGGTACATTTCCATAACCTCTTTGCGAAGATTGGTATTTTCCGCATTGACGACCAATTCCATGAGCATGAGTGAAATGTACTCTGCAATTTTTGCCTTATCCATATACTCGGTAAGGCTGGACCTGATCGTACGCAATATACCGTCAAAACCGTCCGCATCCTTGAATTTTGTAATAATGAACCAGGTGAATGGTCGCAAATTGTTCATGAACTTTTCGCTGAGAAGGAGCTGAATGTTTTTTTCTTCGGGTAATAACGAGGTATTCCTGTTAATGAAGGTATACAGGGGCGATAAAATCTCCTGTTTTGCCTCAAATATGATCTTCTCGTTCTTTTTCAGAACATTACGCAAAAATGTATCATTTATTCGTGTTTTCTCATCGATGATATTTGCGGGATTTAAGCGGTTCCATTTTTTGATTACATCCGAATTCAGAATTTGCTGAAAAATATAGGCATCATACTGTCGGTATAACACGCTGTATACGATCAGTTTGGACAGATCCATGGTTTCCTGTCTCGACGTCACAAATTCAGGTTTTGATATTTCAATTTTGGAAATATAGTCTATCAACAGAAGTCGCTGGATGGTGGCAGGCGTAAACTCGTCAAGCGAAATACCGTATTCTTCCACATTGTCTGCCAGTTTGAATTTCAGCAGTTTTTTGTTCTGGCGGATAAAAAAAGTAGACCCTTCTTGGGTCAGAATAATTTTTAAAGGCAGATTTAGAATGCTTTTTTTTTCGCCCGCGGCCATGCATTATCCCCCGAAGAGTTTCAACTTTTTCAGTATATACTACTTTATTTTATTT
>LVBK01000012.1 GCA_001604385.1 Spirochaetales bacterium Spiro_09 | reverse complement strand
CAGCTCGCGTTGCCGGAGAGGCGGCCGTTGTTGCACTTTGACTGTCAAAGGTCACCGTATGGGCATGGGTATTCCACTTGGCGTAGACAGTGATATTCCCGGTAACGGGCGTTGCTGCGGTAAAGGCCATACCACCTCCCTGAGGAGCGGTGAACCAACCGCCGAAGGTATATCCTGTGCGGGCGGGTGGTGTAGGCAGGGCATCGATTGTAGTGGCCGGGCTTGAAACCGTTTTGGTTCCCGGTGAGGGTAACGTGGTAGCGTCCATCCCGTTAAAGGTGACGGTATATGAATAGCTGTTCCACTTTGCATAGACGGTAATATTGCCGGTAACGGGTGTTGTCGCGGTAAAGGCGGTGCCCCCACCGTTAACGGCGGTGAACCAGCCGCCGAAGGTATAGCCTGTTCGAGTCGGTGGAGTGGGCAGTGCGTCAATTGTGGTCGCCGGGCTTGCGACAGCTCGCGTTGCCGGAGAGGCGGCCGTTGTGGCACCCTGACTGTCAAAGCTTACTGAATATGAATAGGAGTTCCATTTTGCATGGAGAATGAGATTCGCCGTAACATTCCGGGAAAAGTCCCATGGTATTGTCAAGGTTTCATCTTCATACCATCCTGCAAAAATATACCCGGTTCGAAGAGGATCGCTTGGTTGTGAAACCCTGTTCCCCTCTGTAATAACCTGCGCTCCGACAGAAGAGCCCAAACCTGCGTTAAAAGATACCTGAAAGACAGCACGTTGTGTAAACCGGGCATAAACAGTGATAGAGGAATTCACTTGGGTTGATGCGGTGAATTGGGTTGCGGTTGAGTCTGGTGTAGTCCACCAACCGGCAAACGTATGCCCGTCTTTTGCAGGTGCTGATGGAAGCGACTCAACTGTAGTTGCCGGGCTTGCTACGATTCTTGTAGCCGGGGATGCCGCTATTGTAGCTCCCTGGCTGTCAAAAGTCACAGTATGTGAATAGGTATTCCACTTTGCATAGACGGTAATATTTCCGGTAACGGGTGTTGTCCCGGTAAATTCGGAACCTTCCCCGTTTATCCCGGTAAACCAACCGCCGAAAGTATACCCTGACCGATTTGGCTCTGAGGGAAGTATGACGACTGTGGTCGCAGGGCTTGTTACCGTTGCGGTTAGATGTTCAGACTCGCTCGTATCATTCCCTACACTATAGCTTACTGTATAGGTATATGAATTCCATTTTGCATAGATTATGGTATGTGCGCTGATAGTGTCGTTCTCAAAGTCCCATTGGGTAGTACATTCTGCATCCGAATACCAGCCTGCAAAAAGATATCCTTCCCGCACTGGGTCTGCTGGCTTTTCGATCAGACTGTCAACGGGAACCAGTTGTGGGCTAATGGGTATGATACTTTGTGAATACCATACAACCTGATATACCGGCTGTGAACTCCATCCTGCATATACGCTCAGATTGTCTTTTATCAGTGTTTGTGTGGTAAACGGAATCCCTGTTCCATTTGGTTCGGACCACCAGCCGGAAAAGTAAAAACCTTCTCTTGTCGGGGGTTCTGGCATTGCGGAAATTGTTAATTCGTCACCAGTAATTGTTAATACAGGAGGCTTTGCATGAGTGTCAGCCTCGGTTGAAACAAACGTCACTTTCCGTTGTGCATGCCCGGAAGAGGTTTCATTCTTCGTAGTATCGAGATCACCGGTCATATCACCACAGGTGGAAAGTAGAACTGCGATGGCACACATAACAAAGAATCTGATAATGGTTTTCATACTTTTTTACTCCTCAAAATGAGCGGTATATACTGGCGCGAACTCCCGCAGACTGCAGTAGGGCATTGGATTCAGGAATCAGGGTGTACACTGGACCGACATCAAACTTCCATATTCCGCGTGAATAGCGAAGGGAGACAGCTGCCTGAATAACCGGGTTGAAATACACCAGCCAGGCGTGTGGCATGTATGATTGTTCTTTGGATTTGAGCCAATGTGACCATAGGCCCGCCTCTAATTCACCTTTAATGGATACCTGCGGAGTCAATGGAAAAAGTGCAAACGTTCCACACACAAGCGTAGTGTTCCATGATTGTGTCAGAGTGCTTTCTTTAGGTGAGGCCAAGGAAATTTGAGCTCTCAGCGAGAACCCGGGGAGTTTTCCTGTATTCGGGTCAAGTTCTGCGGTAAGTCCGGCTCCGGTGAACATAGAAAAATGTTTCGCATAGGTATCAAAGGGATATTGATGCAGAAAGTACGCACCTGCGTGTATCAAGGGGCTTTGGCTTGAAAGCCACGCAGGGCAGATTAGTAACAGGATACTTTGTAATACAATAACTTTTAGTTTCATAATTTTTTCATTATATGGTCGGTTTTTTGCGTCTGTCCATTATATATATTGGTTATGCCACTTTTTTTTGCCGTTTGTTCCCTCCCATGCTACCATACTACACACAATCCCTGTGCAGAGGTGTTTTCCATGACTGATCATTCCATTGTGTACTGTAAAAACGCGCTCGATGCGTGCCGTTCCCTGCTCGAACTGTTCAACCATGCCTTTCCGGTTGACGAGGCCGAATCCACCTATGGGCGCTGGTCTCCCACGGATGTGCTCATCCATCTTGAGGGCTGGATTGACTATTCCTGCGGAAAACTTGCCGGGACCGGAAGCGTTCCTGAAAGTGAACAGGCGATGACCCTTGACGGCATTAACCGCATGGTATGGGAGCGGGGCAGGGGTGTCGACCGAAAGACGGCCTTCCTTCGATGCGGGGGTGCGCTGGATAAATACCGGGACATGCTTGACCTGTATAGCGACTCTGATCTTGAACGTACCGATTTTCCAACCGGCTTTGACTGGCCCCTCTGGAAGTACATATTGCTTGACCTAATTGTCCATCCCGCCGCGCATGTCATACACCATGGCATCAATCGGGGAAAATTTAACCTTGCGCGCGAAGCCCTCCAGGCGAGCGGGGAGTACCTGAGTGAATTTGACCGGGAAGGGGATGCGGGCTTTAACGTACTGGAATGCGCTTCAGAGCCGGAACGTTTCCGCGCTCTGTGTGCGTCCTTTCTTGCCTCCTGTGGCGATGACGAACTGGTGCGGACCTTTGTCTTTGCCCATAACGGACCCCTGGTGAAAACGCTCAAGCGATCGTTCGACAAAAGCTTCTCGATGATTACCGCCCTGATCGAGCGTTCGCCCGGGAGTGTGTGGAATGAAAAGGGCGGGGGCTTTTACTGGTGGCAGCAGCTCTTGCATGCCCTGTGCGGAACCGATTACTGGCTTCGGCTGGACGGTGACAATTTTGTCGAACCCTTTGCGGAAAGGGTCGTGTATCCCGAACTGGACGGGGAACCGGAAGCGATGCTTTCACGATCGGAGCTTACCGAATACGCTCGCTCGGTTCGACGCAAAGCTGATGCCTACTTTGCGGCGCGGGATGACGGCTGGCTTTTGCGGCCCTGTCCGTTCTACGGGAAACTGACGCGCGCAGACGTAGTGAGCATGCAAGTCCGGCACCTGATGTATCATGCGGGCCATTGCGAATGCATCTTGCGGGACCGGGGATTGCCTGCCGACCTCTGGATCGACTGACCGGTACCTCAAGGCCTTCCATGGAGGAGCGTCTTTCCGCCCGGTCGTTCAGTGCGCCTTCAGGACAGAGGGGACAACCGACACCACAAGCAGAACGGCCATCGCCCAGTTAAAGACGCGGAGGCGCACCGGGTGTTCCAGCCACTTTTTCAACAGGGTGCCGAACAGGGCCCAGCTTGATACCGAACTGAAGGCAATGAATATATTGATGATGCCGCCGGCGGCAAGACTGATCCAGTACGCTGCAGGATCGGTGAATGCGGTTACCAGCGTGATGGCCGCAAACCAGGCCTTGGGATTGATCCACTGAAAGGCTGCAGAGCCGATAAAGGTGATGGGTTTCGCGTCAGCCTCTTCGCTTTTGCGTGAGCCGAAGCCGGTCGATGTCGCAATCTTCCAGGCCAAAAACAGAAGATAGGCAAGCGACGCCCACCGCAATATTTCGTGGGCAAGGGGAACGGCCTTGAAGAGACCGGCAAGACCCGCTCCCATCAGAAAGAACATAATGTTGAAACCCAATACCACACCGAACACATGCGGCAGGGTGCGGCGATAGCCGAAGTTCGCCCCGGTTGCGAGCGCAATGAGGTTATTCGGTCCGGGTGTGAATCCCGAGACGAGTGAAAACGAGATAAAACCGGCAATAAGCGTGTAGTTCATGTTTTTTTCTTCTTCTTTACGGGGATGGGGGTGACGGGAAGGAGCGCGGCAACGACATCCCGGCAAAGCGGTACGTCCTCTATATCCAGGATATGGTGTTCCTTCGCTCCGGTGTAGGGAGTTCCCTTCGGCGCTTCCGCAAGGAGGCTCTCGACGGCCGCAACTTTTTTGATATACACGGTATTTTCGCATACCAGGAGGAGCGGCCGGTCGTTGACGTAGACCATGTACTCGCCGAACATCTTTCGGTATCTGACCTCGCCGGTGTCGGCAATCTGGTCGCAAACAAAACGGATAAAGTCTTCGGTTGTTGCCATGCTGAAAAGTGTATCACAGTCGATGACCGGAAGGCAAAGGGGGCGGAACCATTTACGATCGGGTATAGCCTGGGGCCTTCCAGTCTTCCCGGCGAAGACCGTACGCAAGCCGGTCCTTCCATTGACCCTCGTGCCATTGATGCAAACGAAAATGAGCTTCTTTTGTCATACCCAGTTTTTGCATGATGCGCTCGGAGGCGCTGTTCTCGGCAAGGCAGCCTGCCGTCATTTTTGCGACAGAGCCTTCCGTAAAGGCATAGGCGAGTACGGCCTCTCCCGCCTCGGTGACAATGCCCTGCTTCCAGTATGCGGGTTTGATAAAATACCCCAGCTCGGCCACCGCGCCGTCCGCCGTCCATTCCTCCACCTCGTAGCCAATGGCCCCGATATAGGCACCGCCCGCTTTGTCGATAATTGCGAAGTAATATTTTCTGCGGTTTTTGCTCCGGCTTTCGCGTATTGCCATTCGCAGGTTTTTTTTCGCGGCTGCACGCTGTACGACGGTGCCTGCCTTCATGAAACGCATGGCAACGGGATCCGATGTCAGCTCAAAAAGCCCTTCCAGGTCGCTTGGCCGGTTGTCGCGAATTATCAGCCGGTGTGTTTCTATTCGTATCATGGTCTTCCCTCCGCCTTCTGTATGTTTGTCCGATAGATTCTACACTATTTTATCCCGTGTTATCTTCCTTGACGCATTCGGTAAAGACCCGTAGAATATGAATCATGTTTAACGCGGACACAATCCTTGTTGTAGAAACTTTCCGTTCCGGCGCCACATTTGCGCATGACGGGAGAGGTGTGTCCGTTGCGGAATTCCGTAGCCGGAGGTATCAGTCGTCCAGCAGTTGCTGATTCTGTACCTCCTGATACCGTACTTCCGGTTGAAACCGCACCGCTTTTCCCGTTGACGGGGGCTGTGCGGCTTTTTTTTTGCCCTGCGCTCCCGTATGCAGATGGATGATGTCCGCACTACAGGGAGAATACAATGATCGAAGTACAGAATATTACGAAAAACTACGGACTGGACTCAATAATCGAAGCAGCCAGTTTTCGTCTTGGTGCCCGTGAGCGGGTCGGTATTATCGGACCGAACGGCGCGGGAAAAACCACGCTGGTGCGCATGCTTCTCGGTCTGGATGACGATTTTAGCGGAACCATTCAGTATACGGAAAACGAACGAACCGCCTTTGTCTCGCAGGATTTTCAGGTTCGGGACATGAGCGTCCTGTCGTGGATGGTCGATGATTTCAGCGTGTGCCGGAGGGAACTGGCGGATCTTGAGACCGCCATGGCGGAGGTTTCCGGCCGCGATCTTGAGCGTGTCCTTGAACGCTACGGCGAACTTCGCAGCCTGTACGACGCGCGTGGCGGAGATGAGGCGGAAGAGCGATCGTATTCATTTTTGACGAGTATTCATCTGGAGTATCTTGCGGAAACCCCGCTCGGCGCGCTTTCCGGTGGTGAGCGGAACGTCATTGCGCTGGGGCGGGCGTTTATCAGCCGTCCTGACGTTCTTATCCTCGATGAGCCCGGCAACCATCTGGATATCTGGGGCCTGGCCTGGCTGGAACAGAGCCTTCGCGAGTATCCGGGCTGCGTGTTGATTGTCTCTCATAACCGCTATCTTCTGGACAGGATATGTACCCGCATTCTGGACATCGAGCGTTCCCGTGTCAATTCATTTTCCGGAAACTATTCTGCCTGGCGTATCGACCGCCTGAAACGGGCAGTATCAGGAGAAATGGCCTTTCGCGCCGACCAGAAGAAAATTGAACGGCTGGAAGAGATTGTCAAGCGTTTTACGGATATTGCAAGACGAACGGCTGATCCTGCCTGGGGCCGGCGCCTGCGTGCCCGGAAAACGCATCTGGAAAAAACCCGGGAGGCGGCGCGCGGTAAACCTTCCGACCCGGTCTCGTCCTACTCTGTTTCCTTTGCCGGCGAGGCGTCCCGCGCGCATATCGCCCTGAAGGTGGAAGGTCTTTCCTGCGGTTTTGGCGAACGTCTTCTTTTTTCGGATGTGAGTTTGACGATAACCACCGGAGAGCGGGTGGCTCTCGTGGGGCCGAACGGGTCGGGAAAAACAACCTTTATACGGGAAGTGCTTGCCCGTCTTGCGCGCGGTGAAAGCGGTGTCTATATCGGGCCAAGCATGAATACCGCGTATTGCTCGCAGCATGCTGAATGGGCTGACGGTGAGGCAACCGTTCTTGCTGAATGCATCCGCGCGGGAGCACTCACCGAGGATGAGGCATGGAAGGCGCTGTCCCCGTTTTTGTTCAAACGC
Organism: Spirochaetales bacterium Spiro_09; assembly: GCA_001604385.1. Classification (GTDB taxonomy): domain Bacteria; phylum Spirochaetota; class Spirochaetia; order Treponematales; family Treponemataceae; genus Teretinema. Next base: position 56,130 of record LVBK01000012.1, on the reverse strand, counting down.
GAATCCCTCGGGCAACGCCTTTCCTGTCTTTCCGGGGGCGAGAAAAACAGATTACAGCTGGTTCTTGCCGTTATCGCAAAGGCGAACTTTCTGATTCTGGACGAGCCGACCAATCACCTGGATATTGCAAGCTGCGAGGCCATCGAGGAGGCCCTACTCGATTTTCCCGGCACATTGTTGGTGGTTTCCCACGACCGCTACTTTCTTGACCGCATCGCGACCCGTGTGCTGGAAATTACCGGTGGGACGATTGTCTCGCATGCCGGCAACTTTTCCGAGTTCTGGTACAGCCGCTACGGAACCTCGGCGGTGCGGCCGGTTCGGAGCGCCGTTACGGTAACCGGTGATGTTCCAGTGGAAAAGAGAATTGTGGCGCTGGAGGCCGAACAAAAAGAACTTGAGGGACGGATGGAGCGTGCCTGGAATGCCAATTCTCTTGAAACGGCGCGGTCGCTGGGAACAAAACTGGAGCGGGTTAAACGCGAGATAGACAGGCTATACGCGCAGTGGGAATGACCGTTTTACTTCTTTTCCTTGCCGGTGCAGGATTCAACTTCGAGTACCAGTACCTCGGTCATGGCAAAAACCCGCTCGTCATAGCTGAAATCTATGCGGCCGCTGTGATGGGCCATTAACAGGTCAAGACCTTTCTTTTTTTCGGCGGGGTCGACCGCAAACCGCAGTGTTCCCTTTCCGGCAACGCTGCGGTATTTCATGCCCCAGTCGCAGCCTGATTCACCGGTAACCAGCTCGTGGGCGGTGTCGGCAATAAAGGCCGCGGACGGGTTTTGCCTGATAAGGTCCAGCTTTTTGCCTTGGCGCGCGCAATGAAAGTAGAGCTTGAGCGATCCGTTTTCAGCGCGGGCGAAGCCGTAATTGAGTGTAATGACGTAGGGCTTTGCTCCGTCGACCAGGGCAAGCGCACAGGAGTCGCACAGTTGCAGGGTCTCATCAATCCAGGCGGTGTCGGTAACTTCGCGGTCTTTTCGTCTCATTGGTTTTTCCTTGACCGATTTTCTCCGGATGAAAGTGGACTGTCAAGCGCCGGCAGTCTGGCTCATTTTCCTGCACAGGAGGGAAAATTGCTGTTCGCCAAGCATGCCGCCAAATTGATCCGGATGAAGACCTTCCTGTTCCAGGAGCGGGCGCACAATGCCATTGACTTCCCAGAAAGTGCCGAGCTTTCCGCTGGGGCCGATAAAGCGTCTGCCCTCCGCTGAAAGGGCACGCGCGTGGCGCAACAGGGCGTTGAGGTAGGGCCGCCTCCGGTGATCAAAACCGGTAATCAAATTCGAGCCAAACCAGTTATCCGCCGGGTCGGCAAACACCAGGACGCCCCAGGGAAATTCGAGCAATTCGCTGAAGATGCGTTCTGCCTCCGGGCTGCCAAGATGTCCTGTTTGAGCTATGAGCGCCTGTGCGACAAGGGTCAGGTGAAAATGGGATTCCACGATGGAAATATCCCGATGGGTTTGAAGGATCAGATACGCAGAGGTAACGAGGCTTGTGTCAATGAGCGTACGGCTGACCATCGCTTCCCTGAAGGACGCGCCGGTGATCACCCGTTCGACCGCCCTGTCCATCACCTTTTTTACCCCGATGTACCGGCCGTTAAAGCATGCAGGTATATACATTAGACCCCGCGCTGCGCCAGAAACCGGTCAACGATGGCATCGATATGAATCCGCGCGGGTACTGCCCCGACGGCGAGGCCTCGTGACAGCGCGCAACGATTTCCTTGTAGTACATGAGCGTCGACTCGGGGCCGAGCCCACCGACCAGTCCGATTGTAGTCATGCGTACCCCCGTGTGTTCCACACAGGGGGCTGGTTACTTTCCCCGTGCGACTCTGGCAGGATACCATTTTTGGAACCAGACCGTCCATATTCCGCAGACAGCAGCCGTCAGAGAATTGATTGCGCCCGTAAACATGCCCGCGGGTGAGGCGTAAAGGAGGGGGGTCCACAACGCGGTCGCAATGTACAACAGTCCCCAGACGGCAGTAATGATGATGTTCGTATTGATAAAGAGCGCGTTCTTCAGGGCGGCGTCCCCTCCATATCCTTCCTTTGAATACCAGGCGGTCAGGGGAACCGCGGTCAGACATGACAGGAGCCAGTGGAGACCGAAGGCCGCATAACTGAATTGTATGACCAGGGAGACAGGCGCACCTGCCAAAAGAGCGAGAAGGGCTGTTCCGGTCAAGGCCAGGGCGATGCGCTCGTGGTTACCCGTCTTCCAGCGGAGGCCCGCAAGCTGGAACAGAACCAGGGCTGCCAGCAGGAAGGGAAGGGCTGCAGGACCCAGAATGGGCAGGGCGATCCACAGGGGCATCCAGGGCAGGATAACCAGCGCCATGTTCGGTTTTTTCCTGTCATCCCGGGAAGCTTCTTCGCGCGCTGGCGTTGCCGCGTTGCTTTCGGCGGGTCCGCCGAACAGCGTGTCCATGTTGAGCATGAGGTCGAAGTTTCCGGTTACCCGGTAGGATCCTTCCATGAGCGCGCTCGTGCCGTCCCGTTCGCCGCGGGCTATGGCGGTCCAGACGGAGAAGGGCGTTTCGATGCGGGTGAGCGGAAGGTCGGGGCTTGGCTCGTCGGCTCCCAGCACGCGGCAATCTTTTTTCCCCAGGAGCAGGCGGTATTCACGATTCGTGTCGGTGAAGGCCATGACGAGCATCGCCTCGCTTCCGCCAAGCGGAAGCGGATTATAGAGGGCGGCCATTTGATCGATGAAAGAGGCGCTCTCCTCGCGTTGCCCGTTCGTCGATGCGTCGCCCTCTCCCGTCCCGTCGCTCGCTCCCCCATCAGTCTTGACTTTCCGAATTTCCTGGCGCTCAATGCCCCAGTTCGCATCGGCAAGTTTTGCGTAGGTTTCGGCCGGAAGAAGGAGCTGGGACAGTTCGTTCGCCGTAGCTGCGGGAATACTGCCGTCGCGCGCAAACTCGCTTCCTGCCCGGCGGACCAGCGACAGATAGGTTTGCACGCGCTCCCGAAGTTCGGGGATGGAAAGGAGCTCTCCCTCCGCGCACAGAATGGGAGTGACCGCGCTGGTGCCGAAGGCGATCCTGAATTGGGCCCGTATCGCCTCGTAGTTGTTTTCGGTTGAATAAAAACCGCAGGTCGAGATGATCATGTGTTTTTGATGCGACAGGTCGTAGCGCGGGGGGTGCGTGGCCCCGCCGTCAGCGCGGGCGTCCATGAACGGCTGATTGAGCGGCAGCATGCGGTCCATGAGGGCCTTGAGCTTTGAAGGCAGGGAAAAATAGTAGAGCGGGAAGCTCCAGATAACGAGGTCCGCGCGAAGAATCGCGTCAAGGATACCGCCCATGTCATCATCGATTACGCAGGTACCTTTCTGCGTTTTCCAGCAGGCAAAGCACCCCCGGCAATGTCCGATGTTTTTGTCGGCCACCGTCAGTTCCTCGACACGATTGCTTCCTGCCTCGTTCATGCCCGCAAGAAACGCACGCGTTATTTTGAGGGTGTTGCTTTTTTCCCCGCGGGGACTGCCGTTCAATACCAGAATTGTCATTGCGATACCTCCGTAAGTATGCGAATTGATTCGTCTGCCCATGCGATGCACATGCGGTAATATTCACTGCCAAAGCGTGCGGTCAGGCCCCAGAAGAGGGGGATCAGATTGTCTTTCATGTCCTGTCCGTAGGTGTCGATCGCCGAGCTCTTTTCCAGCTTGGACAGTTCCTGTACATGGATGTCTCGGAAGGCGCGCAGGTTTTCGATTGCCTGGCGGGGATCGGTGCGGCCGGACAAGAATATTTTCATGAGAAACGCACTTCGGGTTTCGACGTCGCTTTTCTTGAGGTCCCGGGCAAGCCACTGCGTCAGTTCCGATCTTCCCTCATCGGTAATACCGTAAACCTTCTTGTTCGGCTTGCCGCTCTGAATAACCTCTCCCGAGCACAGCCATCCTTTTTTTTCCATGGCCGACAGTTCCCGGTATACCTGGCTGGTGGTGGCCTGCCAAAAAAAGGCAAGCGAGTCGTTAAATACCTTGCACAGTTCATACCCGGTCATGTCACCGTATTCAAGCAAACCCAATAATCCGTGTTTGAGTGACATATATTCCTCTTGTGATATATTCTACTTGTGGAATATATGAATTGTCAAGTGACGTGTGCGTGTTGAGACAAATGTGGCACTTTGGTAGTATTACTTATGGATGCGATTCCGGATTCCCCGTGCGCGACGACTTCTCATACCGTTCTGGAAGCGAAAACCGGTATTAGCCGGGCGCGGCTTCCGGAACCCTTCCTGGTATCGCTGTATCGCGGCCTTGCGCCCTACCGGGGCTGTGAGCACGCCTGCGCGTACTGCGACGGACGGGCCGAGAAATATTTCGTCGAGGGACAGTTTGACCGGGACATCAGCGTGCGGATGAATCTGGCCGAACGGGTTGCAGCCGATGTGTCCTCGCACGCGCTGGCGCGCGAATACGGTTCCATTTGCATCGGTTCGGGCGTTACCGATGTGTATCAGCCCCTTGAACGCGAACTTGGCATTATGCGGAAGGTTCTGGGCCATTTGTCGGAAACCGGATTACCGCTCGTTATTTTGACAAAGAGTGACGTAATTCTGCGCGATTTTGATATTCTGTCCCGCTTTCCCCGGGTTTTGGTCATTGTGACGGTAACGACCGTGAACGACGAGGACGCGCGGCTTCTTGAACCGGGCGCCTCGAGTGCGGCGGCGCGGCTTGCCGTCGTTCGCCTGGCCAAAGAGCGCGGTTTTTCTTCCGGTGTGATGGCGATGCCGCTGTGTCCGGGTATCAGCGACGTCGACGAGTCCTTTTCCGCCCTGCTCGATGCCGCGTCCGCCGCCGGCGCCGATTTTGTGTATCCCGGCGGCCTGACCCTGCGGCCGGGCAGTCAAAAAGACGCCTTTTTGTCCGTTATTGACGCCCGTTATCCTGCGCTCAGGCCGCTCTATGACCGCCTGTACCGGGAGAATCGCCAATCCGGCATGCCGGTAGCGGACGTCGGCCGGACGTTTGTGAAAAACCTGGATCGCAGGGTGCGGGAACGGGGCCTGCCGCAAATGATTCCGCACCGTGTCTATCGCGATTTACTGTGTCCGCCCGATGCGTTTTTTGTACTTCTGTGCCATATGCAAAGCCTGTATTCCCTGCGCGGCATCGACACCCGGCCGCTTAAGGCAGCGACCGACCGTTTTGCCGACTCCCTTGCCGCCGAGCGGACTGCACTCCGGCGAAAACGCACTATCGTGGCAGATTCTGATCCCTTCCCGATAACCCGAATTCTGACCGAACGGTTTGTGCAGCGCATGGCGGTCTCGTCTGGAGCGGATTCCCTGGCGGCATTGCTTGGAAATGACCGGCTCGCCATGCTTGCGGCCAATTTACAGGAGAAGGGCGCATACTTTGACTATCCTTCCCTGCAGGTGATGACCGAGAGCCTCTGATATTCTTTTGATGCGTCAGGGTATGGAAAGCGGTTCCTTATGCGCCTTCGCGCGAATCCAGCCGATTGCCGCGCGGATTGCCTTCTTCCGGACAATTGACAATTCAAGCCGCCGTTTACCCGGAAAGTTAACAAGGAGAAGCCCCGCGAACATGGTCAGGAGCCCCTGTCCCGGTATAAACAGCATAATGAAGCCTGCAAGGAAAAAGCCGAGACCGACGAGGTTTTTTACCATGAGGACGAGGATGACAAGAAGCGGATGGCCATACCGGCCGAGACGCTTTTTTGTTATGGCCAGAAGCCCTCCTGCGCCTGGATCCCGTTCGCGGGTAAAGTAGTCAGCGGGTATGGCGATGATGACCAGGGGGAGGGTGATGACCGCAAGAGCGAAAAGAATGGCCGACAACGAGGCGGCAAGCGCAATCAACCTGCCATGAGAAATCAGTGTTATCCAGAATTCCCTGATATATGTCATATTCGGACAATAGTATAAAACGCTATCCGGTGTCCTGAAAAGGCAGATTCCCGATTTCAACAATATTGATAGCAGTAAAATCGGACAATCAGGGTTACAATCATACTATGTCAAAAGGAGCCCCCCATGACTGAATCCCGTCGCCGCTGGTTATTGCGTGAAATTTCCGTACTTCGCTCCGAGGGCATCATCGATCCGGAAACGGCTGATCGGTTATGCGCGCGCTATGAAACACCGGCGGCTTCCGTCGGAGATACTACCCTGATGACCGTTTTCGCCTCCCTTGGCGCTGCCCTGATAGTACTGGGTCTTATCGTGCTGGCCGCCGTTAATTGGGAAGAGCTCGCCCGGCCGGTTCGGCTCTTGCTTGCCGGTATTCCCCTTGTTTCGGGATATGCTCTTGCGTTCTACACCGTATGCCGCAGGGAGGGCTCTGCAGCCTGGCGCGAGGCCTCAACCATTGTGTGCATGACCGGTTTTGCTGCCTGCGCCGCCCTCCTGTCGCAGATCTATCATATCCCGGGGTCGGCGGAATCGCTTGCGCTCGCCTCGGCCGTCGTTTCCCTGCCGGTACTCTATGTGCTGCACTCGCAGGCAGGCACTCTGTTATATCTTGTAGCCCTGACGGTTTGGGCTGTGCTTGCGCAAACTGCCGGAAACCCGACCTTTATATACTGGCCCCTGTTTGGCGCCCTTCTTCCCCGTCTGATCCATTCCTTTCGGCACTGTCCGTACAGTGCGGCCACTCCCTTTCTGTCCTGGCTTCTCATCCTTGCCCTGACCTGCGGTATCGGCATCAGTCTGGAGAAAACACTGCCCGGCCTCTGGATGCTGGTATATGCCTGTTTCTTTGCCGTCCTTTCTTTATTTTCACGGTCCACCTTCTTCGGCACCGGAAGCGATATTATGAAACCCTTTGCGGTTGCCGGATCTCTTGGCCTGTACGTTCTTTCCTTTATGCTGACCTATTCCTGGCCCTGGCATGACATTGGCTGGCGTCATTATCGTCTGATAGAAAGCGGTGCAGGGATTGCCGTCTTGTCGGACTACGCCGTTCTCCTTGTATTTGCCGTATTGTTCGCATCCCTTGTTTACCGGACGGTTCGACGAAAGGATTTCCGCTTTCTGGGTGATGGAATTCTTGCCGGTGTCATCGTTCTCTGTTATGTCAGCCTGTCCGCTTTCGATAATGATGGTGTTTTGATTGCCGTGCATCTGGGGATGAACCTTGCAATCCTTGCCGCGGCGCTATTCCGTATTCTATGGGGCTTTCGGCACGGCAGGCAGGGCGATACCCGCTGTGCGGTTGCCCTTGTCTGTGTGTTGGTGTCGCTCCGGTTTATCTTTGTCGAGGGCTTTTTCGAGCACATGGTGGTCCGGGGCCTTATTTTCATCGGGGTTGGTATAGCCTTTTTGTCGGCGAATGTACTTCTTTCCCGACGCAGCACAAAAAGGAGCCCGCTATGAATATAAAATTACGAGTACTGATTCTCGGTGCGGCTTTCGCGTGTGCCCTGGCTCCCAATCTTGCCGTTCTGGTGAAAAGCGAGCTGGCCCTCTCCCGTCCAGAGGTATGGAAATTTCAGATTGCGGGCTTTGATCCCTATGATCCCTTCCGCGGTCGCTATGTCAATTTTTCCGTACCAGCTCTCGAGCAGCCTCCGGATTATGCCGTGCTCGATGAATTACCCGCAGGAAAGACTCTCTATGCCGTTCTCTCGTCTGACGACTCCGGTTTTGCCTATATTTCCGGTATACGTCTTGTAAAGCCCGATGACACAGAGGCCTGGCTCACACTGCGCTCTGCGGGTTTTGGCCACATCGAGCCACATTTTACCCGTTACTACGCTTCCCCGTCCCGGGCCGATGTTCTGGACAGTGAATTGGGGCGTTCGGGACAAGAAAGTTTCATTTTGATGCGCGTATATCGTGGCACCGGTGTCATTACTGGCATCGGCTTTGGTCCGCAAGCGGCAGAGTCTTTCATGGAGGATGAACAATACTGAGCTAAGGCCAAAACTGAACGAAGGCGGATTCCTGATATCAACAATATTGATAGCAGTCAACAAGGGCCTCTTCAAGATCGGCGATCAGGTCCTCGGCTTTTTCGATGCCCACCGACAGCCGCAAGAGCCGTTCGTCCACGCCGAGACGCCTGCGAAAATCTTCCGGAATGGCGGCATGGGTTTGCTGCCAGGGAAAGGTTATGAGGGATTCCACCCCGCCCAGGCTTTCGGCAAAGCGGATCAATTGAACGCGCTCAAGGACCTGTGCGATCTGATCTTTCGACCTGACCCGGAAGGAAATCATGCTGCCAAAGCCGCTCGCCTGCCGCCGGGAAAGCTCATATTGCGGATGGTCCGGAAGTCCCGCGTAGTACACTTCTTCAACCTCCGGGTGTCCCTGCAAAAATAGCGCAATGCGCAGCGCGGATTCTTCCTGCCTTTCTATGCGGACGGCAAGCGTTTTTATGCCGCGAAGCACAAGCCACGAGTCAAAGGGCGAGAGAACCGCTCCGGTAGTCTTGTGAATGAGCGTCAGCCGGTCGGCAAGGGCCTGTGCCTCCGAACCTCCCGAGCCCACAACCACAAAGCCCGCAAGGGTGTCGTTGTGGCCGGCAAGAAACTTGCTCCCCGAATGAATGACCATGTCGGCGCCCAGCTCAAGCGGCCGCTGGAAAAGCGGGGACAAGAAGGTATTATCCACGGCAAAAAGACAGCCGTTTTGCTTGCAGAGCGCTGCCAGGGCCGCCAGATCGCTGACCCGCGCCATGGGGTTTGACGGGCTTTCTGCAAGCACCAGCCGGGTTGTCGGGCAAAGTGCCTGCTCGACACGCGCGACGTCCCGGGTATCAACAAAATCGAAGGCAATGCCCCGTCGGCGGGCGCATTCGTCAAACAGCCGCCAGGTACCGCCATAGAGGTCTTCGGAAAGAATGGCGTGGTCGCCTTTTTCCAGCAGATCGAGCACGGCGGAAAGGGCAGCCATACCGGTCGAAAAGGCATACCCGCGCAAACCGCCTTCCAGCGCCGCGATGGTCGCCTCAAGCTCGCTCCGGGTCGGGTTTCCCTGCCGGGAATAATCCCAGCCAGTCGTCTCGTTCAGCGCGGGATGCTCGAAGGTCGCGCTTTGATAAATCGGAAAACTGATGGCTCCCGTTACCGGATCTCCACCCTGCGCTCCCTGAACGGCCCTCGTTTCCAGTGACCAGTTATGCTTTTCTCCCCTCATGTCGGCCTCCTCTTGTGGTAATCCTCTTGTCAATACTGCCTATATGCTATAGGATTTATAGGAATTAGACGGATGCGTCAAGGGGGAAGGCATGGATTTTGATACAGTAATTGACCGCAACAACACCTGGTCCCTGAAATGGGATGACCGCGAGAATGTCGAGGGAAAAGAACCGGTTCTCCCGTTTTGGGTTGCCGACATGGACTTCGCCCCGCCGCCAACCGTTCTTGAGGCAATCCGGGATCGTGCCGCCCATCCGGTATTTGGCTATACCTCGGTGCCCGCGGAGTATCCTGAACTGGTCGCCTCCTGGTATCGCACGCGCTATAACGCGCCGGTTGACGCCTCTTCTTTTCTGCTTGGTCCCGGCTGTGTGCCTTCCCTCGGCATTATATTGCGCGCTCTGACCTCGCCGCTTGCCGGTGTGCTTGTCTGCACTCCGGTGTATTATCCCTTTTACCATATTATTGCGGACAATGGCCGCACGGTTGTGCGCCTGCCTCTTGGCACAAGTGATAAGGGAAGATTTTATTTTGATGAGGAGAACGCGCGTCGCGTGGTGAACGAATCCCGCGCGGGGGGAACGCCTGTCGAAGCCGTGCTCTGGTGTTCGCCTCACAATCCGGGTGGCCGGCTCTGGTCCCGGTCTGAACTCCACACCGTGGTCTCTTTTTGCCGTACGGAAGGACTCCTGTTGATCAGTGACGAAATTCACGGAGACCTTGCGGTTTCGGGGGAACCCTTTGTCAGCCTTGCCGAGCCTTCCTTCGGGTATCCGCAGACAGTGGTGGTGAGCGCGCCCAATAAAACCTTCAATCTGGCGGGTTTGCACCTGTCCCATTTTGCGGTCGGCGATGAAAGTCTGCGCGCGCGTCTTCGCAAGGGTCTTGACGCCTCGGGCGTCAGCCAGCCCAACGTGTTCAGCCTTGTCGCCGCCCATGAAGCCTACCGTTCGGGCGGGCCCTGGCTCGGGGAACTGCTTGCCTATCTCCGTCTGTCGATTGACCGCACGGTGGACGTTTTGTCCCAAGTCGGCTTCGATCCGGTCCGCCCGGACGCGGGCTATCTGGTGTGGGCTGACGCGCGGCGGGTTATCAAACGGCTCGGTCTTGCAGATGACCGCGAGCTGGTACAGCTTCTTGCCCGCGAGGGTCGCATCCGGCTGAGCGCGGGAAGCGCGTTCGGTCCCGGCGGCGAGGGCCATATCCGCTTCAACTGCGCCTGCCCGCGCGCGCTGCTTGACGAAGGGCTTGGCCGTCTTGCATCATGGATGCATGAACGCACATCCTGATTCCCTGCGGTTTATGACCGCGCTCCGCAGTGACGATCAAATACTCCTGGCTTCCGTTCCCAAGGGGGATTTGCATATTCATGGCCTGTGCGGCGGACGGCGCGCGGATTACGCCGCCTGGTGCGGAAAAAAGCTTCCGCCGCCTCCGGCCGTCTTTCCCGATTTTACGGACTTTGACCATTATCTTCTGGTTACCCTGGCCGAGCCGTACAATGGTCTGGAAGGACAGGATTTGTGGAAATTTTACCGGTTCTTTTTCGAGAACACCCTGGAATGCGCTATCCGGGACGGAGTGACCGTGATCGAGCCGAGCATCGATTCTTCCATGGTGGATCTCTTTGACGGGGATGCTGGCCGTATGGTCGCCGACGCGCAGGCCGTCATTGAGACCGTCCGCGCGCGTCATCCGGGTAGTACCCTTGAAGTCAGACCCGAGCTTGGTATGGCGAAAGGGTCAACGCTTTCCCGGGTGGAAGACCGGGTTTCCCGCGCGCTCGACACCGGCTTTTTTTGTTCAATAGACTTATACGGGGATGAGCGCGTCGGCGACGATGCCGAGTATGTCCCCTTGTACCGGATGGCGAAAGACAGGGGTTTGACGCTCAAGGCCCATGCGGGCGAATTGCGCGGCGCCGACTCTGTCCGCCGCGTGGTCGAGCTTTTTGATCTTGACGCCGTGCAGCACGGCATCAGCGCGGCGGAGAATCCCGCGGTCGTGGACTACCTTGCCAAGCGGGGTACGACGCTCAATATCTGCCCGACGAGCAACGTCCGCCTGGGCCGCGCCCGGTCAATCGCCTCTCACCCGGTCGCCGCGCTCTACCGTGCGGGGGTTCCGGTTACCATCAACACCGACGACCGTGTCGTCTTTGACGTATCTCTCAGCGAGGAATATCTGACCCTCTACCGGGAAGGGGTTCTGACGGCCGAAGAGCTGGACAATATACGGCTCCATTCCCTGCGCCCCCGGCAATGAGCGCGTTTTCCACGTAACGTACGGAAAATCGGTCTTTTTGTTGCAGATGCAACATGCCCCTCCTCCTGAATACGGTAGTATATACCCGGCGGTACTGTGCATTTCTGTGAAATAGCCCCTAACTACCGCTTATGAGGAGGGTCTCTATGCCCATGAATTTAATCCGTGAATTGAATGCCGAGCATGCTGTCCTTGCCCGCATTCTGGTTGATATTGGCGCACAAACCTGCTTGAATGAGCGGGTTCAACACGTATTACCCGAGCTGAAGGCAGCCCTTTTACGGCATCTTGAGCGGGAAGAACGGGACTTCTATCCGGTTATGATAAAAGCCGCGCAGACGAATTCTTCCCTTGCGGAATTGTTGAAGATTATGGGAAGCGAAATGGATGAAATAGCCGCCCGCGCTTTGTCCCTTATAGAACAGTGGCAAAAGGGCGAGGGGGCGGTATCCTTTGTGGAAGACTTCGAGGCGTTGCGAAACACCCTGTCGCAGAGAATCCGCCGGGAAGAACACTCCCTGTACGCGAAGTATCTGAAAATTAGTTAACTGCTATCAATATTGTTGAAACCCCCTTGATCCTTCGACCGCGGCGGCTCCGCGCAGTGCCAGAGCCGGACGGAAGCCCGTCCGGCGGTCACGAGTCAATTCGCGTTCTGCCTCACTTTTTCTTCTTTATGGGTATCCATACCTCGGTTCGGTAGTTTTCATCGTTGTCCTCAATGCCTTCTTCCTGTTCAGGGTAGACTTCGAAGTCGGGGGTTCCGGCGTGTTCGTACTCCGATGCGGGGAACCATTCGGAGTAGATGCGCATCCAGGTTTTCTGGATTGCGTGGGGCATGGGTCCCAGGGATTCGAAGACCGCGTAGGTAGCCGCGGGTATGGTGACCAGTTCGGCGCCTTTGGGAAAGTCGGACAGCTGGTGGCTTCCTTTTTCGGCCGCGATCGCGTAGGCAAAGGTGTTGTCGCTCGGGTTGTAGTCGTAGCACACGCCAAAGAGACCCATCGGTCCGCTTTTCTCCGCGAAGGCGCAGACGGTGCCGTTTTCGCCGTTTTTCTGCCAGAATTTCGGGATTTCGGTGGTGTTCTGGTTGTCCGTGCTGGTGGTTCGAAGCGAGATGCCCGCCAGTTCCATCTGTGGTTTTTCGACGATTCTGTATTTCATTGCTCTGTCTCCTTTGAGAATGACCGCAAGGTGTATCCGGGGCCAGGTTTCCAGTTCTGTGTCACGCAGTCGCGCGTCAGACGGCGTGATGCCGAAACAGCGTTTGAATGCCTTGGTGAACGATTCGGGACTGTCCCAGCCGTACCTGAGCGCGACATCGATTACCTTGTCCCCTCCCGCGGCCAGGTCGAGCGCCGCCCGGCTGAGCCGTCTGCGCCGCACGTATTCCGCGGGGCTTGTTCCCAGAACAACTTCGAACATGCGGCAAAAGTGAAAGAACGAGCAGTTGGCCAAAGCCGCCGCCCTTTCGATGTCCGCATGGTCCTCCAGGTGTTCCTCAAGGTAGTCGATTGCCTGCATCAAGCGCGCTGTCCAGTCCATTGTTCCTCCCGTTTCCTTGTCATCTCGTATCTGAAGCATACTCTGCGTTGAATGCCTGTGCCTGTCTTTTTTTGCCCGGTGGTGACAGTATACGACGGTGGAAGGAGCGGGTCAAAGAGAAAGTGTTCTTGCTTTCGGCCCGGTGATTGTTTACCTTTATTAACAGGAGGAACGTATGTTCAATGCAAAACTGTCCAAGGCAATAAACGAGCAAATCAATAAGGAATTCTATTCTTCGTATCTCTATCTGGCAATGGCTGCCCATTTTGACGCGAAGGCATTACCCGGGTTCGCCCGCTGGATGAAGGCCCAGGCCGCCGAGGAATGGGAACACGGAATGAAGTTCTACGAATACCTCTACGAGGTGGATTCTTCGGTCGAGCTGAAGGGTATAGACACACCGCCCGTAAAATTCGGAAGCCCCAAGGAAATTTTCGAGCAGGTGCTGGAACACGAAAAGAGTGTGACCGCCTCGATCAATGCTATCTATGAGCTTGCAAAGAAGGAAAATGACCCGAAGACCGAGCTGATGCTCCACTGGTTCATTACCGAGCAGGTGGAAGAAGAGAAAAATGCCCGGGATATTCTGGACCAGCTTGAAATGGCGGGCAATAACAGTTTTGGCATTATGTTCCTGGACAAGCACGTTTTGGGCGCCCGCAAGGGAGACTGATTCCGCTTTGGCGACCGTATTCCGTTGGGAAGTACCGGGCTTACCGTGCGCTTCCCAACGGTATCTGGACGCACTTGCGGCCGTCGAAGATGCCGATGCCGAAGTGACCGGGATTCTGTATCGGGTCATGTGCAAGATACAGATAGTGGGCCGGATCGGTTGCTGTCGTTCCAAGGGGGTAAAAGACGCCCCCCGAGTCTGGAACCAGATCCTGTACAACCGGCTCACCTGCAAGAGTAGACAAAACTGCAAGGGCTATGTCCCCTCTGTCGGTAGCGAGCGGCAGCACTGAATTGCCGCCATGGAGGAAGCCGTAGCCGAACCAGCACAAGCCTTCCGGAAGGTATATTGTATATTCCTTGAAACCGTGAACCCCTTCACGGTCTTCCAGAAAAATACTCAAGTCTTTTTGTGTTTTCTCCCGGGAACTTCTGAACAGAAGGAGGCCCTGCGGGGTGTCGACGATTCTGAGAAAAGAGTCGTCTTTTGCGGTTGAAAACAGGATGCGCGCCCCTGCTGTTTCGGAGAGTTCGAACAGACGAAGCTCGCTGTCCGAGCGGTTCCCTCCGGCAAGCAGAGCTGTCCCGTCGGAGCGGAACACAAGGTCGGATGGAAAGCAGTCAAGGTTTCCTTCCCACAGCAGTTGAAGGCTTGCTCCGGTGTAGCGGTACAGCGAAAACCGGAAACCGTCCGGTTCGGCGAAATGTTTGCCGCGGGCAAGAATACTGTCGGGAGAGACAAATACTGCCTCGGCCTCGAGGGGCATTGAGCTGATCAGGGCGCCTGTTGCCGTCCGCTCTTCAAGATGCTGCCGTTTTCCGTTCCACATGAGAATGCCGCGTGCGGTAACGCACAGAGACCGCTGGCGAACCGTATCGGTGACTGTAAAAAGCGGAATGCCCGAGTGCGCCTGATATACGGTGTTTTCATGGATAAACACCGTGCCGGGGTTTTGTGTTTCCTGATGCAGGCATGAGGTGCACAGGGCGGTGCACAGGACGGCGCACAGGATGAAGCACCGTCCGGCTCGCCGCGTGGCGGTCAGTGCCGCCACTGTGAGCTTATTTCTCATTCCCTGATTTTTTCGTAGACTTTCACCAGGTGGGGTGACAGCATAATTTCTTCGGCAAGAACTATTTTTTTGCGCGCATCTGCCACATAGGCATTGATAGCCGCATTTGCCTTTGAGGAGCTGTAGAAGTAGATGGTTTTATAGTAGGCGCTGACCAGTCCGTAGAGCCCGGATTTGGTGAAATCGACCAGAGTTGAATTTGAGTCGATGTCCAGTCCGTATCGGTTGTATACATGCCAGGCTACTTTGGTGCAGTACCAAGTGTACATATCTTCCTTGGTTACGACGTTAAAGATGTTGATTGCGTTTTTGAAAAATCCGTATTCCATATTGGTGTTCGAGGGTTTGCAGTAGTAGTCCATCTGGTTTTGGGCGTTGTCAAGTTTGGCGGCGTCAAGGGTTGTCTTGGGGTTAAGGACGCAGACATTTACCTTTCCCCGCCAGTCGTTGACTGTTTCATAGCCAGCTCCTTTGGGAATGGCCGTTTGTACGCACGGAACGTCGGGGTTGTTCGGATCGGCTTTGTTCAGGTCCAGGGCTCCTCCGTGGTAGTATCCGCCGGGAAGGTTCTTTGGCGCGACCCAGCCGATTACGTTGCCGACCAGATCTGTCGCTCCGCCAGAAAGGTAGATCGCTCCGTCACGGTTAACGGGCAGGTCTGTCAGGGGCGGATAGTTCGAGGATCCTTTGCCGGATGCACGTGCTGCGTTGATTTCCGGAAGGAAGGTTTCTGCAAGATTTGTGCCGTATTTTGTGTCGTATTCGTTCATTACGGTGAGGGCCTCATCGGTCCCGAGGGCCGCGATAACGCGTTCAAAATCGGCATTGACTTCCGCTTCCCATTGTCCGATGTCCTCGGGCATGCGGCTCATGTCGGGCTTCCCGGTTTCTTGCACGGCGGGCTGACCGACTGAACAGGAGACGGCGAAGAGAGCGGCCGCCGCCACGATAATCCACACAAACTTTTTCATGCATATTCCTCCATCTGCTCAGGGTAGGGTCGTCCGGGGAAATTGTCAAATTAAAAAAATGTTGATTCCGGGCGCTGTGCTTCGCCCCCGCCCGGTTGCGGTATTCCAAGCGCTGTTTCTGTGAACGTCTTTGCCGTGTGCGTCAGGGAGGGACTCCCTGCTTCCCTTCGGGAATTGCGCATCCATGAGGATACGACCAAACGAAAGCCGCCGATGAGCATACACGCGTAAACGTCGCAGGAACAGCTGAGGACGATCTGTTTTTGCTGAACCGCCTCCTCCAGCAAGCGCCGTACGCCGCTCTGATTTTCTTCGATGACCGTATGGATGCGGGCAAGAATATCCCGGTGTTTTTGAAGAAGTATATCTGCATCAAGGAGTATTGAGGCCGGTGGGAAGGATTCAAACTGCATGGCCTGATTGACAAAGAATGAAACAAGGACCGCTGTCGCGCTGCCTCCTTCCTTTCGGGCCGCGATCCAGCTTGCCTCGCACACAGCGGCAAGCTGTGCTGCAATCGCGTCGAGCAGAGCGGTCTTTGACTCGAAATGACGGTACAGGGCAGGTTCCGAGACAGCGAGGGTCTGGGCGAGATTCTTTGTGGTTAATTCTTCAATACCCTGTTCCCGAAGGATGGTGCAGGCTGCCCTGATTATGTCCTGTTGGCGCGGTGAGTACTGCATAATATTGACAGTATATACTTCCATCAGTAAGTTAGTAAATATTAACTAGTGTGGTAATGTCGTGTTCTTTGGACAGAGGCGTTGTATGCAAGGAGGTGTGTATGGATACGGTGGGTATGTATATCATTGCTGTCGTTCTTTTTTTGGTGTCACTGGTCAAGGACCGGAAGAAAACAGTCCTGGCGTTACGCAAGGGTTTGAAGGCGGTGGAAGGCATTCTTCCCCAATTATTGGTAGTTGTTCTGCTTATTTCAGGGGTCCTTTCAATATTGGACAGTAAAACCATTTCGCGTTTTATTGGTGAAAGCTCCGGCTTTTGGGGCATGCTAATGGCCTCCGTCGCCGGCTCGATTACCCTGATCCCGGGCTTTGTCGCTTTTCCCGCGGCGGGCGAGTTGCTGCGAAATGGCGCGGGAACCCTGCAGATTGCGGCCTTTGTGTCCTCCCTCATGATGGTTGGCGTGGTAACCCTGCCAATGGAAATTGCGGTATTCGGCAAGCGGGCTGCCCTGACGCGTAATGTGCTTGCCTTTGTATTTTCCATTCTTGCAGCCTTCTTTGTGAATTGGGTGGTATCATGGTAAAAACTCCGAAAAAAGCGATTGTACGGTATCGTGCCGCGATCATTGCGGCCATCCTCTTTGTTGTCTTTGTACTCCTAGTTCCACCGGTAGCGGAAAAGGCTCTAGCCTCCCTGGGTTCCCAGCTTCTTTCCATGGCCCTTATTATTCCGCCCATTTTTTTGTTATTGGGCTTGCTGGATGTGTGGGTGCCCCGTGAAACGTTCATGAAATTTCTGGGAGGAAAGGCGGGTGTTAAAGGAAAACTGATCGCGTTCGCCCTGGGGTCAGCGGCCGCGGGTCCGCTCTATGGGGCTTTTCCGGTAGCCTCGGTACTTATGAGGAAAGGCGCCTCCCTTTCGAATGTCCTTGTTTTTATAGGTGCCTGGTCAACGACCAAAATTCCCATGCTATTGTTTGAAATGCAGTCCCTGGGAATGCGTTTCGCCCTGGCTCGTCTTGTGATCGATATTCCCGGAATCATTATTATCGGATGGGCTGTCAAAGCCTTTCTTCCCGAAGCTGATATTAAACGCATGTATGAACGGGCGGATAATCAGGGGCAGATGCCCTGAAAATTGACAGCGGTTAAATCGGCGCTTTATACTCCATGTAAGAGATAGATAACACTTGGTAAGGGAGTGGGAATGAATTCATATACACGATTAATCGCCTCTGTAGCTGTGTGCTTTGTAGCCACCCTGGTATCCTGTGCCTCGGGCCCCGACACGAAAACGGTGGCCGATTCGCCTACCGCCGAAGGTTCCGCGATTGGAATGCCGGCGGAACCGGTCTTTGTTGAGGTAACCGAATGGAAACTACTGTCAGAGGTTTCTTCGTATCCCGATGGAGTGGTGTCGGGCTCCCTTGAACGGGAGTACGGCAGTGACGGACTGATGCTTGCGGAACGACTGTACGACGGCAAAAAGAACCTCATTTCGGAGCGTATTACCATGATCGACGGGCCTGACCGCCATATTGTCGAACTTCGCTCGGCTACAGGGGAAGTTCAGGGAAAAAACGTTCGCGAGCTGAAGGACGGCCTGGTAGTCAAGGATACCGCCTACGATGTCAAAGGGGTGGAACAAACGGTCGAGACAACAAGCTGGAATGCCGAGGGCAGGCGCGTTCTCTGGACGGTAACCACTCCGGCCGGAAGCAGTATAGCAACTTCGTATACCTACGAGGACGGTTTGCTGGTACAAGCCGATGTGTCCGACAGCGGCGGCAACCTTCTGAAACGGTTTGTGAAAAAATATGATGACAGCGGCAGAATTGTGTCGGATGATGAACTGGATGATCGGGGAAATCTTGTGCGTCGGGTCGCGTATGAACGAAAAGATGGCGTCCTCCTGCGGGAAGTGACCCGGAATTCGACCGGTTCGATTGCATCAATACTGGAATACGAATATGATAGTGATGGTAATCCTGCCACTGTCGTATACCGGACCCGCACAAACCGGATCATTGAAAAACGGTCTCAGCGCTGGCAGCCGTTTACCAAAACTGTACAGGTCAACTAATTCGGGAGGATACATGCGCAAACAATTTCTTTGTGTACTTATTACGGTGCTCCTCGGCACGGTTGCGTTCGCTCAAAATGAGAACGTGGTCGTCTGGGAACAAATATACAAGACAACAACTTCCATTGAACAGAAAATAACGGTCATTCTCAAAATAATGGAGTTCAAGGATCGTGCCTTTACTCCGTTTCTCGTTGAATCCCTCGATACAGTCGCGACAAGCCGCTATGATGTCGGCTCCAGCAATGAACGGCTCGGTAAAATCCGTCTGTCCCGGTATCTGGTTCAGGAACTCGGGAATCTGAAAGCAACGGAAGCGGCCGATGTAGTCTTTGTTGTGTATAAGGAATCCCCGGACATGGTGCTAAAAAGCGAAGCCGCCATTGCGCTCGGAATGATGCGCGCGGACTCCTTTGCCGAGCAGTTGTCCTTCGATCTTGCCGCGATAAATAACGGCCCCATTCCGTCACAGCAGCGGGACCAGGAAATACAAGCCCTCGGCTTGGTCCGTTCCCTGGAGGCGATGCGCTCGTCTCTCGGATATGAAAGCGTTTTTCATGCCGCAAGCGGGTGGTATTCAGCCCGTTCCGGAGTGCGCGAGGCTGCCCAGCAGGCTTTGACCACGATGATCGATGATCCCGCCGACAATCTGCTTGCAATTATATCGGGAAATCCCGATCTTGAGGTCAAAATGCGGGCCCTGCAGGCTGTCATGGCTTCAGGCTCCCCGGAGAATCGGAAAGCCGAACTTGCCAGAAGCGCGCTTAAAATCGGTATTGACCGCAAGGGTGACACCGTTTCTGCCGATGCCGCGGCATCCCGTTTGCGGACAGCGTCGATCAATTATCTTGCGGCGCTGAACGACAAGTCCCCCGAATCGGTCCCGCTTCTTACCCAGGTGGTCATGGCGGATGATTCGCAGAAAACGGACAGTACTCTTGCAGAGGCAACCCGCGCCTATGTTGCTCTCGGTGTTAACGGGACCGATGAGGCCGCTCAGTTTCTTGCTTCGCGCCTTGCGAATTACAATAACCGGGAAACGAGCAAGCTCAATACCGCCCGGGACAAGATGCTGATCCGGCAGGTAATCGCGAGCATGGTGACATCCCGAAACGCGAAGGTTAAACCCGCCCTTGAACAGGGGCAGTATATTACGAATTATGACAACGCCATAATCAGGCTCATGCAGGACGCGCTCAAATCCCTTCAGTAACCTCCATCACAACCGGCGGCTTCCGAAGCTGCCGGTTGATTGCGCTTGCAATTATCAAAGTCCGGTACTATTTTTAAACGCATGAAGTATAGAACTCTTGGAAAAACGGGCATTGAGGTTTCGGAGATTTCTCTGGGGACCTGGCAGGTTGGCGGCGTGTGGGGCTCCCCCTTTAACGATGATAACGCCGAGCGTATTCTTGAAACCGCCTTCGAGCAGGGAATCAATTTTATAGATACCGCCGACGTCTATTCGGACGGCTTGAGCGAGGCCGCGGTCGGACGTTTTGCGAAAAAACACCCGGGTAACGTTTTTGTTGCCACCAAATGCGGTCGGCGCATCCAGCCGCACATCGATGCGGGCTATACCCCGGCGGCTCTACGTTCTTTCGTTGAGGACAGTTTGCGCAATATGGCCCTGGAGCGCCTCGATCTTGTGCAGCTCCATTGTCCGCCGACCGGCGTGTACTACCGCAGCGAAATCTTCGAAGAATTCGATAAACTGAAAAACGAAGGGAAAATTGCGAATCTGGGCGTCAGCGTGGAGAAGGTTGAGGAAGCCCTCAAGGCGATCGAATACCCGAATGTAGCGACCGTCCAGATTATCTTCAATATGTTCCGTCAGCGGCCGGCCAGTCTTTTTTTCCGGGAAGCCCGTGCACGAAATGTCGGCGTTATTGTGCGCGTTCCCCTGGCGAGCGGCCTTTTGACCGGCAAATTCTCTGCGGCATCCAGCTTCGGCGCCGAGGATCACCGTAATTTCAACCGCGAGGGCGCGGCCTTCGATAAGGGCGAAACCTTTTCCGGCATTCCCTATGATATTGGCCTTCGCGCGGTGGATCGGCTGAAAGAATCGCTTCCGCACAATGAACCCCTCCCCGCGCTTGCCTTGCGTTGGATTCTGGATCATCCGGAAGTAAGCTGCGTCATTCCCGGCGCCTCGCGTCCTGACCAAATTGTGACCAATTGCCGCGCTTCCGGTTTGTCACCCCTGAGCGCAAGCGAGCATCAGATAGTCAAACGTATTTATGAGGTTGACATCAAACCGATAGTGCATCATCAGTGGTAGAAGCCCGTTCCCTCAGGCCTTACGCATGTTCGGCCTGATCGAGGAGCCGGGGGCCGAAAAAGCGTATGCCCAGTAAGCCCGCGGGCGCGGTGAAGACTATGGCCAACACGGCGATAGCCAGGATGGTGTTGCCCTCCGGCATGCCGCGGGAGAGCGCGACCCCGCCGAGCGCGGCCTGAACGGTAGCTTTCGGAATGTAGGCAATGACGCAGAAGAGCCGTTCGCGTAGCGTGAGGCGGGAGAACGCCGTTGCCACAAGGACTCCCAGAGATCGGAATACGAGCCCTCCCGCAATGACCGCAAGTCCCTTTGTTCCGGTATCTAGCGCCACCGAAACGTCGAGCGAAAATCCGATCAGGACAAACAGGAATATTTCCGCAAAAATCCAGATTTTACCCAATTTTGAGGCCAGTTCGTGAGCGACGCGTTCGTGTCGTTCAAGAATGATAAAGCCCGCCGTCATCAAACCCAGGAGCGCCGCGAAATGGAGGGTGTCGCCTGCCCGCACAAGCAGCGTTCCCGATACGAGCAAAATCAGGGCTTTTTCCGTGGCTCGAAGAGAGGCGTGGTGCC
The DNA here is from genome assembly GCA_001604385.1 of Spirochaetales bacterium Spiro_09. GTDB lineage: Bacteria > Spirochaetota > Spirochaetia > Treponematales > Treponemataceae > Teretinema. The sequence goes on along the minus strand of LVBK01000012.1, from coordinate 34,839 downwards.
TGCGGAATAATAAGGAGAGGGCAAGCCCGGTTACGATGCCGGCAAGAATTCCCCCGCCTATGGAAAGCGGTATTGAAAGTAGCGCTCGTGTTACCGGAAGGGCTGAAGTCGCTGCGGATCGGGCGGCCTGCGCTGCGTCCGGCGTCTGTCCGGAAGTCGCAAAACCGAGAAAAACGGAAAAGAGTGTGATGGCAAAGACATCGTCAGCCGAGGCGCCGGCCAGAATGATTGTCGGCACATCATTTCGCTTTCCCTTGTTTTGGGCCTTCAGGTCAAGCATTGACGGCACAATGACAGCGGGCGAAACTGCTGAAAGCATGAAAGCGGTCAAACCGGCCGCCGGCCAGCCGAAGTCAAAAAAGATGCGAAACAGAATGGTTAATGCAGCTCCTTCAAAAAGGCAGGGCAGAAAAGACATCAGGATGGCGGTGATACCGGCCTTTGACAAACTTGAGCGGCTGATGCCCAGTCCGGCTCGCAGGAGTATGACCATCAAGGCGAAGGACTTCAGAAAGGGATCAAGTTCCGCAAGAACCGGCGGCGCATATGAGCGGCCGAATGATGCCGCAATGCCGAATATGACCATGCCGAGTACGGGAGGAAGGCGTAAGGCGGAAAAAAGCCGGCCTGAAAGCCATCCCCCTGCCAGGATTACGGCGAATGAGAGACTGAGCGAGAGTGTCATGATGCGGCCATGATAGACCGTTTTTCCCCGGCCCTGCAAGTCTGTGTTTCTGCGGCGCGGAGGGAACGGACAATATCCGCGCTCAAATCAACCTGTTTAAACGGGGTGATAATGTACAGGCCCCGGGCAAGGCGCAGTGCCCGGCTGGCAAAATTGAGGCTTATGCGCACCGCCTGTTGTCTTGCGCCTTGTCGGTCAAGGCCGGCATACGATGCAACGAGACTGTCCTCAATATACACTCCCGGAATTCCCTGCTGCAGAAAAAGGGCATTCCGGTGCGATACGACCGGCAGGATGCCCGCCAATACTTCCGGGGGTACTTGTCGCTGCGAAAAATGCGCCCTGGCTTCGGCAAGATTCTCCAGTGCTCGTTCGGACAATACCGGTTGCGTCAAAAACCTCGAGACTCCTGCGTCAATCTTTTTGTCCGAGCGGGAGAGTTCCGCCTGAAAGTTCCGTGCATTGATATTGAGGGCTGCGGACAGCCTGAACGGGCGGCTCAGTGTATCGCGGTACGTATCCCGGATATGGCGGGCCAGTTCAATTGCGTTGAACTGATGTGACACCCCTTTCGCCGCGCGGTTTTCCCTACTGTGACGGTCTCCGGTTACCAGGAGGACGTCATGGATGCCCGCCATGTCAAGCGCAAGGAGCGAGGATCCGATCGAAAAGGCAGTCCGGTCCCGGCCTGCAAGATGGGGCATCACCGGTACCCCTGTCGCGAGCGTAACGAGGGCGGCAAGGGCCAGACTGTCGCCTCTTTGGCGCGCACAGGGATTGTCGGCCATGGTCACGAACGAAGCTCCGGCTTCCGACAGGCGGTGTGTCCCCTCGGTCAGGAACCGCAGGGCATCTCCCTGTGCGTTCGACTCGGGTGGATCAAGCTCTACGGCAATTACGGGCTCTCCTTCCCGTTCAGTCGATATCATGTACTGCCTCCTGCCGTACCAGCCGTGTTGCTTCAACCAGATTGGCGAGGCTGTGTATGGTCTCTTCCCGACCGCGGGTTTTCAGGCCGCAATCGGGATTTACCCATAGACCGTCGAAGGCCGGTCCGTGTTTTCCCAACAGACGGGCGCACCGGTGAATGGCGTCATAAAGCTCGCCGACGTCGGGCACTCGCGGCGAATGAATGTCGTATATACCGGGACCGACCGCTGTCTGAAAGTGTTCGGCCGCAAGGAAGGCCAGGAGGGCATGATCCGATCGTGCCGCCTCGAAGGTAATGACGTCCGCGTCCATCTCGTCAATATCCCGGACTATACCGGTAAAGTCGCTATAACACATGTGGGTGTGTATTTGCGTTTCCGGTTTTACTCCCGCATGGGTCATTCTGAATGCGGGAATCGCCCAGCTCAAGTACGCCGCTCTGCGATCAGCCTTTCTTCGGGGCAGTTTTTCCTGCAAGGCCGCCTCGTCAATCTGGATTATGCCGATACCATTTCGCTCGAGGTCCAGGACTTCTTCCCGCAAGGCTCGGGCAATCTGGAACGCCTGTGCGGCAAGCGGAATATCCTCGCGGGGAAAGGACCAATTCAAAATGGTAACCGGCCCGGTGAGCATTCCCTTGACGGGCTTATTTGTAAGACCTTGGGCATATACCGAAAGTTCTACTGTCATTGGCCCTTTCCGGGATACATCGGACACGATGAGCGGAGGTTTTACGCACCGTGTCCCATAGGACTGCACCCATCCGTTGGCGGTAAAGGCAAAGCCTTTCAGCTGCTGCCCGAAAAATTCGACCATGTCAGTTCGCTCGAACTCCCCATGAACCAGGACGTCAAGACCCAGTTCTTCCTGTTCGCGGATACAGTCCACCGTCAGCTCGCGGATACGTGATGTATAGGTAGTGGTATCTATCGCTCCTTTTCGCCAGGCGGCGCGGAGTGAACGGACCTCCGACGTTTGGGGAAACGAGCCGATGGTCGTCGTGGGCAGCGGGGGAAGGGCAAAGCGCCTGGCCTGAATAGTTCGTCTGATATGCCGTTCGGGTGTGCGCGTACATTCCTCTTGTGGAATTGTCGGGGCAGTATACAAGGACGCGGGTCCTTCCCCTCCGTCTGAATCATTTGGGTTGAATGAACGCAGGTCGGTTTTTTCGCAACAGACTGAAAGCAGTACCAGTTCGGCAAGTTTTTCCTCCGCAAACGACAAGCGGGAAACAATGGCCGGGTCGAGTGCGCTTTCGCCGGCAACCGTCAGCGGCACATGTACCAGTGAACTCGCTATCCCCGCCTCAAGGCGACCGTTACCGGAGGTACAACCGCTCAACCGGGATATTTCCCCGAGAAGGTCGAGGGCTTGTCCCTCATCCGTTTTCCAGACGTTTTTTCCGCTTATTATACCCGCGGTAAGAATTGTTTTTCGGGGAAAGGAATGCTTTCGCAATAGATTCAGATTCTCCGGCCCTTCAATGAAGTCGAGGGCAATGCGGGCAAAGGGCAAGCTCATGACTTCCTGCCAGACGTCCCGTATGTCGCCGTAGGGAATCTGCAGCGCAACATCGAGCGGAGCGGGCGTAATCAGTTCATAGAGGCGGACAAAGAGCGATTTGTCTGACTCATCAAGGTCCGATGCGAGATACGGTTCGTCGAAGACAACCTCCCGCGCGCCCGCTTCGGCAAGTTCGGACAAGAGCTCCCGGTAAACCCGCGCAAGATCATCCGCATAATCGGAGCGGCTGCGGTTTCCGGTCAGCCGGGCCAGGGAAAGAAAGGTCATTGCACCGGGAATGACCGGTGTTGTGCTGATGCCCAAGGACAGGGCTTCCAAGAATTCCTCCACCGGTTTTGCCGGGTGGGAGAGGGAAAATCGGGTGCCATCGGAGAGCTCGCTGACAATGTAGTGATAGTTTGTATTGAACCACTTTCTCATCGGCAGGGCTTTTACGTTATCGGTCTCGCCCTTCTGTCTGCCCCGGGCCATCGCAAAAAGGGTTTCGAGAGCGCTTAATCCCATAATACGGTAGGGTTCGGGAATGGCACCCACCAGGCAGGCCGTATCAAGCAGGGGATCATACAGCGAAAAGTCGTTGGACGGGATACGGTCGATTCCAGCCTCTGCCATTTTTTTCCAGGATTCCGCGCGAATTCTCTTCCCCGTGGCGTGCAGTTCCCCTTCGCTCAACTCCCCGCGGAGCCAGGCTTCGGTCGCGAATTTCAATTCCCGGTGTTTTCCGATTCTCGGGTATCCCTGTACTGATGTTTTCATGAATCCTCCTTGTCCTGTGTGCCTGCGTATACAGGACAAGGTAACCGGTTTGCATGATATAGTCCAAAACAATTTAAGTATTATCAGTTATAGTTAAAAACTATAGCAAAAACGGCGCAGGATAATTACTCCCGGGGAATAACCTGCGCGAAGCCAGATGTATACACTCACCCATGCGCTGTATCAGGTACTCTAAACCGCCAGTTCGTATGTCCGTTTGCGGAAAAGCGTCAGGCAGGCCTCGACCACATCGGCGTCGTAGTATATGTTCACATTCTTTTCTATTTCATTCATAGCGACCTGGATGCCCAGTGCCGCGCGGTACGGGCGATGCGAGGCCACAGCCTCTACCACATCGGCAACTGCCAGAATCCTGGATTCGGGAAGAATTGAACTGCCTGTTTTGCCCAGCGGGTAGCCGGAACCGTTGAGTTTTTCGTGGTGCTCAAGGATGATGCGCGCGATGGGCCAGGGGAATTCGATATCCTTTAAAATGTCGAAGCCCGACTGCGAGTGGGTTTTCATCAGCGCAAACTCGATATCGGTCAGTTTTCGCGGCATGCTCAAAAGTTCGGCCGGAATCGATATCTTGCCGATATCATGAATCTGCGCGGCCAGATACAGACCCTCAATCTCATCCGCGCTCATTTTCATTTCTATTGCGATAGCCCGCGCCAGATCCGCTACCCTGCGCTGGTGGCCGGCGGTGTAGGGGTCCCGGGTTTCTACCGTGGTCGACATTGCCTGGACAAACGATGAAAGGGTTCGTCGCACGTGTTCCAGGTTCCGTATTGTCTGTTCCTGGGCAAGTATGCGGTCGGTTACATCCCAGACAGTCGAAACAAAGAGGTTTTTTCCCCGTATCGGAACATTTTTCGCGTCCACATAGGTAATAGCCCCTCCTTTTTCAATGGGAATGTTTTGCCAGTACATCCGGGAAAGGTCACCGCTTCGCATATCCTCTATCAGTGTTTGTCGGGCTTTCTCCCGTCGATCGGGCTCGGTAAACAGTTCCTCCCAGAAGCGGCCGTCCTTGATATGTTCCCGGTCTGTCTTGAACATGGCTGGGAAGACGTCATTCATGTAATCGAAGGATATTCCCGTATCCAGGGTACTGACCGCGATGCCGATGGGCAGGTTGTCCATGATCGTAGTCAGCAATAGACGGTTCTCCTCGAGCTCCTCTTCTTTTTCTTTTCTGGCCTTGTTTTCGGCTTTCAGGTCGTCCAGGAGATTGAGGAGAGCGGATTGAGAATTTTCAAGGTCGCGGGTTTTTTCGCGAACCATGCGGGAAAGTAATTCCTTTTCGCTCCGCTTTGAGCGGTTTGCCTCGCGTATTTTCATCATTGCCCGTAACTGCGCGGTCAATTCCAGGGTATCGACCGGTTTTGACAAAAACGCTTCGGCCCCAGCCTGCAATGCCTGCATCCTGTTTTCGCGGGTTTCCTGCAAGGCGGTTAAAATAATGACCGGAATATCGCTCAGGACATCGTCGTTTTTCAAGATGGAGCACACCTCGAAGCCGTCCATCTCCGGCATCAGGATGTCAAGCAAAATGACGTCGGGATTTTCTGCGCGCGCGACGTCGAGGCCCCCGGCGCCGGAGTCCGCGGTGAATATGCGAGAATCGGGAAAGACATCCTCAAGAATCGCCTTCATGGATATCAGGTTGTCCGGTGTGTCGTCGATTACCAAAAAAGTGCCGCCCATTATCGATTCTCCCTTTGTTTTGCCCATATCGTTTCCTGGACCGCCTGTGCAAGATCCTGCCGTGAAAATGGTTTGTGGATAAACTTGACACCCTCGGCCAGCTGGCCGTTTTTGGTTATTTCGTCCTCGGTGTATCCCGACATGAAAAGGCATGCCGCGTCGGGATGGAGGTTTGCGACGCAACTTGCCAGTTCTACTCCGTTCATTTCGGGCATGACCATGTCCGTAATAAGCAAGTCGATTTCGCAGGTATCGCTTTCAATGATATGCAGGGCTTCGCGCGGAGAGGCCGCGTCGATGACCTTGCACCCCAGACTTTTCAGCATTTCAACGGTCATTTCCAGAAGAATGGGTTCGTCTTCCACCAGCAGGATAATCTTTCCCTCGCAACAGGGAATATCCGCACCGGGGTCGTGTATGTAGTCGCTGTCCGGGCGAATCGCCTGACAGGAGGGAATGAATACCCTGAAAATTGAACCGACACCCGGCATGCTTTCAACATCGATATACCCGCCGTTTTGCTTAACAATGCCATAGACGGTCGACAGGCCAAGACCGGTTCCCTTGCCGGTTTCCTTGGTGGTAAAGAAGGGCTCGAATATTGACTGAAGGGTCCGCGCATCCATGCCGCAGCCGGTGTCCGAAACCTCTATGACCGCATACCAGCCATCCTGCGAGCCCGGATGTTCGGAGCACCACAGGCTGTCCAGATATGTTCGTTCGGTGGTAATCGTCACGCTTCCGCCATTCTCCATGGCGTCCCGCGCGTTTATACAAAGGTTGGCAAGTATTTGGTCTATTTGAACGGGATCCATCTTCACCGTACCGGTGCTCAGACCGGGCCGCCAGATGAGCTCCGTTCGTTCCCCTATAAGGCGGGAGAGCATTTTCAGCATGCCTTCAACCGTCGTATTGAGGTCGAGCACCCGGGGCGCTATCGTTTGCTTTCGTGCAAAGGCAAGCAGCTGCTTGGTCAAGTCCGCCGAGTGCCGGGCTGCGGTCTGTATTTCCCGCAGCCGGTAGGTTACCGGATTATGGTCCGTTAATTCGTCGATCGCAAGTTCTGCCTGTCCCAGAATGACCGCCAGCATATTGTTGAAATCGTGGGCAATGCCGCCCGCCAGGCGGCCGATCGATTCCATTTTTTGAGCCTGGGCAAGTTCCGCGTTCAGGCGCTCGAGGGCAGCCGTCCGTTCGCGGACCATCTGTTCAAGCCGCCGGTGTTCGTCTTTCTTCGCCAGTTCCGCGTCGCGGATGCGGAACATGGCGTTTATTTGGGCGGTCAGTTCGGCTATATCTATGGGCTTCGCAAGGAAGGCTTCGGCCCCGGCTTCGAGGGCTGCGAGCCGAAGGTCAAGGTCTTCACGCAAGGCGGTAAAGAAAATGACGGGAATGCCGGCGGTACAGACGTCCCCCTTGATCCGCCGGCATGTCTCAAAACCGTCCATCTGGGGCATCACGATGTCAAGGAGTATTACGTCCGGTTGCCAGTGCGCGGCGATACGGATTCCCTCCATTCCGCTCAGGGCGTGGGAAAACTCGCTATTCGGAAAGGCGTCAGATACGATCGCCCCCAGGGTAATGAGATTGTCTTCGCAATCGTCAATGGCCAGAATTCTTTTTTTGGTCATGGTACTTTCCTGCAATTGAGTGAAGGACCTCGCGGTCAATCGGTTTCGGTATATAGTCGTTGAAGCCCAAAAGGGAAAATTGTTCCCGGTCTTCTTTCATTGCGCTTGCCGATACGGCGATAACCGGAACAGCGCGTATCTCTTCGGTATTGCGGATGATGGCCAGCGCGTCAATGCCGTCAAGAACTGGCATGGCAATATCCATGAAGATTATGTCCGGTTTCAGTTCGCGGGCCATTTCCGTGGCAACTTTCCCGTTTTCTGCCTGGAAAACCGTATACCCCATTTCTTCAAGCAGCACCGTTAGGGTGATGCGGTTATCCTGATTGTCCTCCGCGATGAGGGCAACGGTATTTTTCTTTCCCGGTATCCCGGGGACACCGGTTTCCATCCTGGCCGGAATGGTGATGCGGACAAGGGTTCCCGTTCCGCCCGGAGGGGTGGCAAGCTCGATGTTCCCGCCCAAAAGGCGCATGTAACGGCGGGCCAAAGAAAGGCCAAGACCGATTCCCTCAAAGCGTTTCCGTTTCGACCGATCTCCCTGTTGAAAATCCGTGAAGACTTCTTCCCTTTTATCTGCGGGAATCCCGCAGCCGGTGTCCGAAATTTCAATGATGCACTCTTTCTCCCTGCAGTCACTGGTAAAGGTAATGGAGCCGGCCTCGGTAAATTTTATGGCGTTCTCGGTGATGTGACGCAACACCTTGTCCAGTTTTTCCCGGTCGCTTTCAATGACCATATCCCGGCCCCTCTTTTCGACGTGCCAGGAAAGCTTTTTCGATTCCGCTCTTTTCCGGTACCGGCTTTCCATGTCGGCAAGCAGGTCAGAAATCTGGAATTGCGAGAGAGTGAGGTCTTCATTGCCCGAATCGATGCGTGAAATATCCAGAATGTCGTTGAAAATATCGAGCAGTATATTGCCGTTTTTTTCGATGATGGCAAGATATTCCTTTTCTTCGCTCTCGATGCGGTCCTGAAGCCGCCTTCTGAGCACCCCGGTCAGCGCGATGATCGAGTTGAGCGGCGTTCTCAGTTCGTGGCTCATGTGCGCAAGAAATTCGCTTTTTGCCCGGCTCGCTTCCTCGGCAATCCTTCGGGCCCTGTTGTCCCGATCCGCTTCTTCGCGGAAACGTTCTTTCTCCTGAAGTTCCTCCAGATAGCGCATGCTTCTGAACCGGTCAGACATGATCGCACCTATAAGGAGCGTTGCGAGGGTATATATGACCATGACCGGAAGACCGACTTCCTGTATGACAGTCTGCGAAAGGGAGCCGGGCAGGATGAACATGAGGAGAATCATCGCGATATGGGTCAGTATGCCCATCAACAGCAGGCTCTTCCAGCCGATCAGGCTGTGCCGCTCGGCTCGCGAATAATGAAAGACCGTCCCGATCGACACGGAAGCGGTAATGACCGACAGTCCAACCCACATGCCGACGCCGCCGATGGAAACGCGCAGGGCCGCGGCCATGACAGCCGCAATGACAGCGGGAACCGGTCCGAAAAAGAGTGCCGTTATGCTCAGGATTACCGACCTGCCGTCAAATATCAGGCCTTTGCTGAATGTGAACGGCTGCATCATGCCGATGACCGCAATGGATCCGGCAAGGAGTCCCTGAAGAAGGATGCACAGCCAATTTGTCTTGATGCGGCTTGCAATGTGAACGGACAATATACTCAACGCGACAAGGAGCGCAAGGTTGTGAACCAGATCGATTATGATTTTCATGATTGGGCCTCCTCCTGCCCTTTGCTGAAACGCCCTGAGCGTCTCAACCTTGCGATACTCCAAGCGGAAGCACAAGCGTAAAGGTTGACCCCTTTCCCTGTTCGCTTTCGGCGGTCAACGTGCCGCCGAGCAGTTCCGCGTATTTTCGCGCTATGGCCAGGCCAAGCCCGGTACCGCTGTTTTTTCGGGCATGACTTGCATCTTCCTGGCTGAACTCTTCGAACACATGGGGTAGAAAGTTTGCAGAAATGCCGATTCCGGTGTCCGCCACGGTTATGATTATCGACGAGGGCGCGCCTTTGACATGAATGATAACGCATCCCTGTTCGGTAAACTTTATCGCATTGGAAATTAAATTCTGGATAATGTGGCGGCATTTCTCCCGGTCGCTGCAAATTTTTCCTTCGGTTGTATCGTGCAAGCATTCCAGTCCAATGCCCTTCATCATTGCCTGTGGCCGAAGGAGATCGGCAATCTCCCTGACCAGGGTGCTGGCAAGAAAGTTCTCCCGTACCAGACTTTCCTTGCCCGCTTCAATGCGCGACAGGTCAAGGATCGAATTGATGAGCGCGAGCAGATGCTTGCCATTTCGTTCAATGATTTCCAGATAACTGAATTCTTCGGGCTCGATTTTTCCCGAGAGTCTGCGGTTCAGAACGCCCGAGAGGGCAATGACCGAATTGAGCGGTGTACGCAGCTCGTGGCTCATGTTCGAAATGAACGCGCTCTTCGCCTTGTTCGCCCGCTCGGCCGCATCCCGGGCAATTTTTACTTCCTCTGCCTTTTTCCGTTCTTCGATAAAGCGCGCTTGTTGGATATTCTGGTAGGCCATGTCGGACAACTGGTTTGTCAGGGTTTCAATAATGCGGACCACCCGCTCAAAGGCCTCGTTCGACATGACGGGTACCTCATAAAATGCCCGTACCGCGTCCGATTCATCCACAGAAAGCTCGCGGGCGTATTCCCGGATTTTCCGCTCCGATTGGGCTTCGTTCCGTATTTGTCCCACAAACCAGGTCGCGATGTGGCGACCGCCAATGACAATCTTCGCCCCTGCCATCCACAAGCCGGTTGCCGGGCACAGGTGAATACCCGACGTACTGTATTGCTCTTTCAGATGCGTACAACCGATACAGCCGGAAAGTATGTCCCGGCACAGGCGGGTAAAGTTTCCCGGCCGGGTTATCGCGGTTCCGTCAGGAGCGGTAATGATGCTTGCGACGCCCATAGCCCGTGAAAGCTCGTCCTGCATCTTTTGAATGTCGCGGATATCGAACAGTTCCTCGAAGTTGATGGAGCGGTTTTCCGGCATCGGCTCCGTCAGCGCGACAACCCGGGACTCAAGGGCCCGCTCGTAGCGTTTTTGTTCCGCCATATCCCGGCAAATGCTCATCAAAACGGGTTCATCGCCTATTTTCAGCGCATGGGTGCGTATGCCGAAGGGAATGTGCTGGCCGCCTTTTGTTATTCCCGTCGCTTCATAGAGGAGGTCCCCTTCGGATCCTAATTCGTCGAACGTCGGCAGTTTCGCAGAAAAAATGACCGAGGTGTCCAGGGACACAAGCTCCGCTTCGCTGTATCCGAAGGTTTTGATAAATGATTCGTTCGCGCGGAGAATCGAACCGTTCGCGTCATGATAGGCAATAGGGTCTCCTGCCTTGGTGAACAAAAGGCGGTATTCCTCCTCGCTTTTCGCAAGGTCTCTCGTTTTTTTCTCTACCTGGCTTTCCATTGTCCGGTACAATATGGCGTTTCTCAAAACGAGGGCAAGAAGGGGCGACAAAGAAGCGAGGCCATCGAGAATTTGCGCCGAATTGCTGGTGTCCATCATGTCCAGTATGAGGAGAAAGCCCAAAATTTCGGTGTCATCGAGCAATGGAATGACAAAGGACGGACCAAGGTCCAGGGCGGAAAGGAAGGTTCCTTCCCCGGTATCGGAGGGGGTGACCAGACGGCTCTTTGTGTCGGTTGACGCCCGGTCAAGAAAGGAGATTGCCGTGGGGTTGTCGAAAAAGGATCGGCGGCGTTCGGGACATAATCCGGTAATCGTCCACATCCCGTCTACTTCGCGTTCGGCAAGTGCGACAATCCTGGCCGCGATGATTTCCCGGATTTGTTCGGTTATATAGCGGGCGCACGATCCAAAGTCCTTGCTGTATTTGAGAATGTCAACAATCAGGCTTTCCTGTAAAAGGAGCGAGAGTCTGTCAGTATTAAGTTCGTCCGCTTTCATCGGTTCTCTCAAGCTCCCGGATACACAGTTCAAGATTTTCCCCGAGAATATTCAGTCCCGCCTTTTCGATCTCGACGGGTAAACCGAAATACTCTTTCATGTCTTCAAGGTGCCGGAGGGGGATCGGTACCAGCGCGGTATCTATGTAGACGAAACGGGAGCGGTGTTCCTGCATAAAAAGACGGGCCAGCTCCGCTGTCCGAAAGCCCATGCCTTCCTCGAAGATTTCCCTCCAACGACACGCCCATTCGGGGAAAATGACGAAGGCCCGCTCCTTTCGAAGTTGGGCATACCGCTCGGTTCCCACCGTTATCTCCGTACAGTTTACACCATGAATTCGCGTATAGCGAGCGTTTGGTATTGAAGAGCATATTTCATCTATTGCCGGCGCGCAATCTCCATAAATCAGGACGCTGGGAACGCCGTCCGCCAAAAGGGTTTCCAGATGTTTCTGTAAAAGGTGCGGTTTCATGTGCAGAATAGAATCGGGAAAGACCGTTTCGATGCGGCGACCTTTCGACAGGGCGGGAAGAATGGCGGTAATTTCATGGTGCAGCACCGAGCAGGCAATAATTCTGACCCCTGTCATTGCGCGCCGCCAAATTCCCGTACAGTGTGTCCGATAGTCGAGATAGTCTGTTCGCCTGTGTTCCAGGGAACGTCCGCTCCCGCCGTGCACAATATCCAGCGCGGGTCGGCCCTGTTTGTCTCCAGCATATTGAGGCAGAGTTTTCGGACGGTCGGTATGTCGAGGAAGGGAAGGGCTGCCGCGCTCAGGTTACCCAGAAGAAGCGGACTCTCCCCGACGGTCGAACGGGCTTCCGGTATGGAATCCCGGTTGTCGAGCGCGAATCCGGCCACACCGGGTAGCGTGGCCCACGTTTCCAGGTGCGCATTGACCGGGTTTCCTCCGTGGTGCAATACGACCGGTCCCCTGATTTCCGCAAGGGCTGTTCGCAATGCCGGCAGGACAAGTTCATCAATAAGCCGGGGAAAAAGGATTGCGGGATTGATAAACTCCATGGGACTCGCGATAAAGGCCGCCCCCGCCGCAAGCAATTCGTTGGCACGGGCCGAAAACCAGCGGGCGCACCGGTCCAGTACCCGGCTAGCGGTCTCCGGGTCGGTGATAAGCGTTTCAATCCACGCGTCAAGGCCCATGGCAAGAACCGGAATCTCGGCGGGCGATACCATGACCGCGCATACCGGCACGCGTCCTGAAAATTCCTTTGAAACGAGGCGGATTGTTTCCGTTATGAACGTGTGGGGGGCGCTTGTCGTACTGTCGGGCATGGGCCGGTCAAGAAAGACCCGGGCATTCGGGATGCCGGGTTTTTTGATGTTGGGCGGTCCGTCGGGAAACCAGTGCGCCTGTCCGCCATAGGCCTCCGCCTCGCGCGCGAAACAGAACGGGGAAAAAAGGATGTCCTGGCCTGAAAGTTCGTAGACGGCTTTTTGACCGGCAAGGTAGCGTTCAGGATCGTGAAAATAGTCATGGGGCGACACGCCGGTAAGACGCCCGCCATAGAGACTCGTAATCAACGTGAAGGCTCTCCGGTCGGTTTCTATTCCCTGCATGGCGGCCAGAATCCTTTCCAGGCTTGTCATGAGGTTGCCTCCTTCTGCAAGCGCTCGAAAAGGGAGGGAACATCGACCGCTGTAAGGGTCATGCCGTCACCCCCGACTTCGGTAACCAGTTCCGGCCGCATCTTGAATACCGCTCCGCCGACCGCAAGCTTGAGTGTCGAGGCAAGCCCCCGACTGTCAATTTCCTTGCGTACCGAAAGTATATTTCTCGCGGTCGTCAGCATCATTGCCGACACGCCGATGACGTGAGCTCCTTCGGCAAGGGCGGTGTCGACAAAGGTTTTCGCCAGGACGTCGTTTCCCAGATCGACCACCTTCCAACCCGCCGTCATCAGGAAAATGCCGACCAGTTTCCTGCCCAGCGAATGGTAGTCGTCCTCGCTGTTTCCGATGACGGCCGTACCCTTGTATTCGCTGATGACTTCCTGTTTGGCTATGGCGATGTTAATGGTGTCCTCGGCGACTTTTCCGGCAAGATAGCCTGCGGCTAGGCTGATATTGTCGCGCGTCCATTCGGTGCCGACGCGTACCAACGCCGGTTCGAGGACCTCTTCTATCGCGCTCCGGTAACCATGGGTGTCCGCCCAGTCGTGAATAAGCCTGGTCGATTCGTTCAATTTTCCGCTGGTAAAGTAACCGAAAAGGGTAAGGGCCAGTTCGGCGGTGCGCTCGCTGTCTTCATGGTTGTGCATCGGTGTCTCCCCTGATACGGTATCGTTCTTCGCGTCCCAGTTCCCGGCACAGCTCGTTCACCTCGCGCTTGAGCTTGATCATCTCCAGTTCGCGGTCAACGGTCAGTCGGTGAAAGCGTTCAAGCTCCCCTATTTTTCTGTGCAGGGTTTCCTCGGACTGTTTGATATCGGTGGTGTTTTCAATAATAAGGGTGAATTCGCGGTTTTTCAGATGAAAGGCCTGCATGGCATACCATTCCCCGGTGGGTTCATAATACAGTTCGTGCGGCGCAGGTCCCGGTTCCCTGAGCGCCTTCCATATGGCGTTCCATATCAGGCTGGCTTCCGGACCCTTAAACAGCTGATGCAGGCGTTTTCCTTCAATACTTGCGCTAAAAAGCCCTGTGTGAACCTGAAACGCCCTGTTTGCCATGACGCATTCAAAGTCGCTTGGTTCGCCTCCTTCATCCTCGATAATCTTGCACACGCACAAGCCGTTTATGGAATGCGAAAAGATATCGAAGTAGCGGCTCCGTGCCTCGTGGAGCTTGAAGGCCATTTTTATCGTCGCTTCGAGTACGGGAAAGCCGGCGTCCTTGAACACAAAGCCGTACGACGAAATGCGTTCCGTGCGCTCTACAATTTCACGCTCGATATGGGAGGACACAAAGACGATCGGTATGTCAGCGATGGCCAGAATTTGTTCGGCCGCATCCGTGCCGTCCATGCCGTCGCCCAGAAATATGTCCATCAGGATAAGGTCCGGAGGAGGGTCCTCGGTCCGGACAATCTGGATTGCCTGTTCCCCGGAACTGACCTTGGTCAGCGTGTAGCCGAGCGATTTGAGGTGGCGCCCTTCAATCTGGGCAGTCAGGGATTCGTCTTCGACCAGCAAAATATGTTTTTGTTCTGTTTCGTTCATCCTGTCTCCCGTAGTTCAAGTATAGGAGGTGGGTTTTCCGAAAACAATAGAAGCGGAGAAAAGGAACCTTCATCCGTGAAGGGCCTCTTCTCCGCCGACAAGTTCTTTCAGTTTTTCCAGATACCGGGAAAGTACGTAGCCTTCCTGAACGCCCTCGCGTGAAATCCAGCCGACCGTGATTGTCTCGCTGCTTTCAAGGGGAACGCTCACGATGGCGTTTCCGTTCAGATCGGTGGTCAGCACCCCGGTTGAAATGGTGTAGCCGTCAAGACCTATGAGCAGGTTGAAAAGCGTTGCCCGGTCACTGACGCGGATGCTTTTTTGCACAATCCGCGTACTGAGAATCTCCTCTGAATAATGGAAGGAATTGTGTTCTCCTTGTTCGAAGCTCAGGCAGGGCCATGGCTCAAGATCCTGGACGGAAACTTTCTCCCTGAGCGCGAGCGGGTGATGTGCGCTGACAAAGATGTGCGGTCGGGCGGTAAAAAGCGGATGAAAGACCAGTTTATTGTCGTGAAATACCTTGTGTAAAACCCGCCGGTTAAAATCGTTTGTATACAGGATGCCGATATCGCTTTTCAGTTGGGTAACGTCCTCGATTATATCGTGGGTTTTTGTTTCACGCAGGGTGCATTCGTATTCTTCAAGACCCAGTTCGCGGATTGTCCCGACAAAGGCGTTCACCGCGAAGGCATAGTGCTGGGTTGAAACGGAAAAAAGCTGCTTTCCGCGCGTTTTTCCGGTATAACGGGTTTCAAGTAGCTCCGCCTGCTCCAGAATCTGGCGGGCATAGCCGAGAAATTCGGCTCCTTCCGCCGTGACGGTAATGCCGCGCCGGGAACGGTCGAAAATGCGGATGCCGATTTCCTGCTCCAGGTCGCGAATCGCGGTGGACAGGCTGGGTTGTGAAATATACAGTTTTGACGCTGCCTCGTTTATCGACAGCGAGCGGGCAACCCCCGCCGCATACTTGAGCTGTTGAAGGGTCATGTGTCCCGTTATACGCACCATTGTCCGTGCTGTCAACCAAGGGGGCGGGTATGGTATACTGATCGGCATGGAAAACGCGGACAACAATCTGACTTCCTCCATTCTCGAAAGCATTTCCGACGGCGTCTTTACCGTAGACCGCGAATGGAAAATTACGTCCTTTAACCGGGCCGCAGAACGCATCACGGGCGTCAGCAGAAAGGACGCGATTGGGCAAAATTGTTTTGAAGTGTTCAAATCAAACATGTGCGAATCCTCCTGTCCGCTGGGAAAAACCATGAAGACGGGCAAACCTCTTATTGACCGCAGCGGATACTGTGTCCGCAAGGACGGCAGGCGCATTCCCATCAGCGTATCGACGGCAATATTGAGTGATGATGAAGGTCGCGTCCTTGGCGGCGCGGAAACGTTTCGCGATTTGAGCGAGCTTGAAGATTTGAAAAAGGAATTGCGTGAAAAGCAGGACAATGGCTCATTTACCAGTCGGAGCCGGTCCATGGAACATCTTCTTTCCATTCTTCCGTCTGTCGCGCAAAGCGATACGACCATTCTGATACAGGGAGAAACCGGTACGGGCAAGGAAGTGTTCGCCCGTCAGATACACCGGCTCAGTCCTCGTCAGGCGGGTCCCTTTGTCGCGGTGAATTGCGGTGCCTTGCCCGAGAACCTGCTTGAATCGGAGCTCTTCGGGTATCGGAAGGGCGCGTTTACCGGAGCCGACCGGGACTATCCCGGCCGATTTTCTGGTGCGCGCGGCGGGACGCTTTTTCTGGATGAAATTGGGGAAATTCCCCTTGCCCTGCAGGTCAAGCTTTTACGCGTGTTGCAGGAAAGGGAATATCAACCGCTTGGGTCCGAAAAGACGGTGAAAACAGATGTGCGCATAGTCTGCGCCACCAACCGGGACCTGTCGGCCATGGTACAGGACGGCACGTTCCGCAGCGACCTGTATTACCGCATTAACGTTATCCGCCTTGATCTTCCGCCCCTTCGGGAGCGCAAGGAAGACCTGCCCGATCTGGTTGCCGCCCTTCTTCAACGCATACAGGAGAGAACGGGAAAGGGAGCTGTGCGTTTGACGAGCGACCTCTGGTCCGCCCTGTACTCCTGGCATTGGCCCGGAAACATACGGGAGCTGGAAAATGCGCTTGAGCGTGCGGTTGTCCTGAGTTCCGGTCATTCCGCCGGGCTCGAACACCTTCCCCCGGAAATGGCCGGCTCCTTCCCTGATGCCTACGGATTGGAGTCTCCCGTTCCGGTTCAGCCGGCTGCCGCACGGATTTTCCGGGTCAGGGAAGAGGCCGAGCGTGCGGTTATTCTGGAAGCCCTTGAGGAAAATAACTGGAATAGAAGAAAAACCGCCGACATGCTCGACATGAACACCTCAACCCTGTGGCGGAAAATGAAGCGTTTCTCGATTTCCGGATCCGAAGAAAAAAGTTAGCTATAGGTGACAAAATCACGGTGCATAGTACGAAATACGGGGTATAATACAAATATGTAAGTAGATACGGAGGAAAATATGAATCTGATACATGTGTTTCTTGCGTCAATCGCGCTCAATGCCTTTTTCTTCCTGTTCGCGGCCGTGTTTAAGACCGACGTGTTAACGGATATTACGTACAGCCTGACTTTCGTGCTCCTGTCCGTCCTATTGTTTATTTCGGAACAACCGGCGTATCTGGTACAGATTCTTCCCCTCGTCATGGTTGTCCTGTGGGCCGTACGCCTTGGCGGATACCTGTTCTGGAGAATCCTGCACATCAAGGTTGATCACCGTTTTGATAACCGGCGGAACAGCATTATTGCCTTCGGTTCCTTTTGGGCTCTTCAGGCCATAACCGTCGCCATCGTCATGCTTCCGGTCTGGGCCATTATGCGCTCACGCGGAAATGCCGCATCGGTAAGCGTCGTTCATCTTGTGCCCGCTCTTGTTGTGTATGCGGCGGGACTGATCATAGAAGCTGTCTCCGATGCCCAAAAATACCGGTACAAGATTTCAGGCGGTTCATCTTTTATGGCTACCGGTTTGTGGAAGTTCTCCCGGCATCCCAATTATTTCGGAGAAATGCTGGTTTGGTGGGGAATAGGACTTGCTGGAATGACGGTTTTCAGCGGATTATACTGGTTGACTCTCATTGGACCGCTTTTCATTACCCTTTTGCTGATATATGTCAGCGGTATCCCGCTGCTTGAAAAGTCGGCCGACAGGAAATGGGGAGACGATCCGGCTTATATTGCATACAAAACGGGAACCTCGATTCTCGTACCCTTACTGCCCAAGAAGGCGCGCGCGTGAAGAAAACGGAGGACACTATGCCCGACGCACTTACCATTAACGGTTACCATCTGTATCACAGTTTTCTTTCAGGGTATGAGTACCTGTTGAAAGAAAGAAAGCACCTGAACGATATAAATGTATTTCCGGTAGCCGATGGCGATACCGGAAGCAATATGGTGGCGACAATGTATTCCACACTGCAGCTTCCCCGCGTCAGCCGTTCTGCGGCAAAAACCCTTTCGTACCTGGCCGATCGCTCCCTGTCCGCGGCCCGGGGTAATTCGGGAATAATTCTTGCCCAATTTATTAACGGGCTGGCAAAGGAATGTCCGAAGTCTGACACTATTACGGCTCCCGAGCTGGGAGACGCTCTTGTCCGGGCCGCGGAGGGAACGCGGAGCGCTCTCGAGGATCCCCGCGAGGGAACCCTTCTGACCGTTATGAGCGCCTGGTCTTCCGAATTCAGCCGCCTGGTAAAAGCGGGCGGCGATTTGAAAGAACATTTTGCGCAAAGCCTGGCAGCCGCTCAAAAGGCGCTCGAAAACACCAAAAATCAGCTCGATGTTCTTAAAAAGGCAAATGTGGTTGACGCGGGGGCGTCGGGCTTTGTTTCGTTTATTGAAGGCGTTACCCGCATGCTGTTAACCGGTCGCGTAAGCTGGCAACGCAAGCCCTTTACGGTCGGTTTTGAGGATACCGCTTCAGCCGAACACGACCTTCCCGAAACCTCCGGGGAAATTCCATTCCGGTATTGTACTGAAGCGTTGTTATTGAATCCTGATGGAACGGATTTGACCTCATTGCGGAAGGAACTTGCTCCCTTCGGTGACTCGCTCATTATTACCGGTGGCAGGGACAAGGTAAAAATCCACATTCACACCAATGAACCCGCACGGCTATTTGCGGGATTGGGTCCACATGGGCGGATCATAGAACAGAAGATTGACGATATGGTTCACCAATACAATGCAGTCCACCATCCGGTAGCAAAAATTGCGATTGTCACTGACTCGATTGCGGATATACCGCAGGAACTGATTGATCGTCTGCAAATTCATGTTATTCCCCTGAAGATTTTGTGGGGACAGGATGAATATCTGGATCGTCTGTCAATCGATACGAAAACCTTTTATCCCTGGCTTGACAGCCGTGAGGAATTCCCAAGCAGTTCCATTCCCGATCCCGTTCGCGTTGAACAGGTGTTTTCCTGGCTTTCCACCCATTATGAGTCCGTTATCGCCATTCCGGTCGGGCGGGTATTGAGCGGAACCTGGCAGGTTATGAAAAATGCCGCCGCAAAGGCCCAGACACCCACGTGCTCGTTTACCGTTGTCGACAGTAAACTGAATTCGGCCGCGCAGGGTCTTGTCGTCCTTGCCGCCGCCGAGGATGCTGCCACCGGAATGTCGCATGACGATATTGTAACGCGCACCGAAGAACGAATAAAAGGTTCACGCATCCTGGTCAGTGTTGCCACGTTCAAATACATGGTGCGGGGCGGAAGAATAAGCGCAGTCAAGGGAGCAATCGCCGCCCTTACCCATCTGAAACCGATTATCAGCCTTGACAGTGACGGCAAGGGCGTTGCCTTCGGCGCCTCGTTCAGTCAGGGGGGCAGCCTGAAAAAAATAAGCTCCGCAATTTCGAAAGAGAAGGGTCATCTTGGCCGCTATGCGGTGGTTCATGCCGCGTCACCTGAACGCGCCGAGAAGTGGGCGAAAGCTCTTGAGCAGGAGTTGGGTCGCCCGTGCGAATACATTATGGAAATCTCGCCTATTGTCGGCATTCATGCGGGCGTGGGAGCCCTTGCGGTGGCCTGGATTTGAGTATACCTGCTGCTATCAATATTGTTGATAGCAGTCGGTATATGGTTCGTTACTGTGAATCGGAAGTATCATTTGTTCCGGCCCTGAATCGGTTTCCGTATCCGAAACCCGCACCCCGGCCCCCTGGCATACCCGCTCTGCGATCGGCTCTTCGCCCGTATCCGCATCCTCTCACACGTCTGCAAAAACCGACGAGATCGTTCGCATGTCCGGGGCGATCATATCCATTGCAATAACCTACGCCCCTGCCCGGTCCGCCCCCTCGGGGTCCTTGTCCATTTCCATTTGGCATACTGTGCCTCCTTGTGTAGTTTGTTCTTACTGCTATCAATATTGTTGAAATGATGGTTTCAACAATATTGATAGCAG
Organism: Spirochaetales bacterium Spiro_09; assembly: GCA_001604385.1. GTDB lineage: Bacteria > Spirochaetota > Spirochaetia > Treponematales > Treponemataceae > Teretinema. The sequence continues at coordinate 14,995 of LVBK01000012.1, read as the reverse complement.
TATCAGCATTGTACCGGTTTGGGAGCAAAAAGCGTGCCATCCGATGATCATTGCCCGGAAAAACTCTTTTTGGTATAATTGAATTGCCCGAATCATAGATTTCCTGTTCGGTTTTGGGAGTAAAAGTATGCTTGATTGTGAATGTCTAGAGAACTGTCCGTTTTTTAATGATAAAATGGCGAATAAACCCGCTTCGAGCGAATTGATGAAACATCAGTATTGTCATGGTCATTTTGAAGAATGCGCACGCTACCGAATATACAAAAGCCGCGGCAGTGCAGCTGTCCCTTCCGACCTCTTTCCCGGTGAATGGTCGCGTGCCGACCAGCTTGAAAAGACCGCGCAGTCACCCACAAATAAACGCACTGTCTGCAAGTAAATGGACGTGAAAGGTTCGTTTCTCCGGACTGCGCTACTTTCTTAGTTTTCCATGTGTATACGCAACCGGTTTGCGACAATGTCCGCTGCTGCACCCACAAAGTGTGCGCAGGGCCGTTTTGCGTAATATTCCGCATTGCGCTCCGAGGGATCCGGTTTAGGGATGGTTCCTGCTTTCTGCAGTAATTCGCGGCAGCATGTTGTCCCGAACCTTTCCGTAAATTCCCGGTTAACGTCTTTCACCAGATCATAAAGGTTTTTTTTCGCGTTATTATCGAGCGGATCATAATGTCCGAAAAGGTTCCCTGTGACAAAAACCATCGCACTGACGGCACCGCATGTTTCCCGCAAGCCTCCAATGCCTCCACCAAAACCCGCCATCATGCGAACTATATCTTCGACCGGTATGTCGATCTCTTCCGCAAAGGCCGCTGCGGTTGCCTGTGCACAATTATATCCTGAAAAAAAGAATTTAAGAGCACGATCAGAATGTGTCATGCACGCCGGTATACCGCATTTTTTATGATGCGGCAATAGGCAGCGATAGTGCAATTATGCAATGTAATGGCTGCAATTTAGTGCATTATTGCAATGTCTTTATTTCCCGGATCGATCCATTACTCTGAATTACGGACACTATAATGTTGGCACGGTACTTGCTTGATATCTTGTATGAAAGCAGCCATTACGATATGGAACGGCCGGGTAGCGCCGGTTTTTGACGCGAGCGAACGGGTGATGTTTGTCGATCCGGAACAGAAACCGTCCTGCGCGGAGTCTTTTCCTGCACTCGATGCCATTTCCCGCGCCGAGTATCTGGTTGCAAGGGATGTAACGATTCTTGTCTGCGGCGCTATTTCTTCTGACTATGAGGAAGAAATTGCCCGTCGCGGAATAGAGATCGTTTCATTTATCGCAGGTCCCGTTGACCAGGTTGTTGAGGCATGGCGGGATGGCCGGCTTTTATCAACGAGGTTTTCCATGCCTGGCTGCGGTTGCCCCCGACGCCGTTGCCGCCGCCGGGGATACCGTGTGTTGTCCGGCACGAACGAACGTACTTCAAGGACGTAACCGGGAGAGTCACAGGATACTAACTTTTTATAAAGGAAGAAACATGAAAATTGCATTTACCACCTCGGGAGATAATTTAGAATCCCCGTTGGATCAGCGTTTTGGGCGCGCTGCCGCTTTTTTGGTATTTGACACCGATACAGAGACCTATACCCTTATTGATAATACTCAGAATCTGAATGCTGCCCAGGGTGCGGGAATTCAATCGGCTCAGCATGTGGTGAACGCTGGAGTGGCCGCTCTCATTACCGGTCATACCGGTCCAAAGGCCTTTGCGGTTTTACAGGCGGCGGGCATCGATGTCTATTTGTCCTCCAATGCGACAGTCAGAGAGGCCTTAAAAGCCTGGAAACACGGATCGCTTGAAAAATCGGGCGCTGCCGATGTGGAGAGTCACTGGATATGATAATCGCTATTGCTTCGGGCAAGGGCGGGACAGGAAAGACAACCCTCTCCGTTTCGCTTGCCCTTTCTGTACCCGGATCGACCGCACTCCTGGATTGCGATGTCGAGGAGCCGAACGCCGATCTTTTTCTTTCAGTGATCGATCGTTCAACTCATGATGTGACAAGTCTGGTTCCGGTTATCGACACTGCCCTTTGTACCGCCTGTGGCGCATGCGCCCGATTATGCGAATTCAACGCAATTGTGTGCATTGGATCATCGGTAATGGTTTTTAACGAGTTATGCCATTCCTGCGGGCTCTGTGCCCGCGTATGTCCGCATCAGGCTATACGGGAAGCGCCTCATAAAATAGGAAGTATCGAAGAAGGGCGTATACCGCGTTCAGGCGGGGCTTCCCCGCTGTATTTTGCCAAGGGCCTTCTGGATATCGGAAAGGCCATGTCTCCGCCGGTCATACGCGCAGTTACGGAGTGCGGCGAACGCTGGTTGAAAGAATTCCCCTGCCCGGAATCTCTCATCATTCTTGACTCTCCGCCCGGAACCTCCTGTCCCATGACGACAACCGTCAGTGACGCGGACTGTGTCGTTCTGGTGACTGAACCAACTCCCTTCGGCTTGCATGACCTTACCCTTGCGGTAGAGACCGTCCGGAAAATGGGCATTCCCTTCGGCGTGGTAATCAATCGCAGCGATTCGGGCGACGACCGGGTGGTGCGCTATTGTGAAGCCGAACAGATCCCTCTTTTGTTGAGCATCCCGGAAGACCGCCTCATTGCCGAAGCCTATTCGCGGGGAATTCCGTTAGTGGATGCCCGCCGTGAATACCGGGAACAATTTGTTGCCCTTTTCGAAGCGTGTAAAAAACTGTCCGGGAGGACGCCCGCATGAAAGAAATAGTATGCATCAGCGGTAAGGGCGGAACCGGTAAAACAAGCTTGACCGCGGCAATTGCGACATTGGCAAGCGAACAGGGCCGTGCCGTATTCGCTGATTGCGATGTTGACGCCGCGGACCTTCACTTGATTTTTCGACCGGTATCCACTGAAAAAAACGAGTTTATTTCGGGCAAAATTGCCGCAATTGCTCAAGACAGGCTGGTGCATACCGGTCCGTCCAATCGCTATCAGAGTGCGTCCCTTGACCATGACCTCGCGACCACTTGCGTGGAACTGTGCCGTTTTGGGGCAATCAGGCACAGTGCGGAAGGCATTCGCTATGATCCCCTCTCCTGTGAAGGCTGCGGCGTGTGCGTACACTGTTGCCCTGAATCGCTTTTTCGCTTTGAACCCCGGCGGTGCGGAGACTGGTATGTCAGCGACTCCCGTTTCGGCCCACTGGTTCATGCCGCGCTCGACCCCCGGGCCGAGAACTCGGGAAAACTGGTCACCACGGTCCGTCAAAACGCCAAGCGCATTGCCCGGGAAACTAATGCCGAATTGATTCTTGTCGACGGTTCCCCCGGAACCGGTTGTCCGGTCATCGCTTCGATTACGGGCGCCGATGCGGTGCTCATAGTTACGGAGCCGACCCTTTCCGGCCAGCATGATCTTGAGCGGGTTGCCGCCCTTGCCCGTCACTTCCGTGTACCTGCTTCGGTGTGTATCAACAAGGCGGACATCAACCCGGAACAAACCGACTCAATGCGCGCCTGGTGTCTCAGAAATGGCATTCAGTGTGCGGGCACGCTCCCCTGGAACCCCACCGCCACCGCTGCCCAAATCCGGGGCTTGAGCATTATTGAATACGCGCGACTGTGCCGCGAGGAAGACGCGTTGCGTCTTGCCGAAGCGGTTCACTCAATATGGGAGAATATATGTCAATTGAAAAGGAGTCTTGTATGAAAATTGCCCTTCCTTCTATCGATGGAAAACTGAACCTTCATTTTGGTCACTGTGTCGGTTTCGATGTCTTTGACATTGCCGAGGACGGAAAAACCGTGACCGCCAAAAGCTGGATTGACGCTCCTCCCCACGAACCCGGTCTCCTGCCGCGCTTTTTAAATGAAAAGGGTATTACCCACATCATCGCCGGCGGTATGGGGGTTCGTGCCCGGGACTTGTTCGCCGAACGCGGCATCAAGGTTACCGTTGGCGCCGCAAGCGACGATACGTCAAAACTGGTGGGGCAGTTTCTTTCGGGCGTCCTGCCGACCGGCGCAAACGCATGCGATCACTGACGGCAACCATCCTCTCGGACAACCGTGCCGCCGCGCCTCTGGCGGCTGAACACGGCTTTTCTGTCCTGCTCGAGTGGACAGAAAAGAGCGAGAGTGAAGGTCATGATCAAGGCGGCTCTGCTGTCTTGTTTGACACGGGACGCGGGACGGCGTTTGAAAATGCCGCCGCGCTCGGCCTTGATCTTTCCCGGCTGACCGCAGTGGTGCTCTCCCACGGACATTACGACCATACCGACGCGCTTGCGCGCGTTCTGGAGCTTTCTCCCCGCGCGCGCGTGTATGCCTCTGCCGTAATCGGTCGTCCGCATTTCAGCGCCAAAACCGGCAGTATTCGGGATATTTCGCTTTCTGCTTCCTCGCGCGCGGCGTTGCGTGAACGGGAAGAATCTTCCTTATTTACCCCTGTTCAGGGCATCTTGCCGGTTGTCGGCACGCCCTTCTGGGTTTCAGCCCCCATTGTGCGCACTGCCAGCCACGAAGTTCCTTCCCCTCTTCTCTTCTCTGATGCTGAGGGACATATACCGGATACCATGAGTGACGAACTGGTTCTGTACGCCCCTCTATCCGACGGCTTGTTCATTCTGACCGGGTGCTGCCATGCGGGGCCTGAAAATACCCTCCGCCATGTGCGCGCACTGTCAGGCGTATCTTCCGTGCATACTTTCATGGGAGGCTTCCACCTTGCCGGACTTCCGGACGAACGGCTTGGGGAAGCGCTTTCCACCCTGCGTACTGTGAGCCGCGCCATTCCCTGTCATTGCACGGGAGAGGCGGAACTTGAGAAACTGGTTCGCATACTGCCTGAAACCGGCACTGTATGCACTGCAGGCTATGCCGGCTTCCGCTGTACCCTTCCGTGAAAATGTGTTATATCGAGAACCATGAATATTATTGTATACGGTACTAAAAAGTGTCAGGAAACCCGCAGAGCCGAGCGTTACTTCAAGGAGCGGAAGATAGTCTATCAGTTCCGCGATATTGCTGAAAAGCCGCTAACGGCGACGGAACTGTCGAATATGGCAGCTTCCTGCGGCCTTGCCAATCTGGTGGACACGGGCTCTGCCCGGTTTATCAAGCGGGGCCTCGGGTTTATGGAATATGATCCGCTTGAGGAATTGCTTGAGGATCCCGCCCTCCTTGCCACCCCGGTGATACGGCTGGACAAGAGATATTTTTTGCGCCCCCTCATGGAAACGTTGCCTCTCGGGTAACACTTGCATTTTGGATGACCCTTGCATTCCCATCTGCTGCAAATTAAGCTGTTGAGCAGGAGGAATCCATGACCCGGATAACCCGTATTTCCTTCCTGTTAGCACTGTTTGTATCCTGTATTGGTGCCGTTTTTTCAGAAGAGCCCGATGTAGTATTCCAACCGCGAAAATTTTACCGCGCACGCCTCGAGAGCCAGAATTCCATACTTCATGGCGCGGGGCAGAGCCGTGACGCGCTTGACGAATATGTGGCTGCACTACCCGGTACGCCGCCCCTTATGACAATGCATTACTGGAATGTCAAGGATGCTCCGGAAGCCTTATTGGCGGTCATTACACGGGAAATCATGGATTACACTGCGAAGGGTATCTATTTAATTCCCCAGATCGGTCTTCAAATGACGACCGATGGCAAACCCGAGGAACGATTCGAACATCAGGTATCTGCGGGCCTCTATGATGACCATCTTGTCCGCTTTATGAAGGGCTTACAAGATTTGGGCCGACCCGCCTTTATACGGATTGGCTACGAGTTCAATGGTTTGGCCTGGAACGGCTATGAGCCAGAGACCTATAAGGGGGCATGGATCAGAATTACAAGGATGATTCGCGATGTCTCACCGGAAATTGCAACTGTCTGGTGCGCTGCAATACATTCCTGGCAAAATCCTCCCAGTCTGAATAATGCCCGTTTTGGCTGGATGGAGTATTATCCCGGAGACGAGTGGGTTGACTGGTGGGGAATAGATATCTTCGAAAAAGAGGAATTCCGTACACCTCCTTTGAAAGAATTCCTGAGGGAAGCCGATGTACACGGCAAACCGGTGATGATTGGCGAGTCTACCCCAAAAAAAGTTGGTGTTCTTCAGGGACGGCAGAGCTGGGACAAGTGGTTTGACCCATGGTTCCGGACTATGGCGGAGAATCCGGGCATCAAGGCTGTGTGCTATATCAACTGGGACTGGTCCCGCTATCCCCAGTGGAAGGACTGGGGCGACGCACGGATTCAAAGAAATCCGGAAATCAGAAATCTCTATGCAGCACTGATTGCGTATCCTGTCTTTCTTCACGGTACATCGGAGGAACGGGTGCGTACAGATCTGGGTGTAGTGCCTGCCGGCTCCGGTGTACCCGGGAAACCCGTACTCGCAACGGTGACAGGCTCTGACGGAATAATGCAACTGTCACTCTCTCCGTCGGGCGGGGCTGCTGTTCTTAGATATGAAATAGAGCGCGATGGCAGCCTTGCGGGTCTTACAACGGCCCGGACATGGGTTGATCCGGCTCCGAAAGCAGGGCTTTCTGTTTCCTATACTGCTCGTGCTGTTGGAATGACTGGAGTGTATGGAAACCGATCAGATCCTCTGTCCGTTTCCTTTCCCCCTGTACTTGCGAAACTGCGAGGGGGAGGCTTTGATGGTGACCACAATTTTTATCTGAGGCAATTTGAAGGCGGAACTGCACGTCTGACTGTGACAAATCGAGCGGCTTCTGTTCAGATTCTTCGCCCCACCGGTACCGATTGGCACATTCAGTTTGTTCATCCGCTGCGAGTGTATGCTGACCGGATCTACACGCTGCGGGCTACCCTGTCTGCAGACCGTCCAAGCGTTATCCGAATTCTCTATCAAAAGACGGAGGCTCCGTACACCGTATACCTTGCCCGTGAGGAGCGGATAGGTCCACGGCCCCGTGCGATTTTAATCAGGAATTTCAAGTTTTCTGCCTCTGATGATATATTCCTCTCGTTTATGATGGGAGCCATGTCCGCAGTGACAGTTACACTGACTGATATCGGTCTTGAGGAGGTTGTGCCGTAGGAACGCCCTCAAAAGCATTGGAACGACCGGCTTGCGATATTTTTGCAAGTCACTTGCATTTTTCTCCTTCAATTTATATATTCTTCGATAGAATCGTATTGGAGGAATCGAATGAATATATACAGGAAATTAGTCAGTGGTTGGCTGGTAGTTGCTCTTGCGCTACCGCTTGCGTTTTGGTCATGCACCCGTCAAACGGGGGAAAAGCCCCTCATCACGGTGAGCATTCTGCCCCAGGAATATTTTGTCCGGGAAATTGCCGGAGACAGGTTTGACGTGCAGGTGCTTGTCGGCCCCGGCCAGAGCCCCCATTCGTATGAGCCAACTCCGCGTCAAATGGCCGCGCTCGGCAAGTCGGCCGCCTGGATTTTGTCGGGAACGGATTTCGAGATCGTCTTTGAGCCGAAGGTCCGCGCGCAATTTTCCGATGTACGGATTATCGACGGAACAAGCGGTGTCGCGTTCAGGGAACTTGAAGAGCATGAACATGATGATGCCTATGATACTCATGACGATGGGGATGATCATGATGGAGAGGACGAGCATGATGGAGAGGACGAGCATCACGGGAATATTGACCGCCATACCTGGCTTGGGCGCGAAAATGCCCTGCTTCTGGCAGCTCATGTCCGGGATCTTTTGATCTCTGTCGATCCTGAGGGGGCTGAAACCTATCGTGCGAATGCAGAGGCGCTGAGTACCCGCATACATACCGTGTTTGAGTCCCTTCATGAAAAGTTGTCGCCGCTGTCCGGCAAGAAGGTGTTTGTCTATCATCCCTCGTTCGGCTATTTTCTTGACGAATTCGGCATTATTCAGATTGCGGTGGAAACCGGCGGAAAGGAGCCGACTGCGAAGTCTCTTGCCGCGATGATAGAAAAGGCCCGGTCAGAAGGCGCTACGGCAATTTTCGTGCAGGAACAGTTTCCCTCAAGTGCGGCAAAAACGGTCGCTGACGCGGTTGGCGCCCGGGTTATCGCGCTTAATCCGCTCAGTCCTGGCTGGCTTGCCAATATCGAGTTGATGGGCGATGAACTTGCCCGGTCTATTCGCTGAGAAAATTTGACTTTTTGGAGATTTGTCGCGGTCGAACACAGTCATTTTACTTGCAGAGGGCAGGGGAATAACCGTATACTAATACTAGATCCAAAAGTACCAATAACGATGACAAGGCGGTTGTATGAAAATACGGCAAAAATTGCTCTCTCTGGTATTCGGGATAGGGCTTCTTCTGGTTCTCTGCGTGATTGTGTATCTGGGTATGATACGCGGCGCCTCTCTTATAGAAGATGAGTTCGCGCGGCTTAACGATCTTTCCGTGTCGATTGCGCGTTTGCGAATCGAGGTTAACCGGGCGAATGTTCTTTCCTTCAAGGATACCGACTCGGCGATTTTAAACGCTCATGAGGCCTTCGACGAGGCGTTCACCGTGGTTCCAACCCTGGTACATTTACCGGCAATCAGCGAGGGTGTGCAGGAGTCATTGACCATACTGTCCCGGGTGAATTCCCTGGTTACTACCCGGCTGAACACCCTCCTCGAAGACCAGAAAGCCCTGGACGAGCAGATTGCCGAGATCATGAAAACCTCGCGCGAAACTACCTCCATTTTGGGAATCAACAATTTCGCCATTTCGAATGGCGGCGGAGCCGAGACCATTCCCCTGGTGTACGCGGTAAACAAGTATCAAAGTTCTCTGATCAGTCTTGACGGTGTCCTTGAGATTCAGGAAGGCACCATCCGCAAGCAATTCGAGATTATCGAGGAAGCCATAGCCGCCCGGCGCGAGTCGGCGTTCCGGACGGTAATAGCCCTTTTGATCGTTATCGGCGTGATGGCGTTCGCCATCATGCTTGTTTTCGCGAACAAAATATCTTCTTCCATCGAAAAGCTCTCTGCAAGCATTGAACCCCTCGGCTCGGGCGATTTGACCGGCGTTATCGAGATAAAACGCACGGACGAAATCGGCTTTCTTGCCAGCACCTTGAACCAGTTTCTCTCTTCCATGAAAAACGCCCTTGCCTCGATTCTCGCCGCCTCGCGCCGCAATATCCAGGTCAAGAACCTGTTGCAGGAATCCGCCCAGGACGCTTCATCGTCGATTACCGAAATTGAAAGCAATTCCGACTCCATTACCCGGCAGATAGGTAACCTCAATTCGCAGGTTGACGTGACGGTCAAGGAAATAACGGGAATTTCAACACAGATCGGCTCGCTGCATAATGACATCAAGACGCACAAGGAAACGGTGTCGTCGGCGTCAAGTGCGATCGATGCGGTTATGTCCTCGCTCAACGAGATTGTATCGGTGGCAAATGACGGAACCCGCATTTCGGGCGAACTGGCGCATACCGTCGACCAGAGCAAAAACGAGTTCGGAAAGACCTATGCGAGCGTTACTTCCATAAATGAAAATGCGGGTACTATACGCGAGATAACCGGTGTCATGGCAGGGATCGCCGCACGGACAAACCTCCTGGCCATGAACGCCGCCATAGAGGCTGCCCACGCCGGCGAATACGGGCGCGGGTTTGCGGTTGTTGCGGACGAAATCCGCTCCCTTGCCGAGGCGTCCTCGGCCCGGTCGAAGGAAATCGGCCGGAGCATTGCCCTGATCGTGTCCGAGATCGAGCAAACCAAGGAATTGGCGGGAACCACCAATAAAAACTTTGAAGAAATGCTCCGGCGCATTTCGGCGATGACAGACGCCATCACCTCGATTGACGAGCGCATTTCCCAAACCCTCGCGCTCAGTACCTCGGTGTCCCGGGCAATGGAGCGCCTTGACCGGGTGTCATCCCAGATAGATGACGGGTCGACTGCAATGGATCAAAGTTCGCGGGCCATCATGAGCGCCGCCTCGGATCTGGAGCGCATTACGGCCGAGGTGTACGCGAATATCGGTGAAATAAACACCGGTATTCACCAGATCGGTGAAACGGTCAGACAGGTTTCGGCCCATGCGGAAACCGTGGGAGAAGTCAGTTCGGAACTGGACAGGGAAGTAAACTACTTCACTATTTGATTATAAAGAGCTCCGGCGATACGTGGGGCCTTTCTGCATAAATATATAATTTCGTTGACAGTTGATGCATAAATATGTACACTGTTTTTAGTTTTTTACATCAGTGCACCGCAGTCGGCTCACACGGGCTCCTGTCGGCGTACACCAGTTCCGCGCGGAATTCTTTTTCGTGACGGGCATCTTTTTGGAGGAATCTATGACAATGCGAAAAACAATGGCAGGTTTGTTGGTATTCCTGTGCGTGTTCACCGTCCAGGTTTGGGCTGGGGGCAGTAAAGAAGCTGTCCCGGCAGCCGCAAAGAAGAAACTTGTCGTTGCATCGGATGCTACCTGGCCTCCGATGGAGTTTGTTAACGAATCAAAAGAAATAGTCGGTTTTGGCCCTGATATGCTGAAAGCCATCTCGGAGGCTACCGGTGTCGAGATTGAAATACGCAACACCGCCTGGGACGGTATTTTTGCCGGCCTGGCGTCCGGTTCCTATGACGCGATATCCTCGTCGGTAACCATTACAGAGGAACGCAAAAAGGTCATGGATTTTACCGAACCCTATACCAACGCTGGACAGGTTCTGGTGGTTCCCCTCTCTTCGAGCGGTGTGACCGTACTTGCCGACCTCAAGGGCAAACGGGTCGGAGCCCAGATTGGTACCACCGGCGCCATCGAGATTGCCAAGGTTCCGGGAGTTACGCTTGCCTCGTACGACGAGGTAGGGCTCGCCTTCGAGGATCTCGCGCTCGGCCGCATTGACGGCGTAGTCGCCGACAGTCCCATCGCCGCGGACTTTGCCCTGCAGAACCCGAAGTTCAAGGACAAGCTGAAAATTGTCGGCAAGCCCTTTACCGATGAATGGCTCGGTCTTGCGGTCAAGAAAGGCGATGCCGAAACGCTGAAGATACTGAACGACGGCCTGGCCAGGATCAAGGCATCCGGCAAGCTGGACGAAATAGCGAACAAGTGGCTGTACTGACATGGCCCGATCACCCAAAGCTGAGCGTAACGGTCAGCCGGTGATCACGGTGACGGACGGCACCCTCATTCCCCAAAAGGGGGATCGGGGTGTCCTCTCGGCCTGGAATATCTCCTTCTTTGGCGCCCTGATCATTCTGGTTACTCTTCCTCTACTAAAACCCGACCCGTACCTTCGAATACTGAACTTTATTCCCGACGGGATTATTGCGACTTTTTCTGTCACCGTGTCCGCAATTTTGGGCGCGCTCGTCGTCGGTCTTATCGCGGGACTTGGACGAATATCCCGCAACAAGGCGGTTAACCTGATCGCGACGGTCTATGTCGAAGTTATCCGCGGCATTCCGCTCTTGGTACAACTCTTCTATATTTATTTTGCGTTGCCCCAGCTCATCAACCTGACGCCCCTTGGCTCGGTCATCAAGCTGGACGGACCGTCCTCTGCGATTATCGCCATGACCATCTGTTATGGCGCGTATATGGCCGAGATCTTCCGCGCGGGTATTCAGTCCATCCCCAAGGGACAGATGGAAGCCGCCCTCGCGCTGGGTTTAAGCCGCGCTCAAGCCATGCGGAAGGTCATTCTTCCGCAAACGGTAAAAGTCATTTTACCGCCCATCGGGAACGAGTTTATCGCTCTCCTCAAGGACTCGTCTCTCGTGTCCATCATTGCGGTCTCCGATCTGCTCCGCCGCGGCCGGGAGTTTGCATCAACCTCGTTTATGTATTTTGAAAGCTATACCGTCATCGCCCTCGTGTATTTGGTAATGACGCTCTTCCTTTCCCGCCTTGTCGCGCTCATGGAAGAAAAGTTGAGGCATCATGGCTCCCATAATTAGTATCCAGAACGCGCGAAAGCAGTTTGGCACCTTCGAGGCGCTCAAAGGCGTCTCTCTTGACGTGCACCGCGGCGAGGTCATTCTGGTAATCGGTCCGTCCGGTTCGGGCAAAAGCACCCTCCTACGCAGCATCAACCGGCTCGAGCACCTGGACGGCGGTACCATCCTGGTTGACGGCGCAAGCGTCACCGATCCCAAGACAGACATACGCCTGGTTCGGGAAGAAGCCGGCATGGTCTTTCAAAGTTTCAATCTGTTTCCGCACCTTTCCTGTGTCGGGAACATAATCCTTTCACCCATGACGGTTAAGAAGCTGCCGCGAGCCGAAGCGGTTAAAAAGGCGCATGCCCTGCTGGACAAGGTCGGGCTTCTTGAAAAGGCCGACGCCTATCCTGACCAGCTTTCAGGCGGCCAGCAGCAGCGCGTTGCCATCGCACGGGCTCTTGCCATGGACCCCAAGGTAATGCTTTTTGATGAGCCGACGAGCGCCCTGGACCCCGAGATGATCAAGGAAGTGCTTGACGTTATGACCGCGCTCGCGAAAGAGGGTATGACCATGCTGGTGGTGTCTCATGAAATGGGTTTTGCCCGCGCCGCCGCGAACCGCGTGGTCTTTATGGATCAGGGAGAGATTATTGAAACATCCACTCCTGACGAGTTCTTCGATAATCCAAAGACAAACCGGGCTCGTCTGTTTTTAGAGCATATTTTGTAAGATTGCCGCGGATTACGCGGGACAGCTGATGGATCAGTACCGGACACCCTTTTGGACCGTGAAATCGGTCCATTCCACGTCGTCCGACAGTTCCATCATGCTGTCCGCCCTTTCCATCCCGATTTTTTCGTAGAACGGAATGGCGTCCTCGTTCGCGTTGATGAACATGATGATGTCCTTTGTTCCGCCCGACAGTTCCCGGGCCAGGCGGACAAGTTCCCGTCCCAGTCCCAACCGCTCGTATTCCCGGTCGATGCCAAGATCGGTGACCATGAGCCAGTAGGCAAAATCGGTCAAGCCAAAGCAGACCCCTACAATCGTTCCCGCCTCGTTTTCCGCTATCAAAGAGATTTGCGTGTTCTTTACCAGTTTGCCAATGCGCTCCCGGAATCGCTCCAGGGGATACTGCGAACCCAGGTCGGTGCGCGCAAGAAATTCTATGTACTGGTCGCCCTCAAGGTGCCGTTATTACCCTGTTATAGAGAAGTTCATTATCAAGAGTGTTCGTATGAGGGGTATCAAGACCCCGGACATAGTCTATCCAAACCGATGTATCGGCAACTATCATGTATCGGTTCTCAGTTTATCCAAATCACCTTCCCATTGAAGCTTTCCCCTGTATTTCCTGATACTTGCCTGGGTCTTCATGGTTATTAATAGTTTCAGAGCTTCTTCGACTGTTTCCTTCTTGGTCTTGTAATCCGAGACTTCGAGGGCATCTTTCATAAGACCGTCGTCAATTACTATATTGGTTCTCATGTTTGCCTCTTGTGTGTATACTTTATAAAAGGTATACACACACTCTATTGAGAAAGCAAATACTCTATTCCGTGGCCTTGGGTTTCGGGGTAACGATAAAGTCGTTTTCCGAACCCGGCGTTCCGTCCCTGACGACAAGATCCGCGCTTCCCAGCCGGTCAAGTGACACATCAAGCACAAAGCGGTACTGAATCCAGTCGGCGGCGGTCACCGACGGCGGCAGGGTAAATAACCAGGCCGTTCCCGTGTCCCGACCGCTGACGGTTACCGGGGCCGACTGTTTGGCGCTCCGGAATTCCATGCGGGCGGCAAGCACCGTGTGGGAGGTGTTTTTGTCCAGGAGAATGGACAGTTCCTCACCCGAAACAACCGTAGTCGGGGCAGTGTGCTTCCATGATCCGGCCAGTTTTGCCACCGCTTCTTTTTTCAGGGTGTCCCGGTTCGTGTATGCTATGGAGTACATTCCGGACGAGGGCCAGGTGTTTTCAAGTCCGCCAAATTCGTCAAAGCGGTCAAGCAGCGTTACGGTAAAGCCGTTCACGCCCTTTTCCATGTCGTCCGCGGGAATTACGGCGGTGTATTCTCCGTTTTTTGCTTCGTTCGCCACTATTGTTTTGGCAAAGTCCCCCTGTCGGAGCTGGATGCGGACTTCTTTCCTTTTTTGCGAAAAATGGGACAGGATGGCTGTGTATGTAACTTTTACCCCGATAACCGGCGGCTCAAGCCAGCTGCCGCTGACCGGGGTTTTTACCGTGACGCTTTCCCGGTAATCCGCGCGAACGCGCGCGCGGGCAGCCTCGCGGTCCACGACGGACAGGCTGACCGGCACTTCCGGCCAGTCCAGGGTAACGGTGCCGAATTCGCTGTCTTCCCAGGTGACTGTCCATTGCAGGCTGTAGCGGGTGTCCGTATGCGGCGTGGCGATCGTTGTCCGGTAGAGTGTTCCTCCTGCGACCGCTTCCGGCAGTGTGTCGGATGTCCGTGTCGTGCCGGTTTTCGCGGTAACGGAGGCGGGTCGCGTTCCTTTGACCCGCAAGAGGTATTCTGCCGGCGTGTTAAAGTAGATTTCGCTTTGAGCCGTTTCGTTCGACAGCGACGAGCGGTAGGTAACCACCGCTTTTTGGCGCGCTTCCTCGAAGGTCAGGATGGCGATGATAACCGGGCGGCTGGTAACCCGCTCTCCCTTTGCGTTCGTGAACCAGGCATAGTATTCAAGGTTTCCCTTGGGCAGTTCGCCCGCCGGGATCAGCGCTTCGTAGTTTCTTCCATTAAACACGCCCCGCCGGTCAAACCAGCGTCCGCCGTTGATGCGGTACACAAAGGTTACCGTTATATCCTGTGCCTTTTTGTCAAAGGCGTGGGCCTCGAGGCGGTATTCCCGTCCCTCGCGCGCGTCGGCGCGGGACTCATTCCTGATCGAAAAACTGGCGCAGCCCGCAAGCACGAGCGTGGCGCACAAAATGATTAGTAACTTCTTCATGCAACCGAGTATAACACATTTTTTTTAATATGAAAAAACTGAAGGTCGCGCGGGCCGCCTCCCGACCGAACCTTGCCGTATCCGGCCCTGACAGCCTTCCCTTCGTCCCATAAAAAAAAAGCCCCGTCCCCGGGGCTTTGGTGATCT
>LVBK01000050.1 GCA_001604385.1 Spirochaetales bacterium Spiro_09 | reverse complement strand
GTTACAACGGTATAAAAATTATGCAAATGCGTGAAAAGGCAATTCATAATTTTAATAAAATCTTTGCAAAAATGTATGCAGAAGTTAGTGGTATTGAAAATGTTGTTATTGATTATTCTCCTTCCTGGAAGTGTGATTCGGTAGACTCTGTTATGAAAATTCTGTCTGAAAAGAGGGACATAGATATTCAGATGAATACCTGTATGTCAGGACCCCATAGGGACAGAATACGCTTCTCCAGAAACGGGGTATTATTTATTCCTCGCGCTTCAACCGGACAACGCAGATTATTGTCATTATTATTGCGTTCAGCTCAGGCATACTTCTATACTGATTCAACTGGTGGAAATTTACCTGTACTACTTATGGACGATGTCCTTCTTGAATTGGATCCGGATAAAAGACAGCGATTTAATTCCCTTTTACCAAATTATGATCAGCTTTTTTGTACGTTTTTACCGGGAGAACCCTTTGAACGGTATAAAAAGTCAACGACTAAAATATATTCCATACAAGGGGGGAAGTGGTATGTCTCATGATGTAAAAAAAGCATCGGAAATTGTTTCAAACCTGTTTAATCAAATAGATTCAGATACAGCACAGACTGCGTCCCGTTTTATATCTTTTTGGGCTGAAATTGCCGGTGCTGATATATCTGCGCATAGTAAGGTTATAGATGTTGATAAGGGAATGATTCTTGTGGAGGTTGACCATCCAGGATGGAGTCAGATGCTTTCATTTAACAAGAAAAGGATATTACATGCCCTGGATGTACAATTTCCGGAATTAAAACTTAAAAATATGGTTATCAGAATACATGATACCAAAGAGGCTCCGTATACATTGCCAAAAAAGCGGGTAGGAGAGGGTGTAAAAAGAGACAAAAAAGAGGATGAGCCGGATATAGCAGTAAAAGAAAACCTTGATGAACCATTAAAAGAAGTTCTTTTACGCCTAAAAAACAGTATTCGCAAAGGGAAGGATATCTTTCCCGAGTCTTGACCAGCCAATGGTATACAGGTATACTGCCTTGCCTGTGGTATCATACCATCTTGAACATTTGAACCGGTTTTTCGTATATAGAAATTCAGGGTTCTTACAAATAAAGGAGTCTACAGTTCCATGAAACGGACATATCAGCCCAGTAAAGTTAAGCGCAACCGCAAGTTCGGCTTTAGAGCACGTATGGCAACACGTGGTGGTCGTCTGGTGTTAAAACGCAGAAGAGCAAAAGGCCGTTATAAACTTTCAGTTTCTGACGAAAAGAAGCCGTACTGACGTACGCGTGAGCTGTGAAACGCTCAGGATTTTGCAAAGCGGAACGTTTGATACGTTCCGCATGTATCCAGACTGTTTTCCGAAAGGGAAAGAAATATAGCTGCTACGGGGCAAAGTTGTTTGTCCTGTCTAACGGGATGGAGCGGAACAGGATTGTTTTTACCTTTCCGCGCGGATACGGAACTGCCGTAGAGAGAAATCGTTCCCGACGGTTAAGTCGGGAAGTGTACCGCTTGAATAAACACCACCTTATGTCCGGTTTCGATATTGTTGTTCTGGTTTATCCGGGAAATGACAGTTTTACTGAAAGAGAACGACAGATGAAAACTCTTATCAGAAAAGCGGGTATCTGGCTGGATAGTGTATGAAAATGGTTTTGCAAAAAGCCTTATGCGGGCTTATCCGCTTGTATCAACGGTTTATTTCTCCTTTCTTTCCACCCTCCTGCAGATATTATCCGACATGCTCTGCGTATGCCTACGAATCAATAACCAGATATGGTCCATTAAAGGGATCGTTTCTAGCTATCAAACGTATCTTGCGCTGTCACCCTTTCCATGAAGGCGGTTATGATCCCGTACCATAACTGATAAGGAGTCAGTACAGAATGGACAAGAATACTGTAATTGCGATAGTGCTTTCGACGGTTGTTATCATACTTGGTTTTTCTATACAAACAATTTTTTTCCCATCGGATCCAATACAACCAGGAAAAACTGAAAACGTTTCCCTTTCAGAACCGGTTAATGTAGCACAACCGGCTTCCAGTCAGCCACAGGAGACAACTGTTTCGGTTATTGAAGAGGAATCTTCATTGACTGAAGAACGCTTTGTAATTGAGACCCCTTTGGTGAAAGTGGAATTTACAAATCGCGGTGGTGATATTGTTTCCTATCACCTGAAAAACCATATTGATCAGGGTAATTTTGTTCAAATGGCTGAAATCATCAATCAGGGTAACCGGGCCTTTTCTCTGAAACTGGGAGATAGCAATGGTACTCCGGTTGACCAATTGTTCAATGTGCGCCGTATTGGTGACCATGTGATTGGCTTTTATAGAACGATGATGGTCAGAAATCAGGACGGTACTTCGGGCTCTTTTACCCTTGCTAAGCAATATACGTTCAATCCCGATGACTATATGTTTGAACTGGAAATTACAATCGATGGAGACCAGAGTTTTAATGGTCTACATATCGGGGATGCTTCCTATACTTTGCAAACATCTCCTCAGATTGGGCCTCATTGGAATGTACAACAGGATAAATATGAATACCGGCATTTTTTCTATTTGCAGGATAACAAGAAGAAAACACTGAAGTTGAATCCCGGTCAAACCCGTTCTGTAGAAAGCCCTTTTTCCTGGATAGGTGTAGCAGGTAAGTATTTTACCTTGATTGCAGTTCCGGATTTTTCAGTCAAGAATGCCTTTGTTACGACAATGAGCGAAGAACCGGATACGACCCGAGCCCAAATGTATATTGTCCGGTCTCCAATTAATCAAATTCGAAATACTGATACCTGGCGGTTTTATGTAGGTCCGAGGACAGATAAGAATTTGGCAAAATATAACGTGCTGACAAATAATCCCTATGGATTGAATAATGCCAAATTGAACGAAATTGTCGGTTCGAGCGGACCGCTTGCTCCACTTGAAATTTTGCTCAAGTGGATAATGGAACTGTTTTACAAGTTGATTCCCAATTGGGGTGTCTCTATCATTCTCATGACGATTCTTATGAGAATAGTTATTTTCCCGCTGACGAAAAAAAGTTCCGAATCGACTTTGAAAATGCAGGAGCTTCAACCAAAAATCAAGGAAATACAGGAAAAATATAAGGACAATCAGCAAAAAATGAATGAGGAAATGGCCAAGTTTTATAAAACTGCCGGGTATAATCCTCTGTCCGGTTGTTTACCAATGCTCATTCAATTTCCCCTTATTTTTGCCATGTATGGATTATTCAATAATTATTTTGAGTTCCGTGGGGCCATGTTTATACCAGGATGGATACCAGATTTGTCACAGGGTGACAGTATTTTCAAGTTTGGTTTTGAACTGCCGTTTTTGGGTAATGAATTGCGCATTTTACCGATAATTTATGTCGTATCCCAGTTATTATTTGGTAAAGTGACACAGACTCCCGGTGCAACCCAACAAAACAGCAGCATGAAAATTATGATGTATGGTATGCCCCTTATTTTCTTTTTCCTGTTTTATAATGCACCTGCAGGCCTTATTTTGTATTGGACTTTGTCAAATATTCTTACGCTTGTGCAGCAGGTTATTATAAATAAAATGATGCATGCCAAAAAAAATGGGCTGCACCTGATTAAACAGTAACATTATTTCGCCAGGAGCGTTTATATGACATATGAATTTGAAGGTAAAACCGAGAAAGAAGCTATTGAGCTTGCTGCAGCAGAATTGAGTCTTGAGAAAGATCAGTTTGATGTTGAGATCATTGAAACACAAAAAAACAGTATTTTTAAGAAAGGCTATGTTCGAATTCGGGTTCATACCGAGTCATCAATTCAACCAGATCCGGAATTTGACGGAGCCTTGCCTAAAACAAGAAACATTTTCCAGGATCCCTTGCCAAAGGATGAATTTGAAAAAGCAATGATCGATTTCGTTGCATCAGTAATAAGAAAAATGGGATATGATGTTACTGTAGAAGTAATGTCGCGGGAAGAGAGGAAGATAGGTTTGCGCCTTAATTCCAAAAGTTCCTCGATACTTATTGGACGAAAGGGTAAAAATCTGGATGCAATTCAATTATTGGCGAATGTATATGCCGGTAAACTTGGACGTGAAGATACCAGAATTATACTTGATTCGGAAAATTATCGAATCCGGCGAGAGGAATCGCTTGTCCGTCTTGCATACACGACGGCAGACAGAGTTCGCTCTTCACGGGGATCCATATTGCTTGAGCCGATGAATCCGTTTGAAAGGCGATTGATACATACGACCCTCAATGATATTGGAGATGTTGACACAAAAAGCGAGGGAGAGGGTCTGTATAAGCAGGTTCGTGTATTTTATAAAGGAAGATAAATGAAAAAGACGATTTTGCTATGGGTAATTGCAACTATCTTTGTAACTTCAGTCTTTTCAGATTCTCTGGAAAAACAATTACAAGAGATGCTACCCGCCGAAATCGTCACTGTACTTCTTTCTGAAGGGCATATACAAAATACCATATATCGGAAGAGGGATGTATATCCCTCTTTGGCGCCAGACACCCCTCTTGCCGATCAGGCTATAGATAATTGGGATGGCAAGCTTCCTCCTTTCTTTTCAGAAACCTTGTATTTGTACAAGAAAAAAAATATTCACAACAATTCAATTAAAACAGGGCGAAGGACTATTTCACAAATATTGCGTAGTGTATCCTCTCTGGAAGGACTTGAATATTTTTCAACCAGCAGACAAAAAATGCGAACGCTCTATGAAAAATCCTATACGGTTAATAATGACCGGGATCGTCAGCGAATTGCAGATCCTCTTGACGGAGATGGAGACGGTCTT
The DNA here is from genome assembly GCA_001604385.1 of Spirochaetales bacterium Spiro_09. GTDB lineage: Bacteria > Spirochaetota > Spirochaetia > Treponematales > Treponemataceae > Teretinema. The sequence continues at coordinate 45,701 of LVBK01000050.1, read as the reverse complement.
ATACTGACTGCTATACATAAAGATTTGACTTTCGGTGAGTACGCATATACCTATGCGTATAAAACCGATTCCTCTGGTGCAGCCTTTTTTTCCCGCAACATCGATGCTTTGAAATACTCGTTTATTACGTTGATTGAGGCCGGAAATTTAAGAGTTTCTTTAGTTGTTCATGATTTACAAGACTATTTATTGATATACGCAATAACACGTGCTTCATTTCCTGCCATTCCCGGAATTGATGGAAAAATAAATGCTTCTTTTTCTACAAGGGCGGAAGCGATGTACAATTGGTTTATATCCGAATATGAAAAAAACAACTGACAAAGTAATAATGTCCTTTGATCAAGGAACAACCTCTTCCCGGACAATTATCTTTGATCATGAAGGAAATATCCTTTCGCAAGCGCAGAAAGAATTTCCCCAATACTATCCCCAACCGGGATGGGTTGAACATGATCCGGAAGAAATTTGGAATAGTCAATACGAAACAGCCCGGGATGCCTTGTCCCTGTCTGGTTTATCCGCGACGGAAGTTGTTGCTATAGGTATAACAAATCAGCGAGAAACGATCGTTGTATGGGATAAGCAAACCGGAAAAGCCGTGACCCGGGCTGTTGTATGGCAATGCAGACGTTCAACAGGTATTTGTGAGGAATTGGTCGCAAATGGGCTTGAGACTGAATTCAGAAACCGGACCGGTTTGCGGCTTGATCCCTATTTTTCCGGTACCAAATTATCCTGGCTCTTTCGGAATAATTCTGCATTGCGGGACAGAGCCGAAAAAGGCGAAATACTGGTAGGAACGATTGATAGTTGGTTGTTATGGAAACTTACGGGCCAACATAGAACAGATATTACCAATGCTTCCCGTACCCTTTTGTTCAATATTACCGATGAACGATGGGATCCTGTGTTATGTTCAATCCTTGGTATACCCATTCATATTTTACCGGAGGTCAAGCAGAGTTCAGATGATTATGGAACAACCCTCTCGGGTTTGTTTGATTGTTCCATTCCCATTACAGGAGTTGCTGGCGATCAGCAAGCGGCTCTCTTCGGTCATGGCTGTTTCAACCCGGGGACAGCAAAGAATACGTATGGAACAGGTTGCTTTACCCTGATGAATACGGGAAATCACCCGGTATGGTCAAGTAATAATCTTTTAACCACTGTTGCCTGGAAAATTAGAGGCAAAACAACCTATGCACTGGAGGGTTCTGTATTTATTGCCGGAGCTGTAATTCAATGGTTACGCGATGAATTGCATATGATTCAAACCTCTGCAGAGTCTGAACAACTGGCACTATCCGTTCCGGACAGTGCAGGTGTTTTTTTGGTTCCAGCCTTTGTTGGTCTTGGTGCTCCATACTGGGATCCGGATGTAAGAGGGTCCTTGTTTGGACTTACCCGAGGTATTGGAAGCGCACATATTGTCCGCGCCGCTTTGGAAAGCATCGCGTATCAATCCGAAGATCTTCTTGCTGCAATGTGTGCGGATTCTGGAACCTGTCTTGAAAGTCTTAAGGCTGATGGTGGTGCTACCGCCAATGCTTTTTTGATGCAGTTTCAGGCAAATATATCTGCAATACCTGTAAGTCTTCCGGAAGTTGTAGAAATTACCGCTCTTGGGGCTGCATATTTAGCCGGGTTACATTGTGGCTACTGGGATAATTTGGACGAGATTTCAAGAAAATGGAAAGAAAAAAAGCGTTTTGAGCCTTCGATGGATAAAGAAGAAAGAGTATACAGAATGAAAGCCTGGCATAAAGCTGTCTGCTCTGCAAAGGAGTTCAAAGTATGACCAAAAAAATGAAAGCTTTACTGGTTGCAATTGTATCATTATGTGTTGTTGGGACAGCGACTGCCGGTGTCCTTATTTTCGGCGGTGCATCCGTCACGACAGGAGATAGTATGTCAGAGAAAACCGAATCCGGATCAAAGGTTATTGATCGGGATGGAATGTTTGCAATTATGGAAACAACCAAGGGCACAATAGTGCTGGAACTTTTCTACAAGAAAACGCCTTTAACCGTATGCAATTTTGTTGGTTTGGCTGAAGGAACCCTTGATGCAGCCAAGGGGAAACCTTTTTATGACGGGTTGACCTTTCACCGGGTAATAGCTGATTTTATGATTCAGGGTGGTGATCCGAGCGGAAACGGTTCCGGCGGACCTGGTTACCGCTTCCCTGATGAAATTGATGCTTCACTCAAACATGAAGGCCCTGGAGTATTGTCAATGGCCAATGCCGGACCCGGAACGAATGGAAGCCAGTTTTTTATCACTCATGTTGCTACTCCCTGGCTTGATGGAAAGCATACTGTATTCGGTAACGTTCTTGATGGACAGACTGTTGTCAATTCAATTCAAGCCGGAGATAAGATTATTCATGTACAGATTATCCGCCGGGGAGAGGAAGCAAAGGCATTCACTACCAATCAGGCAGACTTTAACAGATTGTTGTCAACGAGAGGTGATCGTGAGCGGGCTTCCGCGGAGAAAGCAAAAGCTGATGCGCTGGCTATGATTCAGACAAAATGGCCGAAAGCGCAAAAAGCCTCTTCCGGTGTTTTTTATGAGATTACGCGTGAAGGAACCGGAGAGTCTGCAAAGGCCGGACAAACACTGACGATGAAATATAAAGGGTATCTCCTGGACGGAAAAGTGTTTGATGATTCAGATATGCATGCGCCGCTAGAATTTCAAGTCGGACGGGGAATGTTAATTCCTGGATTTGATTCCCAGGCACTGGAAATGAAGATTAATGAAAAAAGAACAATCATTATTCCGCCAGAACTTGCGTATGGTGCAGCAGGTGCCGGTGGTGTTATTCCCGGTAATGCATATATTGCATTTGATTTAGAGCTGTTGTCGATAAAGTGATAATAGATGTGTTCATGATATTCACTTTTGTGGATAATTTGTGCATATCTTGTGTGTATTCAGGCCATATTATTTGACTACATAAAAAGATAAGCGAAATGCTGTATCCCTGGTCTTGGGGATACAGCATTTTTTTTTGTGAGGAGATGCAGGATATTGTCAATTGACGTTTAAGCTTCTGACAAATGAAAAGGATGTTGAATTTACATGAAAAACGAAGCAAATAGCATTGAAATAACCCCGATGATATAAAGAAACAAGAGCTTTAAAAAGAAATATAGCTTGCCCTCCTGCTTCTATATTGAAGCCTAAAAATGGGGAACCCCCTCATTCTCTGAATGTTAATGTGGATAACTTGTGGATAACTATCTTTGTCTGTTACGTGAGAGTAACAATAAACGCACAAAACCAGCAATTGAGGTGACTGCTGAAGCTACATAGGTAAGTGCGGCCGCAGAAAGTACTTTTTGTACTCCCTGTAATTCTGTTGCCGAAAGAATTCCGTTGCTTTTTAATAGAGTAATGGCTCGATGAGAAGCATTAAATTCTACCGGAAGAGTAATGATATAAAAGGCTACAGCTCCTGCAAACAGAAAGATTCCGATATCGGATAATAGGGGAAAGCCAAAAAAAATTCCCGCCAGTGCAATATATGGCCCCATCGTTGAGCCCACGGATGCTACCGGCAATAGATAGCTTCTTGCGGCTAGCCCTGGCCAGGCTTGGGCATGTTGCAGTGCATGTCCAGTTTCATGTGCGGCTACCCCTATTGCCGCCAAGGAGGCGGAAGCGTAAACCTTTTTTGAAAGGCGGATGCGTTTATGGCCAGGATCATAATGATCGGTCAAAGATCCTGCGGTTTGCTCTATGATAACATCCGGTATCAAATTTGATGCAAGAAGAAGGCGTGCGGTTTCTGCTCCGGTAATGCCCCGTCTGCTTTGTACGGTAGAGTATTTTTTAAACGTGGTTTTCACCGTATATTGAGCCCACAGAGAAAAAAGCAATGCGGGAATAACCAGATAGAGATAATACACATCTATGAACATGGGTATATAATACTCATAACAAAACAAAAAATGAAGTATATGTTGACTAGAGGGTGGTCTTCTTGTCAATGAAACACAATCGGTTTATTCTGGGTTTATGTTACTGTTATTCGGTATAATAGCGAGCCTCTTTATTACGGGCTTGTTTCTTTTCTCCTTTGTTGCTGGAACCGTCCTGTATTTTTCATCGTTAACAACCGATCATGCCGAGCTGGAACCGGGACAAATTACCCGGGCTGAACCGAAATCTCCTGTACATGCCCATACGCATGATATGAAAATAATGGATCCGTTAAATGCTGCGAAGGCTCGATGGTTTGAAAGATATGACAAAGGGTATATACATCGCCATGAAATTCTTTCCGAAGATGGATTACTATTATACGGATATTGTGAAGAGCCCGAACAACCGGTTGGCAGGGCTGTTCTTTTGGTGCATGGTATGCTTGATTCGGCGGCGGGTCTTGGTTATTTATCTGAAGAATACCTCCGTCGTGGATGGCACGTGTTTTCAATTGATTTGAGATCGCATGGACAAAGTGAAGGAACCAAACGGAGTATGGGTATCCGGGAATCCCGTGATATTGCCGGGTGGGTAGCTTACTTTTGTCAAAACTATAATGTTAATACTTTGTTTTTACATGGTATTTCGATGGGCGGCGCATCGGTATTGATGTATGCAGCCGGATCTGATCCGCTTCATTCCGCGGTCAAGGGGGTGATATCGGATTCATCCTTTGCCAGATATGATGAAATTTTTGAGCGCCTTGTTTTATTGATTGTGAGAAACAGGATAATTGCCCGCTGTGTGGTGTGCGGAACCTCATGTGCCGCCTGGCTGTTTGACCGTATAAAATTGTCCCGAATGAGACCGGGTGCCGTGATTCATCTTGTTCAGGTTCCGGTTCTTCTTTTTCATGGAAATGCGGATGTCCTGGTTCCTCTGGGGAGTGTCCAGGAATTGTTTTCAACAAAATTGAAACCGGGTAGTCAACGGGTTGTTATACCTGATGCGCCGCATATTGGCCCTTATTTTTACGCTCCGGAAATATATATGAAGAAAATTGTCGAGTTTACGGAGGATTTGCTATGAAACGACTTATTGTATTCACTGTTTTGTTGTTGACAACGGTTTATGCGGTATTAAGCGCTGAAGAGAAGCTTTCCCTTCCGGTTAGAAACGTATCCCTCTTTACGTCGGGAGTTTCCTATGTGAGACACACTGGCCAAGTAGAAGGAAACCGCTCTTTGGAAATCGTTATCAGTAAGGATGCGGTTAATGATGTATTAAAATCGATTGTGGTACGGGATCCCCGTTCAACAGGAGCTGTGCTTTCATTTTCGCCTGAGGGTGTTATTGATACGGCCCTTGGAGGGCTCTCAATTGATTTTAGCGGAGAGCCGTCCCTTATTGAACTCTTTTCACGCATGAAAGGGGCTCTTGTGGAAGTGAGAACCCCTGACAGTGTACAGGGGCGGATTGCCGGTACGGAAATTTTTCATGAGGGTACAGTCGTAAAACAGCGGTTGATTTTGTTGACAGCGGTTGGTTTTGTGCCGATCAGTATTCAGGATATCTCTTCCTTTCATTTTTTGGATACGTCCGTAGCCGAAGATATAGAGGTTGCATTGAGGCTTTTTGCCGAGTCTCGAAGCGAAAAAACGCGGACCGTATCACTGTCGTTACAGGGAAACGGCTCCCGAGTGGTAGAGGTCGGATATATTCTTCCTGCTCCTGTTTGGAAGGCTACATGGCGGCTCGATTATTCAGAGGATACACCGGTTTTACAGGGCTGGGCCATAGTTGAAAATACTAGTGACAATGACTGGAATGGTATTGAGCTTTCCCTGATTAGCGGCCGGCCGGTGTCTTTCATTCAAAACCTGTATGACCCCTATTATGTGGATCGTCCGACTATCCCCCTGGCAATTGCCGGAACATTAAAACCACGCACTCATGAAGAGGGATTCAGTGCATCCCGTATGATGACATACGGAGAAGAGGTAGAGATGCCTATGGCTGCTATGGAAAGTTTTTCGGACATGAAACGGGCGCCAGCCTTGGCGTCCGGATCTTCAGCAACCTCTATGGAAGCCCGACCGCTTGGAGATATTTTTGAGTTTACCTCTGCAGCGCCTGTCACGCTAGGCCGTCGACAAAGTGCCATGATTCCGTTGGTGGATGCTCCTGTACGCGCCCGGAAAATAACCTTGTTACAGGGCAAGGATATGTCGGTCACTGTAGTACATCCTCTTTTATGCATTGAAATGGTAAACACATCCGGAGTCAAACTTCCCGCAGGTCCGGTGACCGTGTTTGATGAGGGTCAATATGCCGGTGATGCTCTTATGGATTTTCTTGCTGAAAACGGGAAAAAGCTCATTTCATATGCGGAAGATGTAGCCTTGACGGCGGGAGTTGTTTCCCGATCAGAAGGTGAGCGGGTTTCTGTAACGGTGACACGAGGCGTGATGACCATTACCCGTAGAAATAGCCTTAAAAATATATATAGCGTAAAAAATTCTGCAAACAGGGCTCGGACCTTGCTTCTTGAACATCCGGTTCGACAGGGGGCCTCTCTTGTTTCCCCGGCTACATACACGGAACGAACCGCCGAATCATACCGCTTTGAGTTTGAGGTTCCTGCAGCTAAAGAAGCTTCCCTGGTAGTGATAGAAGAGACGCCAGTACTGGAAAGTGTTCAATTGGGACGGATAGCCCTTGATTCTCTGGTGTATTATGCTTCAACCAGAGATATTCCCGAAACGGTCAGAAAAGCATTAGACCGGCTTGCCTCGCAAAGAAGAATTATAGAGCAAATTGAACAAGAGATAGGACAGAATGAAGAATTGCGCGCGACCGAAATGGAAAATCAGGAGCGAATTCGGCAAAATATGCTTGCGGTTGGGCCGGATAGTGCAACCGGAAAGGAATATGTTCAACGATTGACTATCAGCGACCGGGAACTTGAGAAACTTGGGGCTGAACTTGTATCGCAACGGAAGAAGCTTCTTGAGGCGAAAATGCTTTTTGATCAGGATGTCGCTTCTCTTTCAATTACAGAATAAATCCGGGTACAGTTGTGCGGCTAATTGTTCATTGCGTGACTGTTCACAGGAAAGCTGAAAAGATACCATTTTCTTGAAGACCTTCATCAAGCCGTCAGTCGGTAGTGTTTTTTCAATAACGCTGGCGGTTTTGAAATCTTCAAGCAAGTAATAGACTGACTCGATGGTAGAAAGACAGCCCGTTTGCGGTTGTTTTTTGAATTCGAATTCGGATTCTCTTGTTACATTGAAGGATACATGTGCCAGGGTATGGAGTTCTATATTCAGCCGGAGAATTTTACGGGCAAAAAACCAGGTCGCGTCGATAACGATAATGGTCAGTATTCTGTTTCCTTTGCGGCATGCCCATTGTGAATTATTTGCCGGCAATGCAGTTGGTGAGGGATAAAGAAGTACAGGATACAAAAGCGGGTCATGTAATAATTCGTTAAGACGCTGGTTTCGAGAAAAATCTACCCCGATCAGGATTTCTGCATTACGGAGACTGAGCGCGGCAAGACGCCCCGTTCCGGTTTTTTGATGGCGGGCTTCTTTGGGATGCATGAGAAATATCCATTTCATGCCGGTATCGAGTTGTTGTATATCCCTACAATAACAACTTGCTTTGGGTCTGAAACAGGTATAGCAAAATTCTCGTAATTCTCTCATATTTCCTTGACTTTACCGCCTGCCGTCCATAATCCTTAAGACTGAAGGAGTCTGCATATGAGTTTTTATACGAGCATTGCGCCTTACTACGATCTTGTTTTTCCCTTTGACGAAGAAACCTTTTCGTTTCTGGAATCGGTAATTGATGTACGGGGAGACAGATGCCCAGAGGTCAGAAAGGGCTGCGAGCCGGTTTCCCGGCACTCCTATCTTGATATTGGCTGCGGTACAGGCAGTATGCTATCCGCTTTTTCTGATCGTTTCAAGCACGTTGTCGGGATTGATCTTGATAGTGGCTTGCTGGAAATTGCAGCGAAGAAACTGCTTCCTGGAGAAAGCGGTAAAGTGGAACTCCTTGAAGAAAGTATGGAACATCTAGCCCATCTTTTTCCGGAGGAAGAATTCAGTTTTATTACCTGTTTGGGGAATACCCTTCCACATTTGACGACAAGTGAAGCCTTTGTGCGTTTCTTTACAGAAGTGAGTGACATACTTGAGTCCGATGGCGTGTTTGTGTTTCAAACCCTTAATTATGACCGGATTCTTGCGGAAAAAACCCGAAGTTTGCCGCTCCTGGACCGGGATACAGTTACCTTTGAGCGTTATTATACTTTGCCGGGCGATGACGGGCTGATCGGATTCGAAACACGGCTTATCGACAGGAAGAAAGATATTACTATTGAAAATACCATCCCGTTGCGACCGTTGACCCAAAAAATGTTCATGGATACGTTGCAGGGAGCAGGTTTTACCCGAGTGTCGCTGTATTCCGATTTTGAGGGTAATGAATGGAAACCCGATGCCTTTTTGACCGTTGGAGTTGCGATGCTACGCTAAGCAAGATAGCGCCCCTGCATGATTTTGCGGACGCGGCGGCTCCGCGCATTGCCCCTTCTCCCATCTATAATTATTCTGCCTCTTTAGATGATCCATATTGAAAAACGTTGTGTTGTGTTGCAATTGCAACAGCATGACACAAAGCGGTTCGGTACAATGGAAACAGAGAATAAGGAGGCATGAGGATGTCAATGTTTTGTTTTCAGTGCGAGCAAACAGTCGGGGGGAAAGGTTGTACAGTGAGCGGCGCCTGCGGAAAAGGCGAATCAACTGCAAACCTGCAGGACGGTCTAACCGGAAAAATTGTTGCGCTTGCGCGCGCCGCCCGGGAAAAGGGTGCAAATGATGTGACGGATGCGCTGATTATCGATGCGTTATTCATGACCATAACCAATGTCAATTTTGATGATGTCGCGATACAAGCCCTTGCCTCGCGTATCGACAGCGCGAAGGCTTCTCTTGGCGCTTCCGCTTCAGTTTCCCGTGATGTTAATCTGGATGAATTATGGCATTACAAGGATGAAGACATTAGAAGTTTAAAGTCTTTGTTGTTGTTTGGAATGCGTGGTATGGCAGCATATGCCCACCATGCGGGTGCTCTTGGCAAGAAAAGCGCTGAAGTGAATGCCTTTTTCTATAAGGGTCTTTCCGCTCTTGCGGATGAACTGAGCATAACCGACCTTCTGGATTTGAATATGGAATTCGGTATTGTCAATCTGAAGTGCATGGAACTGCTTGATGCCGCAAATACCGGCACGTATGGAACGCCGGTTCCCACCAAGGTAACCACCAATGTTGAAAAGGGTCCGTTTATTGTGGTCACCGGTCATGATTTGCACGATTTGGCGCAACTTCTTGAACAAACTGATGGCAAGGGGGTGAATGTATATACCCACGGCGAAATGCTTCCCTGTCATGCGTATCCTGCTCTCAAAAAACACCCGCAACTGAAGGGTAATTTCGGAACCGCCTGGCAAAATCAGCAAAAAGAATTTGATAATCTTCCGGGTGCGGTTTTGTTCACGACAAACTGCCTGATGCCGCCCAAGGCATCGTATAAAGACAGAATTTATTCGACTTCTGTCGTCGGGTATCCCGGTATGGTACATATTCCTGAAGTGAACGGAAAGAAGGACTTTTCTGCGGTCATTTCACGGGCAATCGAACTGGGTGGCTACCCCGAGTTCAAGAAAATGACCGGAATCAACGGCGGCGATGTGCTGACAACCGGTTTTGGCCATGGAACGGTGCTTTCTGTTGCCGACAAGGTAATCGATGCAGTAAAAGCAGGCGCGTTGAAACATTTTTTCCTGGTTGGTGGTTGCGACGGGGCAAAACCCGGTCGAAATTATTATACCGACTTTGTGCAAAAAACTCCGAAAGATACGGTTGTATTAACACTTGCCTGCGGAAAATTTCGGTTTAACGATCTTGATCTGGGAGATATTGGCGGTTTGCCGCGCATAATGGACATGGGCCAATGTAATGATTCATACAGTGCGATTAAAGTTGCCCTGGCCCTTGCCGATGCGTTCAAGTGCGGTGTTAATGATCTCCCCTTGACCCTGGTGCTCTCCTGGTATGAACAAAAAGCCGTGTGCGTTTTGTTGACCTTGCTTGCTCTCGGAATCAAGAATATTTATCTTGGACCGACACTACCTGCCTTTGTGTCGTCGAATGTTCTGAAAGTGCTTGTAGAAAAGTGGAATGTTACTCCCATTTCCACTCCTGAGGCAGATTTGAAGAAGATTCTTGGCTAGGATATGCTGACCAGGCCGCAGGGGAGCGTTCCTCCTGCGGCTTTTTTTTATGGTACAATGACAGTCTCCCAAAGGAGGAAATTGTCATGATAGGTCGTATAACCATACGGAACGGAGTCGTTTCCGGACTTGAAGAGGTTTCTTTTTCGCTTGACGATCCAGATATTTTTTATGGATATGGTTGTTATGAAGTTTTGAAACTGCGTGGAGGTCGAGTTTATTTTCCCGAGTTTCACGCGGAAAGACTTGTTGAATCAATCCGGATATTGGGCATAGAGTACTCTTTTACGAAAGAGGATGTTGTTCTTGCCATTAATGAGCTGGTGATGAATAACGGGCTTTCCGATTGTAATATCAAGATACTGGTTGTTGGTCATGAAAAGCGTGCTGCTGACTGGTATGTATTTGCCACACCGGCTTTATATCCCCCTGAAGATGCTCCGGAAAAGGGCGTTACCTGTCTTCTATATCATGGAGAGCGTCAGTTTCCCCGGGCAAAAAGCCTGTCTTTATTGCTTTCAACAATAGCATACCGCACAGCGCGTTCCTTTGATTGCTATGATGCCCTGCTGATCAACGCGCTTGGACAGATAACCGAAGGCTCCAGAACAAATATTTTTTTTTGTGATTCCATGAGTACGGATCTCTCTCGGCCGGTTATATACACGCCTCCCGATCATCAGGTTCTTTCCGGTATAACACGAATGACGGTGCTTGAGACATTGAAGGATGCTGGATGGAGATACGAGGAACGAGAACTGGACCTGTCAGCGGTTCTTGATGGTTTTGTTTCTCTGATGATTAGCAGTACGTCGACCCGGTTAGTTCCGGTTGGAAGCGTTATTGATCGGGGTAAGGAAAACAGCGGCCTTCCCGGGCTTGTAGAGATTCCTCGCTCCGTTATTCTCGACAAGGCAGCGTCCCTGTATGCCTCCTGGTTGGCAACTCATTGACGCACTGTTACTCCTGTGTCTCCTCTTCATATCTTTCGGGATGTGAAGAGGAGACGTAATTTCAGCACATGCGGCTGAAGTGTTGGCAGGTCGCCGTTCCTTTTTTCTTTACATGAAAAATTCGGCAATTAGCTTCTGTCCGTTCATCTACCTTGACCAAATTTTTGTCAGGATAGTACGTACGGTTCCCGTCCCACTGAAGGCAGCAATAACAATTCTTCACGTTAACGGGTTTGAAATCTTGTCCCATAGAAATCTCCCTCAATAAAAAACACATATCCGAAAAACACTGTATTCCGGAACTGGTTTCATTATATTGTCGGAAAATATCAGGCACTGTCACGCACTTTTTTTCCATCAGGGGAAAAAATTGGTATGAACCGTTTTGATTAGTGATGAATCTTATAGATTGGGGATTATAGAGATTTGACTCGGGGGTTTGTATCTATAATACTTACTGGGGGCAGCGATTTTTCTGATTCATATGGAGAAAAAAAGTGCGAATAAAGAATAAGCTTCTTGCCCTTACCATTATTCTTTTAAGTATGTACACACTGAGTCTCTTGGGTACTATAACCATCATGATTCAGACACGATTTTTGGATGTTGAGCGCAATCTTGCCCGGGGTGATGTAAACAGGGTCATTCAAAGCGTTCGTTCGGAACAGCGGAATTTAGCAATGATTGTACAGGATTATTCCTTTTGGGATGATACCTGGCGATTTGTTCAGGACCAGAATTCTGATTATATACGTAATAATATTGACGTACAAACTTTCAAAAACATCGGGATACAACTTTTTACACTCTATGATGTACATGGTTTTCGTATACTTTCATACTGGTTTGACGGACGTCATATAACTGATAATCCCGGTTTGTGTCCTGCGTCAATTCAGGAATCAATATGCTTGTCCTCAATTGTGGATAGCGGCTCAGGCTTTATCAGGACTGAACAGGGAGTCCTGATGATCGAAACCCGGCCTGTGACGCATACTGATGGAAGCGGGCCGAGTGTTGGTTGGCTGATTATGGGTCGTCTGGTAACCGATCACATAATATCCAGGATGTATGAGCAGTCCGGGGTTTTTGTTGAACGTTCTCCCGGTGATATCGAAAGCGAAAAAGGGCAAATTAACACGGGACGCGATACTGAATCCGGTTTGTTCGAGGTAACCGGGATCAAATATATTCATGGTTATATTCGGTTTATGTCGCCTGATGCCCGAACCGCCCTTGTCCTGATAACACGAACCCCGCGAACCTTACGGGCGCAGGGGGTGGGTTTTATTTCAACCGTAGCCATTCTTTTTTCAGTTATAGCGGTATTCATGTTTTTTGCAGTGAATATAGCATACCGCTTCTGGATTTCATTACCGTTGTCCCATCTGGAAACCGTGGTTGATTCTTGCCAAATTGACGGCGTGCTTGATTCACCTGAATTGAAGCGTTTGCACTCCCGGGATGATGAAATTGGTCATGTTGCGGGTGTTATTCGGGAAATGAATGAGCGTATACGAACGGAGCATGATCATGTTCGTGAGTTAAACCAGAATCTGGAAGTTATGGTTCAAAAGAGAACGGTGGACCTTGTGAGCGCCAATACCGAACTGGAGATTTTCAGAAAGATTATTGAAAGCACCAGCGAAGCCATAATTATTACCGATCTTGAAGGTAATATTATCGAGATGAATGATGCCATGTGTGCGATGACCGGATATACCCGGGAGGAATTGATAGGCAAAAACTCGCGAATTTTTCAGTCAGGCCGTCACAATGATGCCTTTTACCGGAATTTGTGGAAACTGGTTCTGGACCGGGGACACTGGGAAGGAGAAATCTGGGACAGACGCAAAGACGGTTGTGTATATCCGAAGTGGCAAACAATTAATACCATCAGGGATGATGAAGGGAATGCGATTAATTTTATCGGAGTGTCAACGGATATCTCGGTAATAAAGGAGGCTGAAGAGCGGCTGAATCATCTTGCGTATTATGATCCTTTGACCAGTTTGCCGAACAGGATGCTCTTTGCTGACAGGCTTGAGCATCAAATTGCCTGTGCGCGGCGTAACAAAAGCTGTTTTGGACTTCTGTTCATTGATTTGGACCGGTTTAAGCATGTCAATGACAGTCTTGGACATTTAACCGGTGATTCACTTTTAATAGAGGTTGCAGAGAGACTTAAGGGTTGTATACGAAGTTCTGATACATTGTGCAGGATTGGCGGAGACGAATTTACCCTTTTACTGCAAGATTTGGTGCGTGAAGAAAATGCCGGTATGGTAGCTTCACAAATAGTTCATAAAATGTCGCAACGGTTTGTCATTAATGGTTCTGATATCTATATAGGCGCAAGTGTGGGCATTGCTTTGTTTCCTAAAGATGGCATTGATTCCGATATACTGCTCAGAAAGGCCGATGCCGCTATGTACCTCGCAAAGGAATCCGGAAGAGGCGTTTACCGGTATTCCAGTGGCGAACTGGAAAAGGCGAACAAAAGCAGGCTGGAAATAGAGGCTCGCATGCACAGGGCTTTGGAGCGAAATGAATATTGTTTGTTTTATCAACCGCAGGTTGTAATCCAGGAAGCTGTCCCCGATATGAATATAGGTTTGATAGGAGTTGAAGCCCTGATTCGCTGGGAGCCGGAACCGGGGATCCTGATTAATCCGGGAGAGTTTTTACCGGTTGCGGAAGAGACCGGTTTTATTGCCCCTTTGGGGGACTGGGTGTTATTGCAGGCGTGTCGGGATGCGAAGCGCTGGTTTGATATGGGGAAACCGGTTCAGGTTTCTGTGAATGTCGCGGCTCGACAGCTCGAAAGCCCGACCTTTATTCAACATGTAGCCTCGGTACTTGAAACGACCGGGTTACCGCCCGCGTATCTGAAACTGGAACTGACAGAATCCGGATTTATGCGAAATATTACGCATGCAAGCGAGGTAATGGCACGGATAAGGGATACCGGTGTTACCTTTGCGATTGATGATTTCGGGACAGGTTATTCATCTTTGAATTATATAAATCGTTTGCCAGTTGATTGTTTGAAGGTAGACCAGTCCTTTGTACAGAATATGGATGAATCGGCAATCGGGGGAGATATTGTGTCTGCCATTATTTCAATGGCTCATGCGTTTGGTTTGGTGACGATTGCCGAGGGTGTTGAAACATGCGAGCAGCTCGAAGCGCTTAAAAACAGAGGGTGCGATATTATTCAGGGATATCTGGTTTCCCGGCCCTTGCCTGTGGGTGAATTTGAGCGATACTTGACCGGTGTATCGAGGGGCTGACGAGGGTAAATACTGCCAGTATACTTCGTCAGTATGGAAAGAGAAAACAAACCGGTTATATATGACGTGATTTTTGCGTTTGCTGTTAGCCTTATATACATTTTTTACGCAGGAAGGTTGTTTTCCCTTCTTCCTTACATGGACCTGCTTTACAGTCTGGGTCTCTTTCTTCCGGTTTTTGTCTATTCCTGGTTTCGTGGTTTTTCTTTCAAAAAGATGTATTCCCTGCATTCTTGTTCTCCACATGCTCTCGTGGGCAGTTTCGTGCTGTGGGCAGGGATTTTTCTCTTTACCCTTCTGGCTGCCTTTGTGATGGGTATGTTGTTTCCCGATATGGGTCGGGAATTGACCGGGATGAATACTCTGTTGTCCAGCGGGAATATTGTTATTTTGATATTTTCCGTCGGTTTGTTTCCTGCTATTGGTGAGGAGTTGCTTGTGCGGGGTTTTATACTGGGCGCATTAAGGCGCATAACAACGAAGTGGCCTGCTATTGTGATCTCGGCACTTTTATTTGGTGTTCTTCATGTGCATCCGGCGCGTATGCTTACTACCTTCATTATCGGGATTGCCTTGTCCTATATGGTATTGGTTTCTGAATCTCTCTTTCCTGCCATACTTATACATGCATTGCACAATATTCTTTTATTGTTTGTCTGGCGGACCCGGTTTATATCTGGTATAACTTCCGGTCTGACTATGGGAGGCACCGGGTCTGTGCTTGCCGGTATTCTGGTTCTGTCTGTTGCTATCACGCTCACGGCTATGGGTGTCAATCTTCTGGGCACTGTAAATAAGAGAAAGTCTCAGGAAAATACCTTTTCAACACCCGAGGTGCAGTGACTAAGCGGGTGTTACCCGGGTGTCAGCTGCCGCCGATTTTTCTGCCCATTATTCTTCCCCAATTTTCTTCTTCAAGCGTGCAGAAGCCCAGTTTTTGGTAAAAGGCTATGGCATTTGTATTTGTTGCCGACACACCAAGATGTAGCCCTGCGCAGTGTCGGTGCTCAAGCGCGGATAGAAGTGTATCCATCAGGGCCCTTCCGCATCCCTTTCCCTGTATTTCAGGAAGCAAGTCGATATGAAGATGAGCCGGATACTCACATATCCAGGGATGCTCGTCAGGATCATACGGTTCAACTTTCTCATGAAGTCGGATTATCAGCTGCTTTTCCTGCAATCTGGTTTTGGTGTCCGCTTCTTCCCGGGGGTATCTGAGACGTAATTCTGGAAGCCAGTTTTCCTCAAACCAGGTATTGAACGTATTGGTATTGGCAGTAGCGATGATGTATCCCTTGGGAATTCTGTCTTCCTGGGCAATGAAACACAGGGAAATGTCATGGAACAGATATGGTGCGGCGTAGTACTGGCCTATCAATAATGGATCCGAGTATACATGAGTTGCATCCTTGCCGCTGTCACCGGTTTGTAAACAAATGGCATACAGATAGGGAATATCAGATTGAACTGCCGGACGTATTAGTATTGACATATTCTGAATATACAACAGTTTGAGCCTCCGTTCAAATGAGTGGGCCATTCACTTTCCTCTCGGCTTTTTTTGTGGTATTCTCGGGTTTATGGCATATGAAGTAACAGCTACCCGACGCCGACCTCAACGGTTTGAGGATATGGTTGGACAGGATTTTGTTGTCGCGACTCTTCAAAAATCCATTGCCGCGGGGAAAATCGCACCGGCGTATTTGTTTTCCGGCCCGCGCGGGTGCGGGAAAACCAGTTCGGCACGTATATTGGCCAAGGCTTTGAACTGTGAGCAAGGGCCGGGAACTACTCCGTGCGGAGTGTGCAGTTATTGTACTGAAATAACCCGGGGTTCAAGCCTGGATGTTATTGAAATTGACGGTGCATCTAATACCAGTGTCAACGATGTACGGCAGATTAAGGATGAGGTTCAATTTCCTCCGAATGCTTGTCGTTACAAGGTCTATATCATAGATGAAGTTCATATGCTGTCAACAAGTGCGTTCAATGCCTTGCTCAAGACCATTGAGGAACCTCCGCCCTATGTTATTTTTATTTTCGCGACAACAGAATTGCACAAGGTTCCGGCAACGATAAAAAGCCGCTGCCAGCAATTCAATTTTCGGCTTGTACCAGCCGAGCAGCTGCATACAGTACTTTCAGAAGCTGCTCGGGAAAGCGGAATACATGCTGATGATGAGGCTTTGTTCTGGATTGCGAGGGAAGCAACGGGAAGCGTTCGTGATGCTTATACGCTTTTTGACCAGGTAGCGGCATTTTCCGATGGCCATATAACCTTCGAGAAAATCCGGGACAAGCTCGGGCTTGTCGGTGTTGACCAGATCAACCCCCTTGCCGAGGCCTGTGCCGAAAAACGTTCTGCAGATGCTCTGATTGAGCTGGATACAATTCTTCAAAATGGTGTTTCAATAGAGCAATTTGTCGCTGATACAGCAGATTATTTTCGGAGTTTATTGTTGATCTCAAGCGGTGTTCAAAAGGAAGTTCTTTTGGGGCAAAACAGTGAACGGTTTTCTGCCAAGGTTCTTGCCTTGTGGTCTCCTGTCCAGATTGAACGGGCCCTTGCGCTTGTCCTGCAGCTGTACCGGGATATTCGTTACTCGCTGGATCCCCGGTTTGAACTGGAATTGGTAGTATCCCGTCTTTCCTGGATAACTGACTATGTCAGTTCGGCAGACATGAAGACTGCTCTTGTCCGGGCCAGGCTTGTGCTTGAAAGGGGCGCTACTGGCCCTTTTCCTGAAGCGGACCTCACCTCGGAAACTTCTGTTCCGGTGACGGTCCGCGAACAGGAAGCGGAAAATCATATAGAGAATCCGTTTGCAGAATTTAAACGGAAGTTGGGCGCCGAAATATCCGTTGAACCCAAACTGGAGGCTCCTGACCCGCCTGTCGGAGAAAACGAGGTGGCGACAGAGGTTCCGTCTTCGGTTATAAATACGGTTTCATTTCCCGAATTGAAGGAAGCCCTGGTTTCCTTTTTCCAGTCAACAAAGAATATGCTTGCGACCGGTCTTGCGCAGTCATATGACTGGAAAGACGAACAGGAGGTTGTTTCGTTTTGTGTTGAAAAGCCTCTGGTGTATACCCTGCTCAAACAGGAGTCTGCGGCAATCACCGCGGAAATCAGTCGTTTGCTTGGCAAGAAAAAAACTGTGGATGTTCGATTGATCAATGCCGGTCCTGCAACGGCTGATACAGAGTCCGACGAAATACCGGCGCAAGTTGACATGATAAAACGCTTATTCAAGGGAACGATATTGTAGAAAGAATATGCAAGGGAATCAGTGAGTCAACCCTGCACTTCAAGATCATACCGGAGGGGAAAAGATGAATATTAATCCGTTTGATATGCTAAAAAATGCAAAAGTTCTGCAGGAACAAATGAGTAAAATGCAGGAAACAATGGAAGGAATTGTCGCAACCGGTTCTTCAGGGGGCGGTATTGTGAAAATATCCATTAACGGAAAGTTTGAAATGCTTTCTGTCATTATTGATCCTGTTGCGGTCGACCCTCGGGATGTTCCCATGTTACAGGATCTGATCAGGGCAGCGTATTCAGATGCTTTTTCAAAGATAAAGGATGATCTGCAATCCCGTATTGGTCCGCTCGCGGGTGGTTTTCCCTCGTTATGAACGCACTTGATGATCTTATTTCCAGTTTATCCCGTCTTCCCGGCATCGGAAAAAAAAGCGCTGCCAGGATTGCACATTATCTTTTAAAAAGTGACCGATCTATATGTGATCGTCTTGCCCGGGATATTTCTGTTATTCATGATCTGATTCATCCTTGCAGTTTATGTGGTGCGTATACGGAAACCGAGGTGTGTCCGGTGTGTTCTGATCCTGCCCGCGACAAGACCCTGGTCTGCGTTGTTGAGCAGCCCCAGGATGTTCAGACAATTGAAGCTGTCCGTGAGTATACCGGTCTATTCCATGTATTGGGCGGCGTCATTGCCCCCCTGGACGGGATAGGCCCGGATCAGCTGCGTATTTCCTCCCTTCTTTCGCGTATACAGGAAAATGCCGTTCGTGAAGTTATTTTGGCTACCAATCCGACGGTCGAGGGAGATACTACCGCGTTGTATATTCAGAGGATACTGAAAAATTCCGATGTAGTGGTTACGCGTCTTGCTTCGGGTCTGCCTGTCGGAGGCGATCTTGAATATGCAGACAAGCTGACTCTTTCGAGAAGCTTTCGCGGTCGATCTGTATTTTAATGCGCTTTACTTATTGTCATTAATCCAACGGGTAATGATCGGTTCAATATCAATAATCCGGTAGCCGAGTTCTTCCAGCTTATTGCGTTCTTCGCTTTCACCCCAGTTTTGGTACGGATTGTTATAATGGGTATAGAGAAAATCGTATACGATTTCTTCCGCTTCATTTTGCTTCCCGGTGAATAAACCGGATTTTTTGTCGGAGGATGTGGAAAGAACGGTGCGGATTGCAGGGCGAATATGTTTAAAGAACAAGTCTTTATATACGGTATAGGTTTTTCCGGTATGCTTTCGGATAATATCAGCGATTGAATTTGGCACCAGCGTCTGGTTTGTCCCGGGAATTCGAGGAGCCTGTTGAATCCTTTTTTTGGTAGCCTCCCCGGTCTTTTGCCTGGGTTGTGGTGACGGTAAAGAGTTCGCTACGGATTTTTTCTTTCTCCGTGTCTTCTTTGAAGGCGGTGGTACTGCTCTTTGCGGTTCCTCGACCTGGCCTTGAATGGTCGTATTGTTGTCCGCTATTGTCATCTTGTATTTTGCCCAAGTTCGCTGCAAGTATACGTCTCCGCTGATACTGTAGTAATAGCCGGTTACCACATTCGAGAGTACCGCATTCAGTATTTCCTCATCCTTCCAGCCATGATCCCGCCCGTTCTTTATTGCAAGAAATATATCGCCATGCCGGGTTTTGTATTTTTTCCCGTATAGTACGATTGTTTTCTCAAAGGCGGGATCGGAGGTATGGTTCCAGTATTTCAGGCAGTATGCAATGACAATATCTTCAACCCGCGTAATGGATTCGGGTATTCGGATTCGCTTGACGTCTTCCTGGCTGAAAACAATATGCGACAGGTCAAAGCCTGTTCTGTTGCGAGCCTGGGCGTATTGTCGGGCAGCTTGCGCGCGCTTGCGTTCCTCGTGCTGTTTTATTAAATCCTGAACGGAGTCCAGGGTGTCGGTGACATAGAGCCTGAGAAGTTCGGCAGTGCGCTCCATTTCTTCGCCGCGGTGGGACAGGAGGCGCGCAAGACGCGCGTGTCGCTCACAAAAAGAGACCGCTTCGTACCGGTCGGGATCGAGAAGAGATAAAAGGCGTTCGGCATGTTTGATGACCGAATACGCATCGCGCATATCCAGTACCAATATGTCTGCAACCAGAATATCGATGATGCGTTTTGCGCGGGTTATCATGCGATCAGCAAGCAGTACAAGGCATTCTCTCAACATCAGTTGATAGCGCGGATCCCGGGAACGGTAATATCCCAGCAGCCGGGCCCGTTCCCGGTCGTCGGGATACCGCGTACGCAAAGCGGAATTATACAGATTAAGGGCGTCGGCCTGCCTGCCGGCTTTCCGCATCTCGAAATAGCGTTCGATATCCGGATCGCTGTCCGCATGCAGGTTGGGGTATTGTTCTTTCAGGAGCAGCTTGTGAATATCGGTCAGTGTACGCATTGTAAGTGTTATACCAAAAAAAGGGGTTAATTCCCAGTCAGGAATTAACCCCCTTCCCGTCCAGTGGCGGAAAAATTACCTCAACAGGCTCAGGACACCCTGAGTTGACTGATTGGCCTGGGCAAGCATGGCTGTACCGGCCTGTGTAAGAATCTGGTTTTTGGTGAAGTCAACCATTTCCTTGGCCATATCGGTATCACGAATGCGTGATTCCGCAGCCTGGAGGTTTTCTGAACCAACTGCCAGTCCCTGCATGGTGTACTCGAGGCGATTCTGGTAGGCTCCCAGATCCGCACGCTGCTTGTTAACCTTCTTGAGGGCTTCGTCGAGAGTTCCGATAGCGCGGTTAGCGCTGTCAGACGAGGAAAGGCTCATGATGCTTTCATCGCCGATGTTGCGTACACCGAGAGCCATGGCTGTCATGGTTCCGATGTATACTCGGGTTCTCTGATCCATGTTGGCGCCGATGTGGAACCACATGGATCCTGTCACTGTGTTTTCTCCGGTTTCCCGTGCGAAACGTCCGGTAAGCATATTCATACCGTTAAACTGTGCGTGACTTGCTACCCGGTCGATTTCTGCTACAAGCTGAGAAACCTCGACCTGGATTTGCATGCGGTCTTCTGCGGTATAAATACCGTTCGAGGACTGTACGCTCAATTCACGGATGCGCTGCAGAATGTCCTGTGTCTCCTGAAGATAGCCCTCGGTTGTCTGAATAAAGGAAATACCATTCTGTGCGTTGGTATTGGCCTGATTCATACCGCGGATCTGGCTCCGCATCTTTTCGGATACTGCGAGCCCGGAGGCATCATCTCCTGCGCGATTGATACGCATGCCGGATGAAAGTTTTTCTATGTTTTTCTGGTTTGATCCGTTGGTTTCTCCGACAGATCTTTGTGAAAACATAGCGCTCAGGTTGTGATTGATGATCATTGTGCTACTCCTTTGGCGTTTTTCGGCGGCTTTTATTCATATACCGCCTGCGGCATCCCTGCCGATCGTTCACTTTTTTTGTACCGGATCCTCTGACGTTTCCTTCCAGAAGACGGAGCGCGCTCCCTGCCGGGTCACCTGTTACCCTGCAGCAGGCGCGCATACTCTGAATATCGGAGAGCACGGAAAACACTTGAGGAGAATTTGGAGGAAATGGGTATAAAGAATACGGTCTTGAAGGGTGAGGCAGAAAGAACCACGTGGGGCGTCGCCGCGCCTGCGAGGCGCGGCTTCGGGGGACGGGCGGAGCCCCCGCCCAGAAATATCAATCAGGGGCGCTCAGGTTTTGCGGTAAGCCGGCAGCCGGTACAGCCGAGAATATGCACATGTCTTTTATTGCCGGGACGTTGAAAAAGACGGGCAACCAGATATCCTTCCGCGGGCACCTTCTTTTTGCATACTGGGCACCGACGGGTGACACCTTCCTGGGGAAAGGGGAGGCAGGATGGACAGCCAAATATGTGACAGAGACGGTCTTTTTCTCCGGGGAAAAGAGCAGACTTGAGTTGTTCCCCGGTACGCAAACGCACTGAACAGACCGGGCACACTCCGGCTTCCCCGGGATTTCCGTGTTGACGATCCGGTTTCCCGGACGGTTTTTTCTGTCCTAAAGAAAAGAGACTATATGCAAAGACCAGAAGACCAATACCGATTGCGAGAAGGATTAGTAAAAAGAAGGGGTTATTCGTCATCCTGTTATAATGACCGGTTTTCTCCCTTGTCGCAATGAGTAAAGTGGTTTATCATTGGTTTGTGTCTACTTTGTATGTTGTAGCTACCCCTATCGGCAATTTGGGGGATATTACCTTTCGGGCCATTGAAACCTTTAAGTCTGTTGACGTTATTGCCTGCGAGGATACCCGGCATACACTGCATTTGCTGACCCATTTCGGGATTCGCAAGCCCCTTGTTTCTTGCCGTGCCCGTAATGAGGAAGAAGCCTCAGGAAAGGTGTTGGCGATTTTGGCAAAGGGGCAATCTGTAGCCTATGCCAGCGATGCGGGCACTCCCGGCTTGAGCGACCCGGGTTCAGTCCTGGTGCGTATGGCGCGCGAAGCTGGCTATACCGTGGTTCCGATACCCGGAGCTTCGGCCTTTGCTTCCCTGCTCAGTGTATCAGGCGGAGTGGGCAAAACAGTTGTATTTGAGGGTTTTTTGTCGCCCAAGGCGGGAAGAAGAAAAAGCCGGCTCAGAGAGCTTCTGGAACGGGGAGATGCTTTTGTTTTGTATGAATCTCCGTTCAGAATACTCAAGCTTTTAACTGATCTGGCCGAAATTGAAGGTGACAGGAGCGTTGTTGTCGGGCGGGAGTTAACAAAGCTTCATGAAGAGATAGTGACCGGTTCTGCGGTAGAGCTTCGGGACGATTTCGCATCCCGGAACAAGATTTTGGGCGAGTTTTCCGTATATGTAACCGGAAAAAAACGCTCAACTTCTGACCAGGAATAACCGATAAGAAAATGAAGGCAGGAATGTTATGATGATTGACCGCTTGGGGGGAATTGATCCCCTGAAAAACACACAAAGCACTCACAAAGCCCACCGGGCAAGCGGATCTGCACCAACCGATTCAATCTCCGTATCGGCAGAAGCAAAGGAACGGGCCGAAGCCTACTTCGCGATGGAAGCAGTTAATTCTGCAGCCGATGTACGGTCTGATCGTGTAGCCGCCGTTATGGAAAAAATTAAAGATCCTGCGTATATAGATCAGGCCGTTGTGGATATAGTAGCAGACCGGCTTATGGATGTTTTCGGTCTGTAAGCGTGATTCCAGGCGTATAATTGCACCTGAGAGGGTTGTAACTTCCTGATAAGTAGATGATACAGGCGAACCATTCGGGTTCGCCTTTTTTTTCGTCCAGAAAATGCTATTATTAAAAGCGAGGTGCTTTATGGCCGATTTTGTTTTCAAAATATCACCGAATATTATCCTCGGTCCGTATACTGTTGCCAGAATAGGACAGATAGCGGCCTCCTGGGGTACGAAATGGATGCTCCTTGCGGATCCCATATTAAAAGAATTTGATTTAGTTGAAAAAATGGTCAGCGCCATGGAGGACAAGGGCTTATCGGTTTTTGTCTTTGACGATATTCCCTCGGCACCGACATCGGCAACCCTTGACCAGGCATTGTCCCTGGCTCGTGGTGCGCATGTTCACGGAATAATATCATACGGTGGAACCAAGTGTGCGTCTCTTGGTCGGGCGCTTGCCTCCTTATATAACGAGGATCATGATCTTTACGAATATCTGGGCGGAAAGCAACCCTTTGGCGGTTCTCTTCCCTTTATCGAGGTTCCCTCTACCTGCCGTGATGCCTTTGTTTTTTTGGACCGGACACCGGTTATCGATGCTCGTAACCGGCAGATACGCTTGATGAAGATTCAGAGTGGTGTCTGTCGTGCCGTGATAATCGACCCGAATTTGTATATGCATATGTCGCCAAATACAGCAGTGTCTATGGTGTTTCATGCCATTTCGCTTGCTGTCGAAGGGTATGTGTCGACAAAGTCGAATTTTTTCTCCGAGACTATTTTGGGGAAGGCCATTGAACTCTTGCTCTTGGCGCTTGATCCCGAACAAAGCAAACTGGTCGGCACCCCATCAGAAATGCTCATAGCACAGGGCGGTTCCATGGCTTCCATGGGCGTTGCTCTTTCATCCCCCGGTGTGGCGACTGCTATTTCGCTTGCCTGTAATGCCCGTTATAAAACCTCGACCTCCCTGGTGTCGTCGGTATTGCTTCCCTATATTATGGAAGATGCTTCCCGTGCAAAGGTGGACAGGATTGCCACTATCGGTAAAATGCTCGGGGTTTCTGCTCGAGGGCTTGAAACCGCAGAGCTTGCGAAGGCTGCAATTGATGATATGCGACGGCGTTTGGCTCTGGCCGGATTGCCGACGAGGCTCAAGGATCTTGGGCTGACAATTGATCAGCTTGTCCCTGTAGCCGAGGATGCGTCCGCCCTTGATATTATGAATTACATTCCCCGATCGCTTTCAAGCGACGATCTTTTTGATCTGATAAAACAGGCGTATTGAATAAGATGATTCCGGTACATAAACTTTTACGGCTTCCTCCCGGACAGCGGAGGCGGAAGCTTGCGCTTGTCTTGACATCCATAGAGCGGTCCGGCTTGTACGATCCGTTGTATGTGACATCTCTTGTCAAGCTCGCACTTGAGGACCCGAAGCTGCCTGCCGGGCCGCGGGAAACCATTGACCGTATTCTGGGCAGCATTATCGCAGAAGCGGGACCTCTTGATAGTCTTGAGAATATCCAGAGGGTATCGGCAGAAAGAGTCCGTGTTCTGTGTAATCATACCCGGCACGCCCTGTTGACTGCAATCGGTACCTTTCCGGCAGAATGGGACCTGATTGCTGTCGGGCATGACCAGGAGCGGCTTACAAATTCCCGGTTTTTCTTTCCGGGAGTATGCATATATGCGGAAGATTTACGCTCTCCATTCAATATCGGGTCGGTTTTTCGGACTGCCGAGGCCTTCGGGGTAGAGCGAGTGTATGTGTCTCCCGATTGTGTATCGCCTGATCACCCCCGCGCAATTCGTTCAGCAATGGGTTCCGTGACGTTTCTTCCCTGGGAGCGGAGCTCTCTTGAAAATCTTCCCTCGGACCAGCCTGTTTTTGCGCTGGAGACCGGCGGCACACCGATTGAGGATTTTGACTTTCCTGAAAAAGGAATTGTAATAATCGGCTCCGAGGAGCTGGGTGTGAGCCCGGAAGCTCTGGAACGAGCGACTGCGGGCCGGGTAAGTATTCCGATGTACGGTATTAAAGCGTCATTAAATGTGTCTGTCGCAACTGGTATTGTTATTCAACAATGGACAGCTTATCTGAGTTGTTCTGCCTCGAAGCCTTTCTGAAAGGTAGAGCAGACTTTTTTCACCTGCGCTTCGCTTTCTATTTTAAAACGTTTGAGTAATTCCGGATTGATCTGGTAGAACTCTATGGTTCCTTCCGCGTAATGAACAAAAAGGTCGGCAAGGCAGACAGTTGCGACAAGATCCGCGTATTCTTCGGGCGCTTCATCTATGGAATGATGGTATCGGATAGCCAGTACGAGCGAGGTGGGAAAGTTCCATTTTTCTGCGAGGGCTGCCCCAATATCGGGGTGGTTCGCACCTGCCAGCAGCGCCTGATAGACCTTGTCGGGTATACTGAGCGTGGATCGAACCCGCTCAAGTTTTTCCAGAAGCTCGGGGTACATGGCGCTGAAGACGATCTTTCCCAAGTCATGCAACAGACCGCATACATAGGCGTCTTCCGTTACCAGCCGGTTATGCAGGAAGTTACGCGCAAGATTATACGAGAAGAATGCAACCTTGTATGAATGTTCCCACAAATGTTTTTGTTCGTTCGAGGTATTCCCCAGAATTTGAATGGATCCGATTGAATACAGAAGATTTTTTATGCCGCGGATGCCGACCAGTTTGACCGCTTCAGTGATATTGTTGCATTTTTTGGCAAGCGAAAAGGCGGCAGAATTCACCAGTTTCAGGAGGTCAGTCGTCAGTACGACATCGTTGCTGATATGCGCTGCGATTGTGGACAATTTTGATTCAGGGTCATTCAGGAGTTTTTCTATTTGTGCGATGTTTTCCGGGAACTGGGGCAGGGTGTCGATATAACCGACAATATCCTGGGTAAGAGTTTTTAATTGCTCCTGGGTATCCAGATCCATCGGCATGATGATTCTGGTTATGGTTTCGCCATTTTCGACCAGGACCTGATAATTGTCGTCATCCAGCCCTACTTTTTTAAGCATCAGGATCATGATTACCAGTCCGAGGCCTGCACCTTCCGAGTCGTCGAGAATTTGGGTCAGGGCTTCTTCGAGGGTGGTGAATTGCCGGGATCGCGCCATTTTGTCAAAAATACGCATGAATTCTGTCTTTGTCAGCTCGCTGTTATTGCGAATCTCGAGAATAATATTCTTGTTCTTGACCTGCATTATGACTTTGACATAGAGGCCGGCTTCTTTTTGTAACTGAAGATAATAATTGATATTGGAAAGCGTGTCCTCCTTGAATGAGGCCATGCCGATGCGATAGTCTTCCGGATCATTGATGTCAAGTTTGCGTTCCTTGAAATATATCCGTTTTGTGTTTGCTTTTTTTGCGTTTGTCGTCAATTCATTGATGCAATATGACAGGTAATCTTTCAGCCTGTCCTGATTCATTTCCGCCAGGAAACAGGCAAGTACTTCGGCAATGTACAGCTCAATCTCGTGGGGCATGGTATATGTCGTAATGGAAAGAGGCACTCCCATTCGGGTTGCCTTACGTATTTTCTCTGCATCTACCTGTGTCTGACTTTTTTTTTCCATAGTTGGTCTAATTTTACTCCAGTCACTCAAATATTTCCAGTTTTTTAAACTAAAGCCGGTGCAAACAATACCCTGTCAATTGAGATGCCGTTGCATGCGATCTGCGAAACCCTTCAGTGTCTCGTACACCTTTTCGCGGAAGTGATCTGCGGTTATACCGGACATGAGAGACAGACCCTCATCGGCACATGCGATAGCCCATATATGAAAGGAATTCTGCTGAATAGCCTCTTCAACACGCGAGGACAGAATCAGGTTGTCCAGGTTTCGGCGCGGAATAATGACGCCCTGCGTACCGGTCAGCCCGAGGATCGAGCAGGTATCGAAAAAGCCCTCGATTTTTTCCGAGATGCCGCCAACCGGCTGGACATCTCCCAGTTGGTTAAGACTTCCGGTGATTGCGATGTCCTGACGGAGCGGTATTCGGGCAATTGCGGACAGGAGCGAGAAAAATTCGGCACAGGAGGCTGAATCGCCGTCAACCTCGGTGTAGGACTGCTCAAAGCATATGCTTGCGGAAACGGCGAGCGGTATATCCTTGGCGTAGGTACGGTGGAAGAGTCCTTGTATGATGAGGTGTGCCTTGTCGTAGATTTCCCCTGAAAGACCCGATTCCCGTTCTATATTAATGACACCCTTGTTTCCCGGGGCGGCCTGTGCGGTGACGACAACCGGAATTCCGAAGGAATGATAGCCCCGGTCATGAACGGCCAGTCCGTTCACCTTTCCGATTTGGGACCCTTTGACATCTATGACAATTTCACGGGCCTTGATCATTTCGGCGAATTTTTCCTCCGGCAGCCGGGAGAGGTAATGGCGGGCTGCAAGCGTTTGCGATATGGTTGCCGCCGTGATTTGGCTTTCGCCTTTGGCGCGGGCATGAAAGTCCGCCTCGTGCAGGAGATCGGTTATTTTGGTAAAACGAGTGGTCAGCTGCGTCCTGCTCTCTGCAATGCGAGCCGCTTCCCTGAGTACGTGCCCCAATCCCCCATCATCAAGAGGAAGAAGTTTTTTACGCTGAATATAGGAATCGATGAATGATATATAGGGCGGGATGCTGATGTCGTTGAGCGGCATGACGGAGTCGAATTCGGCACATACTTTGAACAGTTTCTGAAAGTCCGGATCTTCCTGGTACAGAAAGTCATAGGAATGTTCGCCTCCTATGATGATAACCTTGAGCCTGACATCAAGCGGCTGTGGTTTGACCAGGCTGGGGCTCTGATGGGAAGACGGCGGCGTTTGTATCTCGATTTTCCCTGACTGCAAAACCCGTTTCAGATAGGGCCAGGCGCCTTCCTCCATGAGCAGATCCTGCAGGCGAAGGAGAAGATATCCTCCGAATGCGCGGTGAACAGAACCACCCCGAATTTTCATGTGGGGATTTATGTTCATGTCATCGTTCATATTTCCGGTTTCGATGCTGCCGAAGAGGTTTGCGAAGGTGGGAACTTCCTCGGTTATGATGCAGGAACTGCCATCGGGATGCTCGGAGACAAGATTGAGTATATAGCGTTCGAAAAAATGCTTTTTCCGCGCGAGCGATTTGAATTGTCCGGTCAGGATGTGAATGCGTGAAAGCAGGTCTTCGCGGATTGCGTCGAGAAAGGCAATAGCGTCCTTGTTCTCCTGTTCCCGGGAACAAAGACTTCGAAGCACCGCGCATTCGTTGTCAATTATGGGCGCTATATACTGGCTTTTTAATTGCCTGATTTTTTTTTCGGTAATCTTTCGTTTGTTCCGGATGGCTGTGAACAATTCGGACATGGAGTCGAGGCATCGATAATATGATTCTCGCATGCTATTGAGTTTTTCGGTCGGGAAGCGACCCGATGACGCCATATCCTGCAGTTCGTCGAACGAAATTGTTTTCCCGCGTACGACGGGCACAAGGTCCATGGAACGGGCTTCATCGTCCTTTATCTGGATAACCTTGAAGCCTTCTTCTGCCATTTGGTGCTCGAAGTCTGCCAAGAGGCGGTTTTCATCGGTATCCGCTTCTGCGATGACTTTTTTGCTGGCTGCTGCAAAGACTTCCGATTTGGTTATTTGAATAGCCTGTCTCCGGATAGAGTCTATGGCGCCCTGGAGGGTTTTTTTGAAGTAGGAGCCGGTTCCCGCCGTAAAATATAGCGCCTTCGGCTCAAGGGGACGGGCAAAGTTGTACACATAGCCGATATCTTGTAGGTCTTCCTGTTTTGTTTTATATTTTTCCAGGAGCGTGGTTAATACAGTTCTTCTTCCGGTTCCCGAGGCTCCCATGATAAATATGTTATATCCGTCGGCGGGTATTCCCAGTCCAAGTTCCAGTGCTGCCAACGCACGGTCTTGTCCGATGATCGGGTTTGCCGAAGCCAGGGGTCTTAGCCGTGTAATCATGTCTTCTGGTATTGAATAAATGCTTTCTGATGGTGTTAACAGGTTGTCGCTTATGGGCATGAGTATAGTATATCCTAAAAAAAGCGGGTGAGGGCACATGTCTGATCTTTTTATCGGTGAATTACTTGTTCTTCTCCTCCTGGTTCCGGTATATGTGCGACCGTTGTTCCCTTCCCTTCAGGCCATGGAAGGTATTTCCGTATTACCGTTTGTATCCTTCTTGATAGCGATTGCCCTGGCTGCCGGTTCGGGTATTCCCGTGTCTTTTCTTCCGGTTTTCTGTTTTTCAGTAGTGACTCTGGTGTCCGGGTTTCGCCGACTCGTCAGATTGTTGGTGAAATTACCGACAGACTGGTTCTCCCCCGCGAGTGTTTTTTTTCATGCGTTCGGGTGTGTTGTTCTGGTGCTTGTCGTGATAGTGAGCATCCGTTTTGCACCTGAAGATCCCTGGGTCCCTGACAGTGCTGTTCGGCTGTCCTCCTGGAGCGAGCCTGCCGGTACCGGTGTCCGGGCCCGGCTTAGGAAATGGGAGAGCGAGGACCCGGTTGCCCCGAAGGGCGTGGTTTGCCTGACCGGCGATTCCGTGCGTTCCCTTAAAAGCCGGGATACACTGGCGCAGCTTTTGGCCAGCAAGGGGTACACGGTTCTTGAAGCGCAGCTTTCCGGACCGGCACGAGGCTCCCCGCTTTTTGCCCTTCCGCTCGTGAGGGAATCTTTCTTTTTATACTCCCGACTACTGTATCAGCTGACTGGTTATGGGAACTCCCTGCCTGCCCAATATATGGAAGAATTTCAACCGGCCGATATCCGTTTTCTGGTGACGTATTCTTCCCGGCTCTACGGGTCTTCGATTCCGGTGTTCGCAATTGCGGAAGGTTCCGCCTGTGCCCCCTTGCAGGCACTGTTTGCGTCATCTGATACTCCGGTTCAGGGGATCGCTCTGATCTCACCCGATACCGTGCCGGAAGAAGCGGTTGTTCTGTCCGGTGCACAGGGCGAATTTCCCCGGATGGCAACACGCGCTCCTTTATTCGTGATTACCCGGGGAACGGATTCCGTGTACGGGTTCGGGGAACTTGCCGCCGATGATGTGCTGGCCGCCAGACTGCTTGGAGCGAATCGGGATGCTGGCAGAAAACATGCCGAGCTGTTGGCCCGACGCATTGAAACCTGGTTGGCACGGGGAAGTGCATTATGAAAACGGCAGAACTGGATAAATGGTTTAGCTCATTGCTTGATCCTGCCCGTTTTGAAGCAGCTGACCCGTCCCGCAACGGTTTGCAGGTTGATAATGACGGGGCGGACATCATGCGAGTGGCTTTTGCCGTTGATGCCTGCGCACAAACGATCGAAAAGGCAGCCGCCCTGGGCGCGGGATTGCTGTTTGTACATCATGGCTTATTCTGGAAAGAGCCGCTTATGGTGACCGGTTCGCATTATAAGCGGATAAAATTGTTGATGCAGTCAAATATGGCTCTCTATGCGTCTCATTTGCCGCTTGACGCGCATGCCGAGTGCGGGAACAACGCGGGACTCGCGGCTCGGCTTCAACTGGAAAACATACAGCCCTTTGCCCGGTATCGCGGTATGGAAATTGGTTACTATGGCTCATTGTCTGTGCCGGTAAGTCTTGATGCCCTCTGTGCGACCCTGTTTCCGGATGGGCATACTCCCCGCAATCTGCTTCCCTTCGGGCCGAAGCACATTTCCTCCGTTGGTATTGTGTCCGGCGGGGCAGCTGACGAGGTACATCAGGCCATTGATCTTGGCCTGGATCTTTATATTACCGGCGAATTAACGCATGAAATATATCATCCTGCCCTGGAAAACAGTATTTCGGTAATTGCCTGTGGACATTATTACAGTGAAACAGTAGGGCCCCGGCTTGTTGCCGCCCGACTTGCTAAAGAGACCGGCATGGATACCGTTTTTATCGATGCACCGACCGGGTTGTAACGATGGAAGTGAAAACCGGCAGATTCGGCAGACTGAAATTTTTGGATGCAGGGGCTTTGGTTCCCCTGTTGTTGGGTGTGGTTATATTGATCGTTGACCAGGTGACCAAAATGCTGGTAACCCGTTTCGTACGGCCCTGGTCCGTGTTTTCGGGCTATACTGACGGGTGGATCAGGATTGTACACGTGTATAACAGTGCGCTTCCGTTCTCCGGCGAGGCTGAGCCAGCTGGCGTATTGTCCGCACTGACAAATAAATTATTGCCGATAGTCGCCCTCCTGGTGGTTTTCGGCTTGTATATGCGATCCTCCCGGCTTCGGCCTTCTTCCCGCTGGTTTATGGCCGGCCTCATGGGCGGCGCGGCGGGCAATGCGGTTGACCGGCTGTTTCGACCGGGTGGTGTTCTTGATTTTATTGATTTCAGGTTGTATGGTCTTTTCGGGCTCGTTCGGACGCCGACAGTAAATATCGCTGATATTGCCATTATTGTGTGCGGATTGGGTCTGTTTGTAACAATTGCGGGGAGAAAGAGATAGTGAACAAGAAAATGAATACGGTGCTGTTTGTAATTGCGGGAACCATTGTCGAGGTAATGCTGGCAATTGTGTTTATACTGACCTTTTTTTATATCCTCAATTCGTTAGAGCCAATGGTGGGAGATAAGATAGGCACCTTTGTTCCCCTGGCTCTTGTTGGCGGCGTATTTTTGGCAATGATCGTCTATCAACGGCTTTCTCGATGGGTGATCGAAAAATATGGTCTTGAAGATAAAATGGAACCCCTGTTCCGGTTGCGCCGCAAGCCGGGTAAAAAGAAAAACCGGGATCAGTAACCGTCTGAAAGTTCGCGGTTAATATCGCGCTGGCACAATTCCTGATAGACCAGGGCCCGGGGTTTCAGTTTGGCTTTTACTTCGCTCGCGAAGGGCATGTATCGCCAGAAAACCCCGCGGACTTCCTTGCTCAATTTTTGTATTCCCTCGCTTTCCTTGAGCATCCACAGTAGATAATCATTGATGAAATATTCTTTGACGTCGCCTTTCAGTTTTTGCGACTGGAACCACTGATAGTAATTTCCCGTCAAACCCTCTTCCATCCAGTAATAGGACGCTTTTTCCTTGGCAACCTGCCAACGCAGGTCAGCAACCGCTGTCAGGACAGCAATTTTCAGATTTTTCGCATACATCGGAATCGCGATACGGCCGCGGCTGGTCACGCGGTTATAGCGGTCAAAGGGCTCCCAGCAAAAACCGTATTCGCCATAGGAGGGAATAAGAACCACGAAGGGCGGTATGCGGTTCAATTGGGATTTATATTGGCGGCAGTAGGCTTCGACGTCTATAGATTCGATCCATCGAAGGGTTTCAAGTACGTTCTCCCGTGTGCCGATTTCCCGACTTGAGCAGTGGAAATATTCCCGGGTAAGAATGGGGAAGTGATTGCCCTGTCGGCCACAGGTCATTTTTGCCATTTGCCGAATTGTGTCAAATTCGGTTGCAACTCCCGAAACGTTTGTAACGCCGCCCCCGCTCGACTCAACTTTTTGTTGCAAAGTTCTGACATCGGCGTCGGCATTATCATAATCTTCGATAAAATTTTGTAATTCCTTGTCCAATTGCATTATTTTACGAAGAGATTCGCCAAGTTCGCTCAATGTACGTTTTTGCAGATCGGTAAAGGCAGTTTTGACTCCTGAAAAGCCCGGAAGTGAGTCATGCTGAAAAGCGACTTCGATTTTTCGCTTGAAGTCGTCCTCCGCAATTCCCCGCTCGTCGGATTTTGCGCGCAAGAGATTCTCCGCGCTTTGCAATTTACCCTGGGCTTTTCCCAGTAATTGCTGAAACCGGGAGGATTCGTCTTTTTTTGATGATTTTGCCTCGTCAGTGCTGGACGGGCCTATCTGTCCCGAACCGATTGCATAAAACCATTCATCCAGATAATACAACGGGACGCGCATGATATTTTGATCGATGATTCGGGAAAAAAGATCTTTTTGTTCGGGAGTCAACAGAGTCGGGAGAATCAAACCAAAACGGAGGGACATTTTCTTGACCGGGTCTATTTTTCCGCTTCCTGCGCGCTGTGCCAGGTTTGCCGTAAAATCCCAATAAGCGGTTATGAGCTGTTGCCGATATACCCCGCGATCCTTTGAGTCCTGGCAGGTCAGGTATTTTGACAGAAGGGTATGAATACGTTGTGCTGTATCGTTTTCATTTCCCAGAACTTTCTTGTAGTACGCCGGGTCGGCAAGTGTATTGCTGGGTTGGTCCGAGAAGAAATTGGTTATTTCCTGGAATGATGTATCTGTCAGGTCAACATCTGCCGGAGAGTAGGTTTTTGTACCGCTCGTGTCGATAGTTTTCGAGAAGAGACTGTCTTTTTTAAGTTTTGTGTTCGCAATGACCGGTGTATCATCGAGAAGAGCTGCAAGCTCCGGGTCAAGTCCAAAATCATCCATAATTGTGTAGCTTCTTGTAATGTGATGAGTTGGTTAGAAGGGACTCGTGGAGGTGAGGGGAATTGAACCCCTGACCTCTTGCATGCCATGCAAGCGCTCTAGCCAACTGAGCTACACCCCCGAGGTAAAAAGAGTGTAGCAGAAAGATGACCGCAAGGTCAATACCGCGCGGTCCCGACATACTTCACAGTATAGCTCAAACAACAGGGAAAGTAAAAAAAAAAGTTGAAAAGAGGTATCTTTGGTTCAGCACGAATATTTAGTTATATGTATACTGATTTCTTGTAATGGGGAATTTATGAAAAATATGAATAGCAGTAAGGTTCTTTTGTTTTTTCTGATTGCCTGTATTGGGCATAGCCTGTTTTCTGAAACTCTTGACCGGAATGCAGCGATACGTATTGCGCTTGAAAACAATCGTGCATTGCAAAAGGAGCGGATAGCACTTGAGCTGTCATTTCAGAAGGCTCGTTTTGCCTGGAATGTCTTTCTTCCGTCGCTGTCGCTGGGAGCTTCTTTCCGTCATATTCACAATTTTCCGAATGCGGAAATATCGCGTAACAGCCGCGAGCTTTCGGCAAGCGCAGGCCTGTCCCTTTCCCTTGCTCCCGGCGCGGGTGAAACAGTGCGGCAGGTACTTCTTGCCCGTGATACATCCCTGACATCCTGGCGACAAGCAGAAGCCCTGCTCGTCCGCAACGTGCAGAAGGCATATCTTTCCCTGTTAACGGAATCCTCCATGATTGCGCTGGCAGAGAAGAATTTGGAGCTGGCCCGCAAGCAGGAAGCGCTTGTCAGAAAAAACTATGATAACGGCCTTGCTTCCGAGCTTGAGTTATTACAGGCCAGTTATGCCGCAGCCTCGCTTGAGCCGGATGTAGAGGAGCAAAAACAGGACTGGTCAGCGTCTCTGAGAAACTTCAATACTCTGTTGGGTGTGCCGATAGAAACCGAATATCAATTCAGTGATCCGGTTTTTATCGCGGTGCGGCCGATTCTCCCGTTTTCGGCGCTTGAAAACCTGATAGAGAAGCGCCTTGATATTCAGGCCGCGCAACAGGCTTTAGCGCGTGCGGAAAGCCAAAAACGCGCCGGTTTGATTAACTCGCATGCGCCAAGCGTGCAGCTGTCAGAGTCCGTCTCCGTCTCGGGCTTGCTTGAGGGTGTTTCCCTGCCGGAAAACGGCTCGTTTTCTTTGACGGTGAGCATTCCGCTCAACGGGTATATACCCGGTTCACGCGAACGGGTGGCTGCAATGGAACTTGATGCAATTGTACGGACCGCCGCTCTTTCTCTTGAGCAGGTTCGAACCCAGGCCCGGCTCGAGGTTAAAGGTTTGGTTGATTCCTTGCAGCAGTATCGCAATGCAATTCGCATGAGCGAAATGAGGGTAACTCTTGCCACACGAGCCTACGAGTTAACGGATCAGGGATATCGGTCGGGATTGGCCAATCAAAAAGAATACGATGAAGCGCGCAAGGATTTGTTGACCGCGCAGGTAGCGCTCCTGTCGGCGCGGAATAACTATGTGTCCGCTGTTGTTGAGCTTGCCTGGGCGCTTAATTGCGACGAAGCTGATTTGTTTGAATAGTTAATGGGGGTCATGATGAAATTTTTCCGGGATACTGGCCGCGTTGATATGATGATCAAGCTGGCTTTGCTTTTTTTTGTCGGGGTGTGCACTGTTGCCATTCTTTTCTCGCTTTTTGGCCGGGATTCGACCGCCTCTAAGTCTGCCGGCTCTCCTCCGGTTACCGGACCTGCTCCTGCCGGACAGGGGGCAGTCCCCCGATCAGGCGGGCGACAGGAACAGGCAATAACGGTACAGGCGCTCACTCTTTCGCCGCAATCAATAGTTAACACGATCAGGTTGAACGGAGATGTCTCATCCCGGTCCGAGATCAGCGTGTTCCCCGACACGGCGGGCCGTCTGGTGCGCTATGAGGTCTCTGTGGGTTCGACTGTCGGCAAAAATGATATCCTTGCCTGGATTGATCCCTCGCGCCCGGGAGCCGCGTATTCACAAAGCCCGGTCCGCTCTCCCATCGCCGGTACGGTGATATCCATTCCGCTCGCTGCGGGAAACACCGTCACCACAGGTACTGCGGTTGCAACTGTCGGGGTACTCGATGATTTGCACATTATCACCCATGTACCTGAAAAGTATATTTCAATTGTCCGGCCGGGATTGCCCGCGGGTATTTCCCTGATCCCCTATCCCGGGGAGATTTTCGACGCCCGCATTGTGCAGGTTAGCCCGGTAGTCAACGCCAGTACCCGTACCGTGGAAATTCGCCTTGAAGTGCGGGACCCCGCAAAAAAGATGCGACCCGGCATGTTTGCCGTTATTACCCTGGTTACCCGGGAAGAGCGCGGAGTAATGGTTATCCCGAAAACGGCGCTTCGCAGTTACAATAACCTTCCGGTAGTCTATGTCCTGGATAGCGATGGTCGGGCCAGACGGCGCGAGGTATCCTCCGGCCTTTCGAGCGACACCCACGTGCAGCTGCTTGACGGCGTTGCCTTCGGGGAAACCATTATTCTGTCTGCGTCTGTGTCGGACGGGACTCTTGTTCGCCTTGCGGAGGACAAGAAATGACGGTTGCCGAAATTTCCGTACGCCGGCCGGTAACGGTCGCCATGCTTTTTGTGCTGGTTTGTGTCGTCGCCGCGATCTTCGTGCCCCGTCTGGGAGTGGCGCTGTATCCTTCCACTACCATGCCCGTATTGACGGTTTTTACCTCCTACTCGAACGCAGGCCCCGAGGAAGTTGACTCGAACGTCACCAGCGTGCTGGAATCGCGGCTTCGTGCGGTGTCCGGCCTGAAATCCATGACGTCGACATCCTCTTCCGGGCAGAGCCGTATCCGTCTTTCTTTCGGGTATGATATCGACCTTGATCGCGCCATGGATGATGTCGCGACCATATTGAACCGTAACGCGAATTCCCTTCCGGAAACAGCGGGAACTCCGACGGTCAGGAGGTTTGACATGAACTCCTGGCCCATAATGCGTCTTGTCGTGTCGGGTGATCTGCCGGTCAATGAGCTGAAATCTTTGGCGGAAAATACCTTGAGTCCGATGCTCGAGCGCGTTGAGGGTGTCGCGGCCGCCGATGTGAGCGGGGGCGCCGACAAGCTGGTCCGTGTCGATGTCAACGAGAACCGGCTGCAGGCCTATAATTTAAGCCTGTCCGGTATTGCGACCGCACTTTCTTCCCGGAATATCCGTTCCTCGGGAGGCATACTGACCGAGAACAATATCAATTATCAGGTACAGCTTGATGAAACCTATACCTCTCTCGAAGATATCCGTCATACGATAGTCGCGACTCATTCGGTTCCCGTCGCGGGGAGCTCGGTTACCCGCTATAATGTGGTTCGTCTGGAAGATGTCGCCGAGGTATACGAGGTGTTCGACTACACCGGGAACGAAGTCTATATAGACGGGATTCCGGGACTCTATATTTCTATAACCAACACGACCGATTCCAATAGTACCACCGTAGCGCGATCGGTCCGGCAAGCCCTTGATGGTATAAATGACGGGTTGCCCGCCGGGGTACAGGTGTCCATCCTGAGTGATGACACTCAATTGATCACGGCGACAATGAACGAAGTATACAGCTCTGCCGTACAGGGCGGGCTTTTAGCAATGTTGATCATCCTGCTTTTTCTCAGGAGCGTTAAGGGAACCCTTATCATTGCGCTTTCCATGCCCATCTCGATCCTGGTTACTCTTTTGGCAATGTCCCTGATGAATTTGACGCTGAATATGATGACGATGACCGGCCTTATTCTGGGCATCGGCATGATTGTGGATTCATCCATAGTAATGATTGACAATATTCACCGGTATCGGGAGAGCGGGGACAATTCCGCCGTCGCCGCGATTCGGGGTAGCAGGGAAATGATACTGGCTATAGTTGCTTCCACCCTGACCACGTTGTGTGTGTTTGTCCCGGTGTTGATTTACAAGGCTGAGCTTGAAATGCTGGGGCAGATGTTCAACGATATGGTTCTGACCGTTGTTTTCTCCTTGACCGTTTCACTTGTGGTGGCCCTGACCCTGGTTCCCGCCCTTGCGGGCAGTATTTTGCGCCTTGATACGCGCACGCAAAAACCCCTTAAAAACCGCCTCCTTGTGCTGCTGGACACGGCCTTTGAACGGTTCTTTACCGCATTGGAAAGGGTCTATTCTGCTGCACTGTCCTTCGCGCTTGCGAACCGTCCCCTTGTCCTGACCCTCGTCCTGCTCCTGTTGGTTCTGTCCGTTATTCGTTTTACGTCCATGGGCATGAGTTTCGCGCCCAGTTCGACGTCGGATGATAGTGTAACCGTTTCGCTTTCCATGCCGATTGGCACCCATAAGTCGGTAACTTCGGATATTCTTTTCCAGGTTCAGGACCGAATCCTGGAGGATATTGAAGGTTTTACCAATCTCATTCTGACCGTCGGACAGGACAATACCGGATCGATTCAGATCAAGCTGCCCCCGGTTGGTCAACAACCCATGCCCCCCCTTGTTGTGCAGGAACGGTTGCGGCCCTTTCTTGATTCCATTCCGGGAGCCACGTTCAGTTATACCTCTGGTCGGGGGTTCCGGATGTCTTCTCCTATCGATATAACGCTCTCCTCGTCCAATTCCCGCGATATACGCGATACGGTTGACCGTATCATCGACATTTTACAGACACATGTAAGCGAAACACGGGATGTCACCTCGGATCTGGTTGCCGGAAACCCGCAATATACAGCGGTCATAGACCGGGACAGAGCGGCCTCGCTCGGGGTTTCAATAGCGGCCGTTTCTTCCGAGCTGCGCGCTGCCCTGAGCGGCTTGACGGCTACCAGTTACCAGTCAGGTAATAATGAAATACGTATTCAGGTCCGCCTCCCCGAAGGAGACCTTCATGCACTATCGGATCTGTCCCGGCTATACGTTACCGGCTCCCGGGGGCGTGTCTCTCTGGATAACATTGTTACCTTCGTTCCTTCCACTGCACCGCAGCGGATTACCCGCGAAGAAGGGGTACGGATCAATCATGTCTACGCAAACCTCCGGGATGGAATGACGGCGAGCCGGGTACAGCCGCTTGTTGAAGCAGCCCTTGCGACACATCTTGATGTACCGGACAGTGTCCGTTTGAGTTATTTGGGGGAGGCCCGCGATCTGAAGGAGTCAGGCAACGCAATGATTATTGTCATTCTAATTGCGGTTATTCTGGTGTACATTGTGATGGCCGCGCAATTTGAATCGCTGGTTGATCCCTTTATCATTTTTCTGTCCATACCCCTTCTGGCAATCGGGGTTGTCTGGGTCTATGTGTGGACCGGTCAAACCTTCTCGCTTTTTTCGGCGGTCGGAGTTGTAGCGCTTGTTGGTATTGTCGTCAATAACGGTATTGTACTGGTCGACTACACCAATTCCCTGCTCCGGAAAAAAATTCCGGTCATGGAAGCCTGTGTAATGGCCGGCAAAAACCGGCTGCGGCCCATATTGATGACAACTCTGACGACGGTGTTCGCGACCGTTCCGATGGGGTTCTTTCCCGGCGATGGAGGCGAGATGATGCAGCCGATCGGTGTGACGATTGTTGGTGGGCTTGTGTCGGGGTCCCTGATGACTCTTTTTGTGACGCCGATAGTATACAGCTATTTGAATAAACGCCGTGAACGCCGTTTTGACAGCCCGGACAGCCTGCAAAACATGCTGGAAGGTTTTCGGACCTGATCGAGGCCCTTTCAAAACTTTTCGCGTTTTGAAAGGGCCTCACGCGTTTATTGTTTCCGGCCTCGGTCTTGTGGTATAACCATACGCAAGGAGATATGAATTACAATGGATAAAAAACAATGTCCCTGCGGGTCGGGAAAAACATATGCTGATTGCTGTCAGCCGGTTATAAAGGGAAAAACGCTTGCGGTGACCGCAGAACAGTTGATGCGGGCCCGGTATTCTTCCTATGTAAAGGGCGAAATCGATTTTATCGCCACCTCCTGTATTCGCGAGGAAGGCGGCAATGATATCGATCTTGAAGAAACCCGTAAATGGAGTTCCGAATCGGAATGGCACGGTTTGCAGATTCACGGGACAACGAAGGGTGGCGAATCGGATACCGAGGGCGTCGTTGAGTTTTCCGCCTTTTATTCCCGTAAAGGCCTGAAAGACGAGCACCGGGAGGTCGCGGCGTTCAAAAAGATCGATGGGAAATGGCTGTATGCCGAGGGAAAGCTTGCCGCGACAACCATTGTGCGCTCAAGCCCCAAGGTGGGCAGAAACGAGCCCTGCCCGTGCGGTAGCGGCAAAAAATTCAAGCAGTGTTGCGGGCGGTAAACGAATGCCCGTCAGCCGATGCTGACACGGGCATGTCGCCCGTCAGCATCGCTTCAGGTAACATCGTGCAGCCATTTTCCGCTTGAAAGCCTTCGGTATCCCAGGATTGTTTTCAGCGGTTCTTCCGTTACCAGGCAGAGGTAAATGACCCAAGCGGGCCAGCCAAAGAGGAAGGATGCCGCTGCCGCAAGCGGTATCGACACGGTCCACATAAAAACCAGATCGAACACGATGGAATATCGTGTATCCCCGCCGGCCCGCAAGACGCCGATAATCACCGACATGTTAAATGCCCGGAAGGGATAGGTGAGCATCAAAATGATGAACATCCGGTAGATTGTGCGCAGCACATCCGTCTCTATATTGAAAAACAGGGGCAGGAGCCGGGACAGTGGCAAGAGCAACACTCCGACGAAAGCGGCAAGCAGGGCGGAAAATCTTGTTATTTTCCAGGCATATTCGGTTGCCTCTTCCCGGTTTCCCTCGCCTATTTTATTGCCCACCATGACGGACGCGCCGTTGCCCAGTCCGATGAAAATGAACCAGGCCAGGTTGGATACCGTAACGGTAATATTGAAGGCCGCCATCGCCGCCGTGCCTGTTCGGGCAAAGATGACGTTTTGCATGGTAACCCCGAAGGCCCAGAAAAGCTCATTGATGATGACCGGGGTAACGATATGCACAAATTTTGCCGCAAAGGCCCGATCAAACGAAAGGAATTCCCTCAGTGTTCCGGCCATGACATATCGCCTGCCGTATACGGTAATAAGCACAATCGCCAGTTCAACCCATCGGGCCAGGACGGTCGCGTAACCCGCTCCCTGTACCCCGAGTTCCGGAAAGGGTCCTGGTCCAAAAATCAGGACATAATTACCGACGGCATTCAGGCTGAGCGATATGGCAGTCGCGGTCATGGCCAGCTTTACTTTTCCGGTAGTCCGCATGACCAACATAAAAACAAAGCTGATGGCAAAGGGAATGAACGATGGTGCCATGGCGCGCAAGTATAGGGCCCCCTGTTCAATGACCGCAGGGTCTGCCGAATAGAAGCCGATGATGCGTCGGGGAAAAACAAGGCACAGCAGGGTAAAAAGAGTGCCGATCGACAGGACGATAATCAAAGCGAGCCCGGTGGTTTGCCGGATCCCGCTCGTGTCTTTTTTTCCCCAGTATTGTGCGGTAAAGACCGCCGCCCCCGAGACCGCTCCGAATAAGATCATGTTCAGGAGAAAAAACACCTGGTTTCCCAGACCCACCGCTGCAATTTCAATGGTGCCGAGCCGTCCGATCATGATGGTGTCCAGCATGTTGACCAGTGAATGAAGCAGGTTCTGGAACATGATCGGCAGGGCCAACACGAAGAGTGTGCGGAAAAAAGCCTTGTCGTTAAACAACCGGGAAATATTCATAATGTCAAGCTTCCTTTTCTTTTGAAAAGCGTTTTTTGGTGGCGACATAGACTCCGGTGAAGATGAGCGAGGCTCCGGCAAAACTGAAGACGGTCATCGGTTCATTCAGTATGAGTGCCGAAAGAACAAGGGTTAATAGAGGTATGAAATAGATAAAGGTGTTGGCGGCGGATGCGCCGAGGCCAAGAATGACCTTGTTCCAGAGCGCATATGCGAGGCACGAGGCAAAAACCGTCAAAAACAGAAAATTGAGAGCGATTGGCAGCGAGACGAAGCGGGACAATTCCGGTTTGACGGGAAAGAAGAAAAGCAGGGGGATCACCGTTAGCAGGGTGTAAAAGAAGATTTTACGCGTTGTATAGAATATCGAATGGCGGGATTTCATTTTTTTGATGAGTATTGAATACAACGCCCAGGAAAGCGCTGAAAGCAATGCCAGCATATCGCCGAGGGGATTCAGCTTGAGCACAAACGTACCGTTGAAGACGATCAGGCATACACCGAGGAAGGCCACAAGGGCCCCGCAGACTGTCCGGGAAGTAAGCTTCTCTCCGTCCAGCAAAAAGTGTGCGGCTACCGAGGTTAAAATCGGCGCGGTTGATACAAGGAGCGAGACATTCGAGGCGAGAGAGTGCTGCAGTGCAAAGTTTTCTGCCACGAAATAGAGCGAACCCCCAAAGATACCGGCAAACACCAGCATTATTTCCTGTGTAATGCTTTCTATCCGGTGTACGCGCGGGTAGAGCGCAAACATTGCCAGCCAGGCGAGGGTAAAGCGAAACACCAGGATTTCTATCGGGGTAAAGTCGGCGAGTAATACTTTTGTGGAGATAAACGTGCTGCTCCATATCGTAACGGTAAGGAGGGCCATAATATGGTAGATTCTTCGTTGACTCATCGGTTTTTTTTTGGGCCTTACCAGCCCAAAACCTCCTTGCGGTGTGCAATGCCGGTGGCCGCAAGATTTTCGGTCAGCGTACGGTCGGTCTCATACCGCTCGTGCAAGTCGATGGTAAAGCGGTTCATGGAAAAGTGCTGAAAAAGGAGGATTTCATTGTCGTCCCGGGCTGATATTTGGGTAGCATTGCAGGCCTCTCCAAGCTCCCGGGCATAGGGGGCGAAAAGTCCCTTGGGCCGCAATTCGCTGTAGCCGACTATCCAAAGCCCGCAGCCGAGTTTCTGGCGGAGTGTCGCTGTTTCACGGGCCATCCATACGAGCGTCTTGTCAAAAAACTGCTGGAATTGTATGCCTCCGGAGCGCTGCAACAGTGCGAGCTGTCGGGTCTTTGCCGTATGTATGGGCGTCTTGTTCAGAATAATCACGTCTTTTCGAAAATCCGTGTTCAGTTCGGTATTCTTCCGGAAAAAGCCTTCTGCCAGTTTTCCCGCCTGTCCGACTAGATATCGCCGGTTGTGCGCCCGCTGTTCATCCTTGCCGGGGTTGTCGCCGACCAGGATGAGTCGGATGGAATCGCTTG
Source organism: Spirochaetales bacterium Spiro_09 (assembly GCA_001604385.1). GTDB lineage: Bacteria > Spirochaetota > Spirochaetia > Treponematales > Treponemataceae > Teretinema. The sequence continues at coordinate 3,177 of LVBK01000050.1, read as the reverse complement.
CGCATACCTCGTCAAGCGCCCGGTTGTACACAATCGAGGTTTCGAGGGGATAGGCCGAGCCTTCCTGCGACCGGGCCACTTCGACCTGGAGCGCGGGGAGCCATGCCCCGGTTTCAGCTTGCCACCGAGCGCACTGTTCGCGAAAGGAATTCCGAAAGGTGCAAAAAGCTGTCCATTGCCGCTGCGTCATGAAGTTACTATACATAAAAGAGCATGGAAGGAACAGAAGAGGCAGATGGATCTTTGTGTTACCGGAAGCGGTAACCGGTACCGTATGTAGCTGTATACCGACCTGCCGGTGATGCTCCTTTGAAGATGCGCGCGTGTTCTTCAGAGCCCCTTCAGTGGAGTGTCACGATGTTTGAACGAAGGTCTTCCCTGGCATGAGTCTTGCCGGTGGCCAGTTCGCGCCGAAACCCTCCTGTCTTCGCGCCGCCTGCGCGCGTTGGCTTTGTCCCCTGCTGCTTTTTTCTGGCTCTTTTTGTGAATAAATTGAACAGAAAAACAGGCAAAATGGCGTTTTCGGGAATAGAGAATGGACGGGGGCTTCATGACAATTCGTGTAACGGTACATAATTCTGGGCAGCTTGCGGTCGAGTGCGCCCATGATGCGGGCCTTGCCCGGAAGCTGCAGGCGCTGGGGGGCGGCTCGTATGATCGCGTGCTGAAGTGCTGGCTTTTCCCCGACACGAAAGAGAAACGGGACGCGCTCTGTGCCCTGGTCCGCTCGGTAGCCGATCAGGGCGCGCCGGAATTTGGTCAGAATCAGGCGTCTGCTGAACGGACGCGCGAGGTAGGTCGCCTTCTGGAAACCTACCGGAAAATTCTTGTCGCCAGGCATTACAGTCCGCGCACCGTCGATGCGTACCATAAATGGCTTACCCGTTTCTTTGACTTTCACCGTACCATTGCGCCGGCCCGGCTTGATGAATCTCATGTTAACAGCTACATATCGCATATTGCCACTTCCGACGCAATCTCGGCTTCGACGCAAAACCAGGCCTTGGCGGCTATTTTATTCTATATGCGGTTTATGTTGTCCCGGCCGGTGACGGAGTTAGGCTCTGTCATTCGCGCAAAAAAATCGCAACGTTTGCCGGTTGTTTTGAGCCGCGACGAGGTGCGCTCAATTATTTCGCGCATGACCGGCACCCATCAATTGATCGCGCTGGTGCTGTACGGCACCGGGATGCGGCTTGCTGAGTGTATCTCCTTACGCGTACAGGATATCGATTTCGAGCGTCATGAAATTCTGGTGAGAAACGGAAAGGGGGCGAAAGACCGGAGGACCATGCTTCCTTCCGCGCTGATACCCCGCCTCAGGCGGCATCTTGAAAATGTTCGGAGTATTCATTCTCGGGATGTCGGGGACGGCTACGGGGCCGTTCCCTTGCCGGGGGCGCTTTCGGCCAAATATGGCGGAGCCTCCAGGGACTGGCGATGGCAGTGGGTTTTTCCTCAAAGCAGAAGATGGAAGAACGAAGGCAGCGGAGAACAGGGCCGGTATCATGTCGATGAAAGCGTTATTCAGCGGTCCATACAAATGGCGGTACGCGATACCGGGATCGCGAAAAGAGCCTCCTGCCATTCACTTCGGCATTCTTTTGCCACGCACCTGATTGAAAACGGCTATGATATCAGGACAGTTCAGGAACTCTTAGGCCATACTGACCTGAAAACGACCATGATTTATACGCATGTGCTGAACAAGGGTCCTGCAGGTGTAAAAAGTCCGCTGGATCAACTGTAATCGGTTGCCTGTGTCTCCTTTCTCTTTTAAACCGCCCTTCATCGGTATGGCGGTCTGTCCGGGTAACCAGGATATTTTTTTCTGAAATAACCTTCCAGTCATGATACACTACAGGTATCTGTCAATATCACTTTGGTTGACAGTTTCCCTTCATTCAAAAAAGAACTGGAATTCTGCCTACAGCCTGTTTCGGCGGCGTGAGCAAGCCATTCGTCCGTATACTCGCAAGACAGACAAAGCAGCTTCGTTCTGTACAAGCTGAAACCTCGCGCAACGATATGTATGTATCGGTATCACACGGTAATAGTTCAGGATCAACATGATTAAAGCGGTGTTATTCGATTATGATGGCGTGGTAACCCTTGATAAATCAGGGTCATATACTATTTGCAAGTACATAAGCCAGCATGCCGAAGTGGAGTATGACCTCTTTTCCAGGGAGTATGGAAAATATAACGATGATCTTTTGTCGGGAAAGGTGACGCACGAGCAAATCTGGAACCAGCTGTGTAAAAATGTGAATAAAAACATCACCATCAAGCATTTATTCGATTCGTATAAGAACACTCCAATAAATCTGAAAATGATTGAAGTAATCAAAAAAGTAAAAAAGAATGCGAAAACAGGATTAATTACAGACAACAAGAAAGACAGAATGGATGCGTCAATCTCCGAATATAAGCTGGATGATCTTTTTGACGTAATTTCCGTATCCGCGGTAATTGGGTCCCAAAAAAGCAAAGAGGCGATTTTCAGCAAGACCATACACGCCTTGCAGGTTGCCTACAATGAATGTGTGTTTATCGATAATCGGGAAAGCAATTTAACTGTTCCGCGGAAATTAGGCATGCACACCATTTTTCATGATCACAAAGAGAATAATATCAAGCGATTGGTGTCCGAGTTGAGGCTTTTGAATATTCTGCTGTAAGAGGTTTCAGGGTCCGATGGCAAGTGCCCTGGCGGTTCTTGGGTTCGGTGCTTGGTGGCTGTGATTTTGCTGGCTGTGGGACATGACTGCGTGCCCGGAAATGCCGGGATGTGCTGTTTCTGAGGAAGCGGTTTCCATGCTTTGATCCACACACTGATGGGCTGGTCGCTTCGCTCACTGAAGTTATTAGTTAAGGAGATGTTAATGAAAAAGATTGTGCTAGCTTTGTATCTTGTATTATTTTCTACTGTTTTTTATGCACAAGACATCAAGAATTTACCGGATAAGTTCAAAAATAAAAGCACAAATTACACTATTCGATGCGTATACGAAGACTACGATACATATTCCTGGCAAAGTATCAATTGAAGAATTTATTGAATTATTTGGGAAAAATCCTGATAATACGTGGGGAAATACCGATGGCGGAGAAAAAACAGCAATCACATATGGCTTTAATCTGAAAGATTGCATGTTCCTGATCACTATAGGGGCT
>LVBK01000049.1 GCA_001604385.1 Spirochaetales bacterium Spiro_09 | reverse complement strand
GAAAGTTTTGGAAGGCGTTAGGGTTGTGCAGATATCCGATATTCATCTTCAAGGCGGGATAGGAAATCTGGAAAGAAACCTGATTGCCCGGGTCAATGCCTTGAAACCGGATCTTCTTTTCATCACCGGCGACTTTTTCAGCGACAAGCAGAAGCGGGAACTGGCTGTCGAGGTTTCAGCGCTCTCTGAATTAATTCGGAGTTTTAAAACAACGGCGGGCATCTTTGGGGTTCCGGGCAATTATGACGGCCCCTTGAATAATCCGGCAATCATGAAAAAATTTAAAGCCGCCGGCATAGACATTCTGATCAACGAAAACCGGGCAGTGGCTTTGCCCAATCACAAGACCCTTTATCTGGCGGGGTTCGGTTATTTCCGGAGAAAAAACGAAAAGTTGAAGACTTTCAGCGGTATCCCGTCTGATGTCCCGGTCATTTTACTCGCCCATGATCCCGACAATTTTGACGAGGCTATTGAGGCTGGGGTGAACCTGCTTTTGGTTGGGCACACGCATGGAGGTCAGATTGGCATCCCCTTTCTGGTGGAAAAATCCAAAAAAGCCAACAAATCACCTTTCATGAGAGGGCTCTTCGTGCGGGGCAGGACAAAGATGTATGTGAACCGCGGTATCGCTACCACGCACGTTCCAATACGCTTTTTCAACCGGCCCGAAATAACGGTGATTGAAGTGACTAGTGACAAGTAAATAGTAAATAGTAACGAGTAACGAGTGAATGGTGACGGGTGACGAGGAGCAGGTTCAAAAACCGAGGAGCAAAAAGTAAAGTTGGTTTTTATATTTTTTTGCAGCCCATGATTCCTTCAAGAGGTTTTAAATGAAAGAAAAAAACCGGAATCCCTGGTTCTGGGTGCCCACCGTGTACATCGCCGAAGGCGTCCCCTACATGATCGCCATGACCGTCAGCGTTGTCCTCTATAAAAACCTGGGGCTTTCCAACAAAGAAATCGCCTTTTACACCGGCTGGCTTTATCTCCCCTGGGTAATCAAACCCCTCTGGAGTCCTTTTGTCGATCTTTTTCGCACCAAGCGTTTCTGGGTCGTGCTCATGCAGCTGGCCATCGGCGCATCCTTTGCCTGCGTTGCGCTGACTCTGCCCGCGACGGATTTCGTGCGCTACACCTTGGCGATGTTCTGGATAATGGCGTTTTCCTCCGCCACCCACGATATTGCCGCCGACGGCTTCTACATGCTGGGTCTCAGTACGCCTGAACAGGCGGCTTTTGTCGGTGTGCGCACCGTTTTTTACCGCGTGGCCACCATCGCCTCCAAAGGCGGTCTGGTGATCCTGGCCGGTGCTCTGCAAAAATCCGGCTATCCGGTTGCCTCAGCCTGGTCGATTACTTTTCTGGTCGCCGCCGCGGTTTTTCTTGCACTGTGTCTTTATCATTTCTTTGTCCTTCCCTGTCCCGCATCAGACCACAGCGCTACATTGGCGCGCGGGAAAAACCTGCTGGCCGAATATTTCCGCATTTTAACCCTTTTTTTCCGGCGTAAGGACATAGTCGTTATCATCTGCTTCTTCCTGTTTTACCGGTTGGCCGAAGCGCAGCTCGTCAAGATGGTTGCGCCTTTTTTGCTCGATTCACCCGCCGATGGGGGGCTGGGACTTACCACGGAAAACGTCGGCGTGATTTACGGGACGATCGGCGTCGTGGCGCTGATGCTGGGCGGACTTTTAGGCGGCTACGTCATTTACCGCAACGGACTGAAATTCTGGCTGTGGCCGATGGTCATCATT
>LVBK01000011.1 GCA_001604385.1 Spirochaetales bacterium Spiro_09 | reverse complement strand
GTGCTCATGTCATTCCTCCTTTATGGAAATGAGTTCTTCTTTATAATAAGAATAATCCATGGTAAAATCAAACGTATATGGAATTTGAGATGACCGGCGAATTGATGGATGAAATCATCTTCGCCATGGAGGATCAGACCGGTCTTCATATGTTTGACAGCCAGGAACTGCGCTGCATTCCTGCCACCGATCAGGCCGCCGACGAGAGCCGGTTTTATAGCATACCCCAATGGGATTCCGTCAGCGGATTCAGGATGATGGAGCGCTTTGTTGCCCAATTGCGGAATCCGGTTGTGCGGGAGGAATTGCGTCTTGCCCTTTCTTCGGGTCATGGTGTGTTCAGAAATTTCAAGAACTGCCTGAAAAACGCACCTGAGGTAGAAAAACTGTGGTTTCAGTTCAAGGATCGCCAGATGAAGAATGCGGTCAGTGACTGGTACAACAGCCTGCGCGATTATTGGGGCATTGAGCGCATCGGTCTTGAGCCGGAAGATACCGGGGATATTCTGCAAAATGATTTTGTCTTCCGGGTCTTTGACGATGAAGACACGAGCCTGATCGACGGGCTTGTCGGGTCTCTTGACCGGGAGATCGCCGAGGACCTCCCGGTCATGCTATCCGATGCGGTTTTTGAGTTGTGCAACCGGATACGCAGCTACCGCGCGGAGGATGATCTTATCATTGTCGCCGAAAATGCCGAGGGCGAACTTTCCGGTCTGACGGTATCCTGTCCGCTTCCCGATGACAGCTTGCTCAGCGCGCACATTACCTTTATCGGCGTGTATCCCGAATATCGCGGATTGGGTCTTGGTCGGGAGCTCTTGTCCCGTACTATCCGGCACTGGACGGAAAAGGGATTTCGCTGGTTATTGTTCACCAATCCGGTTATTCCGGATCTCTTTTTACCTGTACTGGATCGTTTCGGGTTCGTCTCCATGGGACATATGCGCGCCCTCGATTTGTCCAAATCGGTTTCCCATTGAGCAAGCAGCTTATTTATGGCATGATGACATCAGGAGATTTTTTATTGTGGCAAACAAGCAAAACACTGAATTGAACGAGGATCATATCCTGTCCCTGCTTCAGGAAGCGGTACAGGCAATCCGTACCGAAGAGGATCCTCTCGAGCTCAATGTCTATCGCCGCCTGTTCCGCAAGGGTGTTCCTTTTACCCTGCGTTCCTATTTTGCGGCCTGGGCTCTCAAACAACTGTCAGATGGTTCTTTCTCCGGGCGGAATTCTTCCGGCCGCAAGGAACGTTCCTCACGGAATTCCCGAAAAGAACGGCCGGCAAAGGCTGAACGGCCAGAACGCGCAGCACGGAATGTCACGCAGCCTGCTGCTTCCGAGGAGCGAAAAGCCCGTCAAAGCGAAAGCCGGCCGGTTGCGTTGAGCGAAGATGTGTCAACAACGCTCTTTGTCAGTATCGGGCGAAACCGCAGGGTGTATCCGCGGGATCTTATCAGCCTGATTATGCAGCATGTTGAAATGGACCGGGATCACATTGGCGAGATACGCGTTCTGGATAATTATTCGTTTGTACAGGTCATTACCGAAGACGCAGGGAAAATTATCGAGGAATTGAACGACATCGAATACCGCGGTCGTAAACTGGTTGTCAGTTTTTCCCGGAAGAAGGAAGATCAGGATGACACCGGTGTACAGGAAGAGAATTCAGCGGAAACTGAAGCCGGTTTTGACTATCAGGAAGAAGAAAGCGGCGATATTGAGTAAAATTCCCGCTATTTCCATAATATTGCCGGAGATTCTACGTCTCCGGCTTTTTTTTTCATCGTCATCCGTCAGGTGATACAGCCAGTGCGCTCCGAGGGTAAGAACCAGACCAGGGGGAAACCAGGGAAGAAGTCTTCCGAAAATGGCCAGGAGGGCTGCAAGTCCCGGGAAGTCAGATTCCTCAAGCTGCAGAAAACGCAAAAAGAGGAGAGCGCTGAAGAAAATACCGAAGGCGGTAAACCAGTGCGTATCATCGCGGGGAATATGCTGTGCCGGAGTCAGGGCGGATATCAATGTACGAAATGGAATGTCCGCACGGCCGTCCTGAATGACGCACACTGCTTTTCGCGGCCATCCGGGAACCTCTGTATACAAAAGGGGCGTTCCGCTGCGAAGGGTTTGTACATTGCGCCATTCAAGCTCATGTAAAATATGTGAACGGTCCAATAAGAAGAAACGTGTTTTGCCGGGTTCAATCTGTATAGCGCTGGATGTATGTTCCTGCGTACATTCAAGTGCTTGCCCGGAAAAACCGGAAAAGAGATAGATTGCTTCAGAGCTTTGAATGCATTTTTTGAGGAAAGAAATGCGTTTTTCGGTTTTCCTTCGGGCCATTGTTCGCGCCAGGCGGGGGAATATGACGTACCAGAGAAGGGCAACCCCTGCGACCAGAGCCAGCTCCCTTATCATGAACACTCCTTCCCGGTATAATTGGTGCATGGAAATATCAGTTCTGGCAACCGGTTCCTTATCCGTTAATACGTGGTTTATTCCGCTGTCCGCCAACAGGATTATGGTAGTTGATCCGGGCGGAGATGCAGATAAAATTATAGCATACATTCGGAAAACGGGCTTTGCACCCGGGTGTTTTTTGCTTACGCATGGACATTTTGATCATCTGGCTGCCCTGGGAGAACTAACCGAATTATGGCCCCGCGTTCCGGTCATTGCCCACGGGGACGATTCTCAATGGTTCGGTCCGGGCGGTCGTGAGCGACATCAGCAATTTTTCGATGAATTGGGTGCCGGTTTCCTGGTCAGGGACATGAAGGGTGACATACCGGCTCTTGGCCGCACGGTGGCAGACGGCGAGGAGGTCGAGGGCTGGGAGGTGTATCATACCCCGGGCCACAGTCCGGGCTCTATCTGTCTGTATCGCGATGATGTGTTGATATCTGGTGACACGCTGTTCCGACACGGAATTGGCAGAACAGATGGACCGGGCGGGTCTGCTGAACAGCTTGTGGAAAGCCTTTCTTTCTTGATGACTCTGCCGGCCTGTACCCGGGTATTACCGGGCCATGGCCCGCAGACAACAATCGGAGCCGAGCGGGGACTCTGGTAAAAGTTCTCCGCTCTCTTTTGCGCTAGACGGTTGTTGCAAGGGCTTCCGAAATGCTGAACGCATGGTCACCGATTTTTTCAATGTTACGGATAATGTCGATATACAGAAGTTCCGCACGGACATCCGCACCTTCCTCAAGGCGTTTGCGCGCAATCTTCTTCAGATTTTTGCGGAACTGGTCTATCTGATCCTCGATGTTTTGGGCAATTTCAAGCTGATCCCGTGAAAGGGGTTTATTCAGATTTCCATGTACGAATTCCAGGAAGCTTTCGACAATCTTGACGTAAGGCCGCAGACGATCCATATCGTCCTTTTTAAAGGACATTTTTTTATCGATGCTGCGCTGCAGAAGGATCGAAATCATGAAAATGTCGTCGGTCATGCTTTCAAGATCGTCAACTATGCGAAGCATGTTTCGAACATTCGTTTTGGTCTTGTCCGAAAGGGGCAGTTGTGAGGTTTTTACGAGGAATTCTGACAGTGACTGCTGCATCTGGTCAGCGTAGTCTTCGGTCTGTCCCAATTTCTCGACAGTAAGGGCCGTTGTTTCCTTGTCGGGTTGTTCAAAGAGGGGACACAACGAGGCAAACATGCTGCGGACTACCTCGGACATGGCGACAATTTCCCGTTCCGCGCGGAATACACAGGATTCCGCGTTTTCGCGCATGCCTACTTCGGGGAAGTCAAGAGTATAGGTTGTCGGCGGTTCATGTTCACCCGGCTTGATAACCAGTTCCACCAAACGGGTAATGTGGTTGACAAAGGGAATAAACAGAAGAGTATTGATGACATTGAAGATGGTATGCAGCATGGCAAGGTTGGTGGCAATAGAGTCGTTGTTCATGCCACCCGGGACTATAATTTCGACCAGGGCCAGGAACGGCCGGAAGAAGATCATGGCTATGACTGTACCGGTTACATTAAATAGCACGTGTACCGCGGCGGCCCGGCGGGCGTTCAGCTTTGTGCCGACCGAGGCGATGACGGCGTCAATGGTGGTGCCGATATTGCTTCCCAACACCATGGCCGCGGCAAATTCCCAGGTGAGCATGCCGTTGTGGGACAGGGTCAAAATAACCGCTGTTGATGCGCTTGACGAGTGCAGGATGACCGTGATCAGGAGGCCTGCGAAAACTCCGGCAAGAAGACCCAGTGTGCCCTTGTCGGTAAACCAGGCGAGAAAGTGAATCTGGTCGGCGCTCAGGTTTGGCATGGAACCTGAAAGAAGATCAAGTCCCAAAAACAGGAGGCCGAAGCCCATGAGCGCTTCTCCGATATCTTCCCGTTTAAGCCGTTTGAAGAAGGTCAGAAAATAGCCAATGCCGAAGGCGGGAATAGCCAGAATTGACAGCTTGAATTTGAAACCGATGAGGGCAACGATCCAGGCGGTGATGGTAGTTCCGATGTTCGCGCCGAAGATAACGCCGATGGACTGTTTCAGCGTCAACAGACCTGCGTTTACGAATGAAACGGTCATGACGGTAGTCGCGCTGGAAGACTGGACGATGGCGGTAATACCCAGTCCGGTCATGACGGCGGCGAAGCGGTTGGCTGTCATGAGATTCAAAATGCGGTGAAGACCTTCACCCGCGCTCTTTTGAATACCGTCGCTCATCAGTTTCATGCCATACATCAAAAGGCCAAGGCTTCCGATGATATAAAAAATGGTGGATATTGCTGCCATTTTGCCAGAGTAACAGATTATATAATGCTTTTCAATCGGCAGTGAAAGGAGTATTATCCTACAAATGATGAATCGTGGATTATTCCTTACTGCAGTGATCGCTATTACTCTATTCGTCCTTTCTCTTTCCGGCTGTTTCGGTTCCTTCGGCAAACAAACTGCCTCCGGTGAAGCACAGCCCGGGTCCCGGGGCGTTGAGCGTTCATTCAGGCGGAAACCGGACGGACGCTATATCGCGGTCTGGCTCGGTCCTTCCTGGAGTGACCGTCGCGATATTCTGGACGATCTTCACGCCGAATTCGGTCAGTTCGCGGATGGAGGTGCGGTCCTTTCGGTTACTACTATTGAAGAGGTTAGGGGGCTCTCTCCTGTCCGCATCCTCGTCACGGTTGCCGTTCCTGAGCGCAGTGTCCGGGAACTGGAGCGGTTCAGGGCGAGCGATCCCGAGATACAGATACTCAGCGTATTCCCCATGGACGAAGTTCTTCCTGTCGAGGCAGTCTCCGACCTGGTCCTCGATCTTCCGGCTGCTTCGGACATACTGTCAGGCGAGGCGGAGGATACGGCCTTCAGTATCCCGGCAACCGAACTTTCATCCCTGCTCTATGTGTCTGTCCTTGCCCTTGAAACCGATTCTTCTCCTGCTCCCGATCGTTTTTCAGCAGCCCTGAAACTGGCTCGCGAGGCTTCGCGAAACCAGTCTGTCGGTTCCAGCTGGACTGTGTCAGCCTGGAAGGATCCCGATACCGGTATTCGTTCCCGCAACCACCTGGTGATCGCAATGAATGGTTCAGGAGCCGTACAATGAATACTCTTGAGCAGGCGGCGAGCGGAATACTCGGCTCTGTCGATGAAAGCGATTCTCTTTCGCGTGCAGATGCCGCGCGCATACTTGTGGTCTCCGATACTCACGGCCATTATGACGTGTTTGAGGCAATAGTCCGCGAATTCGGTCCGGAATCGTCCGCATTGCTTTTTGCCGGTGACGGCATGTGGGACATTGTCCATTATATTGAAAATGCCTATGAATCCGATCGGCTCAGGGAAGCGCTCCCGCCGGTCGTTGCCTTTGTTGCGGGGAACGGTGACGGTGACCAATATCGCATCAGCCTGAAAAAGACCGCATCCGTGCGGGATGATACAGTTCCGTTTGCCAATATCATGGTGCCACAGCGCCAGATACTGCGAGCCGCCGGCTGGAATATTTTGCTGGTTCACGGACACCGGTATTCGGTTGATGTCAGTACCGACATTTTAACGGACTCCGCTCATGCGATGAATTGCGATATTGCCGTTTTTGGCCATACCCACGTACAATATTGTGAGCAGTATGACCATATCATGGTGCTCAATCCGGGAAGTCCTGCCCGGCCTCGCGGCAGTTCTGATCCGGGATTCGCCTTTCTTGATATCGAGCAAACAAAAACTGACCCCGCCGTCAGTTTTTATGCCGTTGTGGAAAATGAACGGGGTTTATGGGTTTCAACTCCCGTACAAAAGAACTAGGAAGCAACCTGTATGTCTTCGACTATTTATACGTAAAAAATGAATATAAATGCATAATTATGCACTAAAATGTCTGATTTGAGCATGTAGCCTCTGGACAAAGCAGTTTCTTTTTGTACAATAAGCGTGTAAGCTCAAATTGAGTTCTGGCTGCCGTTCCGGCACGCCGATTGACGCAGCACATCCCTCCGGGCTGTGCATATTCCGGTTGACCCGCACAGGTGCACATTTGATGCTCGGGGTCAACGTTGATTATCCGTCGAAAGGGCAAAGGCGTTCTTTACGGTAATGGTTTTTTTTATTTCCCGGCATGCCGGGGACCAGAGCTGAGAGGAGACAAAGATGCCTTTTGTAAGACGTCCTGGACAATACGGATTGTATGATCCCGCCAATGAAAAAGAAAACTGCGGGGTTGGTTTTATTGCCAGCATTCGGGGCATTCGCACCCATTCAATAATCGAAGACGCTAATCATATTCTCTGCCGCATGGATCATCGCGGCGCGCGCGGAGCGGAGGAAAACACCGGAGACGGTGCGGGAATTCTGACCGCGCTTCCGCATGAATTTCTGGCCAAGGTGGCGCGCCGTGACGCGGGGATTGATCTTCCCCCGGCCGGTTCGTATGCCGCCGGCATTGTCTTTCTGCCGACGGACGACGGCTGCAGACAGCGATGCAAAAAAAGCATAGAGTCTGTTATCGCCTCTTCCGGGCAGATATTATTGGGTTGGCGGGCAGTCCCGACCGATAATGCCGGTTTGGGGCCGTCAGCCCTTGCGAGCGAACCGGAAATGGAAATGCTTTTTATCGGTTCACCCTCTGCCGACCGGTCCGCGGAAGCCTTTGACCGCTCGCTCTTTGTTATCCGGAAGCAGGCAACCCACCTTTTGCGGGGCAGTGCCGATGATCCTGATCATCAACTGTACTTCGCGAGCCTTTCCTGCCGCGTCCTTGTGTACAAGGGGATGCTTTCTCCCGATCAGCTTGTTTCCTATTACCCCGATCTTGCGGACCCGGAATATACCAGCCATCTTGCAATGGTTCATTCCCGCTTTTCCACAAATACCTTTCCGTCCTGGGATCGCGCACAGCCCTTGCGCTTTATGGCCCATAACGGAGAAATCAATACCCTCCGCGGCAACAGGAACAAAATGCTTTCCCGGCAGGGAACGCTCAAGAGCGCCCTGTTCGGTGACGAACTGCAAAAGGCCTTTCCCATAACCGAGCCTGATCTTTCCGATTCCGGCAACTTCGACAATGTGCTTGAACTGTTGCTCGCGGGCGGACGGAGCTTGCCCGAAGCGGTTATGATGATGATCCCGGAAGCCTGGGAAAACCACAGGTCGATGAGCCCGGAAAAGCGGGCCTTCTATGAGTACGCAAGCTCGATGATGGAACCCTGGGACGGGCCTGCATCGATCTCCTTTACCGACGGCACGATCATCGGCGCGGTTCTTGACCGTAACGGCCTGCGCCCGAGCCGTATCTACATTACCGACGATGATATGGTTATCATGGCGAGCGAGGTTGGTGTCCTTCCGGTCGCTCCGGAACGTATCGTTAAAAAAACGCGCCTGCAGCCGGGCCGCATGTTCCTGGTTGACTTCAGCCAGGGAAGAATTATCGACGATGCCGAGATTAAGGCTCGCATATGCGGTGAAAAACCATATGCTCAATGGCTTTCCCGCCAGCGCATGTACCTGTCCGATTTTCCTGCCGCGCGGGAAGTTCCTGCGCAGCTGGGGAAGGATCAACTGAACGCCCTTTTGCGGATCCACGGCTATACGCTTGAAACCATGCAAATGTTGCTGAAGCCCATGGTCGAAACCTCGCAGGAAGCCCTGGGCTCCATGGGCAATGATACACCCCTTGCCGTTTTGTCGAACAAGCCGAAGCTTGTCTATGACTATTTCAAGCAACTGTTCGCGCAGGTAACAAACCCCCCGATAGATTCGATTCGCGAAGACATCATCATGAGCCTGGAATCCTTTATCGGTCCGGAAGGAAACCTTCTTGAACCGGCGGAAGGTCACTGTCATCGGTTGCGGTTGAAAGAACCTTTTTTGACCAATGAACAGCTGGCTTCTTTGCGCTCTCTTGACGCGCGGCAGTGGCGTTCCGCGGTAATCGAGTGCGTATGGCCGGTTTCCGGCGGGGCGGGGGCTCTTTCGGACGCTCTTGACCGCATCGAGCGCGAGTGTGACCGCGCAATTGACGACGGCATCCAGATCGTCATACTTTCGGATCGCGAAGCCTCTGACCGGCTGGCTCCCATTCCCGCATTGCTCGCTCTCGGCGCGGCACACCAGCATCTGGTGCGCACTTCCCGACGAAACCGGATCGCCCTTGTCCTGGAAACGGGCGAGGCGCGCGAGGTTCATCATTTTTGCATGCTGGTCGGCTACGGCGCTGACGCGGTCAATCCATATCTCGCGTTCGAGGCCCTGTGGCAACTGCAGGCAGAGGGACAGTATTCCACCTCTTTCACCCATGACGAGATTGTATCCCATTACTTCAAGGCCCTGTCGAAGGGTATGCGCAAGGTATTCGGCAAAATGGGTATTTCCACCCTGGAATCGTACAAGGCTGCACAGATTTTCGAGGCGGTCGGCCTTTCCCGGCAAGTCATAGACCGGTGCTTTACCGGAACGGCAAGCAGGATTGGCGGTATCGGAGTCGAGGGTATTGCTGAAGAAATACTGCTTCGCCACCGGGACGCCTATCCGTCACGGGAGGTCAATCCGTACGACGAGATTCGCAGCTCGGGCGACTATCATGTGCGTTTTGGCGGCGAAAAACATATGTGGGATCCGGAATCGATCGCGGATTTACAGATTGCCTGCCGTCATGGCGACGGGTCGGCCTGGAAGCGGTTTTCCGCGCGCCAGAACGCGCGTTCTGTCGAACAGGCGACCATCCGCGGTTTGCTGAAATTCCGCGAGGGCGTGACTGCGCGGGGCAAGCCCATTGTCGCCGTCCCGCTATCCGAAGTTGAAAGTGCTTCCGAGATAGTCAAGCGCTTTGTGACCGGTGCGATGAGTTACGGCTCAATTTCCCTTGAAGCCCATCAAACCCTCGCCATCGCCATGAATCGATTGGGCGGCAAGAGCAATACCGGAGAGGGCGGCGAGGATCCCGCGCGGTTTAAAAAAGATCCAAACGGAGACTCCCGGCGTTCGGCGATCAAGCAGGTAGCATCGGGCCGCTTCGGCGTTACCATCGAGTACCTGACCAATGCTGATGAAATACAAATCAAGATGGCCCAGGGAGCGAAACCCGGTGAGGGTGGCGAACTGCCGGGCCACAAGGTTGACGAGTATATCGCCCGTACCCGCTATTCGACGCCCGGCGTCGGTCTTATATCGCCTCCGCCCCATCATGATATTTATTCCATTGAGGATTTGGCCCAGCTCATCTTCGATCTGAAGAACGCGAATCCCCGTGCCCGCATTTCGGTCAAACTAGTTTCCGAGGTCGGTGTCGGGACAATCGCGGCAGGGGTCGCCAAGGGGCACGCCGACCATATTTTGATATCGGGTCACGACGGCGGTACCGGAGCGTCCCCGCTTACCGGCGTCAAGAATGCCGGTCTTCCCTGGGAATTGGGAATCGCGGAAACCCATCAAACCCTGGTTATGAACGATTTGCGTTCCCGCGTCATCCTGCAAACCGACGGCCAGTTAAAAACCGGACGGGATGCCGTCATCGCCGCCATTCTTGGCGCCGAGGAATGCGGCTTTTCCACCGCTCCGCTCATTACCATGGGCTGTGTCATGATGCGCAAATGCCATAACAACACCTGTCCCGTCGGTATCGCGACCCAGGATGAGCGCCTGCGGGGTCGTTTTGCCGGAAAGCCCGAGTACGTTGTCAATTTCTTTATGTATGTAGCGGAAGAAATGCGCGAGATTATGGCGTCGCTCGGCGTGCGCAGCTGGAACGAGCTCGTCGGTCGTGTCGACCTTCTCGAGCAGGATGAATCGGTAAAAACCTGGAAGAGCAGGGGGGTTGACCTTTCCCCGATCCTTATTGAGCCCCTGAAACCCCACGACAATGTCGCGATAATCAATACGCGTGCCCAGGACCATGGCCTTGACGCCGTGCTCGACCGCCGGTTGATCGCCAGATGCATGCCGGCTATCGAGGGCAAGGAGATAGTCTCGTTTGAAGAGAAGATTATCAATACGGATAGATCGACGGGTACCATGCTCAGTCACACGATTGCGCAAAAACACGGTAACGACGGACTTCCCGAGGGCAGTATCAATATCGCCTTTACGGGAACTGCCGGCCAGAGCTTCGGCGCATGGCTGGCAGACGGGGTTCAGTTTGCCCTGACGGGAGACGCAAACGATTATGTGGGCAAGGGCCTCTGTGGCGGACGGATCATAATCCGGCCCGATACCGCTTCGGTCTTTCATTCCGAGGAAAACATGATTATCGGAAACGTTGCCTTCTACGGGGCGACAAAGGGCGAGGGCTATATCCGGGGCATGGCCGCCGAACGCTTTTGCGTCAGAAACTCCGGCGCGCGCGTGGTAGTCGAGGGCGTGGGTGATCACGGCTGCGAATACATGACCGGCGGAAGGGCGGTAATTCTGGGGACTACGGGGCGGAATTTCGCGGCAGGCATGTCCGGCGGTATTGCCTATGTATACGACGCTGTCGGCCAGTTTGAAAGCAGGTGCAACACGGCCCTTGTCTCCCTCGAGGAGCCGTCCGCCCAGGATTATGAGGAGCTTCTTGACATGATCAGCGCGCACAAGCGGTATACGGCATCGGAACTGGCAAAAAGAATTATCGGCTCCTGGGATACCGAGCGCAGAAAGTTTGTGAAGGTAATTCCCGAGGACTACAAGAAGGTGCTTGAAATGCAAAACGCTGTGCGCAAGGAGGCAGTCAATGGGTAAGACCACAGGATTTCTTGAATATACCCGGCATAAAACCCCCTGGAGGGCGCCGGAAAACCGTATAACCGATTTTAACGAATTTTCGCTTCCGCTTGATACGTCAGAGAGGCGAGAGCAGGGAGCGCGCTGCATGGATTGCGGCGTTCCCTTTTGCCAGTCAAGCTACGGCTGTCCTGTCGACAACCTGATTCCCGAGTGGAATGATCTGGTATATCGCGGAAGGGACCGTGAGGCCTGGCTGCGGTTAATGAAAACCAACAACTTTCCGGAGTTCACCGGCCGGGTCTGTCCCGCTCCCTGCGAGGGTGCCTGCGTTCTGGGCATCAATCAGCCGGCAGTAACCATCAAGGATAATGAGTGCTGGATAATAGACAGGGCCTATGAAGAAGGCTGGATGGTTCCCTTGCCGCCGGCGTTCAGAACCGGAAAGACGGTTGCCATTATCGGCTCGGGACCTGCGGGTCTTGCCGCGGCTGACCAGCTTAACCGCTGTGGCCACCGGGTTACTGTATTCGAGCGTTCAGACCGTATTGGCGGCCTTTTGATGTACGGCATTCCGAACATGAAACTGGACAAGGCGCTGGTGCAAAAACGGGTGTCGATCATGGAAGAAGAGGGTGTGGAGTTCCGCACCTCCACTGATGTAGGAAGCGATATTTCTGCCGATCAGCTCGTGAAGGATTTCGATGCGGTACTGCTTGCAACCGGTTCAACCCGGCCCCGCGACCTGACTGTTCCCGGACGCGAATTGAAGGGTATCCATTTTGCCATGGATTTTTTGACCGCAAACACGAAAAGCCTTCTCGATTCCGCTTTTTCCGATGGAAAGAGAATCGACGCGAAGGGTAAAAAAGTCATAGTGATCGGCGGTGGTGACACCGGCAATGACTGTATCGGAACGTCCATCCGCCATGGCTGCGCCTCGGTGGTCAACTTCGAATTGTTGCCGATGCCTCCCGCCGAGCGTACGGTTGACATGCCCTGGCCCACCTTTCCTCGTACACTGAAAATTGACTATGGACACGGCGAAGCCGAAGCGATTTTCGGGAAGGACCCCCGCGAATATTCCATATTGACAAAGGAATTCGTCGGAGACGGAAAGGGAAATCTTGCCGGCTTGCGCACGATTCGCGTTGAATGGAAGAAAAATGACGCCGGGCAATTTGTCATGAACGAACTGGCCGGTACCGAAGAATATTTCGAGGCGGATCTGGTGTTCCTGGCCTTGGGTTTTTTGGGACCGGAACAGGGAGTTCCCCAGGCCCTTTCCCTTGAATTTGACGGACGATCAAACATTAAGGCTGATTATGGAAGATTTTCAACTAACCGGGAAAAAATCTTTGCTGCCGGGGATGCACGCCGCGGACAGTCTCTGGTTGTATGGGCTATTAACGAAGGCCGACTTGCAGCCCGTGAAATTGACCGGTTCCTGATGGGCGAGACGCCTCTGCGCTGAGATAAAACAGGAGTATCGTCCGCCGCTCGCGGTGGACGATACTCCGTGTGCCAGTCAGCGATATTCCTGGGCACGGAAAAACTGGCCGCCGCGCTCTCCGTCCTTCAGAAGGGCGGGTACCAGTGCTCCGGGAAGGACAGTGTCGACCTCATGATCGGCATTGGGTCCGCCGAGGTCTGTTTTAAGCCAGCCCGGGTCAAGGGTACTCACGATAATCCCGCTGCCCTCAAGGGCGGACGCGAGGTCGTCCGTCCACTTGTCTACCGCCCATTTTGACGCGCCGTAGGCGGCCAGCTGGGGTGTTTTGTCAATTCCCGAGGTAAGGTTAACGATTCGTCCCCACTTTGTTGCCCGCATTGCGGGGAGCAGCTTGATGGTCAGGCGGACAAGGGCAACCACATTTACCTGAAAGGACCAGGTCCAGTCATGTGCGGTCAAATCTTCCGGGAGCTCTCTCCAGGGGTGCATGACGGCGGCATTGTTATAGAGAATGTCGACCCCTCCCAGAGCGGCAAGCCGGTCTCCCAGCGCGTCTACCTGCGCGGGGTCTGAAAGCTCTGCAGCAAGGGCTATTCCCCGTGCTCCGGCTGCCTCCACGAGCGATACGGTTTGCTTGCAGGCTTCTGCCGTTCGCCCGTGACAGTAGACGGTATGGCATCCTGCTTCCGCAAGGGCACGGGCAATTTGGGCGCCGATTCCCCGGCTGGAACCGGTAACGAGTGCCGTTTTGCCCGCTAAGGGTGTGTCTTTGTGTGTATTCATGTATTCTCCTTGTTTCTGTATGAGTACGGCCAGCGCGCTTCCCGTCCCCTCCCGAACGCGGCCGCGGCAGGATCGGCCGGCCCGCGACCGGCGTTCTGCCTCGTTCTGGTTTTATAACGAGTTTTACCGCGGTATCTTAAATATGGTGATGATGGAAACTAATGTCAAGCGATCATCCAATGCCTGTATGAGGCTGTATTGCAAAATACCGCGCAAAACAGTATAAAATGTTCGTAGATGTCAGGAGTGAGTATGGTTGAGACTGAGGGTTTTGCCGGTTCCAGAATTGCCTCCGTCATTGACGGACTGGGCGCGGTATATGCGGACATCGAAGCGGATCAGGAAGTCTGGAAAAAGGCGAGCCCCTTTCATTGTCCTTCAGGCTGCGGCGCCTGTTGTGTACATTTTGAGCCGGTGGTATTTGAAAGTGAAGCCCTGTTTATGGCCGCCTGGCTTCTGCATCATCAGGCAGAGAGAGCCCAATCTCTGATGGATGGAACTTTTGTGCCTCCACGAAACGACAGCGATTCGAGCTGTCTTTTTTTTGATCCCTCGACTCCCTGGCATTGCACGGTTTACGGTGGCCGTGCGCTTATTTGCCGGCTTTTTGCCTATACCGGTGACCGCGGCAAGGACGGTTTGATTCGCTGGAAGCCCTGCAAGGAACTGGGGGCGCGTACCCAATACTCCCAGGACGAGCTGCTCGAACGCTTTGGTGCCTTGCCGCCCGCAATGTCCGATATTACCGCCCGCGCGCTCTCTCTTGACCCGGACAGTGTTCACCTGCAAGTTCCGCTCCGGGAGGCCGTACGGAATGCCCTGTACCGGCTGGTTATGCTCAAGCGTTTTGCCTCCCAGAACGAGGAGGAGGATCCCGACAAGCCGAATCCGGACAGTCCCTCTCCGCTTGCGCCGCAACCCCTGGCCTCCTGATCCGTCTTTTGACCGCCGACTGACGACGATCGCATAATTCTTTCCGTCGCGCCTTGTGTTACCGCTTTTACCCGTGATATTCTGCCTTCCGGAGGAAAAGCTATGTCTCACCAGATTATCGGCGTGAACGAAAAACCACGCCTTGCCAAATGGATTCCCCTGAGTTTCCAGCACGTATTTGCCATGTTCGGCGCAACCGTCCTTGTTCCCCTTCTTACCGGCCTTGATCCGGCAGCTGCCCTGTTTGCCGCCGGTTCGGGAACGCTTTTGTATATCCTGGTTACCGGTGCCCAGGTTCCCGCCTTTTTGGGTTCGTCGTTTGCCTTCATTCCGCCAATCATAGCAGTTGGCTCTGCCTATGGCATTCCCTACGCGCTGGGAGGAGCGGTGATTGCCGGTCTTTTCTATGCAGTGGTCGCTTTTATCATCAAGCTTGCCGGAACACGCTGGATTGACCGCGTTATTCCTCCGGTCGTCATCGGTTCGGTCATTATCTGTATCGGTCTGAATCTTGCTCCCGTGGCTATGGGCATGGCAATGAATAACGGCGAAGGGGCGTACAGTCTGGTGTCACTTTCAATCGCTGCCTTTACGCTTGTAGTAGCCATTGTTGCGACGATCTTTTTCAAGGGTTTCTTCAATGTCATTCCCATCCTGATATCATTGGTAGCCGGCTATCTGTTTACCGTTATTATGGGAAGCTTTTTCCCCGCCTACGCGCTCATCGATTTTGGCGTAGTCGCCGAGGCTTCCTGGTTCAGCCTGCCCAAATTTGCCGTTCCCCAGTTTAATCTGATGGCTTCGTTAACCTTTGTCATCGTATCCCTGGCGACAATGTGCGAGCATCTTGGCGACGTCATGGTGACAAGCCGTGTAGTCGGAGCCGACTTTTACAAAAAACCCGGTTTGCACCGAACCCTGCTCGGCGACGGACTGGCAACTGCCTGGGCTGCGTTCTGGGGCGGTCCGCCCAATACCACCTACGGTGAAAATATCGGCGTTATGGCCATTACCCGTGTCTATTCCGTATGGGTTATCGGCGGTGCGGCGGTTATCGCCGTGCTCCTGTCCCTGGTGACAAAAGTCGGCGCTATAATTCGCACCATTCCGACTCCGGTCATGGGCGGTATCTCGATGCTGCTGTTCGGTATTATTGCCTCGAGCGGACTGCGGACTATCGTTGAAAGCGGAGTTGACTTCAAATGCAAACGCAATTTGACCATCAGCTCGGTTATTATGGTTATCGGTATTGGCGGCGGAAAACTTGCCTTTGATATCGGCGGCGGCCTCCAGTTCCAGCTTGCAGGTGTCGCCCTTGCGACCGTTGTCGGTATTGTCCTGAATCTGATACTTCCCCCCACCCTCGACAAGAAGGTGATGGAGGACTGATCCAAACAAGCAGGGTGCTGCCGCGCAGAGTACGTGTCGGCACCCTGTTTTTGTACATTTCCGGCAACTCGATGTATACTGTTATTCATGAAATACTCCACCGGCATACTGCTTTTCTTTTTTTCCCTTACAGTTCACGCTACCTCACCGGTCGCCTTTGACGAGGTATGGGCCTACCTCATGGCAGGCGAAGAGCGGTTTCTCGCCACAAATGCGCCAATCAGCGATATTGGCTATTTTGGTGCCGGATTGAACAATTTCGGCCATCTTGTCGGGGTGCCTGACCGCTCAAAACTGAATGGCTGGAACGGTCGGGTTCATCTGGTCGTTGCCGAGGTCTCAAACCCTGCCCTGTCGCATTTTTGCCTGAATCCTGAGTATGGTATTCGCTCCAGGTTGATACAGTCGATTGTCGATGCCTCGCGAGACTTCGACGGTGTCCAGATCGATTTTGAACAGGTTGCCTCCCGCGACCGGGATCACTTTCTTACCTTTCTTGCGGCCATCAAGGCTTCTATCGGAGCGAAGACCCTGAGCGTGGCCCTTCCGGCCAGAACCCGGAAAATTGATGATGCCTACGATTACGAAGCCGTGTCGCGCATTGCGGACCGCGTCATTGTCATGGCCTATGATGAACACTGGAGCGGGGGCAAGCCGGGGCCGATAGCGACCATTGCCTGGTGCGAGCGGGTGTCCGCCTGGGCTCTTTCAACGATCGGTAGTGACAAACTGGTCATGGGCCTGCCGTTTTACGGCCGTGCCTGGGCGGATGCTAACCCCGCCCGTGCCTACCGATACTCGGCGCTCGAGAATCTGATCCGCGAGAAGGGTATCGCAGAAATCAACCGTACTGCTGACATTCCCTGGTTTCAGTACCGGGAAACCGTAACGGTAACGGTTTATTTCGAGGATGAGCGGTCCCTGTCGGCCCGCGCCCGGATGTATCATGACGCCGATGTCAGCGGAATTGCCTTCTGGCGGCTTGGTCAGGAAGACTCCCAGATTTGGTCTTTTTTGTCTCTCCGGTGAGGTCTTGCACAAATATACAAAAAACGGTATAAATATGCACTGAAAAGAATTTTCTGCCATGTATGCAATGGCGTATGCAGAGGCAGCTTCCAAAACCTGGTTCAAGGAGGTTGAAGCATGCCCTTTAACGACATTTACGGCATTAATGCATTCGGCGATTCTGTGATGAGGGATCGTCTCCCCAAAGCGATCTACAAGGAACTCAAATCGGTTCAGTCCGGTGAGTGCGAACTGACTAACGCGTGTGCCGAAGTCGTCGCCAACGCCATGAAGGACTGGGCCATTGAAAAAGGCTGTACCCACTACACCCACTGGTTCCAACCCATGACCGGCCTGACGGCTGAAAAGCACGATTCCTTTATTTCCCCGACTGCCGACGGCCTTGCAATAGTCGAATTTTCCGGTAAGGAACTGATTCAGGGTGAGCCCGACGCTTCAAGTTTTCCTTCAGGCGGTTTGCGCGCTACCTTCGAAGCCCGGGGATATACTGCCTGGGACGTTACCAGCCCGGCTTTTATCACCGAGGAAGGAAACTGCAAGACCCTCGTCATTCCGACCGCGTTCGTCGGCTATCACGGTGAAGCCCTCGACAAGAAAACCCCGCTTTTACGCTCGATGCAGGCTTTGAGCGCCCAGGCAATCCGCGTGCTTCGCGCCCTGGGCAACATGAGCTCGAAGCGGGTTATCTCCACTGTCGGACCGGAACAGGAGTATTTTCTTGTTGACCGCGAGGTGTTCAATGCCCGCCAGGATCTCAAGTTTACCGGTCGTACCCTGTTCGGCTCGCTTCCTCCCAAGGGCCAGGAACTGGAAGATCACTATTTTGGCAAGATTCCCGAGCGCGTTTCCGCGTTCATGACCGATGTGAACGCCGAACTCTGGAAAATCGGCATACCGTCGAAGACCCAGCACAATGAGGTTGCGCCCAATCAGTTTGAGCTTGCTCCCATCTACGGTTTCTCGAATGTGGCGACCGATCACAACCAGATGGTTATGCAAACGCTCAAGCGTGTGGCAAAAAAGCACAATCTCGAATGCCTGTTGCATGAAAAACCCTTCCGGGGCGTCAATGGTTCCGGCAAGCATAACAACTGGTCCATGGGTACCGATGACGGCATAAATCTTCTGAATCCCGGCTCCACACCCTGCGAGAACCTTTCCTTTTTGGTGTTTGTCGCAGCAGTAATAAAGGCGGTCGATACCTATGCACCCCTGTTGCGTCTTGCCGCCGCCAATGCGGGTAATGACCACCGCCTGGGCGCAAATGAAGCTCCTCCTGCCATTATTTCCATATTCCTCGGGGATCAGCTTCAGGACATTTTCGAAAGCATTGCGCTTGGCAAACCCCTGTCCCAGGGCGCCGGAGGACGGCTCGAGCTGGGTGTCAACACCCTGCCGAAGCTTCCCCAGGATCTGACCGACCGTAACCGGACCAGCCCCTTCGCCTTCACCGGAAACAAGTTCGAATTCCGCATGTGTCCCTCGTCGGACTCAATATCCGGACCGAACTTCGTCATGAATACGATCGTCGCCGAGGTATTGGGCGATATTGCCAGCATGCTGGAAAAGGCAAAGGATCTTAATGCCGCGGTTCATGAGCTGATCAGCGATGTCTGGAAAAAGCACAGCAAGATTATTTTCAACGGAAACGGATACACCGAAGACTGGGTGAAGGAAGCCGAAAAACGCGGACTTCCGAATCTCCGCACCTCGGTGGAAGCCTGGCCGCATTTTGCGTCCGACGAATCGGTACGCATCTTCACCAAGCACAAGATTTTTACAAAGGAAGAAATTCACGCCCGGCTGGATATCGTTCTTGAGAAATATTCAAAGCAGATCAACATCGAAGCTTCATGCGCCTTTGAAATGGCTTCCCGTGAGATACTGCCCGCCTGTACCGATTATGCGGTGGAACTTGCGGGACAGATCGCCATTCTTGAGGAATCCGGCATGAAGGCGTCTTCCCTGAAGAAAAAGCTTTCGGATATTGCGCAACTTGTCGAGGAAGCCTCAACACTTGCTGCCGAACTGGAAGTTGTTCGCCTCGCGGCCCATGATGTATCGGGTGCTGAAGAACAGGCAAAGTTCTTCCGGGACAAGGTATTTGCCAAGGCCGAAGCACTCCGCCAGCCGATTGACAAGCTGGAAAAGCTTATGCCGAAGGATTACTGGCCAATGCCGACCTATGAGGACCTGCTGTTTACCATGTAATTGCGATTCATTCAATTTTCAGGGCCGTTTCCGTTACGGGAGCGGCCTTTTTTTGTGTCCTGGAAATCCTTTACCTTTTCGAGTTCCAGTTTGAGAGCTCCAATGGAAATGAAGACCTCGTACAGGGACAATAAAAGAGAAATCATCAGCATGATCAATGACGAGGCAAAGATGATTTCCGCAAAGAGTATATACCCCGCAAAAATAAGAAACATGCAAACCACACAGAAGAAGAAGCTCAGGACGCCGAAGAATTGGGTATATTTGATGAGCTGCAATCGTGTCCGAAAATTTGAAAGCTGGCGATAAATGCCCTCTTCATGCTGTTCAGTGTACAGGGCGACAAACTGGCGAACCAGACTGGCGATTGCCAGAAATCGGTTGGTAAAGGCGAGCATCCATAAGGATATGGCCGAAAAGAGCAGTGCCGGTGTTGTAATGTTGAATTCCATAGAAATCTCCTTTCCAGTACACATAAAGTATACTCGGTTTAAATCAATAAGCATAACTATTGACAAAGTGAACATATGAGCATATGTTCATATGAAGAGGTGCATAAATGAAACAGGTGGATACAACCATACAGGCAGATGTCTGCAATGAACATTGCGTTCATGAAACAGCGGTTGCTGACGCGCAACGACGTATGCCGGATGAAGCACTCTTGTCCAGGGCGGGAGAATTTTTCAAGACATTCGGAGATTCAACCCGGATACGTATTGTATCGGCCCTGATGGCCGGAGAATTGTGCGTATGCGACATCGCCGCGGTTCTTTCCATGAGCGAATCGGCAATATCACATCAATTGCGGGTGCTCAGACAGAGTCAGATAGTGCGGACGCGACGCGAGGGAAAGCAAATATTTTACTCGATAGACGACGAGCATGTGGGAATCCTTTTTTCAGTAGCCCTGGAACACCTCAGGGAGGGTAGTGTATGAGCTGTGCCTGTGCTTCGTGTTCAATTGATACAGGAAAGACCATCGGGTCGCGTGCCCGACTTGCAAGCCGGCTTCTTGTTCTTCGGTTTATTGCTTCTGCGGTTTTATTTGCCTCGGGAATTATGTTACCGTTTGTGTTGCCCTTGACAGAACAGATAGTGTTTTTGATGTTTGTAGCTTCATGGAGTATTGCCGGGTGGCGTGTCGCACTTGCCGCGATTCGCAATGTGTTTCGGGGACGCGTTTTTGACGAGAACTTTCTGATGACGGTATCGACGGTCGGAGCGTTTATCATCGGTGAATGGACCGAGGGTGCGGCTGTCATGCTTTTCTACAACCTGGGTGAACTCTTCCAGGAAATGGCGGTGGACCGCAGCAGGCGTTCCATACGCGACCTTGTGGATGTCCGTCCGGATACTGCACGACAGGAAAGCGACGGAATGATCGTTCACCCCTCGCTTGTAGCGGAAGGGACAATGCTTCGCGTGCTTCCCGGCGAAAAAATTCCCCTTGACGGGACGGTTATCTCCGGACAGTCCACTATTGATTCGTCCAGTCTGACCGGAGAAAGCTTGCCGAAAAACGCCTCTATTGGCGACACGGTCTATGCAGGCTCTGTCAATTTGACCGGTGTATTGAGTATCCGCACAACCTCGGTGTATGCGACAACGGCGGCTGCCCGTATGCTCGAATTGATAGAAGGAGCCCAGCAACGGAAGGCCCGTGCCGAGAGACTCATTACCTCCTTTGCCCGGGTATATACCCCGATTGTGACCGCTTCGGCCGTCTTCCTGGCTCTCGTACCACCCCTTGTTCTTTCCTTTTACTCGGGAGCCGGTTTTCCCCCATCGGAACTATTTATTCCCTGGATTTACCGTGCCCTGGTTTTTTTGGTAATATCCTGCCCCTGCGCTTTTGTAATTTCGGTTCCGCTCGGATATTTTGGCGGTATCGGAGCGGCTGCCAAACGGGGAATTCTCGTCAAGGGAGCAGATTATCTCGATGTCCTTGCCCGGACCCGTGCGGTAGTTTTTGACAAGACGGGAACCCTGACTTATGGGGTCTTTGCCGTTTCTTCAGTACAAAGCGTACCGGGTTTTACCGAAGAGTATTTGCTATCACGTGCGCGGGTATGCGAGGAGCAGTCGAATCATCCACTTGCCTGCGCAGTTGTGGCATATGCCGAATCGCGTGGTATCGCATCGGGGAGTAGTGTGGTTCATGGCGCCGAAGAACGGCCCGGTTATGGAATTTCCGTGCATACTGATGAGGGCTCCGTTATCGCGGGGTCGATCCGTTTCATGGAAGCGGAAGGAGTCGACATTTCGGCGATTACCGGAGAAGAGACAAAAGAAGCGGGCTCGGTCATGTACATTGCGGAGAATGGTACTCTTCTGGGGCATATTGTACTCGCGGATGTCATCAAGGAAGAATCATCTCAAGCTGTTGACGAGCTTCGTGCTTTGGGAATCAAGCATATTGCGATGGTTTCGGGTGATACAATCCCTGCTGCCCGTCATATTGCCCGTCAGGCGGGAATAACCGAAGTTCATGCCGGGGTGCTTCCTGATGGCAAGGTGTCGATATTCGAAAGGTTTGCCGAAGAAGTCAAGACGCAGCATCCAAAGGGTACCGTTCTTTTCGTCGGTGACGGAATAAATGACGCTCCTGTTCTTGCCCGCTCGGATGCCGGAATCGCAATGGGTGGAGTGGGAAGCGATGCGGCGGTCGAGGCTGCCGATGTTGTCCTGATGACCGATAATCCGCGTTTAATTGCCGAATCCATC
Source organism: Spirochaetales bacterium Spiro_09 (assembly GCA_001604385.1). GTDB lineage: Bacteria > Spirochaetota > Spirochaetia > Treponematales > Treponemataceae > Teretinema. The sequence continues at coordinate 88,135 of LVBK01000011.1, read as the reverse complement.
CGAAGTGCTCGCTGGACTCGGCATATAGTGATACAGAATATTGCCGTCTCCTTCATCGTGAAAATTGGTTTTCTTCTGTTAGGGGCTTTCGGTTTGGCGACTCTGTGGGAGGCAGTTTTTGCCGATGTCGGTGTCGCCCTCATCGCGACCGTGAACGCGCTTCGCGAGCGAAAGTAGACACGGATAGCGTTTTTATGATAGCATACCGGTGACGCGCCGGCGTGGCGAAATTGGTAGACGCAGCAGACTCAAAATCTGCCGCCTTCGCGGGTGTATCGGTTCGACTCCGATCGCCGGCAAAGCCGCTTTTCCGAAAGGAAGAGCGGCTTTTTTTTCGATAATCCGGTTTTCTCTAGCGGAAAAGAATTCCCTGATCCGCTCTCAATTGGCCAAACTGATCTTCCGGAAAGGACCACACGGGATCAAGTAATCTGTTCATCAGAACAATTAGTTGACGTGCCTTGTAGGCTGCGTGATGGGCCTCACCCTTCTTTTCCGACTGTTCCCAGCTTCTCACATCCGAAATGCGCAGCTCGACTGGCAGGGTATGCTGCCGTGTCTCAATATGCTGTCCGCTCCGGCGGTCCCATTCCAGGGTGCCCGGAACCAGAATGCGGTTTGTTGTAATATCCCGGTGAACCGGAAGAGAATAATTTATTTTGCACTGGAATTTACGGTGATCCTCGGAGGAATGAGGGTTTTGTGCGGCGTTTTTGCCGAGGGCGCGGAAGAACTCCTGCGCTCCATGTTCTATCTCGACGGTATCGGTCTCTATGGGCCGTCCTTCCGCCGCTGCAATGGCCGCAAGAAGTTTCTGTACCGCACCGGTCATCTCTGACGGGTTTTTGAACAGAGTTTGCGTTATGGAGGTTGATACCGTGTTTTCCTGCAGAATTACGCCGCGCTTTTGCAGGGCATGAAAGAGGCATAAGGTATCGTCGCGGTGCCTGAGCAAAAAGGTAATCGCAAGAATGTCACGTATATCGTACGATTCCCCCTCGATATCCTTGCCAAGTTTTGCAAACATACTTTCCGGACTTTTCAGGCGGGCCTTTATCTCGAGTATGTCGACAAGGACGCCGTCGCCGCTGTCGAATACCAGTGACCCCCTTTTCGGGTCGCGGTATACGGACTCGGTCAGTTTGCGAAAAAAGGATGCTATTTTCACAAAAGCTCTTCGGGCGGATTCTTCTTCTGGCACCAGTACGGGATTCCTCCAGTTCATGGAATAGAGATTGGTAAGCCGTTGCCCGTGTCCGGAAAAAAAGAAGGCCAATTGGGCAAATTCATGAATGTCCTGGCTGTCCCCTTCGATTGCCTTGATGATATGCGCCATTTTCAGAAGGGAGCAGGCTGCATGCAGCCATTCAGGAGGGGGAGAGAAGGTGCTGTCCCGGTATCCCTTGAATAGATCTGGATATCTGCGAAGTGAAACGAGCAAGAAAAGATGGCGGGGATCCTCCATGACAAAGCCCCTGAATTCGGGCGACTCAAGCAGTGTGCGGATTTTCGTGATGGTTTCGACTGCCGTGCGGTAGGTTTCACGTGCGGGGCCTCCAAGCTTCTCGAGCGAGGCGAGGTGTTCGGCGACAAGCGGCAAGAGGTATCCGGCATAATACTGCAGCGCAGAAGAAACATAGGATGCTGCCCGTAAAAGTTCTCCGGGAAGCAGGGTTTCCTGATCCCGGTCGAACCCCCGGTTCGCGAGCATCCGGTCGGTACGCGCAAGTGCGGCTGCATAGCTCGTGCAGTTGCGCAGAAGGTAGGGAGTCATGTCGCGACGGTCAAGCACCGAGCCGAACACGTCGTGATACAATTCGTGTGTATTCATTCTGTTGTTGTGTCGTCCTTCAGACGGGCTTCTTCTTCAATTTCGGTTTGCAGGGCACCCTGTATGTATGCCCGAATTTTATCCCTGGTTTGTTGCGGGGTTTTCGGGGACAACAACATCACATACTGCGTTCGGTCATCGACCAGGCGTGTACCGAAAATGACGGCTTCAACCTTGACCAGGGATGCCCTCAATTTGAGCTGTATGTCATGCAGCACGGTATTTTTTGCGAATTCGGGATCGGGATCCAGAATACAGGAAAAACCGACTACACTTATGTCGATAATATTACCGTTGCAGGAATACGGTCCCTCCCTCAAATTCAGGGAGGATACGGGATCGTGCTGACAGGAGGCCCGTACATACCGACGCCGGCCTTTCGCCTCGTTCGCCTGCAGGGTGGCAAGCAGAATGCGGGTGCTTTCCTCCAGGCCAAGTTTGAGCTTGATAAAACCGCACTGGATGCCAATGTCAATCAAATATTTTCTCTGTAATTCCTCGTCACTGTTGTAGCTCAGTATGCCGATCCCGGCACCTGCCATGCGCGTGTCAGACAGGGTTTTTTTGATCCATTCTTCCCATTCGCTTTCGGATTTACCGGTGTCAATGTTGACGAATACCAGGGAATTCGGATATTTGACCAGGAGACGCTCGAGAAGGGGAACGTCCTTGAGCATATATACCTCATACTCCTGCTCGAGAAGACGGCTTATCAATTCATCTTTTACCACACTGGGGGGGTATAAAAAGAAGACTTTCTTTCCCAAGTCATATTCGGCCATTGCGTATCCTTGTGGGAAGGGGAGTATCAGCGGATTCCGCAGCGCAATACCGGGGAATCCGTGTATATGAAGATTCGCATATTTCCTGGCCGGACGCAACTGTTTTGACCAATGTCATTCGGTTACTAACTTCCTGCATTCCAGGTAATACCGCTTTTCGCTTGCTTCTCCCATCGAAAAGCTTTTCCGGGGAAGCGGACCACCGGTACCGATGGTTGTAAAAAAACTGTCCTTTTCAACAGGCGGAAGAAGGATCGAGATGGCGTTTGCCTTCTTCCCGAGCCTGAATACCTCTTCGCTTCCATGAATAAAATCGATTTTGGTGTCGGGATATTCAGCCATGAAGCGGTCCAGTACCGGCTGGAGGCGGCTTACTGCGAGGGTTGCATCCGGTGTTTCAAGATAGGTCATCTTGCCCTCAACGACAAAACCGAACCGGGTCGTTGAATCGTCACCGACGAGCTTTTCCAGTTCTTCTTCCGTAGACGCAAAACCGGTGGAACCGCCGAGCGCAGTGCGCAGGTATTCGGGAAGTTCATCCACCCTGGAACCGAAGAGTACGCGGTGAATCGGTTCGAAGGTCAGTCCGTCATCGTAGAGATTGACCAGTTCAACAAGCGCGTAACGCATGGGGTGATGTTCAAGATCGATGTGGCCAAGAGCTGCACGGTCCCGGTTCGCTTCACGGAACTCGTCCCATACCGCTTTTGCGGTGGCAAGCGAATGGTTACCGTCTCCGACCGCGAAGAGAAAGACCGACCCGTCCTCTGCGGTATTGGCTGTATACAAACCTTTGAGGGCCGAAGCGATGCGCTCAAGCTGCTCCTCTGCGCATATGCTCCATCCGGTTATCGATCCCGCATCCGGTTCGAGCTCTGTGTGGTACAGGGGGGGCTCTTTTTTTATACTGTCCCCGGCAGCTTCAACCAGGGTTTTGTGCGGATCATTGACCAGAAGCATAATATGGGGGGATTCAATAGGCGCACCCCGCCGGATTTCCATCCGGGGCGGGATACGGTCTACAATGGTCGCTTCCGTTGCCCTGATGAGAGCCTTTGAATCGGGTTTCCACTCATAGGCATCAAGATCGACCGCAACAACGAGACCCTTCCGAACGCGGCCATAGGCCGTAGTCCGTTCAATGTATACAAAGCCCTCGACCGGGGGGGCAAATACACCGCTATCTCCATCGCCCAGATACGTCTTCATATTTTCGCGAATTGACGCTATGCGTGTGGCGCGCCCTTCATCCTCCAGATAGACTTCGGGGAAAATGATATTGAGCGTTGAGGGGTCCTTGCCGACCGTTTTTTTAAGGTTTTCCCAATAATTCCGGTCCTGGGTAAACTGGTCGCAGGCGATAACCGCCCATTTGGACAGGTTCCGGGTATCTTTCGGCAATAAAATCTGTGGTACCGTCAGCGCATAGGCGGACAGGTTTGTATGTGTTTTCATGGTTTCCATGATACGGATTTACGGGTGGGCGGACAAGGGGCTTATTGACCCGGAACCGGCTTCACCCGTATCTTTAGTATGGTATGCAAATTCAGCGGCAGTCTCTTGTACAGCATCAACGCCTTACTCTCAGTCCCCGGCTGGTACAGTCTATCAAGCTCATGTCCCTGCCCTTTGCAGACTTGCGCGAGCAAATCCTTGAGGAAGTCGATCAGAATCCTGCGCTTGAAGTTGTATCAGACCCCTTCACCACGGCAGAATGGCAATTTCCCGATTCAGGTGTGCGCCAGTCGACATCCTCCGGGGGAGATGATGAAAGTGATGAACACCGGGACTTTATCGAGGGAGTGCTGCATCGCGATTGTACGCTTCAGGAGTATTTGCTGGAACAGCTGTCCGAAATGACGCTACCGCCGGATCTCGTGACTCTTGCAAGTCTCATCATTCAGAATTTGGGGCCTGAGGGTTTTCATCAATCCCCGCCGACCGAGTTGCCGGGAGCCGAAAACCCGGAAATGCTGGACCGTGCGATACAGATTGTCAGGGAACTGGAACCGAGAGGTTGCGCCTGCAGCGGGTTCCAGGAGTCGCTGGTTGTACAGGCCCGCCTTTTACGTACACCCAGCAGAACTTCTCCCTCCCTCTTTATAGAAGATCCGCTTCTTGAAGCGACCATCGAAATACTTGAACATCACTTTGATGCGCTCGAAAAGGGACGTCCCGACGCGCTGATCAAAGCCCTGAAGAAAAAAGGGGTTACATATCCCCGTCTTGACGAGGATGAGGCAGCCGGAGTTTTTGAAATAATCCGGAGCCTTGATCCGTTTCCCGGCCGTCAGTTTTCCCATGAGGGCGGTTCGTACGTCGTTCCCGATGTTATTGTCAAAAAAACGGAAGACGATTATTCGATTGTCATAAATGAAGAGGAAATTCCCGTTGTCGGTCTTTCGCCCTTTTTTCTCGATGTCGAAAAGGAAAAAACCGAGGACAGTGAGGCCCGAAATTTTGTCCGGGAGTCCGTCAGGGAGGCCCGCTGGTTTCTGGACAGCCTGAACCGGCGAAATATGACAATTCTTAAATTGTGCCGGGCAATTGTAGTCTTCCAGCGCGATTTTTTTATGTACGGCCCTTCGCGCCTGGCTCCTTTGCGGATGAAGGACGTAGCGTCGGAAATTGGCATGCATGAAGCTACGGTTTCCCGTGCTGCAAATGGAAAATACCTGCAGTGTGAATGGGGTATTTTCGAGTTACGACATTTTTTCAGCAATAGTGTCGGTTCGGTAAAATCCGCCTCTTCGTCCACGCGCGGCTCCGCGCCCGCTCATGCCGCCGGCCGGTATTCGAAGGAGGGAGTCAAGGAGATGGTCCGTACTATCATCGAGGAATCGGGCGACAATCTGTCGGACCAAAAAATTTCGGACATTCTGTCCTCACGGGGTATCAAACTGGCCCGCAGGACAGTTGCGAAGTATCGTTCCGAGCTGACGATCAAATCCTCGTTTGAAAGATAGTGTAAACAGTAGTATTATTGCTGTATGGACGTTTCCCGCCCGGGAGGCGTTTTATTTTTTGAGGAGGTTCAACATGAACATCAATGTACAAGCAGTAAAATTCTCAATGGATGATGATCAGCGCGCGTTTGTGGACAAAAAACTTGAGCGTATCAAGTATGCCGAAGATCTTATCACGGACGTCCTCTTCACAATCAAGTACGATAAAAAATTCACCTGTGACTGTACGGTGAATTTCAGGTGGGGCGGAAATGCCCATGTCAAATCCGAAGAATTTGATTTTTCTGCAGCAGTAAACATTCTGGTTGACAGTCTCGATCATAAGGTCAAAAAGGAGAAGGACAAGATCCAGGAAAAGAAATAATAAACCGTTTCCCGGCGCAGGCCCCGATCTTCGTGGCAGTGCGCCGTATCCCCATTTTCACCGTGCTTTACAATCCTTGCCGGTGAGAGTATAGTCAAGTATGGCCTTGAAGCGGTTCACCGTACTTGACCTTGTTGGTCTTAACCTGAAAGAACATGACTCTCTTGATTTGCGATGCATTTGCGGACGTCGCGGTCTTATGAGAGATATAACGATTCCGGACTTGAACCGTCCGGGTCTTGCATTATCCGGTTTTTTTGACTCCTTTGCCTTCCAGCGAGTACAGCTGTTCGGCCGCGGCGAAGTTGCATATCTGAACAAAATTGTTCTGGAAGGTAAAATTGATTCGATGCAGCAATTGTTTACCTACCAGTTGCCCTGCTGTATCTTTTCACATAATCTTGAGCCACCGGGGGAATTTCTTGAAATTGCCGAGGAGACTGGATGTCCGGTGTTATTGACCGGCCTGGACTCCAGTGAATTTTCCTCCCGTCTGCTCCGGATTTTTTCCAACATTTTCGCGCCGAAAATGTCGATTCACGGGGTTCTTGTTGAAGTATACGGTCTTGGGATCCTGATAATGGGCGATTCGGGAGTTGGAAAGAGCGAGACGGCTCTTGAACTGGTTGAACGGGGCCACCGCCTCGTCGCTGACGATGTAGTAGAAATATCCTGCGTAAACGGTAACAATCTGATCGGCCAGGGCGCGAACAAAATAATAGGCCACCATATGGAAATCAGGGGTCTTGGTATTATAAACATTACCCAGCTATATGGTGTCGGTGCAGTTCGGGAACGGAAAGAAGTGCAGTTTGTGGCCAAACTTGAGGAATGGGACGCAAACAAGGTGTACGACCGGTTGGGAACGAACGAGTTGTCGATGGAAATTCTGGGTGTCCAGATACCGAAGCTTGAAATTCCGGTTAAACCCGGACGTAACATTCCGATCATTCTTGAAACGGCCGCCATGAATGAGCGTCTCAAGAGCATGGGTTACTTTTCTGCCAAAGAGTTCAACCAGAACGTTCTGCGGTGGATTGAATCGGATTCTGCCCGCGCACCGTATTATGGTGCAGATGATTCATATTAACGGAAGGATTTAACAGAGAATGACTACCAAAACCGTAACAATTAAAAATCGGGCGGGAATCCATGCCCGTCCAGCTGCCTTGATCGCCCAGACGGCAAACCGTTTCGCGTCTGAAATCCTTATAGAACGGGAAGATACCCGGATCAACGCAAAATCGATCATGGGTATTATCACAATGGCGGCAAGCTACAATACTGTACTGACAATTTGTGCCGACGGGGCAGACGAGGCGGAAGCAATTGCCGCAATCGACGCTCTGTTCGAGAATAAATTCGAGGAAGATTGAAACAGATCCGCTGGTCAAAACGATCTCCTCTCTATTCCCGCGCTTTTCTGGTATGTGTGTATGTCCTGGTATTGCTCCTGTCATGGATGATAGCCGGAACTGCCTTTCAGGGAGTTTTTTCCGCTTCGCTTTTTAAAACCCGCCTGGGTATACTCTTTCTTGTTATCGTCCCCGTTTCCTTGCTGGCACTTCCCGCCTGGCTCTTATATGGAGTTATATCTCAGTCCCTGCAACGTGAGGGCTCAAGCGCCGCCCGCCTGCGATTGTTTCTAGTCCAGCTCGCACTCATTTTCGCTATATCCCTCCCACAGGCACTCATCATTGGCAGTTTTGTCTCCTCTGCACTGGGCAGCTGGTTCACTTCCGATGTATCCCTCGCGCTTTCCCGCGCTCGCTCGGTAGCCGACCTCTATGAAGAGGAACGGCTGCGGGATATGAATGCGGTTTCGGACCGCTTTTTTAACGGTCTTGCGATTGTAAATTATCGGTCCTGGCCCCGCGACTGGATGAGCGATATCAGGAGTATTGATGTGCTTGCCGCTGCCTGTCAGATATACCGGGTGGTCGACCGGAATGGAACCGCGGCCTATGAACCTGTTATGGAAAGCGGGGACTCATCCCGCTTTCTGAGCAGGACAAATCTTGTTTTTGTCCGAAACGGCCAGCTTTTCTTCGATGAAAATGAGGTATATCGGTGGGGGCAGCTGGTTCGATACAGTAATGAAACCTATGTATGCGTGTATACATCCCGCGCTGCCCCCGGTTTTTTCGAAGCCCGCGATCATATCGCATCGGTGCATGAGCAAACCGGTATCATCGATATCCTTGATCCTTTCTTGCCCTGGTTCGGTTTGTGGGCCTATATCCTTTTCTGTTTGCCGACAGTTTGCATGGTGCTGACGCTTTCCTGGCGTTTCAGCTGCTCCTTCACCGCTCCGCTCCGCGCGCTGCAGGGTGTTCTTGAAAGTTTCGAGGAAGGGGAATCCGGTATACGGCTTGTACCTCATTCACAGGATGAAATATCGCAGTCTGCCCAGGCTGTCAACAGGCTCGCTTCAAAACGCTGAATCGTGTATTATACTTCTCATGTCAGATGTAATCCCTGTTTGGCTATTTACCGGCCCTGAAATCGGAGAGCGTAACGATGCGGTTGCAGAAATCCGCGCCCGAGCGCTTAAAAAATTCGGAAACCTGGATGCGCACAGTCTCTATGCAGCGGATGTTTCCATACCCGACCTGGTATCCCTGTTACAAAATGGCTCTCTTTTCGCCGATGCGCGTTTTGTGGTACTCCGGGATGTCGATCAACTGAAAAAGAAAGAAGACATCGAAGCCCTGGTTTCATGGATCGAGACTTCCTCATCACAAACCGGATCGACCCTGGTTCTTGTTTCGGATGAAATCGGTGTGGATAAAAAGCTGGAAGCTGCTGTTCCGAAAGAAAATCGTCGAATTTTTTGGGAGCTTTTTGATAATCGCAAGGAACAATGGATAACCGGCTTTTTCCGAAAAGAGGGGTATTCGATCGATCCCGAAGCGGTTGACTCGATTCTCGAGCTGGTTGAAAACAATACGGACGCCCTTCGGACGGCATGCAGCCGGTTTACCCTTTTTTTTCCAGCCGGATACCGCATAAGGGAAGAAGATACCGAATCCCTCCTATCTCATAACCGGGAAGAAACCCCTTTTTCGCTTTTCGATGCGATGACAGGCGGTTCCCTCGAGACAACGCTCGGCATCTTCGAGAAGATCCGGTTATCACGGGAATCATCGCCGGTTCAGCTTATTGCAGGCCTTTCCTGGTGCTTTCGAAAATTATCCGACTGGCACCGCCTTGCGCGCACGCAATCCCTCGATGAATTCAGCCTGAAGAAGGCCGGGTTTTCGGGCAAGCGAGCAATTGGCCAATATCGGGCAGCCTCGGAGTGCTGGAGTGAAACCGACACTGCCCGAATTTTAGCGCTGCTTGCCGACACTGATCGCGAGATCAGATCCACGGGAACAGCGCTGCATGATGTTCTGATGTACCGGGCTCTGTACGCCATTGTTGTGCGAAAGGGCATAATGGAAAGCGTTCCCGATTATTCCTGACGTGTCCCGGCAGGGTCTGTCCGGTATGTTTCCGTATTGTCTGCGGCTTCCTCGCCAGAATTGTCTGTATCGAGGGCCCTTTGCGCGAGCGAGGCAATATCCGTTGTCGTACGCTCTCCTGTCGTCATTCCCGCACGTTTTGTCCGTTCAGCGTTCCGGTTTGCGAGCAGTTCCGGAAGTAATTCGCACATGCGCTCCGCCGATGAAAGAGGTATACCCGCTGCCTGTGAAATAGTCAGAGCTCCATCCGGCAACCGGGCCGTTTCCGAAAGATTTTCAAGACTGCCGAAGGCGGCCAGGATTTTCTTGCTTCTTCCCGGGCCGATACCCGGCAACTCTTCAAACACAAGATGCGTGTTTTCTTTGGTGCGGAGCTTTTGGTTTTTGCTCGTTGCGAATCGGTGGGTTTCATCCCTGATTCGTTGCAGAAGCCTGAGCGCATCCGAACGTTTTGCGAGTTTGAGAGGTTTCGAGTTACCGGGACGATAAATTTCTTCGTCCTGTTTGGCCAGCCCCGCGACCGGTATTGCCAGGCCAAGACTGTCAAGAACTCCCTGAACTGCATTAACCTGCCCAATCCCTCCGTCAATCAGAATCAAGTCCGGCATTTCCAGATTATCGTTGAGAAGGCGCGTATAGCGCCGGGAAGTGACTTCGCGCATCGAGGCAAAATCGTCAATAATGCCGTCGGTAGTTTTAAGCCGGTAGGACCGGTAGTTTTTTCGGTCTGGATTCCCATCCCGAAAGGTAATGAGACTCGCAACCGGAAGGCGCCCTCCGATATGGGCGATATCAAAGCCCTCAATTCGTGATGGCAGCGAAGGGAGGGAAAGTAACCGCTGCAGCTCTTCGAGTGCCGGAAAGTCTCCCCGTTCCCGAAGACGACGTTCTGCGTCTTCCCGGGCATTGAAAAGAGCCATCGCCATGGCCGGCTGTGAACTGTCCATTACCGATATACGGGTTTGTACGCCAAGGCTGGTTTTTAAAGCCTGTTCTGCAAGATCAAGGCCGCTTTCGGTGGGAACGAAGATGTGGGGCGGTACCTGTGCCGCTTCGGTATAAAAGGCCAGAAGGAATTCACCCAATATTTCTTCCTCATCCTTGAGGCTGCGCACGCGGTAGAGATCGCGGGCGGTCAGTTTTCCCGACCTCATTCTGAGCACCGCGAAGGTGACCATAATTCCTTCGGCTGCCCAGGCGATATAGTCACGGGCTTCCGGGTCAAGATCGACCACTGCGTTTTGTTCGCCTAGCGCTTCAAGGGCACGCAAACCATCGCGGAGACGGGCCGCCTTTTCAAATTCAAGACGGCCGGCTGCTTCCTTCATCATGAGCGCAATACGTTTCCGTGCGGACTCATTATTCCCCTCAAGAAGAAGGGCAACCTCATCAATCTGCTTGTTGTAGTCTTCTTTTGTGACGTATTGTGCGCAGGGTGCGCTGCATCTGCCGATATGGTAATACAGGCACGGTGTTCTGCGCTTTCGAAGAATGCGGCATTGCCGTATGCGGTAATTGCGTTTGATAAAATCCAGAAAACCGTCAATCGCGGGAAGATTGGGAAAGGGCCCAAAGTATCTGCCCCCGTCATCGACCAGGCGACGTGTGCGGTAAATTCGCGGAAAATCACCGGCGGTTATCTTGATAACCGGGTAGGTTTTGCCGTCTTTGAGGTTAATGTTATAGCGCGGGCTATGTTGCTTGATGAGGGTGTTTTCCAGAAGCAGGGCTTCATATTCATTTTCCGTGCTGATATATTCAATCGACGAGGCACGAGCCACCAGAATCCGGGTTTTAATGTCCCGTTGGGAGGAAAAGTATGAATACAGCCGGTTTTTCAGCGATTTTGCCTTTCCGACGTAGAGAATGGTGCCTGTTTCGTCCTTCCACAGGTACACGCCGCTCGTTTTCGGGGCGTCAAGAGCCTGTTGCCGGAGCTTTTTGCGAGTTTCTGACTCCTCTTTCATTGGACTTATCATATCATTCTGCCGATAATCTGGTAAGTACCGGTATGATCAGATTGAAAACAACAATATTCGTAGCACTTGCTGTATTATTTTCTTTTTCTCTTGGTGCCCAGGAGCACACGGTTACCCTCGGGGGGGCGTCAGGCTGGAACCGTATCGAATCCGAGAACGGTCTGTCACGCGTGAGTGGCTATCTCGGTCAGGAAGCATTGAGCCTAGATTCCTCGTCTGTATTGCAATCCGCCGGACCGGACGACCTCTACCTTTCCTTTGATGAAGCACACTTTCCCCGTATTGAGGGAACAGACGATACCGGGTCATACCGGGTGCTGTCAAACGGACTGCGCAACTCCGGACGTTCACGCAATCGGCGCGGAACAGGGGCGGCTCTTTCCGTTCCGGGAGCCGGCGGAATTGTTCTGAGGGGAAGTCCGGGAACGCTCTTTGGCGGCATGGGTGACGCCCTTTCTTTTACGATAGAATTCTGGCTGTTGCCGGCAGTAACCGAGAATGGATCGAGTCTGTTCAGGTACCGGACGGCTTATTCCGGTTCTCTCGGACAGGTTTATCAATATATCGACGCGAGCGTGTTCCGCAATCATATTGAATGGACTTTTTCAAACATCTGGATAGGTTCAAACGGTCCGCTCCCCCGCGTTACGCTGAGCGCAGGAGATAATCTTGTTCCCGGTATATGGTCCCATCATGCATTGGTCTATGACGCCGAGTACGGTCTTCTCGAGTACCGGGTTGACGGTCTTGTTCAGGAAGTCCGGTACATGACGCTTACCGGTCGGGAAGAGGGCACCCGCATGCCCTCTTTTCTGGGTGAAAGCGCGCCGCTTGAAATTGCCAGTTCTTTTTCGGGAATAATTGATGAATTCCGCATAAGTCGCGGAGCCCGTCAGGTTGCATCAGTTGACGAGCGTCACCGTTTGTTGGTTCCCTTTAACCGGAATAGCGGGCGCTTTGTTTCGCGTCCGATTGATTCCGGCGGAATCCGGTCTCTTTTGAACCGGATCGAGGTGGTTGAATCCCTTCCTTCGGGCACCGGGACCGCCTGGTTCGTCCGATCCGGCACATCCTTCTACGACTGGACAGAAGACAGTCCTCCCTGGATTCCTGTTGTACCCGGCAAGCCTGTCTCCGGCCTTGAAGGGAGATTTTTCCAGGTTTCCGGCGAGTTGTATCCGGACGCAAGCGGACAACGAAGTCCCGTCGTTACATCGGTACGCCTCGTATTACACGCTGACGAACCGCCGTTACCTCCCCCCCGTTTTCTTGTCGAAGCGGGAGACCGGAGCATCCGGGTTTCGTGGAAACCCTCTATAGACCGTGATGTCGCCGGATATCTGGTGTATATTGGGGAGCGACCGGGCGAGTATTTACATCCCCGTTCTCCGGTTGATGCCGGACAAAACCTCTCGCTGGTTATCGACGGACTTCAGAACGGGAAACAGTATGTAGTCGCGATCGCAGCCTATGATGATGCCGGTCGTACTTCGCCGGGGCCGCTGACAGCAGAAATGACTGTCAGACCCTCCGCAGTGAATAATAATGCGTTCGATAGTCTTTCGGATCAAACTACCGAACCTCGCCGTATACTACCTTCAAACGGGAGACAGTGATGCCTGACCAGTCCGATGTTGTACTTGAGCGTGCCAATTCGGCACTTGTGGCCCGGGATTTTGTGTATGCAGAAAAATTGCTTGTATCGATGCTCAAGCAGGACGGCGATCATACGGCCGCTCTTGATCTGTTGGGAACGGTATATATGCGCTCCGATCGCTACGAGAAAGCGCTGTCCGTGTATAAACGTCTTTCCGAGCTTTCGCCCGATAACGTTGATATTCTCAATAATCTGGGTGTTATCTACCGCCGGCTTTCGCGTTTCGAGGAATCCATTGAAGTACTGACCCGGGCGCGTCAAACCGGAATGTCGACGGATACCGTCCTGTATAATTTGGGAAATACATATAAACAGATGGGGCGCCTTCCCGATGCCGCAATTTGCTTTTCTGACGCGATAGAGGTGAAACCTGATGACGTTCTTGCCTATAATCATCTGGGAAGCATTCACGCGCTCAGCGGGCGGCATGATCTTGCCCTGCAGGCCTATCGTCGTGGTTTGCAGATCGACCCCAATCATCCCTTTATTCACTACAACATGGCTCATTCTTTTATCGCCCTGAATCGTCCGGATGAAGCTGTCGCCGAATTCAACGCCGCGCTCAAGACAAAACCGGGCTGGCTGGAAGCTCTTCGCGATCTTGCCGGTATGTATAAAAAACTTGGAAATGAGTCTTCCTGTGTGGCCACACTCAAGCGCATTCTGGCGGTAAAGGCAAATGACTCGCCGGCAAAGACAGAAATGGGCTTCATTGCCCTGAAAAACGGCAAGGACCGTGATGCGGTATACTGGTTCCGGAAAGCGATGGAAGATGATCCGTCAAATGTGACAGCGGTTTTGGCACTTGTTCAGCTTCACGAAAAGGACGGAAATCTGTCTGGGGCCCTTGACGAGCTCGTACGAGTTGACCAGGAGCAACCGGGAAATATTGAAATACTGGTTAATATTGCGCGATTGTATGTTCGTCTGGAGCAGTATCCCGAGGCCCGCAGCGTTTTTCGCACCATTGACGAAATTGACCCCCGTAATATTACCGCACTGCGGATCAAGGGACGCATGTTTGCCCAACTGGGTGAAGGCGACCATGCAAAGGAGTGCTTTGCCAGGATTCTGGAAATTAATCCGGCAGAAACCGACTTCCATATCGATCTTGCCGAACTCTACCTGCAAAACGGTGAATTTGCCGAGGCAGAAGCACATCTTCTGTCGTACCTTGCAGAGCGTCCGCGGGATTCGCTCGTGCGAATCTCTTTGGGCCAGGTATACGAAAATATGGGTGAAAATGACAAAGCCCTTGCTGCTTACCGTGAGGTGCTTTCTCGCGAGAGCGATAATGTTGATGCCCGGCGCGCCCTGTCACTGCTGTATCAGCGTATGGGTAAAAATACCGAAGCGGTCCGTCTGGCCGATGAAATAATAAATATGCAGGGTTCCCGCGGTACCCTTGACGATTTGTCCCGCCTGGCGGAATCACTTGATCTGTATGAACAGGCCGTCAACCGCTACGGCTCGAAAAATCCGGGCGTTATCGGCAGAAATCTGGAATTACTGCGTTCGCGTTCCATTCCGGATGCCGGCCTGATCGATGAATCGGGAGCAGGACTGCCTCAGCTGGAAAGTGAAATCTTTGTACCTGTAGATGAAGAAAGCGATCCGATGAATCTGGTCGACGAGGAAGAGCTGATTGATGACAGCGAGCTTCCCTTTGACGAAATTGTCGCGGCAGATGATGAAGAGCTGATGGATGATGATGAATCTCTCAGTCTTGACGATCTTGTCTCTTTTGATGAACCGGTAGAAAGCCCGGAAGTCATTCCTGATTATGGAGAGACCGTTCCCTTCGGCGAGGACGATGACGATAACGAGATACGGCTTTCCGACGCCGACGAACCGGACATTGGGACCTCGTCCGAACAGCCCTCTGTCCCTCCTGACAATCGCCCCGACAATCGTCCTGATTATCGTCCTGAGGACAGCCGCCCTCCGTTTACCCCTCCCGCCGCGGAGAATCCTGCTCTTCCGCCTGATCCTGTGGAACGGAAGCCTGAAAAACCACCGGTCGAACAATCCTCCGTACCGGAAGAGTCCTTGCCGGAATGGGAGGATGAGGACCTTTCCTCCGGGCTGCCGGAAATGGAGCAGGAAGAACTGCCGGTTCAGGAGAAAAAGCCTCGTGATGATGGTAAACCTCTTGATGACGGAAGGCGTGCCCCCACTCCGGAAGATCGCAACATCGGCCCTGCGGAACCGCAGGTACCCGACCTTCCTCCGGAGAGTGCTCCCGAAATGGATGCGGAGCTGTCCGGGCCCCTTTCTGCCCCGGTAGAGGTCGAGGAAACGGTAGAGACCGAGGAAGCGACAGGTCCTGAGGGATCGCGGCGCGGTTCGGAATATGGTTTCCCTGTCGGAACCCCGGTGCTTTCACCCCCCCGGTATGAAGAAATACTTGAGCAGCTCGATTCCAAAGAATTGCTTGAAATGTTTACCTACCTCAAATATATCACCCTGTCCCTGCCCGAAGAGGATCTTGCCTATTATCTGTTAAGCGAGGAGCGTATTCTGATGGAATACGTTATTGACCGGCTGAGCGGAAAACCGGGTTTGCTTGCGGACTTGTGCGCGCGGGAGAAACGCGATCATGTGGTCCATTCGGCCGGAACAACCCAGGGAGGCTTCAAGTCAACGATAGAGTTTCTGGAAGATCTGGTGTCGGGTTTACCCGACCAGGGCTTTGCGGTTACCCTTAAATCGCGATTGGAACGTATATTGGAGCGTTATGATGATTCAGGAGCCGAACAGAATATTTGATGTCGCGGTAATTGGAGCCGGAGTGTGCGGTTCCGCAATTGCCCGCCAGCTCTGCATGCATGACCTTGACACTGTATTGCTCGAAAAAGAGGCCGATGTGTCATTCGGTACCTCGAAGGCGAATTCCGGTATCATTCATGGCGGTTTTCATCATCCGGCCGGTATGCTCAAATCATTGCTGGAACGCGATGGTGCACTCGCTTTCGATCGGCTTCACGATGAATTGGGTTTTCCGTTCAAGCGTTGCGGTATCCTTGTGGCGGCAATGCATCCTGATGAAATGAAAACGGTCGAGCATTTGTACCGGCAGGGACTTGAGAACGGTGCGCCAGGTCTAGAACTGTGTTCACGGGACCGGATGCTCCTTCTTGAACCAAAACTTTCGCACGAAGTTGTCGGAGGCCTCTTTGCCCCGCAGGGCGGTATCATTGAACCATATCGTTTTGTATTTTCCCTTGTTGAGCATGCAATCGCCAACGGGTTGACGCTTGCGGTCAATTTCCCGGTGGTATCCGCTGTACGGGAAACGGGAAATCCTGCACCACATTGGCGTATACGGTCGGCAAGTGGAACCGAGGTTCGCGCCCGATATGCGGTAAACGCCGCCGGTCTCTTTGCCGACTCCGTATCGCGTTCCTTCGGTGCGGAAGATTTTACCATACATGCACGCAAAGGCGAGTATTTTCTTCTGGATCGCCTGTCACCGGCGATCCCCGACCGGGTTGTATTCCCGGTTCCCTCAGGCGTTTCCAAAGGTATGCTCGTCATACCGACCGTCGAGGGAACTTGCCTGCTCGGGCCGACCGCCGAAGCAGTCGAAGACAAGCAGGACCTTTCGACCAGTAACGAGCAGTTGGCACGAATAGTCGCTTCTGCCCGCACACTGGTACCAACCGTGAGCGAGCGTGATGTCATTACCAGTTTTGCGGGATTGCGACCGGTATTGGGTGACGATTTTTATATTGATCTGTCAAAAATAGTTCCCTCCTTCGTGCAGGTGGCTGGTATTCAGTCCCCTGGACTTACAGCCTCACCGGCTATCGCCTCTTTTGTACTTGACTTGCTACGTTCCGCGGGCCTTGAGTGTTCACCAAAAAAAACTGTGGTACCGCTTGCTCCGCGGCTTCGAATACGGGACATACCGCCGGAAAAGCGCCAGGCCTTCATTGAACAGGATCCCTTGCGCGGAAGAATTATTTGCCGGTGTGAGGAAGTCAGCGAGGCGGAAATTGTTGAAGCGATTCGCCGGGGACATACCACCCTTGACGGAATCAAATTCTATACCCGTTCCCAGATGGGCCGCTGCCAGGGCGGTTTTTGTTCCTACAAAATCATCAGAATTATCATGCGTGAGACGGGAATGAGTTTTGACTGCATAACCAAGCGGGGAGGGAAGAGCCGTGTCCTTGAAAGCGAATTGCGTTGATACGCTCGTCATCGGAGCCGGTGCTGCAGGTTTGGCCGCCGCTGCCCGGCTTGTGGAGCGCGGACACAGCTGCATACTGGTCGACCGCGAGCGGGAACGAGGCGGGATTCTTTTGCAGTGCATTCACTCCGGATTCGGTCTTCAGCGTTTTTCTGAAGAGTTGACCGGACCGGAATTCGCCGCCCGGCTTGCGGCCTCTCCCTGTGCCATGCGGGCAGATTTCCGGCCCGACACAACGGTATTATCCTTCCGTTCGTTTTCGGGGCTGGATGGGAGGCCGCGTTTCGAGTCCTGGTTGAGCTCCTCTGGCTCAGGAGCATATGCCGTGGAAAGCCGCTCGGTAATCCTGGCAATGGGCTCACGGGAGCGTAACCGGGGAAACGTCAGGATAGCCGGAGACCGGCCTGCCGGTGTCTTTACTGCTGGTTTGGCCCAGCGGCTTTTGAATATGGACGGGTACCTGCCCGGTCGTAACGCGGTCATTATCGGATCGGGTGATATCGGATTGATTATGGCTCGACGCATGCGGCTGTGCGGTGCCGAGGTCAGCGCTGTTGTCGAAATTTTGCCCCGCCCGTCCGGCCTTGCGCGCAATGTGGCCCAGTGTCTTGATGATTTCGGGATCCCCCTGTTGGTCTCGCATGCTACTCTTGCGATCAGGGGGCGAGACCGGGTAGAGGGTGTCGAGATAGCGCCGGTGGAGCAGGGCGTTATACAAACCGGAAAAAAAAGGTTTATCGCCTGTGATACCGTGCTCCTGTCAGTCGGTCTGGTACCGGAAAACGAGCTGTCGGCCCGCTCCGGCGTCGAGATCAATCCGGTAACGAATGGACCTCTTGTCGATGAGCGGCTTATGACTACCGTCGCGGGGGTTTTTGCGGCCGGAAATGTGCTGCATATTCACGATCTCGCCGACTGGGCGTCAGAGGAAGCGGAGCGCGCCGGAGACAATTGCGCTGACTGGCTTTCGGGAAAGAGTTCACCTCTTGTTCGTGTTCCCGTGCGCGCGGGAAAAAATATCCGGTATACGGTCCCGGCTTTTGCCGCTCCCTCCCGGGAATGGCTTCTCCGTTTCCGGTCCCTTGTTGCCCTGGACAAGGCTCTTCTCGCGATCACTCTCGGAGACCGCTTGATCCTGGAGAGAACGCTCAGTTGGCTTAAACCCGCGGAGATGGTGTCCTGTACGGTACCTGCCACTGAAATGGCCGTGCATGAAGGCGCGGAAATTCGTCTTGATGTAGTGGAGTTACCATGAAGAAGTTCGTGTGTATCGCATGTCCCCGCGGCTGTATGCTTGAGGTCGGTCCGCCACCCGAATGGGCGGTCACGGGGAACGCCTGCCCGCGCGGCGAGGTGTACGGTCGCTCTGAGGCTTCAGAGCCGCGCCGGATGGTTTCCGCTACCTGCCCTGCCGTACGGACAGCCAGTTCCGCAAGTCCCGACGCAGTACCGGGGCGAGTACCGGTCAAGACAAGCGCTCCCGTCCCGAAGGAGCTTGTAGAAACGCTTGCCCGGGAATTACGCTCCCGTCCCGTTATTGTTCCCGTTGCATCGGGTACTGTCATCATACACAATTGGCAGGATACCGGTGCGGATATCATAGTCACCCGGGATGTGGAATAACCGCATAATGTCTGTCAGCTAATGCGTATGACCCGGGCATTTGTCAGTACCCGGTTTCCCGTTTCGGTAATCAAAATATCATTTTCAAGTCTGCATCCGCCCGTTTCCGGGTCATAGAGTCCCGGCTCCAGGGTTACCACCATTCCCGGTTCAAAAACCCACTTATTGTCGTCCCGACTGCGTATGGCAGGGCCCTCGTGGGCTTCAAGACCGATACCGTGTCCGAGCGCGTGCGGCATTGAGCGTTTGGCCCGGGAAAAAAGCTCGTCAACCGCGCGGGATACGGTGCGTGTTGCAACTCCCGGTTTGTACAGGGCGAGCGCGGTCTTGTACGCTTTTTCCATAAGAGCGAGCTGCTTTTCCTGGGCTTTTGTCAATTCTCCTGCCGCAACGGTAAGGGTGACATCGCTCGTATAGCCTTCGAATTTAACGCCGAAATCCAGAATTGAAAGTCCCTTCCCCGGAAACGGGCTGTTCGTCCAGGCCGGAAACGCGTGTATGCCATAGCTCCGAAGGGGTCCTGCCGCCAGTGTTTCGAATCCGGTTCCTTCAGCGCCGGCTGCCCGTGCCTCGCGTTCAATGAGGAGGGCCAGATCGGCTTCTGTTTTAATTTTCCCGGTAATCAGCAGCTTTTCGATCTGATTGACAATAGCGTCCGTAATCGCGCAGGCCTTTTCCAGGGTTGCAATTTCAACCGGGTCCTTGATGGCTCTCATCCGGGCGACCTCGGTACCGGCCCCGCCGGTTCTGCACTGCACATTGAATTCACTCAGTATTTCTACATAGCGCAAAAAGGTTGGATACGCGGTTGTTTCGGGAATTTCTATTCGTGATCCCGCAGGGGTTCCTATTTTATCCACGAGGGAGCGGACCGCCCGAACCGGATCGCGTCCGTATTCACTGTACGGTGTTATGACATCAACGTCAGCCATATATCGGGCAAGGTGCTCGTCCCAGGGGCACAAAACCGAATGGCCGGTAATGGTCAAAAGGAGCAGGGCATCGCCCGGATGTCCGGAGAAATAGCGGATTGCCGGATCGCGCTTGCCCTCGAAATCTTCCAAAACTACAATTGTTATGCTGTTGCGCGCCATCCAGGTGTACATATCGGCCCGTCTTCGTTGAAACATATCCATATCCTGTGAATATACTCCACTTTCTTTGACAGGGTAAAGCAAATCGGCTATTATAATCGCCGTAATCCGGCTTTCGGGACCGGAACAGGCAAGGAGAACCAGATGGCCATTTCTACCGGAAAAAAAGCGGTATTCGGTCTCGGTCAAATCGGCCTCATATTGACAGGCTATGGAATGATCAGACTTTTTACCGGGTTCTTTGTTGCCCGGGGTTTTTCAGGTGTACAGGTGTTTCCCGACTTTATGTATCGGGATAATCTTTTTGGGTATGTGACCGCAGCAGGTATTATTATTGCTTTGGGCAAGGTAGTTGACGCATTTTCCGGTGTATTCTCCGGTTATGTGTCTGACCGGTCGCAGTGTGGGCGGCGTTTCGGCAAACGGTTCGGACGTCGATCACGCTTTCTGATAGCCTCGGCAATTCCTCTTCCCCTCTTGTCAGTGCTTGCCTTTTTCCCCCCGTTGAATGCAGGATCTGTCCTGAGTACTATCACAATCAGTTTGTGCGTCATTCTTTTCTATATATTTCTTGCCCTGTATGCCATTCCGTATCTCGCGCTGATAGCAGAATTGGGGATGACTCGTCGCGAACGTCTCCAGTTGACGACCATTATCGCCTTCGCGACCGCTGTGGGGTCTTTTGGCGGTAACAATATGCTGCCGCTCATGGAATATCTGATTACCGCATTCGGTATGGACTCCCTGTTCGCGTTCCGTTTGGTAATCATAGCCTTTGCTTCTCTTTCTGCGGTATTTCTTCTTGTTCCTCCGCTTATTATCCGTGAAATGGCTGCCACCGAGGAAGAGCTGCCCCGGGATAATCTGGGCGATGCCCTCAAGTCAGTCTTTTCCGATCAGTATTTTATGCCCTGGCTTATTTCTGATTTTCTGTATCGGCTTGCTTCCGCCTTTATCACCACAGGCTTCGCCTTTTTTGTGACCGTATTGTTTGAATTGCCCCGTTCTGAAGCCGACCGTTTTTTGTTTACCGTTTTTGCGGTCAATATGCTGTTGTTTATTCCTGTCTACTATGTTACTTCAAAAATCGGAACACGGAAAATGTTGATGATTGCCTTTCTGGTGCTTTTTCTGGCCCTGTCGTTCGGTATCGCCGGAGGTATGTATCCTTTGTACCCGGGAACCCAGGTGCTCATTCTTTCAGTACTTTTTGCGCTGCCCCTTTCCGTGTTTACGGTTGTGCCATATGCAGTGGTTTCCGATCTTGCCGCGGCGCATGAACGAAAAACCGGGAAACGCCGGGCTGGTTTATACTTCGGCTTTCATGCCACCGCCTCTCGCATTGCCCAGTTGGTGGTTATCATTCTTTTCCCCCTGATTGTGCCCGTTGGTTCGCATCTTGAGCGGGGTGCGGGAATAACCGGTTTGCGTATTGTCATAGCCCTGGCCGCTGTTGTCTCTCTTGCGGGTCTCGTTGTGTTGCATGAATACCGCGAAAAGGAAGTGATCGTCCTGCTTGACTAATGAGATGTAAGCTCTGAATCCGGAACGGAACGTCAGTCCCCGCTTCCCGCTTTCTTTCTCCGGGAGGAAAACCGTTCATGCAGGGCGGCAAGCCCCTCATCCCTTGACACTATAAGCATAAGCAGACCGACAAACGCGAAGGCTGCAAGCTCCAGACAGAGCGGGATCGCCAGGGATACCAGTTTTCCCCTCCCTGCGAATGCAGCGTACAGGTTTCCCCGAAATAATACGAGCGGAGCGACAGCCACGAGCGAAAACACAATCATCCGGAGGGCGTAGGGTATCGCCGAACCGAGTATGGCCCTGACATTGATGTGTGCATTGCGGGAGAGAAAGAGTACCAGAAACACGGTATTCGCAAGGCTCGCAAGACTCAGGGCCAGGGCAATACCCCCACCGCGCATGGGCGAAACAAGCATTACGGCCAGAATGATATTTACCGCAAAGGATGCAAGTCCCGCCTTTGCGGGTGAGGAGCTGTCGCTTTGCGCGTAAAAAGCGGGAGAGATGATGCGGTTGACTGCGATAAAGAAGAGCGCGGCGGTGTGCCAGCGGAAGGCCTGGAGGGTGAGCGCTACAGACTGATCGGTAAACGCATTGTTCTTGAATAGGAGCGCGATCAGTTCCTTCCCGGTTACAAGGGAAAAGAAGGTAACCGGGATAGTTATGAGCGCGATAGTTTCGATCGCACGTCGCAATATCCGGGCAAAATCGTTCCAGAGCGATCGGACTGCGCAGGTTGACAGGTCGGGTAAAATTACCGTGCCTATGGAAACGGCAAAAACTCCCAGAATCAGTTCCTGCAAACGCAGGGAATACTGGAGGCTCGACACTACGCCCTCGCCGCTTCGGGCGGCAAGCGACATTGAAACAATATCGTTGAGCTGATACGCAGCCATGCCGATAACGGTCGGACCTATCAGGCGCAATACGGTACGGGTCCCGGGGTTTGAAAGGGTTTTTTGCAGGGAAACAAATGAAAAACGGTATCCTGTTTTCAGAACATAGGGCAGCTGAAAGAGGGCCTGAACCGAGCCGCCGGCGATGACCCCGATTGCCATTGCCCGTGCCGGGTTTGCCGTCAGGGGTGACAAAAGCCATGTCGATCCGATGACTATAATGTTGAACAAAATCGGGGTAAAACCGGATGGCGAGAACACCTTGACGGTGTTCAGGATGCCTTGAAAAAAAGCCGCTACAGATATTATTGCAAGATAGGGAAACATTATTCTGGTCAAGAAAACGGTTTCACCGGTTTCGGTGCCGAATAGCCGAACCAAAAGCGGGGTAGCAATAATTCCTGCCATCACGGTCAAGCTTGCGGCAAGGGTAATCATGGTGAAGGTCGCCGACAAGAATTCGCGCACCTCGGTACGGTCTTTTTTTTCTGTATATCCGCTGAAAGTCGGGATGAAGGCAACTGAAATGCTGTTTTCGGCGAACAACCTGCGCAACAGGTTGGGTATGACAAAGGCGACCGAAAAGGCATCCGAAAGGGCGGTGGTCCCCAGAAACGAAGCCTTGGTCATTTCTCTTACAAGACCGAGAATTCGCGAGGCCATGGTCAACATTGAAAGCCGGGTTCCGCTTTTCAGCAGGGTATGGTGTGACATGGGGCAGAGCATACCATACTTCTGACAGGCAGAAAAGGATCGCTGTCTTGAATCTGCTCCCTTTCTGTGTCATCATAGGTCATTATGATGAACAGCACGGTTATTCGCATTGGTATCGATGTTGGTTCTACTACAGTAAAAGTTGTTGCCCTGGCCCTCGATGGTTCCATTCTATATAGCAAATACGAACGGCATCGGGCTGATATACGCAGTACCATTATTTCAGTTGTAGAAAATGCCCTTGATTCAATAGAAGATCAATTCCGGGAGGTGGATCCTCCGCCCCTTCTCAGCGTAAAGGTTACCGGTTCGGGCGGACTTGCTGTCTCCCACTGGCTTTCCGTTCCCTTTATCCAGGAGGTTGTCGCCTCCACCACGGCAGTACGCCGGATGATACCCCAAACCGACGTCGTTATCGAGTTGGGCGGGGAAGACGCGAAGATCACCTATTTTTCGGATGGCGTCGAGCAGCGCATGAACGGTACCTGTGCGGGGGGAACCGGCGCCTTTATCGATCAAATGGCCGCCCTTCTGGAAACCGATGCCAATGGCCTCAACGAGTTGGCCAAGGGTTCCACCACTTTGTATTCCATCGCCGCCCGTTGCGGTGTTTTCGCAAAAACGGATGTCCAGCCGCTTATCAACGAAGGGGCCCGTCGCGAGGATATCGCTGCCAGCATTTATCAGGCTGTTGTCAGTCAGACTATTTCCGGACTTGCCTGCGGTAAACCTATCCGTGGGCACGTCGCCTTTTTGGGCGGTCCGCTTCATTTTATGGATCAGCTGCGCAAACGGTTCATTGAAACCCTGAAACTCAAGGATGACGAGATTATAATCCCTGAAAATTCGCAGCTTTTTGTGGCGCTCGGGGCTGCGCTCTCTGCCGAGGTTCCTTTTCGAGAAGGCCTTGACTCGAACGTGATTGTACCTGAGGACATCTCTACGCTCAGACTGGACAGCCTTGCGGAACTCAGGACCAACCTGAAAAACCTGGTGGGCGCCGAAATGCATGAGGTCCAGCGCCTTGAACCCCTGTTTGCCAATGAACGCGAGCTGGAAGAATTTCGTATACGCCATGCCTCGGAGATGGCGGCTTCAGCCGACCTCGATACCGCCAAAGGACCGGTATTTCTGGGACTCGATGCGGGTTCCACCACGACCAAGGCTGTTCTTGTCGATGAACTGGGCCGTATTCTCTGGCGCTTTTATGACGTGAACGGAGGCAATCCCGTCGATCTTGCCGTCCGGGTGTTGAAGGATCTGTACAAGCGTCTTCCCGAGGGCGTACGCATAATGCGCTCCTGTTCCACCGGCTACGGTGAGGCGCTCTTTCAGGCTGCACTTGGCGTAGATACCGGAGAGGTTGAAACCATAGCCCACTACCGGGCTGCCGATTTCTTTGTTCCCGGCGTTGACTTTATCCTCGATATCGGCGGTCAGGACATGAAGGCCCTCCGCATGAAAAACGGGGCGATCACCTCTATTTTGTTGAACGAGGCCTGCTCGTCAGGCTGCGGCAGTTTTCTTGACAACTTTGCCCGTTCCCTCGGCATGGACATACATACCTTTTCAAACAAGGCCCTGCTTGCAGACAAACCGGTAGATCTGGGAAGCCGATGTACCGTGTTTATGAACAGCCGGGTCAAGCAAGCTCAAAAGGAGGGAGCCTCGGTCGGCGACATTTCGGCCGGACTTTCCTATTCGGTCATCAAAAATGCCCTGTTCAAGGTTATCAAGCTTCGTGATGCCTCCGCCATAGGTGAAAAGGTGGTGGTACAGGGGGGAACCTTCAATAACGACGCGGTACTCCGTGCCTTCGAGAAAATTTCCGGTCGAGACGTGTTCCGTCCCGATGTCGCGGGCCTGATGGGAGCCTATGGTGCCGCCCTGATAGCGCGAGACCAGTGGCGCGACGCGGGCGGCCCTCTCGATGCGCGCACCGGACTGGCAACTCCCGAACAGCTGGATAATTTCTCGGTTGACCTCGAATTACGCCGGTGCGGGAAATGCTCGAATAACTGTCTTTTGACGATCAACACCTTTTCCGCCGGTGTCGCGACCGACGGACCAGTGGATACGATGGTTGCGCCTCCCCGCCGTTTTGTCACCGGTAACCGCTGTGAACGTGGCCTGGAGATAGATGCTCCCGAGGGTTCAGTTCCCGAAGGGGAGGGCTTGCCGAAACCTGAAAAGAAACCGGTGCCAAATCTTTTTGCCTGGAAATACAAGCGGCTCTTTGCGTACAAGCCCTTATCCCACGAACAGGCGACCCGTGGCGATGTCGGTATCCCGCGCGTATTGAACATGTACGAGAACTATCCTTTCTGGTTTACGTTTTTTACCCGTCTCGGTTTCCGTGTCCGGCTTTCGCCCCGGTCGAGCCGTCATATTTACGAGCAGGGACTGGAATCGATCCCGTCAGAATCCGTATGTTACCCCGGAAAGATCAGTCACGGTCATATCGAAAGCCTTCTGAAGGCGGGCATCCGTTTTATCTTCTACCCCTGTGCCCCCTACGAGCAAATCGAGGATCCGGGTGTCGGGAACCATTTCAACTGTCCGATTGTCACGAGTTATCCGGAAGTGCTCAAGAACAACATCGATGCCCTGCGTCAGGATGACTCAATCCTGTACATGAATCCATTCCTGCCGCTCGATGATGAAAAGCGGCTTGCCGAACGCCTGTTCGAGGAGCTCGGACCGGAATTCGGCATTTCTTCCCAGGATATTACAGCCGCCTGCCATGCAGCCTGGCTTGAGCAGGAAGCGTTCCGCGATGAAACTGCCCGAAAGGGTGAGGAAACCATTGCCGAAATCCATGAACGGGGCCTCAAGGGCATTGTGCTTGCCGGACGCCCGTACCATCTTGATCCCGAGATTCACCACGGAATTCCCGAGCTTTTGACCGGTCTCGGCCTTGCGGTCCTGACGGAGGATTCGGTGGCACATCTCGGCGCGGTTGAACGCCCCCTGCGCATCGTGGATCAGTGGACCTATCACAACCGTCTGTATCGCGCGGCACAGTATGTTACCGGAAATCCGGACCTCGAGCTGGTACAGCTGACCAGCTTTGGCTGCGGACTGGATGCGGTAACCTCCGATCAGGTACAGGACATACTTGAAGCAAAAGGGCGAATGTATACCCTGGTTAAAATTGACGAGGGGTCAAATCTTGGCGCCGTGCGTATTCGTATGCGCAGTCTTATCGCGGCAATCAAGGAACGGGATCGGCACGCAACAGAACAGAAGGTTCGGTCGTCAAGCCATCGGCGTGTGGTATTTACCCGCGACATGAAGAAGCGTTACACCATTCTTGCGCCCCAAATGTCCCCGATACACTTCCGCATCCTGCAACCGGCCTTCGAATATTCGGGGTATAATATGGTCATTCTCCCCGATGTAGATCCGAAGGCGGTGGATACCGGCCTGCAGTACGTCAATAATGACGCCTGTTATCCGGCAATCATTGTTGCGGGGCAAATGATTTCGGCCCTGAAGTCGGGTTTATATGACCTTGATGCGGTCGCTCTGCTGATTACACAGACCGGTGGCGGTTGCCGTGCTACCAATTATATCGGGTTTATCCGCCGTGCGCTTTCCGACATCGGATGGGGACATATTCCGGTCATTTCGCTGAGCGCCCAGTCCATAGAAAAGAATCCCGGCTTCAAGCCGTCTTTCCCCCTCCTTCATCGCGCAATGATGGCGATTATGCTCGGAGATCTCTTGATGCGTGTGCTCTATCGCACCCGCCCCTATGAACTGGAACCGGGTTCGGCGAACGCCCTCTATGAAACGTTTAATACCCGCTCTGTGGCCCAGATCAAGTCACTCTCAATGTCGGGCTACAACCGGTTGATCCGCGACATTGTTACGGCCTTTGACGCCTTGCCCCTCCGTCAGATTCACAAACCTCGGGTGGGCGTTGTCGGCGAGATTCTGGTCAAGTTTCATCCGACAGCCAACAACGACATCTTTGGCACTATCGAGCAGGAAGGTGCCGAGTGTGTGGTACCCGATCTTGCCGATTTCCTGTTCTATTCGTTCATTAACGGGGTATACAAACACCGGAAGCTTGCCTTCCCCAGCTCGTCCGAAATCATTGCACACCTCCTGGTGTGGTTTCTTGAGCGCTACCGCGTCCAGATGAAAAAGAGCCTGGGGAAAAGCAGGCGCTTCACCGCACCCGAATCGATTTACCGCCTGCAGGACGGCGTTGACGACATCGTACAGCTCGGCAATATGACGGGCGAGGGCTGGTTCCTGACCGCCGAAATGATCGAACTGATTCACACCGGTGTGCCGAGTATTGCCTGCGTTCAGCCCTTTGCCTGTTTGCCCAACCATGTTACCGGCAAGGGCATGATAAAGGAACTGCGTCGGCGGTTCCCCGGCTCCAATATCGCGGCGATTGACTTTGATCCCGGTGCGAGCGAGGTAAACCAGCTGAACCGTCTTAAATTGTTGCTTGCAAACGCGCCGAAGGGATCACATCCCGACGAGACAAAGGAAACGGGAAAATCCCGCTGACGGGCGGTTTCAGGGCAGTGTCGGGGCAATACAACGTCAAGAAGGGCATGAAATATGCCGATAACGGAAGCGGTATGAAGTATTCACCCCGCAATTTTGTGATCCTGGTTCTCCTTTTCGCGATTGTTCCATCCGGCTTTGCCCGGGTGGAGCCCGCTGCCGCGCGGGTTCCCGACGGGTATATAGAAACCGCCGGTATCCGCTCCCGCATTTCTGACGACTGGCTGACCGGCGATCCGGTGTCGATTGTGCTTCGCGAGCCGGTTGAAGTCATCGACGGCTCGGGTAATCGCGCCCGAATCGATGCGCGCAGACTTGATCAGCTGGTGGACATACGCATTGAACCGCTCGGATCCGCCGGCGTGCAGGGACACTGGATACTCTCACGTTCGCTCGAGGACGGCGCCTACCTGTCCATTACCCTGTATCCCCTGGATAATCCCGCCGTCTATGTCCGTATCAGACCGGAAAACCGTGACGGCTCGGGCAGCAGAAGCCGGCTGGATATCGTAGCCTGGAATTCCCGTTTTGCCGCATCCATACCGATCGCGTTGTCCTTTTCACACTGTCTGACCGCTTCCCTTGAAGCGCTCATCACGGTCAGCAGGACGGCCGTTCCCTGGCGTGTCTTTTATCCCGATACCGATCTTTCGATGCCGGTCAGTTCTGCTGCCGATCGGGTTCGGTCCTTGCTCGCCACCCTGGTGTATCTTGAGGATGGGGCCTTTGACGACAAGGGGAATCCTGTACACATATCCGACGGTAGTCCGCAAACGCTCGAGGAACTCCGTGCTGCCTGTAACGCGGAACAAGCCTGTATGGAGGCCATCAATCGCGCAGAACTTGCTGGCGGTGTCAATTGTGCCGGTTTTGCCAAATGGCTCGTTGATGGCATAATCTGGCCCGCAGCCGGAAGCCGTCTTTTTATCAATGCGCTGAATACCCGCACCAGTTCGCCTGAAACCGGGTTTACCGAACACTGGATCGAGCGGCGTGACATTTTTTTCGCGCTGGACTGGACCCGCAATCTTTCCTCGGCAGTTGTCAGCCAGCGACGAAAGCTGACCATACTTCCCTCCGAATCGGGAACAGATGTCACTGTCAGTCCGCTTGCCGGTGTAAGAGGCTATCAAAAGGATGTCGGATACACCGCGACCGAACTTCTCCCTCTTTTATACTGGCTTGCCGTTCATGAGGGCGGCCACCTGTATCTGGGAGCGATCAGCCGGGAACGGGGTGAACCCCGGCTCAGGGAATATCATCATATAGCTGCCTTCTTTCCCTGGTTCGATGACACAGGACGTTTTCATCTTGCTGTCTTCGAAAGCGCCCGTGAAACCGCCATGGACACCTTCGTATCATCCAATGCCGATGCATGGATTCATCTTGTACGGCTCCGTCTGCCCGGTGACGGTCTCTTCGAACCCTGACGCAATGTGATAAAAAAAAGTGTTACATTGTATGGTACCGGTTCGTTTTACCGGCAAGGAATTACAGAATGAGTACAAACAGACACCGGTTTATCATAGTGTGCATAGTATGCTGTGCGGCTCTTTCCCCCCTCGTATCGCAGGAAGTCCCGCGAGACATTTTTTTGCGAGCCCGTTCGGCCAGCCGTCCATCCGAGACAATCAGACTTCTTGAAGAAGCCCTTCCGGCGAGCGGCTCTCTTCGGCCGTGGTTTTTGCTCGAACTTGCACGCACCGAGGGTTTGTCCGGTAACTGGAAAAAATCCCGTTCCTGGAGCGAATTGCAGGATACGGATAGTCTTCCTGAAGAAATTCGGGATCACTATATGTATTGGTACGGTCGTGCTCTCGAAGAAGAGGGTCTCCCTGATCGCGCCCTCATCCTGTATAAAACCCGGATAGACTCAAAACGCGCGAGTGAACCCTTTGCCTACACAGGCTATCTCCGCATCGCTTCTACCGGCGCTGAAGGCGTCATTACCGCTCTCGATGCGGCCTTCCCCCTCTATCGCCATTCCGATCCTGAGGGCTTTATCAATTCACGCTACCTCGCCGGTTTGAGCGCAGTCCGCGAAGGCAACTGGGTGTTCGCCGAATCGATGTTCGCCCGCTTTCTTGAACTGTCAGCTACCGTCCCTTCGGACTCATGGACATCCTTGCGACCCTGGGCATCCTGGTACCGGGGGTGGACTCTATACCGGCTGAACCGGTATACCGAGGCAATACGGGCTTTTTCTGTGTATATTGATGGGTGGCCGGGCCACGAACGTACCTGGCAGGCTGCAACAGCCTCCGTCCTTGCTGCTGTGCAATCGTCATCCGATCCCTTCGTACATGCGGACCGTGCCATACGCCTTGCACCGACTGCCGCAGACCGGGACGAATCCCGGCTGCTCAAGGCCTCTTTGCTCATTGACCGGAACCGTTTTGACGAGGCTTCGAACCTGTTACTTGCGGTTGCCGACGGAACAGGCTCCTCCACACCTGGCGCTGCCGCCCCGCGGGCCCTGTTCATGCTTGCAGATATCTCGTTCCGCACAAACAGGCTGGATGAAGCTGAATCCCGCTGGCGGCGCATAATCGACCGGTATCCCCGCGATCAGCTTGCAGAGGAAGCTCAGTATCGCATTGCCGAGCAGTGGCATGTAGCCGGTGAATGGAACCGTGCAACCTCCGCATATGTACGCTATCGCCAGGTGTGGCCCTCTGGCCGTTTTATCGATTCCGCACTGCTGTCGGGAGCCGATGCCTGGTACCGTCAGGGTGACCGCGATATGGCAATTCTCTGGTGGGAAGAGTATGTGCGGCGCTTCCCCGCTGCTTCTGCGCTATCGCGGGCGTACAGCGGCCTTCTGTCAGCCTATCGGGACAAGTCCGAGTGGACCGCCGCGCTCCGCATAGCCGAAGCCTGGAAGGCGCGGCTTCCTCGGGAAGCATCGTATGAAAATATCGACGATCACATAGCGGAATTGAAGTTGATCCGGAATGGCCAGAATCCTGACAGCGCTGCCTTGCGCTCTGCCTGGAACCGGGCGGGAAAGGCTGCGACTGCAGAGGGCCGGACGGCAGGTTTGCGCCTTGCCCGATCACTCCTGGCGGACTTCAGTACCCGATCAGAGGCAAAAAGCATTCTCGAAGAAGTGGTCGCGCGGTCACCGGAAGTGCCAGACGCCCTGCCGGTCCAGGACCGCATAACAAGGGCTTCCGCGCTTAGCCTCCTGGCCAATGTTGCCCGGGATGACGGCGATTATGAGCAGTCTGCCCGGTATTTTCTGTCAGCGGGCAGATATTTTGCCGGTCTGGACGGAGAGCGATCCGCAGAAGCCCTGTACGGTGCTGCGGACAGTTTTTTGTTGGCGGGTAAACGGGGTGACGCGCGGCAAACCGCCGAAACCATACGCGCTACCTGGAAGGATTCCGTATGGGCAAAACGGGCGGCAATTTTTCTCTCAGGTGTGCAGTGAGAGGGTATGACCCGTGCCGGCTCTCCGCGAGGAAGGAACCATGAAAACAGATATTGTTAAGTATGTACTTGGTATATCCATAGTGTGTATGTCAGCGTTTTCCCTGTCCGCCCAGGCGGTCGAAATACCCGATGTTGAATCGCGTATCCGTTCCGGAGAAAACACCGTCCCGTCAATAGCGCTGCCCCCTCAGCGCCCTCCGCTTCCGGCAAATTTGCCGCCTCCTGCCGAAAACGAAGGCGGAACCGAAGAAGTCGTGAGCGCAGTCGCGCAGAACAAGCCTGTGCCCGAAGAGGCGACTCCTGTCACTTCAATTCCGGAAGAAGCTCATCCGGTATCTCCTTTTTCCGGCTATTTGGCTTTCCGGTCAGGCTATCCCGGTTTATTGGCGGGCTCACTGTATTTACGCAGGGAAGAGTCCGTGCTTCCCGGTTTCAGTGTGCTTTTTTCCCATGACTCGGTAGACGGCTTTTCCGGTGAACGTCCGGGTAACGGTTTCTTTGACCGCTCGACTGCAATCGATGTGACTGTATTTCCCCGGGGCGGTTCATGGTTTTTGTCTGCGGGTCTTACGGAAAACGCAGATGGATTGCAGGGTACATCCCCGACTCTGTATTCATTGACCGACCGGCAGGTCTATTGGACCAGTCGTGCTGAAAGGGCTCTTCGTTCCGGTCCATTTACGTTACTTGGCTTCTTTGACGGAGATATTGTTTCCCATATACCTGCCGGTCCTGCCGGTCAGGAAAACACCATCGCAGGATACCGCCTGTTGCCCGGTGTCGGACTCCGCTGGTCATATACGGATTTTGAGGCGGACCTGACCGGTCGTTTCCGCTACGAGACCCAAGCCGGCGAGGGCGAATTTCTTTTCGGCAGGGGCGACCTTTCGGCTCGTTATATACACCGTGACTGGTCCTTTACCGCCACAGCCAGTGTAGTTGCAGACTCCCGCTCCGTCGTCCTCGTTCCGTTCAATCTTGCGCTCTCCCGCGAAGGCGTCTCGCCGCGCATGTTCAGCTTTACGCTCGATGGTGGTCTGTCAGCCGTTCCCCTTTCTGCGTCTCTTCTTGTGGCCGAGGATCCGTATATTGACCGTACCGGCCTTTCCCGGACAGCCGCGGACTGGAATGCTTCTTTGTCCGCTTCCATGCAACCTGCCGATGCGTACCGTCTTTCGGCCGATGCGCGCTTTTTGAAAACGGCTTTCAATCGAACCTCGGTGTATGCAGGGGAGACAGACCCTGTGTCGTTCCGGACAGATACGGTATGGCTTGACCGAACGCTCCTTGAAACCTCGCTCGGTCTTGTCTGCACCGGAACTGACACGGAACTTTCCTTTGGCTGGAACTCTTCCTGGCTTGATCGTGTTGACGGAAGCTCGGCCCAGACTATTTCTGCAGGCTTTCTTGTGTTTGACCGCTCGCCAGCGCGCCGCTGGGAATCGGGAACTGATATTGAATGGGAAGCTGGACAGGCAGAGGTGCCCTACTGGAACCTCTTCGCTATGGTCAGGCCCTTTGCCCATTTTTCCCTGAATCTTCGCATTGATGATATTCTCTCGCTGTGGTTCAATGAACCGAGGATGGTCAACGATGTGTTCACCCGACATTCCGGCGCAATTTCGATTGGCGGCCGTTTTGATTTTTAACTTTCTGCCTTTCGGCAGATAACCGCATGTTCATGTAAGTTCTGGAGGTGTATTCATGTTTTCAATTCTGGTATCCGGCGGCCCGGTGATGATTCCCATTGCCTTGTGTGCCATCATTGCCACTGTTATCATATTCGAGCGTCTATCCTATTACCGGACGATCAGAAAAGGGGAGAAGGATCTCTTGCCCCGCATCCGGTCAACGATTGACAAGGGTCATTATGACGAAGCCGCCGCAATTTGCGATACCATTGAAGGCCCTGTCGCCCGTCTTCTGAAGACCGGCATCGCATACCGTGAATATAGCGAGGCGGCCATTAAAGAGGCGGTCATGAATCAGTCCAACCGGGAAATTCCCCGCCTGGAACGCTACTTGTCCACTTTGGGCACTATCGCCAATATTGCCACCCTGCTGGGTCTTCTGGGTACAGTTACCGGAAACATCACTGCATTTGGCGTTCTTGGCGACATGGGTACCATGGGAAATCCCTCGGTGCTTGCCGGTTCCATCGCGACCGCCCTGGTCACAACAGCCGCCGGTTTGATCGTTTCCATACCGGCGATAATTTTCTATAATTACTTCATCGCCGAGGTTGGACGCATGGTAACCGAGATGGAATCTGCGGTGAGCGACCTGGTCTTATTGCTTGTCTCGGAGAAGAAGAAGCATGAAATTTAAACGCAAACTGGAAACCAGGGCTGTCGTTGACCTGGTGCCCATGATAGATGTCGTATTCCAGCTTATACTCTTCTTTCTGGTATCGACAACGTTTGCGGTCTTGCCCGGTATATCGCTTGATCTGCCGCAGTCTTCAACCGCAGAGGGCATCCGTACATCGGGAATAACCATAACCGTTTCTGCCGGCGGGGAGATATTTGTAAACAGTGAAGCCGTCGAGCTCGAAAGTCTCGAGGACGCGTTGAATGTTTTGGCTGCAGCTGACGGGCGTGACGCGGTTCCGGTCAGTCTTGAGGCCGATGCGGTCGTTCCAAACGGAATGATTGTACGCATACTGGATTCATTGCGACGCACTGGCTATACCGGTGTGAATTTACGGGCACGGAATCAGGACTGAGCGATGACAGAATTGACCTATCAGGACCGGAAAAGACTGCTGCACAGTTCTCTCGGAAGCCTCGGCTTATGGGCGGCCTTTCTGGTAGTGATCGCTCTTGTTCCCCTCGAGCGCTCGGATATAAAGACACCCGACTTTCCGGTTGTCAGTATCACCCTTTCTCCTCCTTCTTATCCGGAAGCCGTTTCCCGGTCGGAGCAATCTCCTGCGCCCGAACCGGCGGCACCTTCACCGTCTGCACCCACGGCTCCCGCGGCTCCCGCAGTCTCTCCCCCGCGCCCGACTGCCCGTCAGCCGACCTCTCCGGCGCGGGGCGGGCAAACTGTAAAACCCGCGACTTCCAGCTCGGAGGGACTCGGTATTCCGGATTTTCCCCAACCGGTTATATCCTCGAACAATACTGTCGGCGAAGCAGAATTCCTTGATTTCTCGAGCAGCCGAACCTCGGATCGTCCGACACAGACTACAGCGCCGCCCCGGGGAAACCCTTCTGCCGAACTTGAAGGCAGCGCTGCCCTTGTGGGTACCGAACAGGACGGACCGGTGCGAAGCGACGCCTCCTCTGCACGAAAAAGCACCGCTGCCTCCGCTGCTACCGGTGAGGCTCTGTCGCAGATAGCGGGTGCCCGTACTGTTGTCGCTTCCGGGGAAACCGCCGCGCCGGCGAGCCGGGAAAGCGGATCAGCGGGTGAGCGTACCTCAACGCTTGGGGGCATCAGCTTTGAGGGTGGCACCCGCAGGCTCATAAGCCCGGTTCGGGCAGAGATACACTTGCCCGACAATCTTGCACGCCAAATTGATTCAGATCGAACCATTACAGTTCAATTTACCGTGCGGGCCGACGGTTCAGTTCCCGGATCCCTTGTCATCTTTACCCCGTCGGCGCTCCTTCCACCGGACGTTCGTGAGTGGCTCAGAAATGAATTTGCCCGGTGGCGCTTTGAAAGCGGACTTCAGGATGGACAGGCCAGGTTTTCGTATAGTATAAAAGTACAATGAGATCAGAAATTGATGCCGTTGCCTTCGATATTGACGGCACCCTGTATCCCGATGCAGCCCTACATCGTATTATCATTCCCTTTATCGTACGCAATCTGTCGTTCATGATTGATTTTGGCGGGGTCAGAAAGCAGATCCGTCTGTGGCAGGAAGCCCACCCCGCCCAGCGTCATGACGATTTTTTTCGCTGGCAGGCATCCCTGATGGCCGAACGCAGGGGCGGTGATGTCGAGTCCATGATGGAATACATCGACGACCTCATCTATGAGGGTTGGAAACCCCTTTTTCGCCGGGTTCGGCCCTTTCCCCACCTGCTTGAAACCTTTACCGCATTCCGTGAGTCCGGCCTGAAAATCGGGATACTTTCCGATTTTTTACCCTCCCAAAAAGAGGATATATGGGGACTTGCGCCTCTGTGTGACTGTATCCTCGGCTCCGAGGAATGCGGAGCCCTCAAGCCGTCGCCGGTTCCCTTCCTTGATCTGGCTTCTACTCTTGGAGTCGAGCCCTCCCGGGTGTTGTATGTCGGAAACAGCCAAGCCTCGGATGTAGTGGGAGCTTCGGGTGTCGGCATGAAAACCGCATGTATTGTCCATCCGTTTGCCCGGGCGCTCGGAAAGCGGATTCCCGACGCCGACATTTCATTTACTTCCTATCGCCAATTGACCGGTGATGTGCTAAAATAACTCATTGAAACTGTGTTTCCGGTTTTATAAGCAATCTGCTAATCTGGAAAAAAAAAGGGCGGACGACGATGATTACTCCCGGAAATATTATAACCCTCATTATTTGTCTCGCAATGGTTATTGTTTTCCGACAGCTTGACAAAAACAACCGGTCCCTGGAAAAAATAAAAAAATTCTCGGACAAACTGAAAGAAGAGCTTGAACTGTTCATGAAAGAACGCATGAACCGTCTTGAAGAGTCGTCGATTGCGCTTGATGTCCAGCAGTCAAAAGCGGTGGC
This sequence comes from Spirochaetales bacterium Spiro_09, assembly GCA_001604385.1. Classification (GTDB taxonomy): domain Bacteria; phylum Spirochaetota; class Spirochaetia; order Treponematales; family Treponemataceae; genus Teretinema. Next base: position 52,385 of record LVBK01000011.1, on the reverse strand, counting down.
CGCCGTTAATCGGCTTGAGAGCATCCGGGCCGACATTGCGGAACGCGAAAATGCCTTGCTTGAGCGCGTTCAGTCGGTCGAGAATTTCGGCAAGCGCATTGACGGCTACGACGCAACACTGTCCCAATTGCTCGAGATGACCGCTCTCGCGGAAAAAAATCTCGCCGCTGTCCGGGATGAATCCGATTTTGCGGATTCTCTTGCAAAAAAAATACTTGCTTCGCGCAAACAGCTGGAAGATATTGCGAAGGGCCTGCCCGAACTGCGCGCTCAATGCGCCGAGGACAACCGGGTCATGCTTTCTTCGATTCATGCCGAAACCCTGGAACGCCTGTCCGGCACCATGTCGGCCCTGGAACAACGTGTTGTCCGGGCCGAATCGGAAGGGGCCATTCTGCTTGAACAGGGCACCAACCGCTTGAAGGAACTCTATCAAAAAGCATTTACAGAAGCTGCCAAAAAGGCTGATGCTCTTGAGGATTCTGCCTTCTCAAAATTGAAGGAGCAGGCAACGGAACGGCTCGCAAAATACCGTGAAGCGGTCGAAGAGAAAACAGCCACCCTTCATGAGCAGACAAAGGAACGTATCCATGAAGTCCAGGCTCTGGTCAAATCTTTCAAGACTACCTGGCAGGCCGAGGCTGACGAATACCTTGAAAGTACCCGTTCCGAGGTACGCCGGCTTGAAAGCGATACGGAATCGGCCGTTTCGCGTATTGAAGACCATGTGCGCTCTTCCGAGTCTCTCGTGCAATCGCGGATTGAGCAGATCGAGGCGGAATTGCATCGTATTGAAAGCAGTGCCGAACAGACCGTTTCTTTGGCTCTTGAACGTTCCCGCGCTGAAACCGATGAGCTGGAAAAAAACTTTTCTGCCACTGTCAGCCGCATTCAGGGAGAATCACAATCCCGGCTCGAGTCCTTGACTGCGGATCTTTCCCGGCAGGAGGAACTTTCCCGTTCCCTTCTTGCGGAACTTTCAGAAGCCCTTGTGCAGGAAACCGAATCCCTGTCTCTCCGGTTGAGCGAGGGTATTTCTTCACTCGGCAACCAGCTTGAATCAGATGTTTCAACCACCTCGCGTGCACTTGCGGAAAACCGCTCGCGTTTCGAACAGGTCTTTTCGGAACTTGACAGCCGCCTTTCACAGCATGTGCAGAATCTTGAACGCGCTATTACCGCGGGAGATTCCGAATTGGCGGTCAATTTGCAAAAAAGCCGGGACACTCTTGCAGATCGGCTTGAAGCACTGCGAACCGAGTATGAACATCGTCTTGCCGAACAGCGAGGTCTGTATGAAGAGCAGCTTGCCCGTGTGGATCAGAACGTTTCGGCTCACATAGCCGGTATCGGCGAGACCATCGCTTCGGGTGAAGCTCAATTTGCATTGCAGCTGGGAAAGAGCAGGGAGGAAGCTCTTTTACGCCTGAAAACTGTACAGGATACTCTCGAGGAGCGACTCGCCGCTCTCTCGGACCGCCTCGAGGAACACAGTCGTGTGGTTGAAAACACAGTTACGGAATCTCGCCAGGGCACTGAAGCCTCTGTTTCGCGCATACGGAGCGAGGTTGCCCGCCTCCTTGAGGACGCAGAACGCAACCTGCAGGGCGATCTGGCCGGACTCGAACAGCGGATGCAAACGGAACTACGCAAAGCGGAAGCCGGCGTCAATCAGTCTGTCGAAAACCTTACCGGAAAACTCGACGTATTCAACGTTGATATCGAGAGCCGCATTGCCGGTTTTGAACGCCTGGTGACCGATGCGGAGCAGCTGGACGCCCAGCTGCATATCGCCCTGGGCGAAACCGAAAAACGGGTTCTTTCCGGCTTTACGCAGTGGACTGCGGAGCAGCAAAACCGGCAGAATGGCTTTGTCGCCAAATTCGAGCAGGATGCGCTTGTTCTGTCTGACCGTATGAACACCCTGGAGAGCGGGCTGAATGAATTGAAGTCCCGTGCGTACGACAATGTGTCAGCCAAACTCAAGATGTTTGAAGACGACTTTTTCGCGGATCTTTCCAAACGAAGCGATGCTATCACCGCGGCGCTTGACGGCTGGAAAGAGAATGTCGACAGCCGCCTTGAAAATCTGTCCGCTGAGGCCGAGGCCTCCCGGTCCGATCTTGAGGCCATATATGCCGCAGACCTCAAGGAACGTCTTGCTGCCATCTCGGATCAATATCGCCAGCACACTGACCGGCTTGAGTCCCATATTGCCTCCGTTGAGGCGGAGTTGCGGGGGAAGATTACCGAAAGCGATACGTCAATCCATGCCTTTGTCGAGCAATTCCGTACTGATTTCGCCGAAGCGCGCAAGGCGGCCGAACAGCATGCCCGCAACGAATTTGACTCTCATCATATTAATCTTTTGGAGCTCTTGCGTAACCAGGAACGGGACATTGAGCTTAAGACACGCGGTTTTGCCGAAATCATCGAGGGCGCGCGTACCGACGCAGCCGGTACGCTTGAAGAAATGAAAGGCGCCTTTGCTGCCTGGCAAGCCCGGAACGAACAACTGTTTTCCTCCTCGCAAGCCCAGCTATCCGAGCGCCTCGAAGGTTTGTCGGGGGCGACCGATTCCGCAATAGCGTCCTTGAAGGACGGATATGACGATCAGTATCGAGCCTTTATGACTGAAACCCGTACCGAACAGGATGCCCTGCAACGTTCCCTTGACGAATTGAAAAGCGATATGGTCCGTACCGAACAGGAATTCAACCGGAAGACAACCGAGGCACTCGAGTCCTTCACTCGGGCCTATGACGAAATGGCAGGGGAAACAGCCCGCCGTATCCGGGAAACATCGGTTGAAACCGATCAGACCATCAAGCTCGTCCGGCAGTCCATTCAGGACATGCGGGACAATCTGGATAAAACGCGCGCGGGTCTTGTACAAAAACTTGAGGCGGATACCTCAGTGCTCGGTCAAACCCTTGAAGAAATTGACCGTAAACAAAAGGCCTTTATTGCCCAGACACGGGTATTCGATCGGGCAGAGGAATTACGGACCTCCCTTGAAACTGGCATCGACAACCTGAAGGGTGAACTGTCACGCCTTGATGTGTACCGTGAAACCATGAAAAATCTGGAACAGCAGTATCAAAAGGTTCGCAAGCTGGAAGAGGAGTCCTCGCAGAAAATTACCCGGTTCCTGACCGAGAAAAAGCGGGTTGACATTCTTGAAAGTGACTTTAACAAGCTGTTGGCTCTCTCCGATTCGATAGACCGCAAGTTGAGCGAGTTTACCGTAACAAACGATGACCTCCAGCAATTCCAGGTACAGATACGACGCTTTGAGGAGATTATTGCCGAGGTCAACGGCCGATATGAGCGTCTTGATAAAAAGTCTCTTGTGCTGGACCAGACGGTGGAAGGAATAGACCGGGCCTTCGAGGATTTAAAATCCCTGGAAAAAGAAGTTGCTACGTACCGTCAGGCGGTTTCGTCGGTACCCGCCGAACTGGAAGAGGTTCGCACCAATATTGCACTGGTGCTTGAAAACCGGGACAAGGCTTCATCACTGGTCGAAAAACTGTCGGACCTTGACGGAATTCTTGAAGAGGTCGAAAAGCGTACCGAAAAGATGCAAACTGCCCGTGAATGGCTTGCCCGTACCGAAACCCGTCTTGAGGAAATTTCCCGGCAATCCCAGGATCAGCTTAAACTATTGTCCGACTTGCTCAAGGATGAGTCCCCGGCCAAAAAAACGAGCGGTGCGCCGTCGCCGGGCATACGCGAGAATGTCGTGAAACTTGCACACCAGGGATGGAAGACCGATGAAATTGCCCGCGCCCTGAAGCTCTCGCGGGGCGAGGTCGAGCTTATACTTGAATTACCCCAGCGGTAAGTGGCACTGAAACCGGAATTCAGCGTTCCAGTAAACAATTTGCCCATACTTCGACAGCCTGTTGTTCGCCAATGGGTCCCAGCTGCTCGCCGGTTTTTGCCTTGATGAAGACCGCGTCAAGCGGGATGTGCAATATGGAAGAAATTGATTCGCGTATACTGGTTCGGTAGGGCAGGAGTTTCGGCTTTTCAATGGCGATAACGCAGTCCAGATTGACTATCTTCCAGCCTTCACGGAGGACACGCTCGTAGGCCGTACCTAAAAGCGCCGCCGAGTCCGCATTTTTCCAGCGCATATCGGAGGGCGGAAACAGTTCTCCGATATCTCCCAGTGCAGCCGCTCCGAGCAGGGCGTCAGTAATGGCGTGCAGGAGGACATCACCGTCGGAATGAGCGTCTTCACCCTTGTCGTGGGGAATTTGTACGCCGCCGAGCATGAGTCTTCTACCCTCGACGAGCCGGTGAAGGTCGTATCCGAGTCCTATGCGAATCATCCGATATCTCCTGGCCAGGTTATTTTCTTGTTCGAGTGCTCGCCGCTGCAGACATGGACTGATCCCGCATAACGGGACCATATTGCCGTGTCATCGGTGTATGCTTCGCCATCCGTTGCCGCCTTCCTGTGCGCATCAAGCAAGGGGAGAAACAAAAAAGCCTGCGGGGTTTGTACCGACACCAGGCGATCCCGCTGCAAATGGCGCACAATGGTGCCGGTCCCGTCAATTTCCTTCTGCGTGTCGACGGGTGTCATGCCGGGAACGGATGCGCCGTGGGCGATGCAGTCATCGCAGACAAGGCGGATCAGTCGGGGGGTAATCCAGGGGCGGGCGCCGTCATGGATCAGGACCGCATCCGGGCTGCCATGAACCGAAACAGCTTCCATCCCCCTGAGGACGGAAGCCTGACGGCTGGCGCCTCCTTCGGTGAAGTGAATACCCCGGGGGAAAATATCGAATTCATGGAGGCGGTGATCGCGCGCAAGAACTGTTGCCGCCTCTTCAGCGCCCCCGGGTGGTATTGTGATGACAACGGGTTGAAAGGTTCCCGCCGATAAAAAGGAATACAGAACCTGTGACAACACACTGACGGATCCGTCTCCATGCGGGTCAAGGGGCAGATACTCTTTTTTGAGCGTACCGCCCATACGCTGTGAACTTCCTGCAGCCGTTATAATCAGCGCGAATGTCATCGCTTATTCGTCCGATTCATCCCCGTCATCTGTTTCATCTTCCTGTTCAAGATCATCATCGATAAAGTCATCGTCGTCCTCAAGAACCGGTGTGACTTCTTTCGGTGCCTTGGGAAGGGCCTCTCCGAACGGTTCGAGATGCGTATGTATGAGCGCTTCAACCTCATCGCGGGGTTTTTCCAGCGCATAGGTGATTTCGTCTTCAAGCAGCTTGCGTGCAGAATCGTAGAGTTTTCGTTCAAGTATGGGCAACTCTTTTACCTTGCTGCGGTGGTACAACGAACGTACTATGGTCGCAATGTCGATAACACTGCCTTTTTTAAGAAGATCAAGGTTAATTTGATACCGCAGTTTCCAGTCAGAGGGAATGGGCTCAAATTCCTGGGAGATAAGATCCAGTGCCTTTTGGGCCTCTTCCGGTGACACAATGGCACGAATTCCAAGATCTTCAGCCTTATTGACGGGAACCATGACCGTCATATCGGAAACATCAAGATAAATGACATAATACAAAACCGATTCATTCTTGAAGAGTTTCTCTTTAATTTCGGTAATTTTTCCGACACCCTGACTGGGGTATACGATCTTCTGCTCGACAGAAAAAGTGGTAGTTTGACTCATACCGATCAATTATAGCACAAAAAAACCGTCTGGCCAAGCCTGTGTCCCGATAGTCAGGGCTCCATTTCACGTGTTTACCGGGCCATGACGACGCCGGGGAGAATCGAGCCCGGGATAAATTTGATGAACTTGAACGGATGAATATCAAGCGCGTTGACATACCAGCCGGTCAGGGCGGATGTGTCAATGACGTTCAGCGAGGGATTGTGTCCTACCGGTATGATGACTCCCTCTGACAGGAGCAGTCGTTCGGCATCGGCTAGTTTGCCATAGCGCTTTTCGGTCGATTTTTCTGCCGAAGCTTCCCGTATCAAGTTTTCAAAGGTTTCGTTTGACCATCCTGAATCATTCAGGGTTGACGTCGGCCTGAACATCTCCAGAAACGCGAGGGGGTCGGCAAAATCACCAATCCATGATGTAATGCCCAGTCCGTAATCATTTTTCCTCAGCGAGGCGTAATATCCCTGAAAGGGAACAACCTCCAGCGTTGCGGGAAACCCCTCCTTCGTCCATGCAGCTACCAATATGTCTGCAATCTTCCTGTAGGAGGCAGAATCTGGAATCCTGACAACGAGGGGCGGAATGAGGGACGGGTCACCGATGCCGGCTTCGGCAACCAGCTCGCGTGCGCGGGCTGGATCGGTTTTTTCAAGTCCCTCCAGTTCAGGATAACCGGAGATGGGGAATACCAGGGTTTTGGCCGGTATCAGCCGTTCCGCCCTCAGTTCGGCATAGGGGATTGTCAGAAGATATGCATTGCGCAGACGCATGTCGCTCCAGGGTCCGGTTACCGATCTGAAAAAGAAAAACTCTGTTGCGAACATGGGTGACACCCTGACGAGCGAGGTATCCGCCAGTTTTGATAAATTCATTTCGCCGGCCAGCCAGTGAATTTCACCGCGGTTGAAACGGGCGGTCAGAACTTCAGGATCATCTGAAATGACAATGACCAGGCCGGGGAGGGAAACGCGGGCAGCATCCCAGTAATGTTCGTTCTTCTCGAATACAAGAGAATTTTCATCACGGGACACTAATTTAAAAGGTCCGGATGACAGGGGCTTCAGTGTGGCTTCCGCTTCGTTTCGGGCGCCTCTGGCCATATCCTTCGGGTGAATGATACTGAACGCATGATGGCAGAGAATCCTGCTCAGGTGTTCTGTGGGACGTTCCAGCCGAACCTGCAGGGTTCGCTCATCGAGCGCGCTGATTCCTATTGTGTCCGTATCTGTCGTTTGTCCGGTGCGGTAGGCAAATGCACCCGAGATACTGTCAAGAAGCGAGGCATACGGGGCTTGAACCGCAGGATCAAGCAGCGCTCTCCATGACCGTGCAACCTGTTCGGCGGTTATTGTTTCGCCGGTTTCAAAACGCGCATTCGTGCGCAGGGTGAATTTCCATTCAAGACCGTCTTTGGAAACTGTCCATGATTCCGCAATACCCGGCATTGGCTCAAGGGTATAGGGATCGTAGACAAACAAGCCCTCGTAGAGGGCGGTCATGATTTGCGCTTCATCCGCATTATATGCCCGATGAGGCCGCAAATCCGGTTGAGAACCGGATATACTGGCCACAAAAACCGATTGCGGGTACGATTCATCGGCAACCGCTGCCGAGGCAATCAGTACGGTAAGAAAAAGAGAAAATAAAACGGTGTGTTTATGCATCAAGAATCCCCAGTTTTTTAAGTTGTTGTTGCTCTTCAAGCTGTGCGGCATATTCAGCCCGGCATTGATTGGCCTTTACGATACTGTTCCGCACTGCTGAAATCTCGACCTTGATACCCCGTATCCGTTCCCGTTCGGAGGATGGGGCGGTGGATTTGAAATAATCGTCAAGGCCTGCGCTCTGTTTCAGAATGGTATGAAGCTCGGCTATTGTCCGTGTCAGCATATCCAGTATTTGAGGTTCGTCCATCGCTTCTATTTTTTGATGGGCGGGTGACGTTTTTATCGAGTATGCGGTATATATTCGGGACCGTTTGTTCAGGTCTTCAACAAAGGTTGATATTTTAATACTTTCACGTTTGCCGGCCTGTGTAACCGGGTCAATGGTAGTTATCGTCACCTCCTCTTCCTCCTGGGGAAGATTGAAGGCTTTCCTGAACAATTCTGAAAGACGTTCAAAGAAGCTTTTTTCAAGGCTGTCAAGCGTATGTTTGTTATCCGCTATTTTTGATGCGATTGTGCCGAGCTGGGACGCCGTGGCTCCAATAGTACGCACTCCGTCCATCAGGACCGGTTTCAGGCTTTCGGCAGAGACGTTCTTTTTAGGATCCGTTTTGTTCACTGCCAGTTTCTGTATCAAGTCTTGCTGCAACACCGCGTGATCGGGCGAGAAATCCTCGCGCAGAATTTCCTCAATAAGTTCCGTGTAAAACGGTTGATCTCTCATGCTTGCTGCAAAGGCTTTCTTAATTTCCTTGATAACAATGCCCATGCCCCCGGAATTGACCAGGTCCGGATTGAATACCGCTCCGGGCATAACAAGTTTTCTGACCGCCACCTTGTATCGTTCACGGTGAAAATCGGACAGGCCTTTGAGTGTTTTGGTGATGCCGATCGATGTCTTGCTCAATTGCGTCAGGGCGTCGCTGATAATACTGGTTGAAAGGGGGTCAGCTCCTGTTCTGAGCGTATTTATCAGTTCCGCAAGACCGCGCGTGTTTGGCCGGTTTGATGTATGCGAGAACGCTTCCCAATAGAATGTCCGGTTAAGCGATGCGAGCTTGTTGATGCGCTCGGTGGTAAGAAAATCGCAGGAAAAGGTGAAATAGTTGTTTACATAGTCCAGCATCGCCTCGTATTGGGCCATGCGTTCTCCTATGACCGCTTGCCGTTCGCTTTCCGTAAAGTTTTCATCGGGCGGAAGTTCGATAGTTTCAACCTTGCTGTCGTATTTGTAGGGATTGTCCCGTAGAATACCTTTCTTTACCAGAACCGTCCGGACCGTTTTGGCGGCTCCCTGTGCAATGCGGTATTCTTCCTGTAATTTTGGCAGCAAAAAGAGATCGAAATATTGCTGGCGTTCCATGATTGCCTGAAACAGGGCATCAGTGAATGCAGGTGATTGATCCATAATGATATAGTATCGGCGAAAAAGGGCGAAACGGCAAGTGCGGTCGCACTCTTGTGTCACTCCTGCTGTTCTTCGGCCTGTTCGGCGTCCTTTTGTTCCGGTACGGGTGCAGGGGGGGTAATGGTAAGAGCCGCACTGAGAATGAACGAGTCTGTAATGGATGAACGGGGACGGGACCAGAGGTTAAAGACCGGGAGCCCCGCCCTAAGTATGAGGCCTCCGCCCCATCCCGTTTCAAGCTCGTAGCGGATACCCGCTTGCAAGCTGGGGTAGAGCCAGCGCAGCGATCCCCAGAGGTACGAATTTATGTTGGAAACCTGTTCCGCAGCAGTCAATTCTCCGGGATTTTGGGCATCAGGAGGTACTCCGGGTTCAAGAAAGGCATACCGAAGAAGAAAGGACAAGCCGCCGCCCAGCGAAAAAAGAAATTTATTTCTTTGTATTGTATACAAAACGGGTACATCAATCATGAGTGTCGGAACCAAGGCTGTCCTGTTCTCCAGTTCTGCTGGCAGTGCCCGATCGGATGCCCACAGATATCTGACGACGTAGAGGGAGGCTGACGGGGCGAGGACGAGCTGCCGGTCGAGGGGATAGCGATACTCAAGTCCGAAAAATGGTTCGATGGGACTCGGTGCGCTTGCCAGTCCCTGAGGATCTCCAACCTCGGCTGTATCGCCCAGATCGCTTGCATCGGCGTTGTGTATCAGATTCAGCCCGCCGAGTATGCTCCAGGGCGCATATTCGGCACAGAGGGGAAGCGCGCAAAAGGATACCAGGAGCGCGGCAAGGCGGAATCGTATACCGTTCATCATGTTCCTCAGTATACCGTATCGGGGAGGTGGATTTCCAATAATCCTGCCCGACCGGTCTCAAAAAAACGCTGTTCTTCCCAGGATGCAAGGAGGGTTTTTCCCGAGAGCACAAAGTTTGTATACACATACCCGTCAGAAAGGGGAGGCAATTTGACCCTCGCGGTGCGTGCCCCGGAGGAGCCCTCCCGGGTCATAAGGGTTCCATCAGCAAAGAGGGCTGAAATGCGAGCATCCGTTATCCAGGCGCTTGCCTCCAGGGGTGTTCCCTCGCCGTCACGGACATAGGTTTGAGCCGAACTACGGTCCTCTGACCTGACTCTGACCGACAGTGGCATTGTATCGGGTATTTCAGAAAGTAAATCGCGTAAAACGGATGGCATTTGACTCCATGAAAAGGGGCTGACCGCCTGTTGGTAGACCTGTGCTTCTATTCGCCTGTATGATGGGGAGGGAAGAGCATTCTTGTTACCGTCCTCCGTATCAGATGTCGGAAATCTTTCGAATTCCAAATAGGTAAATTCAACCCTGCCTCCGATATCTTCCTTGAAAGCCGCATACCACATCGATCCAATGCGATCCATCGCAACGCATTGTGCCTGTTCGCTCAAACCGAAGTCGGCAGCAGAAATCCATTCGGTGATACGTCCGGTGTCCGGCGCATACCGGGCCAGCACCACAGAAGACTGCTGTGACCGGGAAAAAATGCTCTGGGAATAGAGACGGACCGCAGTGCCAGTATCAAGCCGGTACAGGGCTGCCGCGGTACCCCGGGCAAAGAGCTCGGGCTCCCGGTGAAGGGCAGGTGACTGCGGGTTTCCGGAGAGGATACCCAGCCGGTTTATCAGCAGGACAGGGTTTCCGTCGACCTGTGCGCTGTCGGACACCCGGATCGCTTCGGTCCAGGGCTGGAAGGGTCTGAAGGGAATATCGGACGGAGTGCGGGTACTGTGTATTCCCTGTGCGGAAAACCAGTACCATACCGGTTGGTTGGCTGATTCGGGTGCGGGAGTTGCCGACCGATGGTCCTGAGTGACCGGCAGCGTTTCTCCGGATTTGGCGGCACAGGAGGTGACGACCAGACACGAGGCAAAAAGGAGACATGCAAGAAGATTTTTCATGGTTATTCCACAGTATCCGAGCCATGGCGATCTTGCAAGCTGTAGGGAATAAAAAAAACACACTCGCTCTTGTTTGCCGCCATCTGGATTGACAGGTATCCTTCCTGTGTGAACAAGCGGTGGAAACCCGCTGAAAGTTCTGCTTCAAAGGGTTCGCCGTTTCCGGAATACATAATGGCCCTGCCGTCGAACGGGTGTACATAGGCACCTGGCGGGATCGTTCCGTGCGTGACCGCTGAAAGGTTTACCACCACTGACGGGAGCTCACGGATGTCATGCACGCTCATTCGTCCTGAAAGGAAGGCGGTGCGGAATCGATCGCGATCGAGCTGCCAGGGGGCCTTCAGTGTTGCAAGGCGGTCTCGTGCCCGTTTCCAGTTAAAAATCGAGACGAGCAGCAGAACTTCCCGGGACGAAGCGCGCGCGCTGTCGATAGCCACTCGAGCCTCTTCGGCCAGGATTCCTCCCGCACTGTCCAGATGCAGGATATTCTTTCCGGCCTTGATATACGCTTCCTGCGGATAAAAGGCTCCCCGCGGGTGAATACTATGCGTAATTCCACCGGTGTGTACTGCGGTCACCGGCGTCGTCTGTCCCCTGCGTAGTACAATAACGGTCCCTTTATTACCGCAAAAGGTTTCACGGAGGTTTCCGTCCGGATCGAACCACTGGATGCGCCAGCGGCCATCGGAGGGTACGGGAATTGACGGGTGAACGGGAAGGGGATTGAAGGAGATGAAGAGATCGACCGTCGGGGACAGTAATGACGAGTCGGTCCCGGAGAAAAAGGGATGGCGACATCCGCAGAACGCCATGGCCATCCACAGAGCGCCGTACAAATATACTTTCATACCCTCTCTTATATCCGCAGTTTGTCGGGTTTGCCCGTGCTTTTCCGGTTCCATTTGGCCCTAAAGAGGCTTACAATATAAGGGGAGTATTTCCGGGAGGTTACCCATGAAAGCATTGTTCATTGGCGGTACCGGGACTATCAGTACTGCCATTACCCGGCGCGCATTGTCCCTTGGCTGGGAGGTGTGGCTGTTGAATCGTGGCACCCGCGCATGCAGGGAATGTCCCGGCGTACGCACCATCACGGCCGATATCAACGGGGATGAGGCGACACTTTCCGGACTCCTTGGCGAACACCGGTTTGACGTGGTTGTCGACTTTATCGCCTTTGTACCGGAACAGCTGGAACGCGATGTACGCCTGTTTGCCGGGCGGACAGCCCAATTTATCTTTATCAGTTCGGCAAGCGCATATCAAAAACCCCTTTCCCACTATATGGTGAGCGAGTCAACACCGCTGTGCAATCCCCTGTGGGAATATTCCCGGAACAAAATCGCCTGTGAGGAATACCTTGTCCATGAATGGCGAAGAAGGGCCTTTCCCGTTACGATTGTCCGCCCGAGTCACACCTACGACGATCAGTATCTTCCGGTCGCCATACACGGAAAGCGGGGCGCCTGGCAGGTGGTTGACCGAATTGTCCGGGATAAACCGGTTCTGGTTCCCGGTGACGGTACGTCCCTGTGGACTGTTACCCATGCCGAAGACTTTGCCCGGGCCTTTTGTGGCCTTTTGGGGAACCGGTCGGTCATTGGAGAGATCTTTCATATTACGGGAGGGGAAACCCTTTCCTGGAATCAGATATACGACTGTATCGGCGCGGCTGTGGGAAAAGAGGTCATCAAATATCATGTCAGTTCGGATTTTCTAGCTGCCTGTGATCCCGAATACACGGGCACCCTGTTGGGCGACAAGGCCCATTCGGTGGTATTTGACAACACCAAGATCCAGCGGGTGGTCAGCGGTTTTACCGGAGAGATATCCTTCCAGGAAGGAGCCCGGCGATGCGTGAATTATCTCTTGTCAAATCCTGCCCTGCAGGCAGGGGACCCGGAATTCGAGCTGTTTTGCGAAAAGATCATTACCGCGCAGGAAGCTGCCCGGATACATTTTTTCTCGGCAATAACCGGTTAAACAGGGGCGGGCAGCCTTGTCCGCCACCGTTGCGGTCATGGTGATACGCGTTTTTTGTCTTCCCGTATCTCCCACAGCACCAGAATGATGGCACCGAAGGTAACCGAAAGATCCGCAACATTCAGTATGCCCGTTCTGAGCCGTCCAATACCGAAATTCAGAAAGTCTATAACCCGGAAATCGTTGAAAATACGGTCAACCAGATTGCTCAAGCCCCCGCCGATAATGGTCATGAGGAGAATCAACCGGAAAAGGGACCGCTCCTTGCACAGGCACCAGTACACACCATAGAGACAGACTGCCAGCGGCAGGTAGAGCAGGACCGCATGTTTGAAAACCGGATGCCAGGACGCGCCCATACTTAAAAAGGCCCCTGAATTTTCTGCATAGGTTAACAGCATGATTCCCGAAAAAAAGGAAATGGGCGGAATATCCTTCAGATACTGTACAGCAAGCAATTTTGTTGTCTGGTCAACGGCGACATTGATGATAAAAACCGCCACTGCCCACAGAATGAATCGCAGACGCTCGGAAACAGGGTGTTGTGTCATATAAATGGACTATACCGGCGTCATTCCCCTCTGTCAATCTCGGCCGCAGTCCGTTCTTTCGTGTTCATTTACTGCATCGGTGCTATACTGTAATCACATATGGAAGCAGCAAAGCAATTCAATAGAAACAAGTTGTTTTTTGGTTTGGGAACTGTCGGACGGGACATGGTGTACAGCCTGGTCAGTATGTATCTGATGGTGTTTATTACCGAGGCGATAGGCGTGAGCGACCGGCAGCTCCTTTCGATTACGGCGATTATACTGGGAGCTCGTGTCTTCGACGCACTCAACGATCCCTTCATGGGCATAATTGTGGATAACACACGCAGCCGCTGGGGCAAATATAAGCCCTGGATTGCCTTCGGTGCCCTTGCGAGCGTTATACTGACCATCGTTCTATTCAGTGATCCGGGGCTTTCCGACAGTGCGTACATACTTTTCTTCGGTATTGTGTATGTGCTGTGGGGCATCGCCTATACGACCAACGATATTTCGTACTGGTCCATGATGCCCTCTCTGTCGTATGACCAGAAGGAGCGGGAAGAGATCGGGGCCTTTGCCCGCATCATGGCAAACATCGGCCTGTTCGTGGTGGTCGGCGCCATTATTCCGGTTACCGCCCTCTTGGGAAACCTGTTCGGCGGGTTGCGGTATGGCTATCTTGCCTTTGCGGTAATTACAAGTCTTGTTCTGGCAGCGGGCCAGAGTGCAACTCTCTTCGGGGTAACCGAGCCTCCCGTTCTTGGCCGGTCACAGGGCGGTGCCACCGGACTGCGGGAAATGTTCCGCGCTATTTTCAGAAATGACCAATTGCTGTACACCGGTATCGCAATGGCCCTGTTCATGATCGGATATGTGACCACTACCAGTTTCGGGGTACATTATTTCAAATATGCCTACGGAAACGAGGGTATGTATCCGGTGTTTGCCATTGTACTCGGTATATCCCAGATTACCGCGCTCGCACTTTTCCCCCTGTTCAGCAAACATTTCAGCAGGGCCCGTCTGCACGCCGGCGCGATGATTCTGATTGTGGTGGCCTACATACTGTTCTTCTTCAGCCCCATGAACATGCTCTTTATCGGTACGGCCGGCATTATGCTTTTTTCGGGTCAGGCCTTTATCCAGCTTTTAATGCTGGTATATCTTGCGGACACCATTGAATACGGACACTGGAAGCTGGGCCGCCGCAACGAGAGCGTAACCTTTTCCATTCAGCCCTTTATCAATAAAATCGGCGGGGCTGTGGGGAGCGGCGTACTCGGTGTTACGCTGGTGGTGTCCGGGATTAACTCCATACCTGAAGGTGGGCACGCAACCGCAGGGGGAATCACCATCATGAAGTTTTCCATGATGATCATACCCCTTGTACTTATTGTCGCCAGTTATCTGATCCACCGTTCGAAGTATATCCTGGACAAGGAAACCTACGAACGGATTCTGGACGAACTGGTTCAGCGCGAAAAGTCGTAAACGAGTCCCTCCCAGGGATCAAGGCTCATCGGCGTACCGAAGGCTGTTACCGCTCCGGTTGCAAAAAGGGGCGCGCCGTTTCTTGAAATAGCCTGCCCCGCGATTTCGGGAATTGCAGGCAACACGACATGCTGTGATGACCAGTTTATGACCACCAGGGACCGCGCGCTGCCGTCGTCGCGGATAAAGGCGACAATTGACGGATGCTTTTCCAGAACAGGAATAAACCGTCCTTCGCGCAGTTCCGCGCGTTCCCGGCGAAGGCCGGAGAGCCGGCGGTAAAAGGCGATAATCGAATCCTCATGAGCGAGGTCGTCTTCAACATTGATGTCCGTGTAATTCGGATTTATGCGTATCCAGCTCTCTCCGTCGGTGAACCCCGCATTCTTTCCGGCCGTCCACTGCATGGGGGTTCGCGAGTTGTCCCGGCTCATTTTCCGGACAATGCGCTCGGCAATCCAGGCCGGGGCATGAAGCATGTTTTGCAGCGCGGTAAAGGCGTTCATCGCCTCGTAATCGCGCCAGTCCTCGCGCGGCAGGTCAATACAGGTCATGCCTATTTCCTCGCCCTGATACACATAGGGTGTTCCCCGCAACGTAAAATTAAGCAAGGCTATGGCCTTTGCCGAGTCCCGGCGGTATTTCCTGTCGTCTCCGAACCGGCTAACCTGGCGCGGCCAGTCGTGGTTTGACATAAAATTGCCGATCCAGCCGCCTCCTGCTTCGGTTTCCCTCATCCAGCGGAAGATAACTGTTTTGAGGTCTCGTACGGACCACCGGTACAGTTTCCGGAAATCGAACTTTCCCAGCGCTCCGCATCCCAAAAGCTGAATGTCGAAGTGGAACATCATGTCCAGTTCCTTGCGGTCGCTGCGGGTATACAGGTTCAGGCTCTCCGGATCGGTTACCATACCTTCTCCAACCGTCACGCAGTGCGGGTAGCGGGAAAGCACCCTGTCGTACATCTCCCGGATGTAGTCATGGCTTTTCGGCAAACTGACGATGTGTTCAAAGGGGAAGTCGAGTACGTCCGCCCGCTTGCCTGCGTTCGGCAGTCCCGGTGTCTTGCTGATGGTGTTGATGACGTCCATACGGTAGCCTGCTATACCCTTGTCGAGCCAGAAGCGCATAATGTCGTAGATGCCTTCCCGAACCGCGGGATTGTCCCAGTTCAGGTCGCACTGATTGGGTGTGAACACGGTCAAATACCAGGAATCGGACGCCTCATGATACTGCCAGGCCGGACCGCCGAAGGCGCTGAGCCAGTTATTGGGCGGTTGCCTCCTTCCCTTCGCGTCCATGCTCCCCTTTTCGAAGATGTAGTAATCGCGGTAGGGGGAATCAGGCGATTCCAGGGCCTTCCGGAACCATTCGTGGCGGTCCGAGGTGTGATTTGCCACCAGATCCATCATGATACCCATGCCGCGCTCTCGGGCCTCGGCGATGAGACGTTCCATGTCTTCCATGGTGCCAAACTCGCTGTGTATTGTGTAATAATCGTCAATATCGTAGCCGTAGTCGCGGTTACCGCTCGCATACACGGGCGACAGCCACAGCATGTCGGTGCCGAGCGACTTGATATAATCCAGTTTTTCGATAACGCCACCAAGGTCACCGATGCCGTCGCCGTTCGAGTCCTTGAAGGACCGGGGCCACACCTGGTAGACCTGCATATTCCTGAAATCGGGTTTAACATGTGTATTCATGTACTCAATGGTAGCACACAAACAGGGAGTGAATCAAAAAAAGAGGCAGAAAGATGTGGGTGGGCGAGCGTGCAAGGCGGCCAGCCGGCCGTCCGGAAGGAAATGCAGCTGTGCTGTCGTCATTCCCGACCGGGTGCGGTCAGCCCCTGAATCATTATTTTCCGTAGGCCATGTCATGCACGCCGGACACCGCGCGTCCCGACGGATCGTTCATGTTTTTCCAGGCAGCGTCCCACTCGAGGGCCTTTGCCGTTGAACAGGCCACGCTCGCCTCATAGGCGACGGTTTTCGCCGCGCTCGAGGAGGGAAAGAACTCCTCGAAAATGGTGCGGTAATAGTACTGTTCCTTGGTCATGGGCGGGTTGATCGGAAAGCGGTCGGCGGCGCGGGCGAATTGTTCGTCCGAAACTTTTTCCGCACACAGCGCCTTGATGGAATCAATCCAGCTGTAGCCCACACCGTCAGAGAACTGTTCCTTTTGCCGCCATGCGATCGAGGGCGGCAGAATATCCTTGAAGGCTTCCCGGAGCATCCATTTTTCTATGCGCGGTTTCCCGTCCGCCGATATTGCCTCGCTCGCGCGGCCGGACAGCTTGTCCCGGGGGTTCTGGCGCATTGCCACATCGATAAACTCCTTGTCCAGGAAGGGAACCCGGCCCTCGACTCCCCAGGCAGCCAGAGACTTGTTCGCCCGGAGGCAGTCGTATAAATGCAGTTTGGAGAGCTTGCGTACCGTTTCCTCGTGCAGCTCGCGGTCATCCGGCGCCTTATGGAAATAAAGGTAGCCACCAAAAAGCTCGTCCGAGCCTTCGCCTGACAGGACCATCTTGATTCCCATGCTTTTGATGGCACGGGAGAGCAGGTACATGGGCGTTGAGGCGCGCACGGTGGTTATATCGTAGGTTTCCAGGTGATAGATGACATCCCGGATTGCATCGAGGCCTTCCTGCACCGTGAAGTGAATTTCGTGGTGCACGGTTCCGATGAAGTCTGCCGCCTCGCGCGCCGCCTTGAGGTCCGGAGATCCGGCGAGCCCGACTGCGAAGGAATGCAATCGTGGCCACCAGGCCTCCTGCGTGTCGTTCGATTCAATGCGTTTTGCCGCGAATTTCTGGGTAACAGCCGCGATGACCGAGGAATCGAGTCCGCCTGAAAGCAGGACTCCGTACGGAACATCGCTCATGAGCTGTCGTTTGACCGCCGCCTCGAGGGCTGCGCGGAGCTCCGCAATATCCGTCCTGGAATCCTTTACTGCCCCGTATTCCATCCAGTCACGGGTGTACCAGGTGCGTGTCTCTCCCGTCGCGCTCGAATACACCGTACCCGGCAGAAATTCCCGAATTTCGGTGCACACGCCCTCGAGGGCCTTCAATTCCGAGGCGACATAGTAGCGGCCTTCGGTATCCCAACCCTGATACAGGGGAATGATGCCGATATGGTCGCGTCCGACCAGATACTGGTCCTTTTCGATATCGTAGAGGGCAAAGGCAAATATGCCGTTAAGGTCTTCGAGAAAGTCGGGACCCTTGTCCCGGTAGAGCGCCAGGATTACCTCGCAGTCGCTCATGGTTAAAAATTCGTAGGAATCCTTATACCGTTCCCGAATTTCCATGTGGTTGTATATTTCACCGTTTACCGCCAGAACGAGCTTCCCGTCCTTGCTGAACAGGGGTTGCCCGCCTGACAGGGGATCTACGATTGCGAGGCGTTCGTGGGCAAGAATTGCCCGCTCTCCCGAATAGATCCCGGACCAGTCCGGACCGCGGTGCCTGAGTGTTTTTGCCATTTTCAATACCTGATTACGGAATGGCTCCGTACTTGTCCTGATGTCAAACGCGCCGACGATTCCACACATTGCTCATTCCTCCTCGTATAGGTATCCGGGTAGCCACCTTCTGTCGCTTTTCCCGTGACTCCCGATGCAGGAAACCAGTAAAAAGGGGCTTCCCGCGTACGGTTACGGACGTTTGAGGTCAATAACCATGCGCGGGAAGCCCCGTTGCTTCTCTGCATATCCTGGATAATAGCGAAAACTGAATTCTTGTGCAAGGGGTTTATGCATAATTATGCAGAATAATCCCTGATTATTCAAAAAATATACAGGTTTCTTCGGTGGATGCTGTTTTGTCTGCCTTTGGCCAGATCGCGCTTTGTCCCTCTGTCTGTGCGGCGGCTCCGCAGTTCGCGGCGGGTTCGTTCCGATCCCGCTTCAACGAACGTCGCCCGCTCTGCCTCATCCTGTCCTCTTGCCGGTTTCTGCCTCTCTTGTGTATAGTGCCTCTGGCGGAAGCTTTCCGCCATGGGAGAAATGTTATGGATGAGTTTCAACAGGTGACGGTAGTCAAGAAGGCCAATGTGTATTTTGACGGGAAGGTCACCAGCCGCACGGTGCTATTTGGCAATGGCGTCAAAAAGACCCTGGGCATTATGCTTGCCGGAGAATATACATTTTCTACGGGTTCCGCCGAGATTATGGAAATTCTTGCCGGTTCCGCCGAGGTAAAACTTGCCGGGGAAGCGTCGTTTAAAACCTATGGTGCCGGGGAGAGTTTTACCGTTCCTGCACAGTCCTCATTTGATATTCGGGTTCCCGAGATTGCGGATTACTGTTGTTCATATATAAACGGGTGAACAGGGGGCCGGACGGAGCGTGCGGTTGTATAAATGTGTAATTTTTAACTTGACTGCCAGATTATCAGGTGTTACCCTGAAACGGTTATCCGTGAGATAATCCGATCATTACGTTGAATTGATGCAGGGAAACACATGAAACCGACACACGCGCAGTCTGGCCAGGGCCCGATGAAGGGCTCCCGCGATCCGATCAGGCCATGGTTCGAGGCTTCGGAAGATCTTGGGGATCATATCGGCATCCGGTTTGGCCGTATTCCGCCTGATTCCTCCGAGGTGGAATGGGTGTATAAATCGCACGCCGACTATGATGGAATTGGCGGGTTTGCCGACATCTTGCGCTCGAGAGGCGTGTGTCTGGACTCTCTTCCCCTGATGCCCCACGAGAAAGAGATCTCGTGGGGTCCTTTTTTTAAAAGCCTGCCCCTGTATGCCATGCCGCGCAGGCGAATTGTCTGGGACCCGCCGTTTACGGATGGTGTTCCCTCCCGCTCCGACCGTCCTTCCGAAACGGTCGCCTGGCATGTATTCGATGAAATGACAACTATCAATATCAGGCTCTGGTGCCGGCGTAACCGTGTTACGGTCAATTCGCTCCTGCTCTCGGCCCTGAGTACGGTAGTGCAACGACGCGTCAGCGACAAGACGCCCTTCATTCCCTGGATGGTACCCGTCAATGTCCGGGGCAAGGTTGTCCGCACGTGCGATACCGAAAACCATACCACCTATGTGCGGGTAGTCGTGGAAAAGGGTATGTCTCCCGAAGGCGTCCACGAACGGGTATACCGGGCCCTGTCCCGCGGCGAGCAGTGGGCAAACTGGCTTGCCTACACCGCGCTTCGGGCCGTTTCCCGTTCGGTCAAACGGCACATCATTAAAATAGACCGGGTTACCTCGCAATGGATGGCCGGGGTCTTTTCGAATATCGGCGTGTGGGACGATGAGGGGGCATTCAAAGGAACCGATATTGACGGCGACTGGTTGTTTGCGCCGCCTCCCATGCTGTTTTTCAAAATCGCGTCTGGCTGTGTGACCTGGAGAGGTCGATTAAGCCTGTGCATGCAGCTGCACCCCGAATTGTCGACCGACCCGGCCGTAACGCGTGAATGGGTTGGTGCATGGAAAGACGAAATTCTCCTGCACATACGCGGGAAGAAGGAAGGGACATCATCATGAAAAGACTACACATCGAGGCAGCAGCACTCTTTGTCGGTTTGGGAATAGCTTTTTTCCCGCTGGGACTTCTGGCTCCTTTTGCGGTGTTGACCGGTTTTTTTGCCCTGCCGGAGCTTGTTTTTTTGCTTTCGTTGCCTGAAAGTTACCTTTTCTTGCTTGCCGAGACCGCCGCCTTCCTGACGGTATGCCACCTGTTGCTTCGTTCCATTGACCGCTTGCAGGACGAGCGGTCTGTCAGGCGGCGCTTTCATCTGGTGTTCGCCTGTGCGTTATGCTCTCTTGTCCTGGTCATTGCAATATGTAGTATCCTGGTTGTCGCCAGGGTCGGTTCTTCGTTTCCCCATGTCCTGGTAATAACTGCCGGCTTTATTGTCGCCTTTGAATTGATGATCATGATTCCCTTCGTGGCCCTTTTGATAAACCGTATGGAGGGCTACCTGAAACGTCGCTTTCCCTCCGGTTACCTGTGGTTTTCCGTCCGGGCCAAGCTGGTCTTCTATGTCGGGGGTATATTCACCGGTACCAGTTTGTTTCTGTACATGACCAATATTACGGCGAACCTTGTGCCGCTTACCGGGCGCATGCTCCCGCTCAATATTATGTATCTGAACCTGATCGCCTGTCTGGTGGCGCTTGCCATGGTGGTGGTGCTTATTTTTCAGCTTTCAAGTTACATCATTAAACCGCTGAATGCCCTGGTTCGCGGGTTTTCGGTCGGTGCTTCGGGGGACCTTCGCGCCCGTTCACGGCCTACTACTACCGATGAAATTGGAGCCTCCCTGCTTGCAGCCGACGGTTTTTTTACCGGTTTGCGCGATAATGTCCGGTCCCTCAAGCAGCTTCTTGAATCCTTGACCCATTTGAAGGACAGTCTGACAAGCCAGGTTCATGAAACTGTCACTGCGGTCAGTCAGATGGACGCGAATGCGGACGGGGTAAAAACCAGAATACAGGATCAAAGCTCGAATGTTGCGGAAACCGCGGCGGCCATCGAGCAGTTGACGCGGAACATAGATTCCCTCGGCCAGCAGATAACGATACAGAAAGAGCAGGTGGTCAGCTCCCGAACGGTGATTCTCGACCTGGTGGAAGCGAATGAACGGATGAATAAATTAACCGAATCAAACGCCGCGATGACAGAGTCCCTGGTTGTACTGGTCGAAAAAAACCGTTCGCTCCTGTCCGGTATGGCCGAGGAAATTGCCCTGATCTCGAAAAATTCTACCCATCTTTCCGAGGCGAATGAGCTGATCGCGAATATTTCCGGACAAACGAACCTTCTTGCCATGAATGCCGCCATTGAGGCTGCCCATGCCGGGGATGCCGGCCGGGGCTTCAGTGTCGTCGCGGACGAGATACGCAAACTTGCCGAACTGTCTGCCGAGCAGTCCAAGACAATTTCCGAAAACCAGGGCAAGGTCTTACGCTCCATTTCACGTATTGCGGGCGATTCGGCAAGCGTCGAGTCTGCCTTTTCCGATATTCGGGATGCGACCGCCAGGGTGCATGACATGAATACCTCCATGCGGGAATTTACCGCGGAAAGCGCCCGCCGGGGTTCCGATGTGGCCGCTACCCTGTCCAGTATCGAGAAAATAACGTCATCGGTGTTTGACAGTTCCCGCGAAATGCGGCAGGGGAATGCGGAAATGGTGGAAGCGGTCAGTCGCCTGAGGGATTTGAGCGTGTCCATCGCGGAGTCGATGAACGAGCTTGTGGAGGGGATCGCCCGGGTTGCCCAGGCGAGCGACGCCCTGCAGGAAGAGAACGCCGGTACCGACAGCGCGGTAACCGGGCTCGAAGAAATAGTATCGCTGTATACCGTGTAACCGGGCGCCGGAAAGCGCGTATGCCTTCCGGTTATTTGAACAGCGCGACAATGTCGTGGGGTTCAAGAACCTGGTTGAGTCCCCGTTCAAGGGAGGCGGCAAAGGCTTCCGCGGTGTCAATCGACGTCAGGCAGGCGCAGTTATGTTCAACGGCCGCCCGTCGCAGTCTGAAACCGCTGCGCGTTTTGTCGCGTCCCCTCGTCGGGGTATTGACCACCAGGGTAAGCTCGCCTTTTTGCAGCATTTCCAGAATATTCGGGCTTGGTTCCCCGATGCGTCCGATGCGCTTCGCGTCGACCCCGTTCTCCATCAAATACTTCCAGGTGCCCTCGGTGGCGACAATACGGAATCCCGATCGGGCATAGCGCCGTATGACCGGCAACGCTTCTTTCCAGTCCCGTTCACGCAGGGATACCGCAATGGTTCCCTTGCCCCGTGCGTCCGTCCGTATTTTGATATTGGAGCCCCGAAAACCCTTGTACAGGGCATCTTCCCAGTTTTTCGCAATTCCCAGGGCTTCCCCGGTCGATTTCATCTCCGGCCCGAGAGCGGTTTCCACTCCATACAGTTTTTCAAAACTGAAGACAGGCATTTTGACCGCGTAGTAGGGGGATTCCGGATACAGGCCGGTTCCCCAGCCCATTGCAGCCAGTTTTTCGCCGAACATGCAGCGGGTTGCGAGGTCGACGATCGGGACGCCGGTCACCTTGCTGATGTAGGGGACGGTCCGGCTTGATCGGGGATTCACCTCGATGACATAGATGTCATTGCCCTTAGCGATAAACTGTATGTTGATCAGCCCGATGACATGAAGCTCCTTCGCAAGCAGGCGGGAATACTCCGCCATCTTCTCTTTTTGCTCGGTCGTCAAATGCGGCGAGGGATACACGGAAATAGAGTCGCCAGAGTGTATGCCGGTTCTCTCGACATGCTCCATTATTCCGGGAATCAGGATGTCCGTTCCGTCGCATACTGCGTCAACCTCCGCTTCCGTGCCTTCGATGTATTTATCGATCAGAATCGGGTTTTCCTGTTCGACTTGATGAATGATCTCCATGAATTCCCGGATATCCGAGTCGCTGTAGGCAATTTCCATGCCCTGGCCACCCAGGACATAGGAGGGCCGTACCAGCACGGGGTAGCCGATTTGTGCGGCGCAGGAAATCGCTTCTTCGGCGGTGTAGACCGTTTTACCGGGAGCGCGGGGAATGCCGGTCGTTTCGAGTACCTTGTCGAACAGTTCCCGGTCTTCGGCA
This sequence comes from Spirochaetales bacterium Spiro_09, assembly GCA_001604385.1. Lineage (GTDB taxonomy): Bacteria > Spirochaetota > Spirochaetia > Treponematales > Treponemataceae > Teretinema. Next base: position 29,113 of record LVBK01000011.1, on the reverse strand, counting down.
CGGTCAACGTTCTGGGCCGAGGTGCCCAGAATCGGAACGCCCATCGCGGCAATAGCCTTGGTGAGCTTTATTGCCGTTTGTCCGCCAAACTGGACAACGGCCCCGATGGGGCGCTCGTTTTCTATGATGTGTTCAACATCCTCGGGTGTCAGCGGTTCAAAATAGAGGCGGTCGGAAATATCGAAGTCCGTCGATACCGTTTCCGGGTTGTTATTTACAATGATGGTTTCATACCCAAGCTCCTTGAGTGCCCATACGGAATGAACCGAGCAATAATCGAATTCGATACCCTGTCCGATCCTGATGGGACCGGAACCAAGAACCAGTACCTTGCCCTTTTCGAGCGATGACGACCCGTGTGTATCCGCGGTGACATGATGCATGAACTCTTCATCGACCGCTTCGTTTGTGGTGGAGTAGGCAGAGTAGAAATAGGGGGTCAGCGCCTCGAATTCGCCTGCACAGGTGTCGACCATATTGTAACCGGGAACGATCTTCATGCGCTTCCTGAGGTATCGTACCTCTTTCTCCGCAATACCGAGCAGTCGGGCAATTTCACGATCGGGAAACCCTGCGGTTTTTGCCTCGAGAATGGTGTCATAATCCTTTTCCCCGAGCGAAAGCCGCTTTTCAATATCCAGAATGTGCTCGATACGCTTCAAAAACCACATGTCGATCATGGTTATTTCGTGAATTGTCGAGGAAGGCGTTCCGCGCCGCATCAGCTCGCTGATTTCCCACAGCCGCTCGTCCGAAATTTTTTCGGTAATGCGTTTCATCAGTTCTTCGCTCGTCATTGCCGCGAACTTCCGGTGCCACAGCGACCAGACGTTCTGTTCAAGCGACCGTACCGCCTTCATCAGGGCTCCCTCGAAATTCCAGCTTATAGCCATGACCTCGCCGGTTGCCTGCATCTGGGTTCCCAGTTTTCGCTTGGCATTGACGAATTTGTCGAAGGGCCACCGCGGAATTTTCACGACGCAGTAGTCCAGTGCCGGTTCGAAGGCGGCATAGGTTTTTCCGGTAACGGCATTTTTTATTTCATCCAGGGTATATCCGAGCGCGATCTTTGCTGCAACCTTTGCGATGGGATACCCGGTTGCCTTCGAGGCAAGAGCCGAGGAACGGCTGACGCGGGGATTCACTTCGATGACCGCATACTCGAAGGAATCGGGATGGAGGGCGTATTGCACGTTGCATCCGCCTTCGACCCCCAGCGCGTTGATGATATTGAGCGCGCTTGACCGGAGCATTTGATGATCCTTGTCCGTCAGGGTTTGACTCGGGGCGACAACGATGGAATCGCCGGTGTGAACGCCGACCGGGTCAAAGTTCTCCATATTGCAGACAATAATGCAGTTTCCCCGTGAATCGCGGATAACCTCATACTCTATTTCTTTCCATCCGGAGATGCATTTTTCGATCAGTACCTGACCGACGCGCGAAAGGGCAAGGCCATTCGGCGCTATTTCTTCCAGCTCGCCCTCGTTCAGGGCAATGCCTCCCCCCGAGCCGCCCAGGGTGTAGGCAGGGCGGACAATGACCGGAAAGCCGATTTCCCGGGCAAAGTCGCGCGCGTCCGGATAGGTTGTGACCACCTTGGACAGAATGCACGGCTCCCCGATTGATTCCATGGTATCCTTGAATGCCTGGCGGTCTTCCGCCTTGCGGATGGTTTCCGCGTTGGTACCCAGGAGCTTTACCCCATGCGCTTCGAGCCATCCCTCGCCGGCCAGTTCCATGGCAAGGTTGAGTCCGGTTTGCCCTCCGAGAGTGGGGAGAATTGAGTCGGGTTTTTCAATTTCAATAATCCGTTTGACGGTGTCTACCGTAAGCGGTTCTATGTATACCTTGTCCGCAATATCGCGGTCAGTCATGATGGTTGCCGGATTCGAGTTAACCAGCACGACTTCAAGACCTTCTTCCTTCAGGGTTCGGCAGGCCTGGGTTCCGGCATAGTCAAATTCTGCGGCCTGGCCGATAATGATGGGGCCCGATCCGATAACCAGAACCTTGTGTATTGATTGATTGAGCGGCATGTTCAGTGCCCTCCTTTATAGCTGTCGATCAGGCTCATAAACTCTTCAAAGAGGTATGAGGTTTCCCGGGGACCCGGACTTGCTTCCGGGTGAAACTGCACGGAAGAAACCGGTTTGTTTTTGAATCGCAAGCCTTCGACGGAACCGTCGTTGACATTGATGTGGCTTACTTCCGCAATGGTGGGGTCGACCGATTCGGCCAGCACGCAGTATCCGTGGTTCTGGCTCGACATGTACACGCGCCGGGTGCTGAGGTCCATTATCGGATGATTTGCACCCCGGTGTCCGAACTTGAGCCGCCCGGTATCAAAACCGGATGCAAGCGCCAATAATTGATGCCCGAGGCAAATTGAAAAAAGAGGGATATTCGATTCTATGAGTTCCCGAATATGGCGCAAGACCGGCGCGCAATCCTTGGGATTACCCGGACCGTTCGAAAGCATAATGCCGTCCGGCAGACTGTCTAGAATGATATAGGCAGGAGTGTCCCAGGGCCAGACGGTTACCGTACAGTCCCGGTCGGTCAGCGAGCGGATAATATTCTGCTTTGCTCCGAAATCAATGAGACTGACTTTTCGCTTTCCGTTCCCGAATACTTCCGGATGCTTGCGGCTCACTCTGATGACGCTGTGACGGACGGTATATGCTTTTATTTCTTCCAGACGCAAGCGTATGTCTGCTGGACGTTGCCAGGTAATCAGTCCGTTCATGGTTCCCGCGTCGCGGAGCTTGCGGGTGAGCGCTCTCGTGTCGACCCCGGAAAGGACGGGTATGCCCCGGTCGAGCAAAAAATCGGTAAAACTTCCCGTGGTACGAAAATTGCTGGGGAATGCTGCCAGCTCGCGGACAATGAGTGCGGAAATCCAGGGTTGCCGGGATTCCATGTCATCGCCGTTGACTCCATAGTTACCGATCATGGGATAGGTCAGAACAACAGCCTGTCCTTCAAAGGAGGGGTCGGTGACTGTTTCCTGATAGCCGGTCATACCGGTTGTAAAGACAAGTTCACAGAATGTTTCTTTCTCTTCTCCATGATACGTGCCTTCGAAAACCGAACCGTCTGCAAGAATTAAATATCCTTTCATCGTATGCCTCGTTGATGGAGCGTATCATATCCAGGATATGTTGTGCAATAAAATGGAAAAAAAATAAAGAAAATATGGTAATAAAGTAAAAATAGATTTATAGCAGTAAAAAAATCTGTATGATATACTGATGAATATGTATTTTTGATATTTATTATGGTTGATGCAGATTTATTTTCATAATTCGGTTTTATGAGTGGTATTTTTTGGTAAATCTCACATCGGGAACGGGAAAATAGAGCATTACCTTCTTTTCGTGAAGTTGAACCGGTTCAGTTTTTTTTCTTTTTTTGTATACTGTTTTCATGACTTCCCACAAAAAAACCAATGCCATGCGGATTCTCGACTCTGCGGGCATTTCATACGAAATACAGACATACGAGTACCGCGAAGATCAACTGGATGCCATGACCGCCGCAGAGGCTATGGGTGTGGAATGTGGAAAAGTGTTTAAAACAATCGTCATGCGGACAGATGCGAATATGCTCTGTGTGTTTTGCGTGCCCTCGTGCGTCGAAGTCAATTTGAAAAAGGCCCGCTTGGTGTGCGGCGCGAAAACGGTACAGCCAGTGCGGCCCCAGGAGCTTATGCCCTTGACGGGATACCTTCGCGGAGGTTGTTCGCCAATCGGCATGAAGCATCAGTTCCCGACATATATCGACGAATCCGCGATACTGTATCCTTCAATACATGTCAGTGCCGGGGTGCGGGGGGTGCAGTTGGTAATTGCCTGGGAAGACCTGATACGCATTACCGGGGCCCGGCTATGCGATCTTTCACTGTAGGACTGCCGGAGTCCCGTTGACTCCGGCCTGAGCGTCAGTATTTCATCAGGTAATTGTCAATTTCCCAGTGTGAAACCCTGGTTTTGTATTCAGTCCACTCAAGTTCTTTTGCTTCTATATATTTTTCGAACATATGTTCCCCGAATACCTCTTTCACCAGGGAATCCTTCTTCATTTCGGTTATTGCTTCATCCAGATCGCCGGGAAGCGCCTCTACCCTGTGCTTTTTCCGCATAGCTGCCGTCATTTCATAAATGTTGCCGTTTATCGGTGCGGGAGGATCGATGGTGTTTTCTATGCCATCCAGTCCTGCCGCAAGCGCGAGAGCGAGCGAGAGGTAGGGATTTGCCGAGGGGTCAGGGCTTCGAAGCTCAATGCGGCTCGCATGCCCGTTCGCAGCGGGGACCCGGATAAGGGGACTTCTGTTTTGGGCGGACCAGGCTATATACACCGGCGCTTCATATTCGGGAACCAGTCGTTTGTATGAATTTACCAGCGGGTTGGTCACCGCGGTTATGCCCTTGATATGCTTCATTATTCCGCCGATGAAGTGATAGGCAACCGGGGAAAGTCCGACCGGATCAGATTCATCCGCAAATGCGTTTTGACCGTTCTTGCTCAGGGACATATTGAGGTGCATTCCCGAACCGGCAATGCCGTAAATGGGTTTTGGCATGAAGGTGGCATGGAGACCATGACGATGAGCAATTGTCTTGACTGCCAGTTTGAACGTCATCATGCGGTCGGCCGCCTCGAGCGCCTCGCAGTATTTGAAATCTATCTCATGTTGTCCCGGGGCGCATTCATGATGGGAAGCTTCGATTTCGAATCCCATGTCTTCAAGGGTGAGCACCATATCACGGCGGGCATTTTCTCCCAGATCGATGGGGCCCATGTCAAAATAGCCGCCCTGATCGAGGGTTTTCAGGGTTGCTCCGCCTTCCCCATCGGTATGAAAAAGGAAGAATTCGAGCTCGGGCCCGACGTTCACGCTGTATCCCAGTTTGGCATACCGGGCCAGAACGTTCTTCAGTATTTGCCGGGGAGAACCATTGAACGGCTGTCCGTCTGTGGTGTATACATCGCAAATAAGCCGGGCAACGCGATTCGGCGCGGCTCTCCAGGGGAACAGACAGAAGGTATTCAGATCCGGTCTCAGTATCATGTCGGATTCTTCGATGCGGACAAAGCCTTCTATTGAAGAACCGTCAAACATGCACTGGTTGTTCAGCGCCTTGTCCAGCTGGCTGGTAGTAATCGCAACGTTTTTCAGTGTTCCGAAGATGTCCGTGAACTGTAACCTGATAAAGCGGACGTCATGTTCCGCAACCAATTTGAGGATATCGTCCTTGGTATAATTGTGCATGCTGTATGATATTCGGCGTACGTATTTCTTTCAAGTGGGGATTACAAGCGTTTTATTGCATTATTTTCAATTATTTGCGGATAATTACACATATTTCATTAGAACGACTTGATTTGGTACTATTCATACCGCGTTATTTTGGGTATAGTCTTTTTTGTCAGATGAGTTGTATTGCCGGACCCCCGGCATTCGAGGAGCTGCCGCAACATACTGCCGGCAGCGGTTATCTTTCAGTCCGGCTTTCGAATTACACAAAACGCCCTGTGTTTACGCGCGTTCACGTAGTCCGGCCGGCATACGTCCACGTGCATATAAGGAAACACAGATGGAAATTACCCCCCAGGAAGCGAAAGAATTTTCTTTCGCCGATCTCGGTCTTGACGACATTGTGCTCAAGGCCATTGTAGCGAAAGGTTTTACCGAACCCACCCCGATTCAGGTTCTGGCTATTCCCCGCCTGCTCGACGGTGACGCAAACGTCATCGCGAAAGCGCGTACCGGAACCGGTAAAACTGCGGCCTTCGGCCTTCCCCTGGTGCAGGAACTTCGCGCCGATAATGGACATCCCCGTGCGCTTGTCCTGGTGCCGACCCGCGAACTTGCGTTACAGGTTGCTGCAGAAATAGAGTCATTCCGTACGGAACGCTGGCCCCGGACTGTCACTGTCTATGGCGGCGCGCCGATCTACGAACAGCTGAAAAAATTACGCGGCGGTGTTGAAATCGTCGTTGGAACTCCCGGACGGGTTATTGACCACCTTGAACGGGGCTCTCTTGATCTTGCCAAAATCGAGTACTTTATTCTTGATGAAGCAGATGAAATGCTTAATATGGGCTTTGTCGAAGATATCGAGGCTATCTTTGGTCGTGCCAATCCGGAAGCCCGTGTACTGATGTTTTCGGCGACAATGCCGCCCCAGATACTTTCTATTGCCCAGAATTTCATGGGCGATTACGAAATTGTGGAAGAGGAAACCCCTGCCGAGGAACCGATTCTTACTGACCAGTATTGGTGGATGGTCAGGGAGGACGACAAAACAGAAGCCCTGGTGCGTCTTATCGACTCTTCGCCCGATTTCTATGGACTGGTTTTTTGCCAGACAAAGGCCGATGCCGACGCGGTTGCCAAGGAGCTCGATGAGCGCCATTACCAGGCAGCGGCCCTTCATGGAGATATTGCGCAAAGTCAGCGAGAAAAGATTCTTGGAAGATTCAGAAGCAAAAAAACCCGGATCCTTGTTGCGACCGATGTGGCCGCGCGGGGAATTGATATTGAAGGCCTTACCCATGTGGTAAATTATGCCCTGCCGTTTGACGGCCCGACCTATACGCACCGTATCGGCCGGACCGGACGTGCCGGAGCGAGCGGTATAGCCATTACCTTTGTCCGACCGGAGGAACGCCGGCGGCTCGGCTATTTGCGCATGCATGGAAGAGGTGAATTGAAGGAAGGGAATGTGCCCTCCGTGAAAGAAGTGCTTGCCATCAAGCGCGAACGTCTTATGAAGGCCACCGTAAAGGAGCTCGAGCGTTATTTTCCTGCCGAAGGCAGCGAAACTGAAGCCTTGTCGCTTGCTCCCGAATTCAGCGCTTTCGCGGAAACCCTTACCGAACGTTGCGAACCGAAAGAGGTTCTTGCCGCAGTTCTTGCCCTTCAATACGGATCGGAATTGTCTGCCGATCACTATAACGAAATTCGAACTATGAAGAGCGGTCCAGACCGCTCTCATGTTCGCCTGTATATCCAGCTGGGCCGCCGTGACGGGATGACCAGACGCGGCATAGCCCAGTTTTTCCGTGACCTTATCCGTATACCGGAGCGACTGGTTGATCGTATTGAGGTAATGGATGCGTTCTCGCTTGCAACCCTGCCTGCGGAGGCCGCGCGCGAAGCGCTCGAGCTTTCAAAGCAGCGGAGAAATTTGCCGCATATGCACATAGATGTCAAAGATGGTGGCGGTGATTTCAATGCAGGGCCGCGGCGGGAAGGCGGTTTCCGCGGAAATGGCGGCGGGTTCAGGGGGAATCGCCCCGGACCCGATGGTCGTCGCTTCGGTCAGGAAGGGGGCCGGGACGGGCGAAAGAGCGGTCCCGGACGGCGTTTTGACCCTTCTGCACCACGCCAGGATCGACCATACTCGGGCGATTCAGCGCCCAGGTCCAACCGGACGTACAGCAGGGGCCCCCGTCCCTGATTGATGCCACTCCCAAACGGGAGTGCGCTCCCTCAAGGGAGTGCGCTCCCTCAAGGGAGTGCGCTCCCGTTGGGGAACGCGTTATCGTAGCATTCCGTTTTCTGCTGACCGCGCCTTGTACGGTCAGCGGGAAGCAAGCCAGCGGTAAAGCGGGCTTCTCCAGTCACTGTCGTGACAACCTTCCAGTAAAAGTTGTTCATACATATCTTCAATGTGCTGACGGATCTGTTTCGCGTCTTCAGGCAGCACCTCCGTACTGTGGCGGAATAAATCCTCGATAAACCGGACGCATTCCATTGGATATACGTCTTTCGGGGTAATACATCCGATTGTGTAGAGTGCTGCCGGAATGCAGTTTACACTGTGCTGTTTGATGAGCAATACCGTTTCAGTAATGGCAACCGCACCTTCATATAGCTGTCTTCCCAGTTCCTTTCGTTCTTCCTCATCAAGCTTGAGTTCTTCAAATATTCTCCGGTAAAAGGTGTATGCCAGAACTACCACTATGACATGCAGGCTGGGAACGCACAGATAATGGGGATCGAAGAGGTGAATGGTAAGGAAGGGACCCTTGTAGTATGCGGGCCGCTTTGTTGTCGTCATCCGGAAACGGTATATGCTGGCTGCGCTCCGGTAACAGTCCTCAATCGTTTCCAGGAAAGAACGGAGTATGGGGGCTGACCGCTTCCATCCGAATCTTCGAATGACAAACAGGGCTGGCCGAATCCAGAACGCGACAAAATCGAGATAGAGGTGTACCTTCGACGGGGTAAAGGGAACCCTGCGATCAAGTTCGTGATCGACCGGCAGGACCGGTATTGTCTTCAGGCCGAATTTGACGGCAAACTGCAGAAAAAAGAAGTCCCGCATGACTGTTCCCAGATATCGTGCCAGGGCACGGTGGGTAGAGGGAGAAAAAAAAGTCCGGACAAAGAGCAGGGCAATTGACAAGGGATGTGCTTTCAGAAGCGAAGAGCCGGTCATTGTGCCACCCTGATGATATCGGAAATATTATCCATGATTTTTCGCACAACCTCGGGCTTGTTCATGGCATATATATGAATGCCCCGCACCCCGTTTGTTATAAGGTCAATAATTTGCTCGGTAGCGTAGGCTATGCCTGCCTGTTTCATTGCGTCATTGTTATCGCCGAAACGGTCAATCAGGGACAGGAACTTAGGCGGCAGATAGGCGTTTGAAAGTTCTACCATGCGCTTGAGCTGGGCTCCATTGGTTACCGGCATTATACCTGCAAGGACCGGTACATGAATGCCCTTTGCCTGCGCCCGATAGAGAAAGCTGTAGAGCATATTATTGTCAAAAAACATCTGGGTAGTTAAAAAGGAACAGCCCGCGTCTGTTTTGATTTTCAGGTTTTCAATATCCTGGTCTTTGTGGGCGGTTTCGGGATGTCCTTCCGGATAACAGGCGCCTCCGATGCAAAAGTCGCCGCGCGAGCGGATGTCTCTTACCAGATCAGAGGCCCACGAGTACTCTCCAGGCGGGACAAACGAGGGGTCTTTCGGTCGGTCGCCCCGAAGCGCAAGTACGTTCTCTATGCCGCGTTCGGCAAGTTCGTCAACAATATGGTGAACTTCCTTTCTGGTCGATGAAAGACAGGTCAGATGCGCGAGCGGGGTTACCCCGATGTTCTGCAAGTGGGATGCTATCCTGACGGTATTCGCGGACGTTCCGCCTCCGGCACCGTAGGTTACGCTGATAAAATCGGGCTTATAGGTTGCAAGTTCTTCTGTACAGCCGATAACGGAATCAAAGGCTGAATCCTGTTTTGGCGGAAAAATCTCGAAAGATATGGTCAGTTTTCGGTGTGCAAGTATTTCGCTGATTTTCAACGGTGGCGGCTCCTTGTGTGAACTGGACAACAGTTTCGCATGGTAGTCAGATTATGACCAAAATTACCTCTTATCGCAAGCTCTTTTACAGTGTATAGTGTATATCCCATGTCATTGAATTGTGCAGAAATAGATCGAGTCCTTCAGGAATTGTCGCTTGAAGGCGCATTTATACAGAATATTATTCAGCCGTCCTACGATACGATAGCTTTTTATACCTACAAGGAAGGCTGTTCAAAAACCCTCCTGGTGTGTCTTGCTGCAGGTGTGTGCCGGATCCACGAGACACGGCGTTCAATCCCGAAAAATGACCGTCCTCTCCGTTTTATGGAGTTTTTGCGTTCGCGAATAAAGGGTTCCCGGATAAACGAAGTCTCCCAACCCGATTCAAACCGAATTGTCCGCCTTGTGCTGGGTCATGGGGATGAGCTTTTCTATATGTATATCCGGCTGTGGAGCGGAGCCGCGAATATTGTGGTCACCGACCGCGACCATGTGGTGCTTGATGTATTTTACCGCCGACCCAGGCGCCTTGAGGTTACCGGAGAACGCTGGGAATTGCCTGCTCCAAAGGGCGGTACAACGAATGAATGGCTATGCCGCTCCTTTGATGATGTCGAAGGCAGCTCCGGGCGGTCGTTTAACGAGAATATTGACCGCTGGTATGCCGAATACGCGACTGCCCTGTCACGGGAGGCGCTGATTGCGGAAGCCCGTAAACGCCACGCCCTGCGACGCGCGCGCCTTGAAAGTGCCCTTTCCCGACTTGAAAAAAAGCGGTCGGACTTTCTGGAAGCCGATCGCTGGAGGCATCAGGGGGATTTATTGACCGCGAATTTGTGGAAAATACAGAGCGGCATGAAGAGTATTGAACTTGAGGATTATGAAAACGGTAATGCACCGATTCTGATTCCGCTTGACCCCATGCTCAAACCCCAGGAAAATGCGCTCCGTTATTACGAAACCTATAAAAAGGCGGTATCCGGTCTTTCAGATCTGGAAGATGATATTACGCAGAACCGGAACACCATCGAAAGCCTTGACGCCGAGCTCGCGGCAATCGAAGCTGAACCGAACCCGCATGTCATACACAAGTTGCTCAGGCGGCAGGCGGTCCCCCGTCAACTCCAAAAGAAAAAGTATCCAGGACTGGTATTCAGGAACCGGGATTGGCTCTTTCTGGTCGGACGCACCTCCGCGGAGAATGATGAACTGTTGCGTCACCATGTTCGCGGTCATGATATGTGGCTTCATACCCGTGACTGGCCGGGAGGATATGTGTTTATAAAGAACAGGCCGGGTAAATCGGTTCCTCTTGACATCCTGGTGGATGCCGGAACCCTCGCCCTGTTTTACTCGAAAGGGCGAAAGGCTCATACCGCCGACCTTTATTATACGAAGGTCAAATATTTACGGCGGGCGAAAAATGCACCGAAAGGAACGGTGCTTCCGTCAAACGAGAAAAATCTGACGGTGTCGCTCGATGAAGCGCGCCTGAAACGGCTTGAAGCATGCAGGGAGGCAGAATGAAGCGGTTCTATTGTGCGGTACTGTTTTCACTTGCCTTTTTTGCATCTGCTTTGTTTGCTATTGATACACCGGAGCGGGTCGTGCGGAATCCCTGGATAATACTTCGCTCGTTCATGACGGCGTATCCGGATAAAATTACCGCTCTCGAATATGATAACGAGATACAACAATGGTATTTGATGGTGTCCGGGACCGCTGTCTATTGGGCTGAGGGACGTCTATTACCCCGGGATCTGGTTGACTCCTGGTCCGGATGGCGCGCCTATGTTGACTATTTGTATCCCCATGATATTCCGGATCCTTCAACGTTCTCGCCGGAATTGATCGAGCGGCTCTCGCACAAGGTGCTTGCCGAGCGCAGAAAAAATGCCACGGTATATCATCCTTTTTTTTACGGTTTGCTCTACGGCGGGACTAGCCGTCGGCATATAGAGGAGCATATCCGACGTTTCGACTATCTGGGCCTGCGCGTTTCGGTACACCGGGACCTGGTAGAGAAACTACAGAAAATAGAAACGCGGCTGACTGAAATGGCCTCCACGGATGCGGAGGTACAGAACTTTCTGGACAGCCTTATCAGCATTGAAGGATATAACTGGCGCGATATCCGCGATAGTGCGAATCGGAGCAATCACAGTTGGGGTATTGCCATAGATATGCTGCCCAGGAACTGGGGCAAAAAAAACATTTACTGGAATTGGATAAGTTACTGGAATGACAAGTGGATGCTCATTCCACCCGATCGCCGGTGGATGCCGCCCTTGTCCGTGATTCGCGTTTTCGAGAGTGAAGGCTTTATCTGGGGGGGAAAGTGGATTTTATGGGATACCATGCACTTTGAATACCGGCCAGAGTTGCTCGTTTTGCGGGAATGGGGTTATTCAGGTTTGTAAAAACCCTTTATTGGCCGTCACCAAATGATAGCGCGGTTTGTGTGGCGGGAAGCTGCTCGGCGAGAAGTTTTTCCGCTGACTGCGGGGTAAGCGGCCGCCCGGTATAAAAACCCTGGACAATTTTACATTGCAATTTCCGGATAGACTCAAGCTGTTCTGCGGTTTCAACGCCTTCGGCGATGGTGTCAATTCCGAGTTTGTTTACCAGCGACACGATCGCTTCGATAATGTCATATTCAATACCCTGGTTATCCGCCATATTCGCAATAAAGGAGCGGTCAATTTTCAGGGTCGTCAGCGGCAGATGATGCAGATAACTGAGCGAGGAATAGCCGGTTCCAAAGTCGTCCAGGGCGATTCCGATTCCGAGCTGCGTTATTTCGTTCAAAATGCGGATGGAATCATCAAAGTCCTGGATCAGCACACCTTCGGTAATTTCAATCTCTACACATGACGGATGGACGCCCGCGGTTGTGATGGCGGAAAAAAGATCCTCGATAAAACGTGGATGCCGCAATTGCACCGGCGATACGTTGATTGACATCATACCGTTAAAACCGTACTCGTCGGTCCATTGGCGGAGCGTTTTGCAGGCCTCCTGCATAATCCAGCGTCCTATGGGAATGATCATCCGGTTTTCTTCGGCAAGCGGAATAAATCGTTCCGGGTTGATCTTGCCAATCTCAAGGTCTGTCCAGCGAATAAGCGCCTCAAAGCCCCGAATGGAACCGCTTGAAAGATCAATTTGGGGCTGATAGGCAAGGGTGAATAATTGATCCTGCAGCGCCCCGATGAGTTTCTTTTCAAGCAGTACATGCTGAAACAGTTTTTCGCGCATAGTCGAGTGGAAAAGGACAATGGTATTCTTTCCGCGCTTTTTTGCCTCCGAGGAGGCAATGTCCGCATATTTTATAAGATCTGCCGGATTATCTGCGTCATCGGGGTAACAGGACACTCCCATTGAAACAGTGGCATGCAAGTCTGTGTCGTTTATTTTGTATGGCGCGCTCAGAAGTTCCTGAAGCGAGCGCACCAGCTGGGTCAAATACAGGTGCTGGTCGCAATCTTTCAGGATAAGCAGAAATTCGTCACCGCCAAAACGCCCGGCGGAGATTTTATATTGCTCGTAATTCTTCAGCCGGCCTGCCATTTGTCGTATCAGTTCATCGCCAACGTCATGCCCGAGAGAGTCGTTTATGTGTTTCAGGTTGTCGATGTCGAGCAGGGCAAGGACCATCCATTTTTCCGCACGCCGTGCGCTCTCAAGCTCGTCCCGCACTATTACCGAAAATCTGGCCCGGTTTGGCAGATCGGTCAGTGGATCATAATAGGCCATTTTTTCCAGCTCGCTGTTGAGCGCTTCAATCTTGCCCAGTTTTGTGCGTAAATTGGTTTTTGACGAGGTCAATTCATGTGAAAGTGACGAAAGCCGGCGATTCTGTTCTTTCAGCCGCTGTTCGTTATTCCATGATTCGCTGATATCCCTGATATAAATACAGCACTCGGGATATTCCAGACTGCTGATGGTGACTTCGAGCCATTTATTCAGCAAGTCGCTGTAAAATGTCCTGTTGACCGTGCGGGACAGCCGGATTGCTTCCTCGCCAAGCTCGGTCCAGGAAACCCCGGAGTTTTTATAGATTGTCTGAGAAATATATTTACCGATGATGGTGGAGCGTTCAGAGCCCGCAAGACGTTCCCATTCCTGGTTGACATATTCAATATAGAAATCGGCATGACCCGTGACCGGGTCATGCTTGTGAACCGCTAAAAGAACTACATGGGGAAGGCTTTCAAGTATCGAAATCGCTGTGTCACTTTTCATGTTGAAAGCCCATTATACCAAAGAATATCAGTTAGCGAAACGTATCTTCTGCCAAATTTGATTATAGAGTTCGAGGTTTTCTCCCAAATCTTCTTTCAGTTCGCAGTTTTCAAGATCATCTGCCTCGTACATCGGTTTTGTCTGCATTAACGCACCAGAATCGGTGTGTATTGTGGCAGGGAAACCGAAGGCGTCAAGGAATTCCGCGTAAATATCCGGACGCAGGAAAAAATTGATGAACTGGTGGGCAAGCTCGACGTTACGTGCTCCGGTGGGAATGCAGAAACTGTCGATGTACATGGGACCACCCTCGGTCTTGGGGATAAAAAACGCGATACGGTCGTGCATTTCTTCCGGGACTTCCTCGTATACCGATTCGGCATATCCCTGTACTACCCAGAATTCGCCGGTAGCAAAGGATTTGGCAAAGCCTTCTGCGTCGAATTTTACCAGATTCGGTTTCCACTGAGTGTTGATCAGTTCATAGGCCTTGTTCAATTCATCGGGATTGACGCTGTTTACCGAGTATCCCAGATAGGCGAGGGCATCTCCGATGACCTCTCTCATGTCATCGAGCATGGACATGCGTCCTGCAAGATCCTTGCGGGCAAAAATGCTCCAGCTTTCCTCGTACTGGGGAACCTTGTCCAGGTTTACAGCGACACCGGCTGCACCCATATAGTAGGGAACAGACCAGGCCATTTCAGGATCATAGGTTGCTTTCTGGAGGGTTGACTGGCGGATATACTTTGCGTTCGGTATCTTCGACAGATCGATGCGCTCAAGCATACCCTGCTTTTGCATGATGGATACATAATCACCGGACGGGATGACAATATCGTAGCCGGAACCGCCTGCTTTAAGTTTGGCGTACATATCCTCGTTGGAGGCGTAGTCGTCATAAATGACCTTAACACCGAATTCTTTCTCGAATTTTTCGATCACAGAATCGGGCGTATAATACGTCCAGTTATACAGATACAGTTTTTTGCCCGAGTTTTGCGAGCAGCCGGTCAATCCGGATGCAAGTAACACCATTGTTCCTGCAAGTAAAACCGTTAAAACGCGTGAAATGTGTTTCATGGCATATGCCTCCTTGTGCTTTATTTGCCTGCAATCTTCTGCCTTATTTGGATGCGGCAATTGTTTTCAGGAAATTTCTGAGCGAAAACGCTATGGCCATAGTGCCCAGTATCATGACAAATGAAAGTGCGTTGATAACCGGAGAAATGCCGTAGCGAACCATCGAGAACACGTACAGCGGAAGGGTTGTCGACCCTGGCCCCGAGACAAAGAATGTAATGACAAAGTCTTCGAGCGAAATGGTTACCGACATCAAAAAGGCTGAAAGTATTCCCGGCAGAATTGCCGGAAGGATGACCTTGAACAGGGTCTGGCGCTCGGTTGCGCCCAGATCCCGCGATGCTTCAATGATCGAGTAGTCGAATTCATCAAGACGCGCCAGAACCATCAAAAAAACAAAGGGAAGACAGAAGGTTGTGTGGGCTATGAAGATGGTAAGCATGCCGAGCGGTATGTTTACTGCTGAAAAGAAAATGAGGGTGGAAATGCCCAGGATAACCTCCGGCAACACCATGGGAAGAAAGCTGATTGTCTGAATATACATTCTGCCCTTGAAGCGATACCAGTGTACACCGATCGAGGCGAGGGTACCGATCACGGTCGCCAAAAAGGCAGATGAGAGTGCGATGATGAAGCTGTTAAGGAATGATGACCACAATTTCGACGACCCGAAAAAGAGGCGTTCGTACCAATGGAGCGAAAAACCGGTCCAAACCATTCCCTTTGCGGAATTGAATGAATAAAAGACAATGACCGCAAGAGGAAGGAAGAGAAACACAACCGACAAGGCCATGACCGTATTCGACAGGGAAAGGGGCTGTTTGTTCTGGTACGCTCGTCGTGCGTGCCGCGCTGGTTCAGACAGGGGCCTTTTCCGGGAAAACCGCGACAGGACATGCTGGTAGACGTTGGCCGGATTTTGTCTGCTCATAGTCCGCTCTCCTGCTTGACGGTTTTACTGCCGCGGGTGCGCGCTGCCTCGCGGGCGCTCGTTCCCATCATCCACAGTACGCCCGCCGTGCTGACCACGGTGATGAGCATGGAAAAGGCGGAGGCCAGCGGCCAGTTTCTGACCTTGGTCACCTGATCGACAATGACATTTCCGATCATGTACGAGTCCATGCCGCCAACAAGCAGGGGGACGGTGTACGCGCCGAATATGGGAATAAACGTAAAAATGATCGCGGTCACGATGCCTGCACGCACATTGGGCAACAATACCTTGAACATTGACTGTGATTTTGTCGCCCCAAGATCGCGCGCGGCTTCAAGGAGAGAAAAATCGAATTTGTCCATGGCCGTGAAAATCGGCAAAATGGCATAGGGCAGGTACATATAAATCATGACCAGGATGACTGCGTTCTGATTGTACAGGAACCGTATGCTGTCCTCTATAAAACCCGCTTTCTTGAGTATTTCATTGATGAACCCCTCGTTGCCAAGGATCGCAATCCAGGCGTTGATGCGGATAAGGGAGTTTGTCCAGAAGGGGATGATAATCAGGAAAAGGAGAAAGGTTTGATGTTTGCTGCGCGCCATGGCATAGCCGCAGGGAAGAGCGACAACGATCGAGATGACGGTTGATATGAATGAAATCCACAGCGTTCGCACCAGGAGCTTGCCGTAACTTGCGTTCATCATCTGGCGGTACGCATCGAGCGAGAATTCAGCCACAACCCCGCCATGCACGCCTTTGCGGAGAAAACTGTAGGTCACGATAATCAGTATGGGCAGCAGGAAAAAGAGGCTGAACCACACTCCCATCGGATATCCGTACATCGGGCCATAATTTCGCCCGGCAGAGAGTGACGGCCGGCTCATTGATTCAATACCTCGACGATATATCCGTCGTTCGCAGCCCAGGATACATAGACGGTATCTTTCCAGCTTATTTCAGGTCCGTCCTCAAGATAATTCTGGTGCTGTTTGAAGACCTTCATCATCGTTCCGTTATCAAGCTCCACATAGAACTTTGACTGGAACCCTGAATATACCGGCTCGTTGACGGTTCCCCGGAAGACGTTAATCTCGCGGGAGACCGTTTTTGGCTCTTCGAGGGTAATACGCACCTTTTCCGGGCGAACGGTAAAACTGACCTGCTGCCCGTTTTCGGTTTTATCGTAGTCAGTTACCTTTATCTGCTTGCCCAGCTCGGGAATATCAAGGGTGACCATATAGTCATCGTCTTTATACGGCACGCATTCGACAACGCGGGCGTCAAAGATGTTGGTTTCGCCGATAAATTGCGCGACGAATTCGGTGGCGGGGCTTTCATAAATTTCATAGGGAGTGCCAATTTGAAGAACCTTTCCCTGGTTCATGACCGCTATGCGGTCGGAAACGGACAGCGCCTCGCTCTGGTCGTGGGTAACATAGATAAAGGTGATACCGATCTGGTCATGGATGGTATCAAGCTCTACCAGGAGATTCGATCTCAATTTCGCATCCAGGGCGGAAAGGGGTTCATCGAGCAGGAGCACACTCGGCTCGTTTATCAGCGCGCGGGCAATCGCCACCCGCTGTTTCTGGCCACCGGACAGCTGGTTCGGTTTTTTATGGACATGGGCGTCCAGTTGAACCAGATGGAGGTATTCCATTACCTTTCTGTCTATTTCTCGCGGGGATTCCTTGCGAAGTCTGAGGGGAAACGCAACATTCTCGAATACCGACAAATGCGGAAACAGCGCGTAATTCTGGAAAACGGTATTTGACTGGCGCTTGTTGGGATCTATGCCTATTACGTTTTTTCCGTCAAAAGCGACGATTCCCGTATCCGGTAATTCAAAGCCTGCGATAATGCGGAGCAATGTGGTTTTGCCGCAACCGGACGGCCCGAGCAGCGAGAAGAACTCGCCCTTCTGTATCTTGATGTTTGCATCATCAAGAGCGTGGAAAGTCCCGAAGGACTTGGACACGTTTTCAATCGAAACGTCGCACCCTTTCAATCTGTTTCCCTGCCCCCCTGTCGGCTTTTACATGGTAAGGCGGAAGGCCGTCTCCGGTGTATCCGCATCTCCCCTGTTCTTGTCTATACTGCTGAATGTGTTGCATTTACCCTATTGTGTCAAGAGTTTGAAAGACCAAACTCACACCTGAGTGCCCGGGGCCTGTCAGACTTCTTGTATGGCCTTCGACGCTGCTTCTATAACATCCAGTTCACGCCGGGGAAGACTGTTCGCCCGGGCCGCCTCCAGAAAGATGATTTTGCGTTGCAGCTGCGGCACATTGGGAGCCTTCCAGACTACCGAGGCAACTTCCTGGTGTTCGAGAATTGCGCGTAATGCCCATTCATCCTTGCTGCGCGGCACCGGGGCGTTGCTGAATATCTCGTGTACGGCGGCTGGCGGATTTTCGAGGAGACCTCCCGCGAAGGGGTCTGCCGCAAGCAATACAACTCCCTGTTCTCCGGCCTGTTCCAGAACGGGAAGAAGTTCAGTTCGCAGATAATTGAACTGTCCATACCAGCAGCAGAAAGGTAGTCCTGTGTTCAGGGCTGCACTGGCCAATTCTGCAGAACCTCCACAGCTGAACCCCCAGATGATTCCCTGTGTTGCAGCTTCTTCCACCAGGCGCAATATACTTGCCGAACGCATAAGGTGAATATCCGGAGAGGAAAGTGCCGGTAGCAGCAGGATGTCTCCCGGGACCGGTTTCAGGGTATCCAGGAACTGGACAAGTTCCTCTGCGGTGTCGCCGGGAAATTGTGCGATAAGGGTAACTTGCCTATTGTCCGGGAGTGGTGAAGTGCGGAGGTGGGAGCGTGTGTACAGGAAAGCCGCACTGTCCGTTCCGGTAAAAATATGGGTGCAGAGCGCTTCGATTGCACTGTCAATCAAGGCGGTGGTGACTTCGTCTTGTGCTCTTTCTTCAACCGAGAGCGTGAATACGGAAATTTCCGTGTTTGCCAATTTGGGTAAATGCCGGTATAACATATCATGATAGTACACAAAAGATGGAGGAGATTCAAATGAAACGTGGATTGGGCCTTATTCTGCTGCAAATCGGTGTGGCTCTTTTTTTGCTGGTAAGCGGACTGAACGGATTGTTGAAATCAAGTGCCGGGGATCTGGCTCCGGTTATCGAGTTTTTAAACGGGCTTTTTAAAAGCTCCTCGGTAGTGACCATCATGATTATCACGCTCAGTATTTGCGAGATTGTAGGTGGCTTGTTTTTGTTGATGGAGATATTTACCACCGATCTGCGTATCACCGATATGATACTGTTCATCCTGATTATCTTATGGATAGTAAATATTGTGCTGGTCGATTTTATCGCGGCAATCGGAGGCGGTACCGTGTTTGGCTCCGTTTCGAGCGTTCTGCGCTACTTGAGTGTGCTTTCGAGCCATTTGATGGTGCTTGGTGCCCTGATTCTTGTCGCGAAGAAATTTAACTAGGTTACCGTGTACCGGTTCAATGGATAAGCGCAAGTAAAAGCATATAGAACGCGGTGCCACCGAAAATGGAAAGCATCGCGTTTTTTTTTCGTATATGAAGGACAGCCACAGCAGCCAGCGATAGTATTTCCCGTATTCCGGAGGGCCACTGTGCCCACCGGATATCTTTCAGGCAGTAAACAACCAGAACCGCCATGACCATCGGCGGGATAAACCGTTCAATAAAGCGGATCATCTTCGGTGGATCCCTTCTTGAAAAAAGAAGAAACGGAAAAAGCCGAGTTGCGAAAATGACCAGAGAGAGCAGGGGAATGGCAATTAACGCATTGTGTAATGAAGTCATGTGTTCCGTCCCCTGACCAGGATAAGGGCGGCAAGTGATACCGCCAGGGCTGCAATGAGCATGTTGGACGGGCGTATGAATATAACAGCAGCTACGGCCGAAATTGCGCCGATGACTGCCGGAACCGCATCCCGGGTTCTTCGCAATTGATCGATAAGCAAGACCAGGAAGAGAGCGGTCAGTGCGAAGTCGATACCCCTGAAGGAAAAGGGTATCAGTTTTCCCGCAAGCGCGCCAATCAAACTGCCGCACACCCAGTACATCTGGTTGAGCAATGCGATATACCCAAAAAAACGGCCACGGTCAATATGCTGCGGCGGTTTGACACCGGTTAGTAGTGCGTAAGTTTCATCGGTGAGTGCAAAAATGAGATAGGATTTCCACCTGCCCGTATTTCTGAACGGTTCGATGAGCGAAAGGCCATAGACAATATGCCTGATATTGACAAGGAGAATGGTTACCAGCATAGCTCCCAGGGGGGCATTCGAGGCGAAAAGGCCAATGGTGATATATTGACCTGCGCCCGCGTACATGAGAGTGCTCATAATCGGAGCGAGCCACCAGGGATATCCTGCTTTTACCAACAAAAGGCCGAATGGAATGCCGATTGCCAGATAGCCGAACAAAACGGGCAGTGTGACGGGAAAGGCGGAGCGCAGCGCCGATGAACTGGATTGCATGGGAAAAGTGTAC
The DNA here is from genome assembly GCA_001604385.1 of Spirochaetales bacterium Spiro_09. Taxonomy (GTDB): domain Bacteria; phylum Spirochaetota; class Spirochaetia; order Treponematales; family Treponemataceae; genus Teretinema. The sequence continues at coordinate 9,028 of LVBK01000011.1, read as the reverse complement.
CAAAAAAGGGTTTAGTTGACCAGAGGTATAATTTGTGAGAAAATACCGGGTGTCAACTTGTTTTCTTCCGGAGGTTCAACAATGGTAGCTTTGATTGTCGGCATTCTGTTAATAGGTTTCATGGTATTTTCGGCACTCCCTGCTTCCGCGTTCGGACTGGGTTGGGGCGCTGATATTCTTTTGTTCCTTCGCGGCGGCATGCCCGTTTTTGCGGCCTTTATCGGTTTGGTCTCGGTTTTTATCGGGATTGCCGACTTGAAAGATAAAGCCGAGGCAAAAAAAGAGGAAGCTGAAGCCAGGGCTCAGGCTGTATCCGGCAAGGACAAGCCTTCCTGACAGTTCGATCACCATGCTCTTTTTCATGAGCTGTCGTTTCGCCGCTTGACACATTTCCCCGCTTTTCTATATAGTATTCAAACCCACATTATCTGCGTAGTATGATATTTTGTAATATTGTACAACGCATGCGCGTATGATGCTGTCCGGTCTGCTTCCATGACGGTATCAACAGTTTTATTAAGTAAGGTATCTACATGAAGACACTTTTTGTTAAAGAACATGAGGCTCCCCGCTCCTGGTTTGTTATCGATGCGACCGACAAGAGCATCGGACGTATTGCCGCCAAAGCGGCCTACATGCTCCGGGGAAAACACAAGGTAACGTATGCTCCGAATCAGGAGACCGGTGATTACATTGTCATTATCAATGCCAAGAAGGCTGTTCTTACCGGTACAAAAACCGAGGACAAGCTGTATTATCATTACACCGGTTTTGTTGGCGGTTTGCGTTCCGTTAACTATGCAAAACTTTTGGAACGACATCCTGCTGATCCTATCCTTCTTGCGATCAAGGGAATGCTTCCGAAGGGACGCCTGGGCCGCAAGCTTATTACCAATGTGAAAGTGTATGCCGATGATGTACATCCGCATGCCGCACAAAACCCGAAACCCGTAGAAGTATAACGAGGAGTATTGAACGTGATCAAAAATATCGGAATGGGAACAGGTCGACGCAAAACTGCGGTTGCCCGCGTATATGTCCGTGAAGGAAACGGAAAGCTTCTTGTGAATGACAAGGACGTTGATGCGTACTTTGCCACCGCAGAGCAGGTTCAGATTGTTCGGCAACCACTGATGATTACCGCCAGTGACACCAAGTTTGACATTGTCATTACTGTTGTGGGCGGCGGACTCAATGGCCAGGCCGGCGCATGCAGTCACGGAATTTCCCGTGCACTGACCCAGATTGATGTCGAGAACCGCGGTTCTCTCAAGTCAAACGGACTTCTTACCCGCGACAGCCGCATGGTTGAACGCAAGAAGTATGGACAGCGCGGTGCCCGCAGAAGATTCCAGTTCAGCAAGCGCTAATACTGTTCTTACAATTCTACATACGGAATGGGCCTCTCCCGGAATCCTGAAGATTTCCCCGGAAGAAGGCCCTTCTTTTTTTCTCCGTCCTTCTGTGCTGCAGGACTTGCAGGTGCCTCTTCCCGAACCCGGTCTTTGCTATGATGACGATGAAGCCTGTGCGCTCATAACCGCTTCGCGCGCTTTCCTTGCCGAACAACAAGCCCTGCGCTATCTTGCAAGCCGTGAACATACCCGGTCACAATTAAGCATGAAGCTGTATCGCAAGGGCTTTCGGGAGGATGAAATCAATGCGGCGCTCGGATACCTGGAATCCCTGCGTTTGCTTGATGACCGCCGTTTTGCCGAAGTCTGGCTTCGAACCCGTCTTTCCCGGAGGGGTGAAGGGCCGGCAGTACTTCTTGCGGGATTGATGTCGCGTGGTGTGAGCCGTGATGTTGCGCTTGAAACTATACGGCTTCAGCTGGAGGTCACAAGCGAGGATGAACTCCTGTCCCGTGCAATTGAAAAACTGCAAAGAGGGGGAAAAACCGGTATGTCCCTGATACAGGCCCTGCTTCGACGCGGTTTTTCCTCCGATAGTATACGGAAAAAGCTGAAATCCGGGAACCAGTAGGATAAAATGGTTGAGTTATCATCAGCGATGGGATATTATTTCTGTGCGAGGAATTATGGCAAAGATTGATAAACCGAAACGAATTCAAATATATTCTGCCCTTGAAGTAGCAAATATGTGCGGGGTTGTCAATCAAACCGCAATTAACTGGATAAAAAGTGGCTATTTGAAGGCTTTCAATACACCCGGCGGTCAGTATCGTGTCTATAAAGATGATTTGATCGATTTTATCAATAAACGCGGTATGCGGGTGCCTGCCATCATTGCCGACAGTGAAAGCCCCGCAGCAGACTGGAAAAAACTTATCATCATTGACGATGATGAAAGTCTCAATAATGCGATCAGGGCATATCTGGAAAAGAATCTCCAGAATCTTTCTGTTTTCCAGTCCTTTGACGGTTTTGATGCCGGAGCGCAACTGGTCGAGAAAAAACCTGGATTCGTCCTGCTGGACCTGTCGCTTCCGGGGATTAACGGTCAGGAAATATGCAGACGCATAAAATACGATGATTCTTTCGGAAAGCCCTATGTCATTGTGATAACAGCACTGGAAGATCCCGGCCTTGAGGATGAGCTTTTTGCATCCGGGGCCGATAAATTCTTCCGCAAGCCGGTCAAAATGAATGATATCCTGGATGCCATTACCGAGGCCGTCGAGGCAAACTAACAGAGCACATCGGTACATACAAGGAATGGGTCAACCGTAATGGTATTCAGCTCGCATCTTTTTTTGTTTTATTTCTTGCCTCTCGTACTTCTTTTCTATTATGTGGCTCCCCGAAAAATCCGTCATGCCGGTTTGACCGTTTTCAGCTACTTTTTTTATGGCTGGGCGAATCCGCTGTTCATGCTGCTCATGCTTTTATCCACACTGATTGACTACACCTGCGGGCTTGTCCTTGACCGATACACACGGCACCTTGACGAAGGTATCAATTTCTCCAAAGCACTCCTGATGCGAAAAGTTGCACTCCTTGTTTCTGTATGTTCAAATCTGGCTCTGCTCGCTTTTTTCAAATACTTCAATTTATTTGTAGAAAGCTGGAACGCACTCGTGTCTGTATTGCATTTTCCGTCGGCTGCGGTCAATGTTGCCTTTACCGTGGTGCTGCCCCTTGGTATCAGTTTTTACACCTTTCAGTCCATGAGCTATACCATAGATTTGTACCGGAGAAAGGTCTCCGTCATGCGAAATTTTGTGGATTTTGCCTGTTATGTATCCCTGTTTCCCCAATTGGTTGCTGGACCCATTATCCGTTTTTCCGAGGTTGCCGACCAGTTGCGAAGCAGGACGCACAGTTTTGAGAAATTTGCGCGCGGTTTTGCCTTTTTGTCGCTCGGTCTTGCCAAGAAGATACTGCTGGCTAATGCCTGTGGAAAGATAGCCGATCTTGCTTTCGGTACGGCGGGTATTCCCGTATATACCGCCTGGTACGGTATCGTGGCGTATGCTTTTCAGATTTATTACGATTTTAGCGGGTATTCGGATATGGCGATTGGACTCGGTCTCATGCTGGGTTTTGTGTTTCCGAAAAACTTTGATTCTCCCTATATGTCGCGGTCAATTACCGAGTTCTGGCGCAGATGGCATTTATCTCTGTCCTGCTGGCTTCGTGACTATTTGTATATCCCGCTTGGGGGAAACCGAAAGGGCTCCCTGCGAACATACGTCAATCTCATGATTGTCATGTTGCTTGGAGGGTTATGGCACGGTGCCTCCTGGAACTTCCTGGTCTGGGGCGGTTTGCATGGAAGCCTTCTTGCACTTGAACGGTTCCGGGATGAATTGAATCATCGCTTTCCCGGCCACCTTCCGGCTGTACCGGGTATTTTTTCCCTTCCCGTAACCTTTTTTCTGGTTCTGGTCACCTGGGTTTTTTTTCGTGCAGCCGATCTGGGCGCAGCATTTCACTATCTTCAGGCCATGTTCGGCTTGTCTACTAGTACCGCCTCCGGCTCCCTGATCAACGCCGTGTTGTATTCCCCCTATTACCTTGCAAGCTTTGGAGCCGCTATTGCATGTACCTGGGCAGGACGTCAAACCTGGGACTGGACCCGGACAATCGGGCCTATCAAGGCTGTAGTTGTTGTCCTTCTTATGATAGTGTCGGTCTGCATAATGACAACGCAGGATTTCAATCCCTTTATCTATTTCATTTTTTGAAGGAACGCATTGTGAGTGTCGACCGTGAGGAGCTGGCAAAAAAAGAAATCGGTGTTACCCGCATCAGTAATGCATGGGCGCGGACAATAACGGTTGTTTGTGCGCTTTTCCTTGCGCTGGTTCCTTTCTCTCAATGCGTAGTTGAATTGTCCGAACCGGTAAAGGGGGACATGCTTCCCCTGCCGTCGGTAACCGGACTATTAAGCAATCTTCGCGGGCTTCCTGAGGCAGAGGTTGAGGAAGATCGCGGTCTGTTCAACCGAGTGATAGCCGTCAATGACCGCCTTCTTGCCGCCATCCAGACCTACGAGAAAGATCTCGAGAATTCCTCTGTGTTCCGTACGTCAATACTGCCTCCCGTACAGCGTTTTTTTGCGCGTACCCTGCGAAAGGGTAATGAAAAAGCCGTTGTCGCCCGGGATGGATGGCTGTTTTATGAACGTGATATTCGTGCCCTTGCCGGGATGCCTCCGGTCATTGCCCCTGCAACCGCGGCAATCCTCGATTTTGCCGATCGTCTGGCGGAGCGGGGTATTGTACTGGTTCTCTGTCCGGTCCCGGTAAAACCAATGTTTCATCCCGATCTCCTGGGTTCCTCGCTCCCCGGGGAGGGCGGATATCTGCGGGACCCCCTGTTCGAGCAGCTTAAAAGGGACCTTGAGGGAAGTACCGTTCGAGTGTTTGACGCGCCCGAACTGTTGTATCGGTTCGCATCAAGCTCGCAGGAACCGGTATTCCTTAAAACCGATACGCACTGGACAGGCAATGCCGTCCAATACGCGGGCGCAGAACTTGCACGGTTTCTGGAAAACGAAGCGGAGCTGACCCTGCGCTCGCCAGTTACCTCGTCGGGCATTTCGCAAACCGTTACGAATACGGGGGATATTGCCCGTATGCTCTCCCTGGAGGATACCGAGCAAACCGTTATAAGGCGGGTGCTCGTCCAGGAGCAGGACATATGGCAGGTCGACCGTCAGGCAGAGATCCTCCTTTTGGGAGACAGTTTTACGACCATCTATTCTGATTCATCGATGGGCTGGGGGGACTCAGCCGGTTTGGCCGAGCAGCTTTCCCATGAATCCGGGCGTCCGGTGGACCGGATCGCGCTTAACGATAACGGCGCCTATGCCAGCAGACAGGCCCTGCAGCACGAGCTCTCCCGCGGACGGGATGTTCTTGCCGGTAAAAAAGTTGTCGTCTGGGAATTCGCGCTTCGCGAGCTTGCCCTTGGTGACTGGAAAGTTCTGCCGCTTGAAGCGGGAATAGCCACATCGGCCGGTTTTTTTGTTCCCGAAAGCGGTTCTACGGTAACCGCAAGCGGCCTTATCCGGTCTATGTCTGCTCGTCCGACTCCCCGTTCCACTCCGTACAAGGATCATATCATGGCCTTCCACCTGGTTGATCTGGAGATTGACGGAGAGGTAGCAGAGCGAAGTGAAGCCCTGGTCTATGCATACAGCATGATCGATTATGAACTGACGCAGGTCGGACGCGCCATGATCGGGCAGCGCATTAACGTACAGCTGTACAACTGGTACGATGTGGAGGATCGCTATTTCAGTATAAATCGTTCTGAATTGTCAGATGATACCCTCTTGCTTGAAGACCCCTGCTGGGGCGAGGAGCTGCCGTGAAAAAATCGTATGTTGGAATATGCGTATGCGTACTGGTAATATCCGGATTTATGCCCCTGAGCGGTCAAACATCCCGACAAAACAGCTTCCTTACTACAATGGAAATGCTGTCCCGCAATCAGGGCTCTTCACGTGTCGTTCCCGGAACCGATTCGTGGTTTTTTCTTTCTTCGGAAATCGCCCACCTTGCTAAACGCGCGTTCTGGGGAGAACATTCGCAAAAAGTTGCAGTGTACAACAAGCCTGACGGTTCTGACCCGCTTCCGGCTATAATCGACTTTCATCGCCAACTGGCCGCCCGTGGCATCGACCTTATTGTTGTACCCGTACCGGCAAAGGCTGCCGTATATCCCGAGAAACTGGACGCCTCATTGAAACCTCTTGCCGGCGAACGCTTTGATCCCTTCCACCGCCAGTTCTTCTCGCTGCTGGAAAAGGAGGGGGTTGCCGTTATCGATCTTATGCCGCTTATGCTGGAAAAGCGCTCCGGCGCAGAAAATCTTTACTGTTCCACCGACTCCCATTGGACCTCGTACGCGACCGAGCTTGCCGCGTCCAGGATCGCGGCCGAACTGAAGAAGAAAAGCTGGTATGGCACCGTGCCTCGTCACGTCTTTACGCGCTCATACACACCGCTTGTTTTTTCGGGTGATCTTGCGCCGGAGGGTCTGAAAGAGGAAATACGGCTGGCAACCGTTACTTCGTCGACTTCCCGGGCCGTTGCCGAGGATAGCCCGGTTATACTTCTCGGTGACAGTCATACGCTCATTTTTCATCAGGGCGGGGATATGCACTCGTCCTCGGCGGGGCTTGCCGATCAGCTTGCCTTCGAACTGGGCTTTCCCGTCGACCTGATCGGTGTCCGTGGTTCGGGCTCCACCGCAAGCCGCATCAATCTGTTCCGAAAGTCGCGAACCGATTCGGGATACCTGAAAGCGAAAAAAGCTGTCGTTTGGTGCATTAGCGTACGTGAATTGACAGAAAGTACCGGCGGCTGGAAAATTGTGCCTGTTGCGCCGTAATGGCGCTCTACTGGTATGGATAGTGTTCCGGATATTCCGGAACGGGGAGAAACTGTATGTTCACTAAACGGATATTGCTTGTATTCCTTGCCTTTTTAACCGCCTGTACAACGGGAGGCGAGACGCCTCCTTCGGCGCCCGTCGAGCCCAGAAATTTTTCTCTTGAACGGGATGATGGCGTCTGGCAGGTGCATCACGACAGCGCGTATTACCGTTACTTTAACGAGATACACGCAACCTATGCCCGACTGATGAGCGGTATCACCGATCCGGCGGAGCTTCGCCGTCTGATCATGGAACGGGATCTGCTCGTTGCCCGCCGCCGCCGGGAGCATCTGGCCGACCCGGATCTGGTTCGTTCCGTCATCCGGGCAACCGCCAAAAACATGGGGGCGAATCCCACCGGGCAGCTTTTTCGCATGAACGATGTGGATAAGATCCCAAGCCAAAGCTTTACGCCACGGAATCCGGAAACCTTTCGCTATGAACCGGTTAATCCCGGCGCGGGGGGAAGCAGGGGCACTGACGCACTTACCGCGATTATCCAGTTTGACCGCCAACTGAAAGAGCGGGGAATAAAGCTCATTGTCGTTCCCGTGCCCAATTCGGCGCAAGTCTACGCTCATTTGCTGCATCCGGATATTTTCCTTGAACAAGCTCTCTGGCATCCATGGGCACACATGCTGGTCACCTTACTGGAACATGACGTCGAGGTTATCGACCTGTTGGACCTGTATAAAACCTATAACGGGGACAATACGGTATTGAATTACATTGACCACCACTGGGCCCAGGCGGGTCTCGAGATAGTCGGGGAGGAGCTGGCCGAGCGACTTAAACGGTACTCGTTTGACAAAGCTGCATATCTTGACCGCAGCCTTTTTACAAAAAGGCAGGTAACCGTAAACGCCCCCGCGCTCATACCCTATTGGGATAAAATAGACGTAAGCTACCTTGCCGCGCGTATGCCCTTTAATCCCAAATACCGGCGTGACCAGATTTTGTACAAGGGTGCGCCCATCGACAAGGTCGATTCTCACGAGGACAGCCCGGTACTCATAATGGGCGACAGTTTCATTCCCCATGCAGAGGAAACCTCCTCGGGCATTTATGCCCATTTTGCCTATTCCACCGGAATTGTGCCGGCCGCTTATTCGCGGGATGCCGGAGCAGCAGCTCCTCCCGATTTTTTCAAACAATATGTGGCAGGCAAGGGTAAGGAACCGGAAGTGGTTATCTGGCAAATATACGGTTCAGCCATGAACGAGATCACCAATTTGAATAACTGGCATGTGGTGAGCTTGCCCCCGCCAATGGCGAAGGGCGAACGTACAGCGGGCGGCGATAAACCCGCCGATTCCCGTGCAGCAACTTCTTCCTCCGCTCAGAACTTCGTGTCCGACCAACACCTCTATCTGGTATCCGGGGAAGTGATTGCCGTTTCGGCCATTCCGGATGTAGCCACACTCGATTATCCCGACGCCCTCTATGCCTGGCATCTCCGCCTTGATACTGCGGCAGGACCTGACAATCCGGCCGGAAGTACTGTGGTCGTATATAGCCGTTTCATGAGCGGTTTTGTCGCGGACGCCTCTGCCGTAGTCAAGGCGGGAGACCGGGTCCGGGTATATCTCGAACCCTGGCTGGGCGCTACCCGAAACACACCACAGATTGCGACCATTCAGCTGGTCGATGATTTGGGGGACTTTGAAAACGAGGTCTTTTTTGCGCACGCGCGCCTTCAGGACTCCAGTCCGCTTCCCGTTTCCCTGACCCACCGTCATGCGTTTACGGATGCTGAAACCCTTATCTGTGAGCTGGAAGCCGATTCGGTTATCGAGCGGCTTAAACTGCACACGCGCGCCATTACCGCGCCGTCCGACATTCGCCTGGAAACCTCCCTTGACGGGATTCACTGGTTTTCTCCCGGAAGGATCAGGCTGTCCGCCGCTCCCGAGTTGACAGTGCTGGTTACCCTCGACGGTCCTCATCCCGCGCGTTTTGTTCGCCTGCGTTCGCGCGGTATTTCCCTGATGCTCCAAAAGACGCAACCGGTTGAACTGTGGGGAAAAGTCCCGCAAGCGAGCGGTAAGACAGATTGAGGCAGACGGCCTTGCGATGCGCGACAGTGCATCGCGCGGAGCCGCCGCGTTCATGGCCGGATCCCCTTTCAGGGGACCGGCCTGCCCATGCAGGGTCGAAATAATCTGCAGATAATTTAA
>LVBK01000048.1 GCA_001604385.1 Spirochaetales bacterium Spiro_09 | reverse complement strand
GGTTCATGGACGTGGACGCTGCCGACGACGAGCGAGGGAACCTTTGCCCTCGTGTTTACCGCAACCGATGTTGCCGGCAGAACGACGAGCGTGAGCCGGTCAGTATATATTGACACCACTGATCCCTCGCTTCCGGTCTTTACCTCGAGTGCGGGCGCCTACGTGACGGCGAGCCTGCTTATAGCGGGAACAGCCGCTGACGGCGGAAGCGGCGTACAGACAGCCTATTACCGCGTGAACGGCACGGCCGGAGACGCGGCGACGGGAACCCTGACGGGAACGGATAACTGGTTCAGAACGATCGATACGAGCGCGCTTTCTGAAGGCACGCACATGGTATACGTGTGGACGGTTGACCGCGCGGGCAATGAAAGTGCCGAAGCGAGCCAGACCTTTGCGGTTGACAGCGCAGCTCCTGCCTTCAACACGGCAAGTCCGGCAAGTCAATCTACCCGAATCGATGTTTTGATATCAGGTTCTGCTACCGACACGAACGCGATGAATACGGTCAGCGCGACCGTGTCCAAGGACGGAGGGGCTTCTTCTGCGGCAACGGTGAACCTTGCAAGTCCTGACGCGCAAACACGCACCTGGAGCATCCCGGTGGCGGTAGCGGCAGGGTCGGGAACCTATGTCTACACAATAACGGCGACCGACGCGGTCGGCCGTACAACGCAGATAACACGGACGGTCGTCATCGACACCGATGCGCCGGGCGTCACGATTGGAAATATCGCTTCTGACGGCAGCACCCAGATCAACGCGTCGACGTACACGGTAACGGGTACGGCTTCCGACGTGGGCCTGAGCGGTCTTGCGGCCGTCGAGTACCGCTTGAACGCAGGCGCGTGGACGGCGACAACCGGAACGGACAACTGGATAGTCGCGCTTTCCGGTCTTGCTGACGGCCTTGTGCAAACCTTCTCGGTACGCGCCCGGGACGCGGCGGGAAACGAATCGGGCGTCACCACCTACAATTTCCGCGTTGACCTTGCGCCTCCGG
>LVBK01000010.1 GCA_001604385.1 Spirochaetales bacterium Spiro_09 | reverse complement strand
AATCTGGATAGTGATTTCCCCACCACCCATTTATATGATAATCTCTCCGCTCAATAATTCGATGCCAACAAAGAACATTTGAAAGATTTGCAACATCATTAATCACTCCAAACTCAAGTTCATTCATCCCTTGTTCTTCGACATAAAGACATTTGATTATTCCTTTACGACTATCAGTAACTTCAATTGAATTTGGAAAAGCCCATTCTGCACGACAAATTATTTTTCCAGAACTTATACCCTTAATAAAGGTTTTGTGAGCATAATCAGCTGCTAATGTATTTATCTTGTCCTTAATTTTACTGGCAAAACGCCATGGATCACGAGCCATCTGACTATGCATATTCGAATCTAAACTTTCAAGAACACGGATAACATATTGAGCGCTATCTCTTGAAGATAACCATTTAACAGAAGACAATTGAGTTGTTATTTTCGCTGCGAGTTCTCTTATTTGATCTGGTGTGCTAAGGTGCGAAAGAAATGATGTGAATTGATCCATTGACAACTGATCTAACTTTTTTAGTTTCACTTCATGTTCTCTCGTTGAATCGTCGATATCGATTTGATAAATATCTGGGGGTAGAGTATCGAACGTGATCTCTATATCTTGTTGTGAGAGTTTGAATCCGTCCATGAGCATTTGAAAATCGACCTTTTGGAAGTTTTCGTCCTTGCCTTCATCCACGGAAAAAAGTGAAGGAATTTCAACCTTCATGTAGAACTGCGGCAACTTTATCGGCTTCACAGAGTCGGTGTACTCAGGAATCATGTGCTTCATATTAGAATTCCCCCAGACACTTTCTGGAAATACAGCATTATTTTTCTTTGCTGTTTCGTTTGTCTGTTGTTCTGCTTTCTTAGCAACTTCCTCCCAGGTAGGGAGTATCGGAGTTGAATCGTATGAGTTAGTAAGTTGTTCTTTAATGTGGGCACTGTCGATCTGGTCAATATCCTCTGATTTGGTAATACCGTTAGCAGGAGTGAACGGAAGTTCTTGAGGTTTTGGAGGGATTACTGGCTGAACATCTCTGCCGCTCGATTCGACGGTTCGGAAATCAGATCGTGAGAACCCAGAGAGTTGAAGCGCACCCACGATCCGCTCTACTGTTTGTAGGAAGACACCTGAGGAGGTAAGAACATAGGAAAGGTTGAGCAAGCTATTCTTGAATCTCCTTTGGTGTGGCTGTCGTAGTATACGTCCAACGATCTGTTCAACGTCGATCTGACTCGATCGATTGGCAATAGTTGCCAAGATATATGCAAAGGGACAATCCCAGCCTTCTTTCAATGCGTTGACTGTAATGATGTAACGTATCGAGCATTTCTCGGAGAGAAGATCAACATTCTTTAGTGTATTGATATTACCAGTTTTAATACCTATGTCACTTTCTGGAATCTGACAATCGATTAATTTCTGCTTAAGTTTGTCGAACGTTTGTGTCTCAACTTCTTTCGAGGCCGGTTGGGCTTGAAAAAGGACTATAGGGCGGACGTAAGGTAAACCTTCCTCTCGTTCTTTCTTGGCAACATTTTCAAGGTTATTTCGAAGGGCGATTGCATTCAGGATTACTTCAGTCTGATCGGCGTTGTTATAGGCAATTGTTGGAAGTTTGACCATGTTTTCTTTCTTCAACGCTAATGAGTCAACAATACTAATAAGATTGCTACGTTCTCGTGGGGTTGCAGTCAATTCAAGTATAAACGATGGGTTGAGATTCTTGAGCATATCTACGCTCAAATCAGAGTTTGCATTATGCGCTTCGTCAATAATTACGACAGGGTGAAGGGAGTTTAAAACACTTGCAAGTGATGTGGTATCTGCATTCTCGATAGGTGTACCTACGGGCAATGAGCTGGCTATCTCTGCTAGGGCTCCATTTTCCCGATACACTAGTCGCCCTTCTTTATTCGTAGTACGGAAGCTGTCGTAACTAAGGACGAGTATATTCAGAATAGAATCAGTGGCTGACTGAGCAAAAGCAGTACCATTTAATAGCTGTTCCTTGTCATAAACCTCAACACGGTTCTGAAATAATTGATTGAGTTTAAGTCGGTACTCATGAGAAGTATTTTTGAAATTCTTAACAGTCTGATCCAAGATTGTAGCGGAAGGAACCAACCAGACAACTACCTTGTGTTGATCCTCGGGGAGATTGGCAAATATGGAAGCAATAGCATTGACACCAAGAAAAGTTTTTCCTCCAGCTGTAGGAACTTTGGTACAGACCATAGGAATGTCTCCAAGTACTGCATTCCAAGGTCTTGGAGGGCGGATTGACTTTCTTTCCCAGAGATTCTTATAAGCGATGTCAGCACGTCCAATGGTTGAGTAGATTTCGAGGTAGGCGTTCAAGTCTTCTATTACTTTGCTTTGATATTCTTTGAGTTCCATCAGTCAAATCCTTGCGAGTTGGTTAGGTATTTTTTTGAAGATAATATGATTCTTTAACAAGAACTCCTCCGAAAGGGTGCAAGATTCGCCGTAGATAACATAACTGTCCTGCTTCTGACTTATCTTGGCAAGCGTACGGTACGTCAAAGATATTGGACCAGAATCATCCATCAACAGATAGTATCCGATACCTCGGAAGCAACCAAGAAAATCTGACTGAGTCTGTTCAGTGAAAGGAGCTTTGGTTTCAACGTACCAGACGTACTCGCGTAACTTTGACAGATTTACGGGCTCTGAGAGGTTTCCTTTATCATCGAAGAGAGCTAAACCAAGATCGTAAAAGGTAAAGCCGCCACCAAGGCCCTTAACAGTCTTATCTCCTACACCGTAACCAGTGATAGCACGTCGTACCCTTTCTGCAGTTAAATCCTTAGCGTAGTCCATCATCTCGATAAGAATAAACTCACGGTGTGATTTCTCTTCTGCATTTAGACGAAGCACTGCATGTGCGGTAGTACCACTACCAGCAAAAGAGTCTAAGATGATTGAATCTTCATCTGTAGCGATAGCAATACAATCCTCAACTAAACCTAAGGGTTTTGGAAACTGGAATTTGTCGGCAAGGCCAAGATTAGCAAGCTCATTTGTCCCCTGCTCACTGATATGCTTAGTATCCATCCAGATAGATTTTACTTTGACTGATTCCTTGCGGTATTTCTCAAATATTCGCCAAGCTCCTTCTCTCGTCTGTTTAGCAAAAAGTTCTTTAGTTGATCCATCAATAGTAGAAAGCGCAGTTTTCGGTTTACCCCAACGCCAGCAACTTTCAACTCCTTCGCTATTGTAGGGAAGAACCTCAATAAAACCTTCTTTCAATTCTGTTGAGATGGGGTAATGTCCATTTGTATCTGAAGCGGATATATCAACGTAAATTGGGTAGAATAGATTTGGTCGGTTATGACGTCCAAATTTGGGGTTTCGATTCCTGAGTTCCCTTGCAGAGAACTTTCCGTATTCATCATTCTCTGGTAGATTTGTTCCCTCTGTTGAGAGTTCACCGATTTCAGCTTCTGATTTTCCAAAACACAGAAGGTACTCATGTGTCTTCGCGATTTCCTTGTACGTTTGTCCGCGTTTATTCGACTGTACGATGATCTGGCAAATGAAACTGTTTTCTCCAAATATCTCGTTCATTATCATCCTGAGATGAACGATTTCATTATCATCTAGGCTGATGAAAATCACCCCAGTTTCAGCTAATAGTTTGTGAAGAAGCTTCAACCGAGGGTACATCATACAGAGCCACTTATCATGTCTGGATAGGTCTTCCCCATCCTTACCAACAACTTCTCCAAGCCACTTCTTGATTTTGGGGTGGTTTACATTGTCATTGTAGACCCAGGATTCATTTCCTGTGTTGTATGGTGGATCAATATATATACAGTCCACCCGACCTTCATACTGCGGCAATAAGGATTTCAATGCCTCCAAGTTATCTCCATGGATGATCATGTTTCCTTTTGCAATTTCAACATCCCCAAAGGTTTCTTTAGCAATTAGGGGGCGATAAATCACATCATTATGGTGGTGGATAACCTTTTCTTTCCCAATCCAGTGTAGATGTGGCACAAACTACTCCTAAAATAAAACATAGAGCTTAATGTCTATAAATCATCGGTAAAATGTTTCTATTATATACTTTATCTCAGAAATAATGTGACTAGACAGTTTGCAAGAATATATGCACATTATCATTATTTTACTTTCATATACAATCATTTGTGTTTTTTGAAGTAAATGGTCTTGTTTCATGTTCTTTCGTATTGTTTTTGTTCCATAAAGTATGTCCGCAATGGTTACAGATGCGGTAAACTTCAGGATTAGCACTCCTAATCAAGTTTCCAGTTTTACATTCAGGGCATCGGTATGCTTGGCAATATTCTTGGCGGGGTAGGGTGGCGAGTGAAGAAATCATGAAAACCTCCTGCATTATCAATAAAATCGACAATACAGGAGATGGGATTAACTATAAATCGATAACTTTATCCATTATTGGTTCAAACACGCTTTTCTGGGCTTTTTTCAACTGGTTGATATCTTCAATGCGTGTATGATTCGCATAATGTTGAAGCATTGCATGGGTTTTGTGACCTGTCGCCATCTGGAGTACCTTGTCTTCAACCTTTCCATGCATATAAGTAGCAAAGAAATGTCGCCAAGCGTGAAATGTTACCCACGATGGGTCTTTTATACCAACCTTCTTACAGACTTCTCGTAAATCTGCCAGCCATAATTTGGATTCAATTGGCTTCTTGGGTATGGTTGCCCAAAAAACATAACCTTCAAGCCCTTCGTCGTAAGGATTGGAGTTGGCCTGGTCAATTAATGCAGCCATTAGCTCAGGAAATACTACTTCGGCTGCTCTTTGTTCATTATTTTTTGTAGTTTTAAGCCCATCCGCGGGATTCCAGGAGTGGCGAACATATAAGCAGGATTTTCCGAGATCCATTTTCCGTAATCCTTGAATTTCGCCAGCACGTAGGCCAGTACACATTGCTAAGAGGTTAGCTAATTTGGATGCTGGAGAATCCCACCTTTGCTGGAAAATGGCCGTAGCTAGTTCAGGAGTAAGTATTTCTCTTCTTCGTTCATCTCCACTAAAGAGAACGATCCCTTCTGATACATCTTTTTCCAATATTTCATTCCGTAATGCCCATTTTAATGGCAATGTACCCGCCTTAATCACACTATTTTTACCCTTTGCACTTTCTGGCTTCGATAATGTTCCAAGCCAATCAATGAAACTATTAATTTGTTCCCTGGTTATTGAGCCTAAGGGTTGATCATTAAAGAATGGTTTCCAATAGTTTTTTACGGCTCCTGCTTGGCGAGCGACATAGCGTTTATGAATGCTATGCTTTTTTCTTAGTTTTTCTTGTATATAGGGGGATTCATTAAAATCCCAGAAATTCTCAAGAAAAGTAATAAAAGGGAGATCGGCCCGGTCATTTTTAATTACCGCAGAGACTACTACTCCTTTTTGCCGTAATACCTCAATTATTGCACGAGTATCAGGGATACTCAGTTCTGTGAGCTTGATAGCTTCAATGAGACTTTTAGCCGTACATTTATCCTTTTTTTCAGACTCACCGGATAAAAGCCATTGATATGCAATTTTCTCAGCAATACGTCTGTCAGAAGTTCCGGTACACCTTTTGGTACCGTACTTGCCTGTTAGGGGATTTTTGAAGCTTACATAGTAATTGGGAAGATCGCCACGAGTGGTAAGAATGAATTCAGGCATAAGTGTAACCCTGTAAGGTGTGTGACCTGCACGTCTGGTGAGTGCGGGTCTGGAACGTGCTTATTGCACATTCATTGCACACGAACTTGATTTCAACATTACGCCCTGTGTGAGGGTGGTAATAAACCCTTACAACGTAAGGATTTAACTATAGCCAAGAAAGGGAATCGAACCCTTGACCTGCACGTTACGAGGGTGCTGCTCTGCCAACTGAGCTATCTTGGCACGTACACGTTACTTGCTTCAGTATAGCCATCAGAAATTATCGAGTCAAGAGAACGCTTATTCATACTCGTCGTGGCGGGGGCTCCGCCCGTCCCACGTCGCCTACCATGGCCCGCTCTGCCTCATCCTATAAAAAAAGGGGCTTCCATTGACAGCGGTGAATGGTTCTGGTACTCTGCCGGACGTGCAGGGGTGGCCGTCGGCCTGAGATTATACCCTTTGAACCTGATCCGGATAATGCCGGCGAAGGAAGTCATCGTATGCTTGCATTCAATTGGACACGTCAATCCGTCGCTGCTCCTGCGCAAATAATACTTACAGGAGTTATGCATGCTTGACGAAATTGTCATCTCGCGCGCCATCATCGAAACATTTACAGAGAAACTCACCCGGAACCTGGATCTTGACGTCGCCATTGTCGGCGGTGGTCCCTCCGGTTTGGTCGCCGGCCACTATCTTGCCCGAGCCGGGAAGAAGGTCGCCCTCTTCGAACGAAATCTTGCCCCCGGTGGCGGAATGTGGGGCGGTGGTATGGCCATGAACGAACTTGTGGTGCAGGAAGAAGGGCTTTCCGTGCTGTCCGACTTCGGTATACCCGCTCAAGTCTTTTGTGACGGCTACTACACCGTAGATTCGGTGCTGTGCGTTTCGTCGCTTGTTGCTCGTGCGGTTTCATCGGGATTGACGGTGTTCAATTCGATAGGGGCCGAGGATGTGGTGATGACCGGCGAGCGTGTGTCGGGTTTGGTATTAAACTGGGGTATGGTGATGAAATCGGGAGTCCCGATTGATCCCCTGACGGTGCGATCGCGCTTTGTCCTTGACGCGACCGGGCATCCCGCCTCTGTTACCGAGGTTCTGTGCCGGAAAATGGGCGTGCGTCTCAATACTCCGGACGGAAAAATGGTTGGAGAACGCTCGATGGACGCAGAAAAGGGCGAGCGGCAGACCGTGGAAAACACGCGGGAAGCCTACCCCGGTCTCTTTGTCAGCGGCATGGCGGCGAACACGGTGTTCGGCGGATACCGGATGGGGCCGGTATTCGGGGGGATGCTTCTGTCGGGGAAAAAGGCCGCCCAAGATATGCTCGCGCTTCTGTGAACCGAAGTAACTGCTATCAATATTGTTGAAACCATGTCCCTTTTTGCATACCGGGTATTTCCCGGTTTGCCCTGTGCACATTTGCACCGCAGGCGGATAATAGGCTCATCAAGAAGGAGGCGTTGCTATGAATGGCACGATTGAAATGACGGTAATCGGTTCTGTACGACACACGGACGGCTATGCCGTGGAGATTAACCGGGAGTATAGAGCGGGATTGACCACGCTTGACGAGTTTTCCCATGTGATGATCTTGTGGGTTTTTGACAAAGCGGTATGGGATTCACGGGCTTTGTGCATGCCCCCTGCGTACCGGAAACTTGACCACGATATCGGGATCTTCGCGACACGGTCTCCGTTCAGGCCAAGTCCTGTCGCGGTAAGTACCGCACGGATACTTTCTGTCGATACGGTGTCCGGCCTTGTGCAGCTTGACTGGATGGATGCGGAGGACGGAAGCCCGGTTATCGACCTTAAGCCCTATCATCCGAGCGAAGATGTCGTTCGGGACGTTCGAATGCCCCACTGGTGCTCACACTGGCCGCGGTGCAGGGAGGAATCCGGCGATTTTGACTGGGAATCCGAGTTTACCTTCGGCTGAAAGCGGGATATTCTTTTCCCATGACCAATTTCGACTATGTGCAAAAGACGGTCGACCTTTTCGAGGCTTCCCTGATTTCACGCGCGCCGTATACCGCGGCAAGTTCTCTTGCCAGTCGCATAGGATACAGCACTCGCCATTTGGGAAGGCTGTTCCACACTCTCTGCGGTGAAAGCCTTGGCAGGTATATCCTGCGCAGGCGACTTGCCGAAGCGGCAACTGCAATTCGCTCGGGTGACCTCACCGCTTCCGAGGCTGCCGCCGTTTTTGGCTGGCAGGATTACTCGGCATTCGGTCGGGCGGTTCGCAGGGAGTTTGGGGTCAGTCCCGGTGAACTGCGATCGCTCGACAGTATGCGCTTCAAGCCGGCCGTTCGAGCCAGACCTCGTATTCCGCTGCCGCAACGGGATACCCTGCATCCGCCAGATATTATGGTAACCGAGTCCCTCCATCTTACCGGGATGGTGTTTTTCATGGGAATGAATGAACGGGGCTTTCACAAGCCCTGGCGAATTTTTATGAAAAATCGCTCTCGTATATGTGGTGTCCTGGATGAGTATACCTGGCAGTTCTCTTCCTGGGATAACGAGGCGATCGCGGAAGACGACGGACTATGGATTCATTGTGCAGTCAGGACAGACCCGACCGTCAGGCAGGATATGAGGTTTTTTTCACGCGTGATTCCATCTCTGAAGGTTCTGCGGTTTCTGCATTCTGGTCCCATCGAGACTATTCATGATACCTACGCGAGAATTTTCCATGAATACCTTCCCTCAAGCGCGTTTCATCTTGCAGGGAATATGGAATTTCAGCGGTATTCGCCGGAGGGAACGGTGGAAATATGCTTGCCTGTTGTGACATGATCAGCCCTTGTTCACAGACTGCTTTTTCCATACACGAAAACTTCAAAGAGCGAATAGCCCCATTCGGTTGCCCTGCGCTCGCCACCGATGCGTATGTAGCGTGCGTCGACACCGGGAAATGAAAGAAACTCGATGTTACCACGGCCATCCGTTTCCCTTGTCGCGAGCGTCCAGTTAACCGAATCTGTGGAGACTTCAATACGATATTCCCGGGCGTACGCCATTTCCCAATACAGGGCGAGCGCGGACACCGTATGTACGGATCCCAGATCGAGCGTCAGGCTTTCATCGTCAGTCCAGTCGCTGCCCCAGCGTGTAAAGAAATCGCCGTCTATCGCGTTTTCGGCTCCCAGGGACCGATCTTCTATCTTTGTAGACCATGCCTTCACCACCGGAATAAGCGTATCGGCGTCAGTCGTGCCGATACCTTTTGCGCCCATTGTGCTGACAAGCAGGAACGGATTTCTCGTGGTACGAATCTCGGTACCGTCAGCCAGGCGAACGGTTGCGGTAAGCCGACGAACGCCGGCAAGGTTCACTGTCCATACTGCGTTCCAGGGTGCCCTGTCAGAAACGGCACACCTGCTTCCATTGGTATACCAGACTACTTCCTTCACCGGGGCACTGTTCTCCGGAAGACTAATAAGCACGTTTAGTTGAAGCTCCATTCCCATGCCGGTGGCGAGGGGAAGGCCATTCCGGTCGATGACAGCCCGTGCCTGCCGCCCGGGATTATTATAGAAGAAATCGAAGATGAGTTCAGAGGCATAGGGCGGCCAATAATGAACATTCTCCTCGTCGAAGACCTGCGCGACCGACTGTCCGTTACCCTTCCAGCATATTCCGACCGCATCGCGGGAACGGAAAAACACCTCTCCCTCGCCTGACAGTCCATCTATCCCTTTCCAGACATTCACCGATTCTTCCGCTGAAAGTAAATTCCATTCCGGAAGGCCGGTAAACGGCACTTCATCGTCTTTTTTGCCATGAATGTGCAACACCGACGTCGGCATGAGTGTTGTCGTATCGATATCGGCACGCAGCGTGCCCGCGACCGGCGCGATCGCGCTGAACCGGCCGGGAAGAGCCGCTGCAAGTTCGTATACCCGCATCGCTCCGGCTGAAAAGCCCGTTGCGTAAATCCGTTGGGGATCGATGTTGTATTTTTCGGAAAAAAGATTGATCATTGTGTCGAAGAAAATACTATCGTCGCCCCGGTCCCACCGACCTCCGATTCCCTGCGGATATACGACAATCATGTCATGCTCTTCGGCTATCTGATCCAGCAATACGGTTTTCCGGAAGAGGTCGGCATTCGTACCCGCGCCATGAAGGACAAAGACCAGGGAATGGGGCCGCGTTCCGTCATAGACAAGGGGGACAAACAGGGATCCGCCCCTCCGTTTGCCGTTCACGGAAAGTTCGAATTTCTTGCTTGCATCGACCGCCAATACTCCCTCCGGGAGAGGCCCTGTGCAGCTGGAAAGGCTTAGAAAGACTGACAATACAAGAAGATACAGAATCGGCTTCATGCTATCCGGTCAGAGATTATTGAGCTTCCCGACCTCGCCGCGCGTTCACATAGCGGGAAAGTTCGGTCAAGTTTTTGACAACAATCCGGTCATTGAATACTTCCATCTTTCCCTGATCGATAAATCGGTGCATGACGTCCTGTACCTCGTCGACCGGCAAGCCGGCCCAGCGCGCGACATCGTCCATGGTCAAATTGAAACTGCGGAAATCGGTTGTCTTGTCCGGGATTGGCTGGGTTTCATCGAGCATCAGGAATACATCGCCGACGCGCGCCATTTTTTCCGGAACGGTCAATACCATAAACCGGCGCTTTTGTGCGAATATGCGTTTCACGAAGGTTTTCAGAAGCTTCATGGCGATGGCAGGGTTTCCCATCATCAGTACTTCAAAATTGGCCTTGTTGAATTCGAGCGCCTTGACCTCATCATAGGCGATGGCGGTCGCCGAACGGGGTGAATTTTCAAGTATTGCCATCTCGCCGAAAATTTCGGAAGGCTGCAGGATATCAAGGTTTTTCTGGAAGCCGTTGACGACCTTGATCAGCTGAACCCTTCCGGACTGGATCAGGTAAAAGCAGTCTCCGGGCTCGAATTCCGAAAATATGACCGAACCCTTGGGGAATGTTTTGGCAAAACGGGAAAAAGCCGCAAATACGTCACTCATCGGTCATCCTCCGCATTCCGCGATCAGCTGTTTTATTTTCGGTGCAAGCTGGGGGCCTGCCATGGTAAGAGCCTTGGAATAAAAGGCTTTCGCCTTGTCTTTTTGCTCCATTCCTTCATAAGCCTTGCCCATATACATCAGGACCTCGCCCATTTGAAGCGATTTTGGCTCTTTATTGATATAGGATGTTAATAGTTGCGCGCAACGGACATATTCGCCCTGTTCATAGAGGCATCGTCCGGCCCCGGTATAGGCTTTGCCAAGCACGGGCGAATCCCCTGCCTCGATAATGGAATGATACTGCTTGTATGCCTCGTCCCACTTCTCCTGACCAGCTAGGCCTTCCGCAAGGGTCAGTGCCAGATTCGGATCGTTTCCGACCGGTCCTTCGCTTTTCCGGGGCATATCCTGTCCGCTGTCTCCGGATGGGCCGCCGAAGGAATGGCCCGAGGCAAGCGTGGTTTGCGCGATATTCTTTATTTCCTGTGTGTGTTTTCCGTTCGGGTATAATTGTAAATAACGCCGGGCTACCTGGGCTGCCGCCTGGTAGTTCTGGGTGGCGTAAAAACAGCTTGCCACCGAAAAAAGGCCGTCATCGGGGTTCGTTTGTTCCTCGCTGTGCAGGAGGGATTCCGTCTGGCGGTGTATATGCCGCAACTGATTGGAGAACACTTTCAGCATCTTCATGATAATGCGGGTATTTGACTGTACGAACGCCTCAAATTCCTGGGTACCGAAGGCAAGTACAATAGCGTCGGTCAAGACCATGACGCTTTCTTCACGAGGAAAATGACCAAGGGCCGATTTGACGCCGAAGAACTCGCCTTCGCGTATATACTCGGTTATTTGCTTTCCGGTTTCAATATCGGTAGAGGTCAGGGCAATGCGTCCCTTCTGCAAAAGAAAGACCCGCTCATCGATATCACCGGCGAAATAGATGACTGAATTCGGTTTGAACTGGATCGCTTTGGGCATCTGTCATTCCTCAATGTCGGATATGAGAAAGAGTATACCACAGTAACTGGCCGCTCGTCCAATTATTTGGTACTATTGTGCCACCCATGATAGATTTGCATACCCACTCAACCGCCTCCGACGGTTCATATACCCCCTCAGCTCTGGTATCCAGGGCCCTCGACGCGGGCCTGTCCGTCCTTGCCCTGACCGACCATGATTCCGTGTCGGGAAACACCGAAGCTGCCGCTGCCGCCTCGGTGGCAGGAATCGGATTTCTCTGCGGTGTCGAGCTCGATATTGACTGGAAACCCGGTGAATGCCATTTGCTCGGTTTGGGCCTCTCGTCAAGTCATCCCGAACTGGCTGAACGGCTTGAAGCCCTGAATCGTGACCGCACAAACCGCAACCGCGAGATAGCCGCCAAAATGCGGGAGGCGGGAATCGATATTGATATTGAACGCGTGGAAGCCCTTGCCGCGGGGGGGACGGTCGGTCGTCCCCATTTTGCGCAGTTTTTGGCCGAAACCAAGGTGGTGAAAAACCGGCAGCAGGCCTTTGACCGCTACCTTGCCAAGGACCGGCCCTTTTATATAGAGCGGAACAGTATCAGCCTTGATGAGGGAATCTCCGCGATCCGCGCATCTGGCGGTCTGCCGGTATTGGCCCATCCCCTGTCCCTGTACGTGTCCTGGGGGCGAATGGCCGAGGTCCTGGCCGGTTTCCGGGACCGCGGCCTTGCGGGAATTGAAGCCTGGCATCCGGGCGCGCGAATTGCGGACTGCGAACGACTGGAAAAGCTCGCCAGAGAGCTGGGGCTTTTTGTGACTGCCGGTAGCGACTTTCACGGGGAGGCCCGACCGGACCGCAGGCTGGGCCGCACCGCAGGCAGGCGACCAATCGACGACCGATATCTTCCCCCCGAGCTGGCGGCCCTGCTCAGTTAAAAATATCGGGCAACAGCGCATGCCATCTTCGGTATTGGACTGCCTCCAGAATATGCTCCTCGGAAATGGTCGCGCTATCCTCCAGATCGGCAATCGTCCTGGCCGTTTTTAAAATACCGTGTCCGCCCCGCCCCGAAAGAGAGGCCGCTTCCATACTACGGCAAAATACTTGCGCCACTGAGGGCAGGAGCTCGCACTGCTCGTCAACGCTTCCTGCCTCGAGCCGGGCGTTGAGCGTTCCCCGCTCAGCCTGCTTTTTGCGGGCGGTCGCAACAAGAAGACGTAAGTCCGATGTGAGGACGCCGGACGGAGCTTCAAGTTCCTCTCCCCGTGGGGGCCTGACGGCTATGCGAAGGTCGATCCGGTCAACAAGCGGGGCGGTCAACCGTTTCCAGTGGCGTTCCACCATATCCGGCGCGCAGGTGCACACCCGACCCTCGCAACCCGCGTTCCCGCAGGGGCAGGGGTTGACCGCCATCAGGAGCTGAAAGCGGGCAGGGTAGGTGCTGCTTCGCTGCGCCCGCGTGATGGTTACCTCTCCCGTTTCAAGGGGATTCCTGAGAGCCTGAAATATCTGGGGGCGGAAGTGCGCCGCTTCGTCAAGAAAGAGCGTTCCCCCGTGCGCGAGCGACACCTCACCCGGCCTTCCCTGTGCGCCGCCGCCGATCATACCCTCGACACTGGCATTTTGGGCAGGTTCCCGGAAGGGCGGCCGTCGGACAAGGGTTCCATTTCCCGTGTCCAGCATTCCTGCAATGCTGTGGATGCGGGTCACATCGACTGCCGTTCGCTCGTCCAGATCGGGTAGCAACGAGGAAAAACCGCGTAAGGACAGGGTTTTCCCGCAGCCAGGCGGACCGTATACCAGAAGGTTGTGTCCACCCGCGGCGGCGATGACAAGCGCCCTGATCAAGCGGTTTTGCCCCTTAATGCCGTCCAGGCCTGCTTCGGTTCCGCTCCAGGTGAATTCCCCGGCCGCCGCGCGATCCTGGGTGCTTCCGTCTGGTTTCCGTCCATCGGTTGTTTCCGTGCGGTGTGTCTCGTGCTCCACGATATGTATCGCTTCCCGCAATGTGGTCACGCCAAAAACACGGGCCCCCGCGCGCAACTCGGCTTCCCTGCGGTTTTCGGAGGGAACCACAAAATGCGTGATACCCTCTTCAAGCCCTTTTGACACTGCCGCCAGAATACCGGTAACCGGCCGAACGGCCCCTGAAAGTTCAAGTTCTCCCAGAATCATAACCCGCATTCCGGAGTTCCCGTAACCGCCGATCGCACCCAGAACGGCCAGCGCTATCGGCAGGTCAAAGGAGCTTCCTTCTTTTTTCAGGCTTGCCGGGCTCAAATTGATTAACACCCGGTCGCGGGGGAACTCAAAGCCCGAGTTCCGGATTGCCGCCCTCATGCGTTCCCTCGCCTCGCGGACCGCCCCGTCAGGAAGGCCGACGATATCCACCGCCGGTATGCCCCGTCGCAAGTCGGCCTCCACCTTGACGATCTCTCCCTCATAGCCGTATCGGGCAAAACTGACAATCTCCATGACGCCTCCGTATCGGGCACTTTCTGTCCCCCGATATGTTATTGTCCCGATTTTGCTGTTTTGCCCGACAATGGGGGTACCTGCGCTGTGGTTGTTGAAACTCGCCGAAAAAAGGGGTAGGGTAAGTGGCACCGGGACTGCCGGCATTGTGACGATGGTCACGGGCTGACTGTCCGGCTAACGACTTCTTGGAGGCAATGAGGCATGACCAGGTCCGATCTGTCAGCGACGTTAGTGTCCCGTCTGGAGGCGGATGGGGTGGATATTGACCGGATGATCCGGTTTCTCGATGATTTGAATGCGGGTAAATACGACCAGGCTGTCGAAGGCCAGTACGCGTCTGTTCCCGACCTCACGCATCCGTCCATCCTGGACCGGCGAGGCCAGACCTCCATCACTCTCGATCCGTCTTTTGCGGCTTCCCGTTTTACCGAGCTTGGCCTTCCCGGATCTCCTTCCGACTGGGCGCATGCGGGACCAGAGGGCCATCTCACCTTCGGCGAGGACGCCTTGAGGGACCTTGGCGTGTCCCTGTATCCCAGGGCGGCTTATGGCGTGTTGAACGGCGGCTCCGCGTCGAGTTATGCGGATGTCAAGAAGAACCGCGCGCTTGATCCTGATTCGTTCGACCGCTACCGGGAGGTCTTTGACAGTTTGGCGACAGGCTGCCGGGGCGTACCGAAGGGCATCACCGCGGCCTATATTAACGCGGACGGTTCTCCGGGATACAGTTTTCTCCTTTTAAAACTTCGCATGGTGCTGCGCCATCGGCGCGAATGGCAGAAAAAAACCGGTCAATCGGCCGAGGGGGTTCTTCCCCTTTTTCAGATGACCAGCGTGCATACCGATGCGGCGGTTGCCGAGGCGCTGGATGCGTATCGAACGTCCGAATGCATCGTTCCCCTTGTCCGTGAATCGGGGGGAATTGAGCCTGAAATTGTGAGCGCCTGCCAAACGATGATGGCGGCCATTACCCATTCATCCGAGGGTTCCCCCCGACGCATCTTTGACCGGGCCTGGGGCGACTCTGATCGGGGAATCGCCATGCCTGGCGGTCATGGGCAGAATTTCGAGGTGCTCGCTGGGGTATACCGTTCTTTCCTGGAGCGTGGTATTCGCTATGTGTGGCTCGGTAATATCGATAATATGGGTTATACGGTAGATCCGGTCGGGCTTGCCGCCTTTGCCCTGTCCGGAAAGGAAGCGGTGTTCGAGCAATCGTTCCGTACCGCAATGGATGTCAAAGGCGGCATTTTGGTCAGCGGTTCGGATGGCCGGCTTACCTGCGCCGACATCGGGCCGGCGGTCAGTTTTCAGGATGTGCTCGATTTTGAGGCAAAGGGAAAACACATTCTCTTTAATTGCGGGATCGGCCTTTTTGACCTGGCGGCCTTGGTGCCCCGCCTGGACAGCATTCCCTGGAAGCTGCCGCTTCGGGTTACCGATCAGGATAAGGACGCCGGACGCTATGCGCAGGCCGAGCAAATTACCTGGGAAGTGATCGGCTTGCTGGACAATCCGCTTTTCTTTGCAGTACGAAAGGAAACGCGTTTTCTCGCGGCCAAAATGCTCATGGAAACCATTTTAACCAGTTTGCCGCCGGATACCCCGCAAAAGGATGTCCCGATAACCGGCGGCTCCGACACGCCGACCATCGCAACGGTCGCGGCAGAACTGCATCAGGGCCTGTGTTCCCTGCTCGGGTCGGAGTATGGCCTGGTCGAGCGCAATTCCCGCTGGCTTCCGGCTTGACAGGGGCTCCGCCCTTAGCTGCCGACGTGCTTCCGGGCTTTTTGCCTGATTTCCGTAAGGGTTTCCATGACCGAAAGGCCACTGCCCGAGGCTTGGGCGATGTTCGGCAGCGCAAAAAAGCGTAATATGCCCTGGGCTGCCGCGCCGAAGGCAACAGCCCGCGTTCCCATGGATGCGCTCACGACCGAACAGCGTACATGTACCTCGTACGGCCATTTTTTAACGGTTTCCGCGGTGATTTTCCCGGCCAAAACGGCAGTCAGGTCTTCCGGAAGTCCTCCGAGAAAAACGTAATCTAGATTGAACAGGTTGATGATGAGCGCGGTGTGGGCGGCAAGCTCGTCCAGAATGGTTCCGGTCGCCCCCCGGTCGCTGCCTATCTTTTCGCCGGTCAAGTCGTCCGACTGGAACTGTCCCGAGTTTCCCGGTTTCCACAAAATACTTCTGAATTCTCCCGCCGCATGCGTGGAACCGTAACAGGGTTGTCCATTGATAATGAAGCCGAAACCGGCCGACAAATTCTTTTTGCTCCCCTGTGATCCGGTGATTCTTCGAATTTCGGACAACAAAAACAGGGCGTTCTCCGGGCTCTGTCCCCGTCGGATCAGAATTTCTCCATAGGATCCGCAGCGGGCGTCGTTGTCTATGTGGACGCTGATACCGAACTCGTCTGAGGCAGGGGCCGCAAAGCTTGTTTCTTCCCGGATCATCAGGGGTATGGACTGGATAATGGAACCCGTGTCGGTGTTGACGATAGCGGGGACACCGACGCCCGCGCTGATGAGAGGAATTCCCCGTCTTTCCGCTTCAGCGCGCGCGAGTTTCATGGCCTTTCTGAACGAGGCAAACACCGAAGACGGTACCTCCCGCTCTTCCGCGGTGTACAATATGACGCCGTTCAGGTCGACTACTGTCAGCAAAAATCCGTCGGTGCTGATTTCTATGCCGGCAACCGCGGCGAACTCACCGGCAATTTCCAGGCGGATGGGCTTTCTGCCGCCCTGCGGGCCCGCTTCCCCTTCCGCATAGGCCCGGATTATTCCGTTCTCCTCCAGGGCACACACAATTTTGGTCACCGTTGACTTGTCGATGCCCAGTTCATGGGCAATTTCTATGCGGCTTATTCCCTTGTTTTGCCAGATAAGCCTGAGAACACGGGAAACATTGAGATCTCCGGGTGCATTGAGCGTTTTCATGGTAAATCCTGTGGCGGTACAATATACTTTGGCATACGAACCGATTCATCATAGCATACCTGGTTGAGAAGTTCACCCAACCTGGATTCCGACCGGGTGCCGGCAAGCTTGACTCTGGAACACTTTTCCAGCATCATCGGTCGGTGAGTACTGCTGCCGGCTTTCCCGATGCTTGTCCGCATCCGCCTGTAGTGCACTGTGAGGTATACATGTTTTCCAGAAAAACCAAAATTGTCTGTTCGATGGGTCCGACGACGGAGGACCTCGAGGTCGTCTGTGAACTTTTGCGCGCGGGTATGAATGTGGCGCGGTTCAATTTTTCCCATAGTGATCATCCGTATCATAAGGCGAATATGGAGCGGGTCCGGGAGGCATCCCGAATTACCGGTATTCCCTGTGCCCTGCTTCTTGATACCAAGGGACCGGAAATAAGAACCGGTAACGTTGCCGGAAACGGTACCATCATGATACAGGAGGGCGACATTTTTTTGTTGACCAACGATGACTGTGAAAGCGTCCCCGCCGGGCGCAAGCTTGACGGAAGTCCCGGAGAAAGCGGCCGTATGTCGCTTAGCTGGAAAAAACTGCCCGAAGAAATAAAGAGCGGCTGTCGGGTTTTGCTTGCCGACGGATTGGTCGAGCTTTTGGTACTGGAAACGGATGGGCATTCGACCATTACTACCCGGGCGCTCAACTCTGGCAAGATCGGCAGCCGCAAAAACGTGAACATCATCGGTATCCATCCGGAAGTTCCCGTTTTGAGCGAGCAGGACAAACGCGACATCGAGTTTGGCATTTCCATGGGCGTCGATTTTATCGCGGCAAGTTTTGTCAGCTCCCCTTCTGACGTTGTGTCCATTTTGCGTTTTGTCGAACCCCTTGACCCGACAGTCAGGATAATCGCCAAGATCGAGAACGAGGAAGGATTGGACAGTATCGACGACATTATCGCGGTGTCTGCGGGTATCATGGTTGCCCGCGGTGATCTTGGCGTTCAGCTTGCGACCGAACGGATTCCCCTCGCGCAAAAGAAGATTATCGAAGCCTGTAACCGCGCCGGCAAACCGGTCATTACGGCCACTCAAATGCTCGATTCGATGATCAACAATCCCCGCCCGACCCGTGCGGAACTGACCGATGTCGCAAACGCCATCTTCGACGGCACCGACGCGGTCATGCTTTCCGGTGAAACCGCCAACGGCGCCTATCCGGTGGAAGCGGTGAAAATGATGGCAAAGATTGCCCGAACGGTGGAAGGCTCGGACGAGTACAAGAAAAAAATGCGTCAGTTCAACCGCTTTGAATCGACCCGGGCAGGTGTGGCCGGTATTATGGCCCAAAGCGGGTATCGAACCGCCATGGACATAGAGGCGGTCGCCCTCATGACTCCTACCCTGAGCGGCAACACGTCCCGCCTTTTGAGCCGCTTCCGGCCCGAACAGCCCATCATTGCGGCGACTCCCTACGACCGGGTGCAGCGCCAGCTGTTGCTCAACTGGGGCGTCGTTCCCCTTCTGGTCAAGGTCGCCGAGGACTCGGAGGAAATGATCCAGAATTCCCTGCGCGTTGCCATCGACACGGGGTATCTGAAGGCCTCGGACAAGGTTGTATTGGTGGCCGGTATGCCCATCGTCAGTCCTTCGCCGGTGAATACCATTCGGGTGCTGTTTGTGGGCAATGTGCTTGCCCGCGGCGCGAACGGCGGTGGCTGCTCGAAGCGGAGCTGGTCAAAGGACCTGCAGTCCTGCGACATTTCCGATCCGTCCTGCTGCCGGGCTACCGGACGTATTGTCCGGGCGGAAACCCTCGAGGACGCCTTTGTCGCCCTCCGGAAAAAAGGCGGCGAAATACTGGTTACCCGGAATCTTGATATGAACTTTGTGCCCATATTGCGCCTGGTTGACGGCCTCATCATAGAAAATCCGACCGAGTTGACCGAGGAAACGCTGTCGATGATAAACCCGAACCTGATATGGGTGTCCCAGGTACCGGGAGCCATGAAGTCCCTCGAGCCCGGTTTCACCGTTACCGTGGATAGCAGGGAACGACTGGTATATGAAGGGACTATTTAAGTCGCTCATTATATGATTGACTTTTACGGAATACTCTTTACATGAATTCCTGAATCTGATAGTATGAGCTTCCATTATGCGAAATTAAAAGGGTTTTCCCTTTCGAAAGGTAGGTTTTGTATGTCCCGGAGATGTGAAATTTGCGGTAAGGGTGCCATGAGCGGAAACAAGGTCAGCAAGGCCTATAATCACTCACGCCGCCAGTGGAAGCCGAATATCGTGTCCGTAAAGACCGAGCTCGGTGGAACAACTATGACCCTCAAAATGTGCACCCGCTGCCTCAGAAGCGGTTATGTAACCAAGAAGGTCTGATTTTCAGCTTTTTCCAATGCTGATCAGGAGCCCGTCATGTGCGGGCTCTATTTTTTTGCCCGAACCGATAAGTGTGCGGGCCAGCGGATGTGAAGCAATCCAGGCCTGAATGTCCCGGTGCGAAAAGTCATGGCAGATGTGGGTAAACCAGCAAAACTCCGCGCCGGTTTTCGCAATAAGAGCAAGGGCTCCGTCAAAGTTAAAGTGCGTGGTATGCGGCCGTTCCCTCAGGGCGTCAATCACCAGATTCCGTACCCCGTCGAGCATCCGCAGGGATTCATCGCTCAGATGGTTACAGTCGGTCAGGTACGCGGTGTCAGCGATTCTCCATCCCAGTACATTCAGCATACCGTGCCGTGCCGGTATGGGTATGCAGTGTGCAGAGCCGATCACAACCGGTTCCGCATGTTCCCCGTCTACCGGATTCAGCGTAAAATGCGGCTTTCCCCCACCTATTTGCGTTTCCCTGAAAACGTATGAAAACCGTTCCCGCACCTCGTCAAGGCATTCGGTCAGCCCAAAGACCGGCAAGTCTCTTTCATGGGTAAAAATGCGTAAATCATCCAGTCCGTGGATGTGGTCTGCGTGGGGGTGGGTAAGCAACACAGCATCGATTTTGATGATGCCTGCCCTGAGTGCCTGAATTCTGAATTCGGGACCCGCGTCAATCAAAATGGTGTGTCCGCTATCCGTGCGGATCAGGGCGCTGGCCCGCAATCGCGAATCTCGCGGATCCTTCGACGTACACACCGGGCAGGAGCAGCCAATAACGGGAATGCCATGACTGGTTCCCGATCCAAGTATTTCCAGTTCCATACCTTCCCAAGAATACGCTGTTTGACCGGCTTGGGCAATAGGAATTGAAGCGGTAATGGCAAACCTGTTTTTTCGTTTGTAAAAAACGCATCTATAGGGTATTTTAAAAAGTAATGGAAAAAGACAGGAATTCAGGCGGACTGTTAGCGGTTCTCGACTATATTCTTAATACCGCGACTATCAGGGAAATTGACGCACTTGAAGCAGCCGTTGAACGCAGGCGGAAGGATCTAACCGCTCAAAGCGGTATCATATCCCTTGATCCTTCAAAGGCTGCCCGTAAAATGACCGAGGCGGTTAACGCGTCCATTTCTGCCAGTATGGACGGTATCCGCTCTACTTTCCGGGATTTTGCCGTGGATCTTGTCCGTCGCGAGGCTCCCGAGCTCACCGAAGCCCAAATGAACGAACTGGTCGAATCCTGGATACCTCCCTCATCAAGCTCCTCTGCCTCATCCCGTCCAGCTTTCTCCGCGGAGAGGGCTTATCGTGGTCTTTCAAAAAAGGGACTGATAAACGGCATCCCCCGGGATGTGCTGCATGAAATGGTCAGTCAGTTCGTAGCCTACAGTACGGGAACCATGTCACTTTCCGACGAGTCGGCTCTCCGTGAGGCGGTTGGGGACTGGACAACTGTGTACTGGAAAAAATTTCCTTCTGAAATTCAACAGTTGATTCGTGACTACCTTCAGGGGGAACTGAGCCGTTCCGGCTTTGAAGATATGCTTGTAAACCTGCTTCAATAGGGGCAACGCTGATTATGAGCGGAAAGATGAATTTCCGGGCCGATCCGGGAAACCTGAATACGTTGTTTTTACGCTAAAAATACCAGCTTATTCCCGCCAGTGCGCCTATTTCAAGGTTGTTGGCGGGTTTTCCGGTCCCGATTTCCGGAATGGCATACATGCTCACGCAGGGTCCCGCATGGAAGTGTAGGTGTTCGCCAATCTGAACGCGAACTCCCGCGCCGGCAAACAGGGCAAGATGTATGCCGGATTCATCAAGATTGTTTATCACCACCGTCGTTTCTTCCCCGTTAATGACCTCATTGCTTGTCCGGTATTTCAGGCTCCACCGGTGCATGCCCGCACCCGCTTCGCCGTATATCAGGCCCCGCTCATAGCGAACCGTCAGCAACACCGGGATGGTTTCGATACCGAAGGTAAACGGCCCATCCTTTTCCTCGATGTTTACGAGTCGTTGAAAGCCGCCGCGGAGGCCTGCCGATACACCCTCAAC
The DNA here is from genome assembly GCA_001604385.1 of Spirochaetales bacterium Spiro_09. Lineage (GTDB taxonomy): Bacteria > Spirochaetota > Spirochaetia > Treponematales > Treponemataceae > Teretinema. Next base: position 132,060 of record LVBK01000010.1, on the reverse strand, counting down.
GGGCAATTGCCAAAGGGCGGTCAGAAGTACCGGAACAAAAGAGTCTTCGATCGAGTAATCAAGGTCTTCAAATGCGGCATAATCGTCGACACGGTACATCCATCCCGCAGAAATGCCGACAGCCGGTTGGGCGAAAGAGGCTGCGCCAATTACCGTGCATAGAACAAAAGCGAATACGTTTTTCATTTGTTAACCCATTTCTTTTATTTCCGCGATCTTGTCGCGGATTACGGCGGCTTCCTCGAATTGCAGCAATTCCGCAAATTCTGCCATTTGCTTTTCAAGCGCCCGTATCAGTTTTTTTCGCTCGGCGGGAAGAAGAAGGTTAAAGCTGTTTATCAGCACGCCGGATTCAGTTGACGCCGCTTCCTTTTTCAGCTCGCTTTCGCGCACCAGTATATCATTGATTGCCTTTTTAATGCTTGTCGGCGTAATTCCGTGCTCGCGGTTATACGCTTCCTGCACGCTCCGCCGTCGGTTCGTTTCCTCGATCGCCTCTCTCATCGCATCGCTCATCCGGTCCGCATACATGACAACCCTGCCGTTTTCGTTGCGCGCGGCCCGTCCGATTATCTGTACCAAACTGGTTGTCGAACGCAAAAAGCCGATTTTGTCCGCGTCCAGGATACCGATAAACGAAACTTCGGGCAAATCGATTCCTTCGCGCAGCAAGTTGATGCCGACAAGAATATCGAATTCTCCCTTTCGCAATCCCTTGAGGATCTCGACGCGCTCTATCGTTTCAACCTCGGAGTGGATATATTTTACCTTGAGGCCGAGCCCGCTCAGATAGTCGGTCAGGTCCTCGGCCATGCGCTTGGTCAGCGTCAGGATAAGACTTCTCTCGTCCCGGGCAATGCGTGACTTGATTTCGGTATAGATGTTTTCCATCTGTCCTTCGCTCGGCCTGACTTCAATGATCGGGTCTATCAGTCCGGTTGGACGGATTATCTGTTCGACAACCCTGCTCGATTTTTTCAGCTCGGTGTCCCGCGGCGTTGCCGACACGAAGATAACCTGGTTCAGCATCGATTCGAACTCGTTAATCTTCAGGGGTCTGTTGTCCATTGCGCAGGGCAATCGGAAGCCGAAGTCGACCAGGTTTTGCTTGCGCGACCGGTCTCCCTCATACATTGCGCCGACCTGTGGCCAGGTAACATGGCTTTCGTCCATAAACAACAGGAAGTCCTCGGGAAAATAGTGGAACAATGTCGCCGGCGGTTCCCCGGGCGTGCGCATGGCAATGGGGGCTGAATAATTTTCTATTCCGGGACAGTATCCCATTTCCGACAGCATTTCAATATCGTACTCGGTGCGGGTTTTCAGTCTCTCCGCCTCTAAAAGCTTTCCCTGCAGGCGAAAGCGTTCAAGCTGCTCGTCCAGCTGCTCCCGTATGCGCGCCAGCGCATTCGGTATGGCATCCTCCCTCATGACGAAGTGCTTTGCCGGGTATATGGCAAGCTCGTCCAGTTCAAGGGTAATGTCCCCGGAAACCGGGTTGAATTTACGTATGCGTACAATGCGCTCCCAGTCGAACTCGATGCGATACGCTTCCTCCATATACGCCGGATATACCTCAAGCGTGTCTCCCCGCGACCTGAACCGCCCCCGCTCAAGGACCGCGTCATTTCGTTCGTATTGAAGCGCGACAAGCTGTTTCTTTAACTGGTCAATATCAATTGTCTGTCCGGTTTCCAGGTGTATTCGCAGATCGCGGTACGACTCGGGCATGCCCAAACCGTAAATGCAGGATACTGTCGACACGACAATCACATCGCGCCGTTCCATCAGACTGAAGGTAGCCGAAAGGCGCATGCGGTCAATTTCGTCATTGATCGAGGCATCCTTTTCGATATAGAGGTCGCGCGCGGGAACGTAGGCTTCCGGCTGGTAATAATCGTAGTAGGACACAAAATACTCAACCGCATTGTTCGGGAAAAAACTCTTGAATTCCCGGTACAGCTGAGCGGCAAGGGTTTTGTTGTGGCTGATAACGAGGGTTGGCCGCTGCACCGATTCGATGATTTTCGCCATCGTAAAGGTTTTTCCCGAACCGGTGACGCCTTTGAGCGTTTGAAAACGCTCCCCGTTTCGCAGTCCCTCAACCAGGGACGCAATCGCCTCGGGCTGGTCGCCCGAGGGTTGATATTCCGATTCTACGGTAAATGGTCTCATGGGGTAATTATCCCGTCAATACTCACGTTCTGCAAGGGTTACTTTCAATTCAACGGTCTGGTTTCCCCGGCGCACGGATACCGTTACCACGTCGCCCGGTTTTTTTGACTCAAGGGCCGAATAATAATCCGCAAGGGTGTCCACACGCTGTCCGGCTATTGCGGTGATAATGTCCCCTCCCAGATAGATGATCGAGCTATTGCGGCTTGAGCCGTAGCGAACCGCCGTCGCGCCGCCTTTCATGCCGGATTTTTCCGCGTTGCTTCCGGAACCCACGCGGGACACCAAAAGACCCGTGTTGACCGGCAGCTTCGCGTAATTGGCAATCGAAGAATTGAGCTGGACCAGTTCGGCGTCAATCGAGCCGCGGCGCACCTTTCCGAACTGAATAATCTCGGACACCACGCGTTTGGCTGTATTGACGGGAACGGCGAACCCGATGCCGGCCGAACTCCCCGAGGTGGAATAAATCATTGTGTTGATGCCAATCATGCGGCCTTGCGTATCGAGGAGCGGGCCGCCCGAGTTTCCCGGGTTTATGGCGGTATCTGTTTGAATCATGTCCTTGATGACCAGATTTCTGCTTGTCTTGATGGGGCGACCAAGGGCGGAAACGATGCCGACCGTGAGCGTCCGCTCGAAGCCGAAGGGGTTCCCTATCGCCAACACCTTCTGGCCGACCAGAAGATTCGTTGAGTCGCCGAAGGGGATGGTTTTCAGCTGAACGTTCCGTGGGGGGCTGAACTTCAATACCGCTATATCGTTCTCCCTGTCAATGCCGACAACTTCGCCATCGTACTGGCTTCCGTCCGCAAGGGATATGAAAATTTTAACCGCGTCCGCGATCACGTGACTATTCGTCACCACATAACCGCGCGTATCTATGATCGATCCCGAGCCCGAACCGCCTTCCTGCGGTACCGGTTCAAGGAACCAGTTAATCCCGACGGTTTCCGTGGTAATGTTCACAACCGCCTCGTTCGCCTTTTGATAGACGCTTATATTTTGCGTTTCATCCAGCGTCAGGCCGCTTGCGTCGTTGACTTCAACGGAGGCGACGGGCACATTTGTGTTGAAGGCAAAACTGTCAACTTCTTCCGGAATGACGGCCAGTTCCTGTCCTGTTTCTGTCGTAAGGGCGTCCTTTGCACCGGAGAAAAGAGTAAAGGCGGTAAAACTGACTGCAATGGCAACCAGAACAATGCCGAAAACCTGCGATCTGCTGTATAAACGCATAGACGCCCCCTGTGTATAAAATATAGCCAGAATTACGCTGTCGGGCAATCAGCTTTTTTTTATATGGATCGAACAATGATCCAGTACGGGCCAGGATGCGCGAACTCCTTATGTGCGGAGGAACCGCGTTCGCGCCATGACCCACGCGAGCTTTGCATCGGCATTAAAAAAAAGGCTGTCATGCGCGTACGCGCATGACAGCCTTTCAGCGAGCTGTTACCGGCTTACTTTTTTGTAGCCGGTTTCTTCTTTGCTCCGGCAGATTTCTTTACGGATGCTTTTTTGTCGGCTGCCTTTTTGGGCGCCGGGCTCTTTTTTTCTGCCGTGGTCTTGGCCTTCTTCGCGGCGGGGGCTTTCTTTTCAGCGGCAGCTTTCTTTTCTGCTGCTACCGGGCCCTTTTTTGCACTTGTGGCCGAAGCCTTTTTTGCATCTGCTGCCTTGGCCGGTTTCACCGCTGCCTTCGAGGCCGCGGGTTTTGCCGCTCCCCGTTCAAGGAGAATCGTCTGGCTCGGCTGATTGCATACTGCATCCGGTCCGTAATACTGGATTGCGCCGGGGAATACGAAGCTGGTGGTAATTGCCCAGGTGTCGCGGTTCTTTGCAAAGGCCTTGAACGGTTTTCCCTCAAGCTCGACAAGAGCCTTTTTGATAACCGGCTTCTTTGAACCGTGGCGCTGTTCCATATTCATCATCATTGTCAGAGGGACGCCACCGGCAATCCATTCCTTTGCCGGAGCGGTCAGGTTGCGTACAGAAGACAGATAGCCGGTCAAACCTGCTGCGACAAGGATAAACGCGGTGAAACCCAGTGCGTAACAATAGTCGGAATCGAAATTGGAGGGGAATGCACAGCGGCCCTCATAGCCGAAGAAGTGATTGTACGAGCTGAACTTTCCCTTGTAGGTTCCCGCCTTCTTCATTTCGCCAAGCCGTTTTTCAACCAGGCTGATCAGAAGTTTTTCGGTTTCAATGCGTGATACCTGCACGTTTCCGTGTGGATCGCGGTCCATAAGAAACTGCTTGGCAATTTCTGCGGGCAGTGTGCCAAAGGCAGCGGCTGATGCCTTTGAAAGATTTTTTGAAAGCCAGTCAGCCTGGGCTTCGAAGCCGGAGAGCTTGTTGAATTCCTCGGCCTTGACCGCCATCAGGTCATTCAACTCGGCAATCAGGATTTTCATTTCGGGAACGAACTCGACAAGGCCTTCGGGAATCAGGATTACGCCGAAATTTTCGCCGTTTTCGGCGCGCTTGGCGATAATCGCGCAGATGTCGTCGGTGATTTTTCGCAGGGTCATTTTCTTTGCTTCGACCTCTTCCGAGATCAGGCAAATGTTCGGCTGTGTTTGCAGCGCGCACTCAAGGGCAATGTGGCTTGCCGAGCGGCCCATCAGTTTGATGAAGTGCCAGTATTTTTTCGCGCTGTTCGCGTCGCGTTCAATGTTTCCGATCAGCTCGGAATAGGTTTTGGTCGCGGTGTCGAAACCGAAGGAGGTTTCAATCATCTCGTTTTTCAGGTCGCCGTCAATTGTTTTGGGAACGCCGATAACCTGGGTTTTCATCCCGGCGGCGACAAAGTGCTCGGCAAGAAGAGCGGCGTTTGTGTTCGAATCGTCGCCGCCGATTATGATAATCGCGTCGAGCTTCATTTTTTTTGCGGTTGCCATAGACGCGGCAATTTGTTCCGCACTCTCGATTTTGGTCCGTCCCGATCCGATGATATCAAAACCGCCGGTATTGCGGTATTCGTTCATGAGCTTGTCTTTTATTTCGATGTATGTGCCGTCAACGAGTCCGGACGGTCCGCCGAGGAAACCATACAGTTTAGAAGCGGGATTCCCCTTTTTGATGCCGTCATACAGACCGGCAATAACGTTGTGGCCACCGGGTGCCTGTCCACCGGAAAGAATGACGCCGACGCGCAGCAGTTTTTCCACGTCCTTGTTTTTACCCTTGGTAAAGGTAACCATCGGTTTGCCGTAGGTGTGCTTGAAAAGATCTTTCAAGGCTGCGTGATCGGCAACCGCCTGTGTGGGTTTTCCGGCTTCAATGGCGATCGATGTCAATTTTTGTGCAAGTACTGCGGGAAGTTTGGGCGCATATTGATAACGCGCGCTCTGCAAGGCAGAAAGTTTCATGGGATACTCCTGTAAAAAAAAGGGTCAACTGATAACAATGGTGTCAATGATAGCGGAAAGGTTCAGTGTTTTCAAGCTGCGCGCGTCTTACATCAGCGGGGCAAAAAGCTTGAAAAAATTCCACAGGCCGCGCCGTAACAATGATGCGGTTGCAAAGAACTCCTGGGTTATTTCGCGGGAATTGTCCAGGTCCTCCTGAAAAATGCGTTCGCACGTTCGTCCGGCTTCCGCCGAATAAAAGAAACCGTTCAATTCAAAATGAAGGGAGAAACTTCGCGTGTCGATATTTGTCGAGCCGATGGTTGAAAGAAGCCCGTCGATAACAAACATCTTCGCATGCATAAATCCGTTATACCGCCAGAAACGGACCCCGCAGGCAAGCAGGTCCTGAACATAGGGCATCGCGGCAAGACGTACGTACCATTTGTCCCAATCACGGGGTATTATAATTTTCACTTCAACACCCGAGAGGGCGGCAATTTTCAGGGAGGAAAAAAAGGCGGTGTCCGGAGTAAAATAGGGTGTTTCGATGTGAACGGTTTTTTTTGCGCGGGAAATCATGTGAATGAGCGCGTCCCGTATTTCATCATCCTTGAAACTGTCAGGTCCCGCGCCAATAATCTGCATGGGTACATTTTCTACCCGGTGCTTGCTTTGTATCGGCAGATTCTGCTCATCCGGATGCATGTTGGCGGCAGTGGGAAACAAGTCGGTGAAGACGGTGCCGTCTGCCAGGTCATCGTTATCTATGGTTGTCGTATACCAGTCTACCAGAAATTGTTTTTGCAGCAGATGAACAGCCGGTCCGGTAATCCGGACATGGGTGTCACGCCAATAGTAGGGGCGCGCAGAATTGCGGTTCGCGTATTCGTCCCCGATATTCATGCCACCGAAGTATCCCGATTTTCCGTCTATAATTACCATTTTCCGGTGATTACGGTAATTTATGGAAAATGGGTTGATCGGTGAAACGGGAAAAAACCTGTTTACTATACCGCCAGATTGAACAAGCGGTTTGAAGAGCGTGTGTGACGTAAAAATGGAGCCGACATGATCGTATAAAAGGCGAACACGTACACCCGCGCTCGCTTTTTCGGAGAGAATGCTGATAAGTTCTTTCCCGGTAGCATCATTATTGAAAATGAAATATGAAAGGTGAATGTTCTTTTTTGCCCGGCGCAGTTCCTCAAACAGCGTCTGGTATTTTTCCTCGCCGCTGGTAAAAATATCGACGGTGTTGTGGCCCATGACCGGACTTTTCCCGTACACCAAATTCATGTGAATGAGCGATCCCCAGGTTTCAATGTCCTTGTACTGGCCTGATTGCAATAATGTTTCAAGATTCTTTTTTTGATCGGACAGAAGTTTTCCGTAATAGGTGTTTGCCGCCTGTGTGGCCCTGACCATTCGTCTGGTACGCGTAAAAAAATTACCGGACAATAAAATGTACAGAATAACGCCGGCAAGTGGTAAAAATGCAATGGCAAGGAGCCAGGAGAAACGCCGAGCCGAGTCATTATGTTCAAAAAACAGGATGTATACGATGAAGGAAAAGTTCAGTATGTATCCCGAAAGCAAAATTACACCGGCAAAATCCATGTGAATACATGCTCCCTGAATCGTGTATGTAAAAGGCCGGAGTCTGTGGCTACAGTCTCCGGCCTTCCGTGAATGTTACGGGAAAAAGCATACAGCTTTTTCCCCGTACAGGATCAGTGAATAAAAAAGCGCAAAATAAAGACTGCAAATACTGCCCAGGTGATTACGGAAATTTGTTTGAACTTGCCGGTAACCACTTTCAGAATAACGTATGAAAGAACACCGTACACAATTCCTTCTGCAATGCTGTACGTAAAGGGCATCATGACAATCGCAAGGAAGGCGGGGATTCCTTCAGTCGGGTCGGAGAAATCAATCTCGGTTACCGGCTTCATCATGAAGAACCCAACCAGAATGAGCGCGGGTGCGGTTGCCGCTCCCGGTATCAGCAGGAACAGGGGCGAGAAAAAGAGGGCAATCAAGAAGAGGATTGCGGTGACGAGTGAGCTCATACCGGTGCGTCCGCCAGCGGCTACGCCCGCAGAACTTTCAATGTAAGAAGTGACAGTTGACGTTCCGAGCGCGGCACCGGTTACGGTACCGACGGCGTCGGCAAGCAGTGCCTGCTTGACGCGGGGGACGTTACCGTCCTTGTCTGTCAGGCCGGCCTGGGTCGTAACGCCGACAAGGGTTCCGACCGTGTCAAAAATATCAACAAAAAGGAAGGAGAAAAATACGGTAAAGAATTTCAGGCTTAATACGCTTGAGAAATCAAAGTGGAAGAGAAGGGGCGCGGCAGGGGTGCTCACCGGCTTCCATCCGTCCCAGCCCATGAAGGGAGCGGTAATCCCCATCGGTATGCCGATAAGGGTTGTCGCCAGTATACCGATAAGCAGCGCGCCGTGTACTTTCAGAACGAGGAGGGCGGAGGTGATGACCAGACCGATCATGGCAAGCAGGGCGGTTCCCGAGGTTACCGAACCCAGGGAAACAAGGGTCGCGTCATTTTTCACGATGATGCCCGCGTTCTGCATGCCGATGAGGGCAATGAACAAACCGATACCGACGGCAACCGCTTTTTTCAGGTGCAGGGGAATCGAATTGACAATCGCCTCTCGTACATTGATGAACGAAAGCAGAATGAACAAAAGACCTTCAAGCAAAACCGCGGTCAGTGCGATCTGGTATGAATAGCCCATGCCTAATACGACGCTGTACGTGAAGAAGGCATTGAGCCCCATTCCCGGTGCAAGCGCGATCGGCAGGTTTGCCGCAAAGGCCATGACCAGCGTCGCGATTGCGGATGCAAGCGCAGTCGCGGTAAAGACCGCGCCGGCGTCCATATTCGCCGCGCTCAAGATACCCGGGTTGACGGCAAGGATGTATGCCATCGTCAGGAAGGTGGTGATACCCGCCAGCAATTCGGTGCGGGGGGTAGTCCCATGTGCTTTCAGCTTGAAAAGCTTTTCCATCGGTAGTTCCTCCAAAAGGGTTTAAAGAAAAGATAGCACAGGATAGCACATATCCGGGCGCTACTCAAATACATTTTTGGGCGCTGTATCTTTTCGCTTTCAGCGTGTACACTTTGTGCCATGAAAACGGTACTCGCTGTCGGACTCAGTCCGGGCATTCAAAAAACCATCCTTTTCCCGGATATAACCGCTGGCGGCGTCAATCGTTCCCGATCCTACCGGCTGGATGCGAGCGGAAAAGCCGTCAATGCGGCCCGGGTTCTCCTGCAATTAGGCGGAAATTTGATTCAGTGCCTGTGTCCCCTGGGGCGGGATAATGGCGAACTGTTTATGTCCCTGGCTCGTCTGGATGGCCTCGAGGTCACTCCTGTCTGGACCGGGGGAAATGTGCGCTATTGCTACACGTTAATAGAAGAAAATTCAGGTACCATTACCGAACTGGTGGTCGGTGAACCCGTGGTGCCTTCGGAATCTCCTCCCGTCGAAATATTCCGTGCGGAACTTGACGCCCGCCTGCGGCATACGGACTTTCTGGTCATTGCCGGAAGCATCCCCGCTCCCTGGCCGGCCGGGATCTACAGTTCTTTGATAACCGGGGCCCGTTCAGCCGGTATCCCGGTGCTTGCCGATTTTCAGGGCGCAGAGCTTCGCCGCTGTCTCGACAGTACCGTACCGGATATCATCAAGATCAATGCGCAGGAATTTCTTGCGACCTTCACCGGCATCGATCCAACGGAAATTATTCATGACGATGAGCTTGGCGACCTGGTTGCATCGACAAGCCGGTCTCACGGGTGCACCCTCATCGTGACCCGGGGTCTTGAACCGACGGTATGCGCTACCCCGGGCAGTGTGGGTTTTTATCCGGTTACTCCGGTAAAGGCCGTCAACACTATCGGCTGCGGAGACGCCTTCAATGCGGGTTTTATACATGCCCTGCTTGCCGGCGGAATACTTGAACAGGCAGTCGAGGAAGGTCATCGCTGCGCATCGGCAAACGCACGATCAATCCGGCCGGGTTCTATTCTGGATTGAACACCCCGATTCTATAAAACTGTAATAGCCCCCGCGAGGACTGAGTATCAGGTGGTCAAGCAGTTGAATACCCAAAAGCTCTCCCGCTTCGGCAAGACGTCGTGTTATGCAAATGTCTTCCTCGCTTGGTTCAAGCTGTCCCGAGGGATGGTTATGACAGACAATAATCGCCGCCGCCCGGTCGCACAGGGGATCGGCGAACACTTCTCTCGGATGTACAATTGTTCTGTTCAGGGTGCCTATGCTCACCACGCGGATTTCAATGACTTCATGAGCACCATTGAGCGACACGCAAATGAAATGCTCCCGGTTTCTGTCCGCATAATGCTGTACAAGCGGAAATACATCCCGGGCCGTATGCACTTTTCGGTGAATCGCGCCGGAGTACCTTCTGCCAAGCTCGAGCGCCGCGACCAGTACGCCCGCCTTGGAGTCACCCATTCCGGAAAGAGAGCTCAACTCATCAAAGGCATTGTCCTTGGTCGTACCGTCGAGGGCTTTAACTACCCGGGCGGCAAGGTTCATGACCGGCAGTCCCCTTGTTCCGGTCCTGAGCGCAAGGGCGATCAATTCATGGTCGCTCAGATTGCGCGCTCCGAGCAGTTTCATGCGTTCCCGTGCATCGGGTTTATTCTCGTTGTTCATGCTGACCCCTTGACTGTATATGTGGTCTCTTTTGTTATTTTGCCCGTGCTGTACCCGAGCGGAAGTGCTTTTTTCACACGAATTGCAAGATTGACAAAAACAGCAAAATAAAACCACAATGCGGAACAATCTTGTGGTTCAGTCTGGAGTATGCTGTATGAAATGGAGTGTTTCACCGTCTCGTCTCGAGGGCTCAATCCGTATTCCTCCCTCAAAGTCTCACACTATCCGGGCGTTGCTGGTCGCAACCGCCGCGCGCGGAGAATCTCGCCTGGGTAATCCGCTTATGAAGGGTGACGGCGCAAGTGCACTTGGCGCAGCTGTGTCCCTCGGTGCTCTGAGCAGGCAGGAGGGTGACAATCTCTATATTACCGGCATTGGTGGAGACCTCTCCGGCGGGCAGGAAAATATATGGCTGGGGAATTCCGGCACCGGATTAAATCTTTTCATGAGCCTTGCGGCAGTGGGGGACAGAGCTCGCCGTTTTGACGGGGACGCATCGCTCCGCTCAAGACCGGTTCGCAACCTCCTTGATGCCCTGACGCAACTGGGGGCATCGTATACTGTAGAGGAAGGTTCCTCCGGTTTGCCGTTTCGTTTGAAGGGTCCGCTGCAAGGCGGTTCAACCACCGTGACGGGGCTTACCTCCCAGTATCTTTCCAGTTTGCTCTTCGCTGCGCCGCTTCTTCCGCAAGACAGCGTGATAACCGTAAACGATCTTCACGAGCGGCCCTATGTCGACCTGAGCCTGTGGTGGCTCGATCGTTTGGGAATCCGTTATGAGACGGTTCGTCCCTACGAGTGCTACCGCGTTTTTGGCCGTCAGCAATATCCCTCGATTGATATGGACATTCCCGGAGATTTTTCCGGTGCCACCTTTGCCGCCGTTGGAGCGGCAATAACCGGCAGCCGTCTGGAGCTGAAAAATATCGACTTCTCCGATCCCCAGGGTGATAAAGCCATTTTTGGGGTACTGGAAAACGCCGGGGTGAAGGTAGAACGAACCGCAAGCGGGGCGATTGTGGATGCCCGTGGAGTCGTGCTGCGCGGTCTGGAGATAGATTTGAATGCCATGCCGGACGCGCTTCCTGCTTTTGCCGTTTTCGGCTGCTGCGCGACCGGTGAAACCCGTTTGGTAAACGTCAAACAGGCTCGCATAAAGGAGACCGACCGGATCGCGGTTATGGCCCGCGAGCTGTCCCGTATGGGTGCGGACGTTCGGGAACTCGATGACGGTCTTGTGCTGCGAAAAAGCTCCCTGACCGGATGTGATGTCCACGGCCATGACGATCACCGTGTCGTTATGAGTTTGGCCCTCGCGGGCCTGGTCGCCTCCGGTACCACGGTCATTGACAGCGCAGAATCGGCAGACGTGACCTATCCGGGTTTTTTGGTTGATTATCGCGCAATCGGAGCCGATATCTCCTGTATATGAAAGATCGCCGGTATGAAACAGGCTTTAAAATTCTTGTAGCCTCTCTCTGTGTCCTTGGTTTCCTTTTTTCGTGCGCCTCAGCTCCTTCTGGCGCTGGAGCGGCCGCTCAGCGGGAGCGTTCCCGCGTAGAACCTCCCACCCGGATCATGGGCCGGGGCGTCATGACAGAGGAAGAACTGGTTGCCTTTTTTATGAGGAACAATCCCCGCGCGGACAGTTTCAAGGTGCATCGTCTTGCCATCCTGTACCGCGAGGAGGGGGCTCATGAGGGGGTGAACGCGGATGTCGCCTTTATCCAGATGTGCCTGGAGACAGGCTTTCTGCGTTTCGGCGGACTGGTTACCGAGGACATGAACAATTTTTGCGGGCTCGGTTCGATTGGACCGGGCCAGAAGGGCCTTTCGTTTATCGATGAACGGACAGGCGTTCGGGCTCATGTACAACATTTGAAGGCATATGCCTCAACCGAACCGCTGGCACGGGAACTGGTCGATCCCCGGTTTCGCTACGTGACGCCCCGGGGCAAGGCTCCCGACATTTACGGGCTTGCGGGCACCTGGGCTGCTGACCGTGAATACGGGATCAAACTTGCCGCCCTGCTTGAGAGGCTGTACACGTCCGGATAATACGGTGTTCTCAGCTTATCACTGAACCAATAAAATCTTTTCCGTCGAGTATCGCCCTCAGGTTATCAATATCCCTGCCTGCCGCACAGATTACGCGTAAACCCGCGTTTTGGGCATGCATGCTGGCTACCGGATCGAAGGGAACATTTTTACCGGGAATCCATTCATCCCCGACTATTTTACGGAAGTCCGCCCAGCTTATGGAGTCGATCGGTTTCGCCTCCGGGTTTGCCCGCGGGTCATCCGTATATACCTTCGCGATGTTTGACAGGTTGATTACCGTATCTGCCGAAAAGCGTTCTGCAAGCAATACCGCGTCATTATCTGTCGAGAATCCCGGTTTCCATCCGGCGGCAACCAGTATCCGTCCGGTAAAAACATCAATTTTGGTGGGATCATAGACAACATCCGTCGGGCAAATATCGGCGAAAACGGCCTTTAAAAGCTGGGCGTTCAGTCTGGTTGCCATAATACCGATCCAGTCCGCCTGTTCGTGTGAACCGCCCGGGCAGATCGCTGAAAACGCCTTTTGATATGAACGGGCAGGGCCCCCACCGCCGACAACAATAATCAGCTTGCGGGAATTGTCGGCTGAAAGCCATTCCCTGACGAGCGTTGAGAAAGATGACAGAAAAGCCGCATCGGGTGCGTCCGGCGCGACAATGGAGCCCCCCAGTGAAAGAACAGTGACCATAGTACATCTCCTTGGCAATGTAAGAAAGTATCAATATGCTATCCAGAGTCCGTCAGTAGATACCGGTTACCCGGGGTACTGACCAAAACGAGGTATATGCCTTGATGGAACCGGCGGCTTCCTCCCAGATTGGCATGAAGGCCCATGAGCGGGGAATATAGACCGTTTTGCTGTTCGGCATCATCGGTTTTTGATCCGTCCAGCCCCGGGAAAAAATTACGCGGTTTGCGTCAATCGAACCGAAATATTTCTTGTCGTCACGGCCAAGTCCCGGATCTACGGGGACCCAACCGAAACTTTCAATGTAAATTTCCGCCCACCAATGTACGCGCGATACACGGCTTGAGTCAATCAGAATGCCGGATACCGGAATAGCCGGAATACCTGCTGAGCGGGCCATGGCGGTAAAAAGAATGGCCAGGTCATAGTCATCCCCCGATTTAATGAGGAGCGCTTCCTGAACGCTCCGGTTCGGTCGCTCCGGACTTCCCTTTTCAATGGTGGAGGTAAGCCAGGTGAAAATCAGCTCTGCTTTCTTCCAGGGATTTTTTTCGCGGCCGACAATGGTATTCATACGTTTGACAATCTCCTCGTTATCCGAGGGTACCAGCGGATCTGGCATGGTATACAGCGTATACAGGGGAGAGGTCGTGTCGGAATATTGGCGAACCTGTGCGGCGTTTATGGAGGTTTCCGTTCCGAAGACCGTCAGTACGAAATTATGCGAGATAGTATATTTCTTGTCCGGGACAAGATTCTCGAACTGGTGTAAAATGGTTCCGCGATAGTTATTCATGAAGGGCACGGGTGTAGACGCCGTAACCTCGATATTGCGCTGGGATGCGGTTGTATCCGGTATGGGCATGCGCACATACATTGTATTTTCGGTAGTGGTCGTTTCGATACCGGAAAAATCGGCTCCTGCAGAAATCAGATAGGTCCGTCGATCGGTATATTTCTTGACGCCTGGCTGATTGACTATGTTCAGATTCAGCGTGTTGCTGATACCCCGTTCGGTTTTAACAAAAACCTGGCCGGATCGCGCTCCGTCGGGCACCCGCACCCTGATTTCCTGATCACTCCAGAATTCATAATCAAAATCGTGTTCGGAACAACTAATCGAGGTCAGTTCTGCGGGCGTTCTCCAGTCCAGAGCCCCGGAGGGATCGGTCTGCCAGACAAAATTAACGGTGGAATTGCTTCGTGACAAACCAAAATTGCGCCCGGTAATAGTCAGGCGTTTACCGATTTCGGCCCGGTCGGTGTCAAAGGATGCAAGAACCGGCGTTCCGGGATCCGAATGCGAGCGGGCAAATACCGGGATATTGTTCTTATTTGCGAATAGAACCGGATTACTTTTTCCTGAGCCGGTTTTCACATGCACCAGACCGTCCTGTACGGTAAACGGAACAGTAACCATAATAAGCGTATCTGTCCAACTCAGAAAGGCGTTCATGGAGAGTCTGTCGCCGCCAATTTCCACATAACTGTCACCCATTTCGGGGCCAAAATGCCTGCCCCGAATGACGATGACATCTCCGGGTTCCGCAATGGCCGGAGAAACCGATTCAATATACGGATTTTTATGAAAGGCCTGATATATCAGTGTAAAGGTTACCGAGAAAACGACAAAGGTAGCCGGCAACAAAACAAATCTGAACAGCGATGAACGGAGAAAGAGATTTTTCAGTGTTTCAGATATCATTTGAAGTAGCCGGCTGTCCGTAGCACTGAATTCTCCGACTTTATAAACTGATTTCCGGTATCGCTAAAATCCGTAAGCGCGGGCAAACGGATAATAATGATATCGGCGTCCTCGAACAGTTGCTTGTCGGTCGCAAACTGACGGGCAAAATTAACCATGGTGAATAACCGGTTTTCTCCTATTATGTCTGAAGGGATGCCGGTCACCGGCAAGGAGTCGGGGCTGTACACCTGTCTGCGAGTCGATACAGTGCGCATTTCGTGACGATTGTTCGAGGTAAAACCGGGATTCTGTAGTGCAGCGACAGTTTGATTCCCCCTGTTAATGAACTGGGGTATAAAAAATGCGAGGACGAGCGCTGCAGCAACCGCGGGTAGGGGCAAACGAACCGAAAATTTTCCGCGTGATGATAACGATTGTTCCTGTTTGCGGGCCATTACGGCAAGTCGACGGTGCATCAGCTTCGTAAACGAGGCGTCGGTGTCAAGAGTCTGCATATTGCCCGGTACCGCGGCAAACAGTGACTTTTGCCGTAAGTAGCGGCTAACTGTCCGGGAGCAATCCTGACAAACCGACAGATGGGCTTCCAGTTTTTCCTTCCAGGGAGAGGGGACCTCTCCGTCAACATAGGCGGAAAATAAATCTGTATCAGGGCATGTAGACATTGTCTTCTCCTAATAAACGCGATAATTGTTCCCGGGCCCGGAATACGCGAACCTTTACATTTCCCTCGGTAATTCCGAGAACCCTGCCTATTTCCTTGTAATTCAACTCGCCATACTCCTTCAGATGAAGAACCATCCGCAGGTTTTCCGGCAGTTTTTCCAGGGCTTCGCGGACTTGCTCGACAGAATCTTTTTTCAAAAGACTTGTCTCGCCGGAATCTACCGTGCGTCTGTCTTCCTTGAGGGCTCGTTCATAGGCCCTCCGTTCGCGTCCCTTGCGTTTCGCATAATTTAGCGACGCGTTTTTTACTACCCGTATAAGCCAATACTTCGCGTCGTTCAAGCTGGGAAACTGCATGTCCTTCTCGGTCATTTTAATCAGGGCGTCGTGGCACAGATCCTCTGCAGCTTCCTCGTTGCCGGCAATTCTTATGGCTACCTTGAAAAGCACGGGCATAGTGTAATCGTATATTTTTCTGAAGTCCGTGTCGTCTTGGGCTCGGAGCATTCTTACTGTTTCAAACAACGACATCCTCCGGGTGTTTCTGAAATCATGACCGCTCACCGGACGAGCGTTTCCAGATTGTTCCGGCAGGACTGTCTTCCAGTAAAACGCCTTCATTCTTGAGGAGGTTACGAATTTCATCGGCGCGGGCAAAGTTTTTTGCCTTTTTTGCTTCGGCTCGTTCCTGTACAAGCCGGTCAATGCGGGGATCGCTTTCGGCACGGGCTTGCCCGCTTGCCTTGTTCAGTTCGATCGCTTCCTCGATAAGCTGGAGGCCGAGTACCTTGTCCATTTCGCGTACTGCCGCGCATACGGCCTCGGGCGGAGCTTTTGTATCGCGTATCATTCCCTGCAATTCCGCAAGTGCCCGCGGTGTAGAAAGATCCTGCTCGATAGCCTGCCGGAAGCGGTCAAGATATGTGGCGACCGCACTATTCGAACGCGGGTCGGCTGAATAATCCCCGGATGTTTCCAGAAGCCGTGCGATGCGCTGTACCACGTTTTTTCGGGCGTTTTTTGCGCTTTCGACAGACTCCCAGGAGAAGGTCAGCTGGCTGCGGTAGTGGCCCCCGAGCAGAAAGTACCGATAATCAAGCGGATGGTACCCCTGGTCAACCAGTGTTTGCAATGTCAGGAAGTTGCCGGCCGACTTTGACATTTTTCCCTTGTCCATGACAAGAAATTCATTATGCAGCCAGTAACGCACCCATTGTTTTCCGGTAGCGCCCTCGCTTTGGGCTATCTCATTGGTATGATGGATGGAAATATGGTCTATGCCGCCTGTATGAATGTCGAACTGCTCGCCAAGATACTTCATGCTCATTGCGGAGCACTCAATGTGCCAGCCGGGATATCCCCTTCCCCAGGGAGACTCCCAGGTCAGGGCCTGATTCTCGAATTTGCTTTTTGTGAACCACAGCACGAAGTCGTAGGGATTGCGCTTGTTGTGGTCTACGTCGATTCGGGCGCCGGCTTTCAGGTCATCCATGTTCAATCTCGCCAGTTTCCCGTAATCCGGAAAGGTCGAGATATCATAATACAGGTTTCCCCCGGCCATGTAGGTATGCCCGTTGTCTTCCAGCCGCTTGATCAGGTCAATCATGTCCTGTACATGGTCAGTTGCCTTGCAGATTATAGTCGGGCGCTCAATATTCAGGCGGTCCATGTCAATAAAAAAGGCATCGGTATAAAACTGCGCTATTTCCAGGACTGATTGGCCGCGTTCCTGCGCAGTCTTGACCATTTTATCCTCACCCTCATCGGAATCTCCCGCAAGGTGTCCGATATCGGTAATGTTCATGACATGAGTGACCGGATAGCCAAGCCAGGACAGGGAGCGCTTCAGTACATCCTGAAAGACAAAGGCGCGGAGATTTCCTATGTGGGCATAGTTGTAGACTGTCGGTCCGCATCCGTAAAAGCCTACCGTATTTCCATTGATGGGTGTGAATGGCTGCATTTGTTTTCCCATCGTGTTGAACAATTCCAATGGCATGGCTTTCCTCCGGTTTCGCAATGTGCTGTGTTCTGCTATACTGTACGGGTTGACGGGATAGCCGAAAGCGGCAGTTCACTCCCGGTCAAGGACAGCTATGAATACTGTACGTAAAATATGGGAAAAGTGCAATATAATGGAAAAATACCCCCATATAGCCTCTTTTCTCCGTTTTGATGAACCCTTGTCCCTTCATACTACCTTTCGCACCGGCGGTCCGGCAGACTTGTTTTTTTCACCGTCTTCCCGGGAAGACCTTTTTCTCTGTCTTGATGTCTGTCTGGAACATGATATCCCCCTGTATCTTCTGGGCGGCGGCTCGAATCTGCTTGTATCCGATGCGGGAGTCCGGGGCGCGGTCATTTCAACCACGGGCCTTTCGGGCATCTCGCCTGTGGCGGTTTACGATGGCGACCAGAATAGTGCAGGTGTATCCGTTGTATCCGGAACACCTATGGAGGATCTGGTGGAATGGTGTGTGGATCACGCTGTTGGCGGTATGGAACGTTTTGCGGGCCTTCCCGGTTCGGTCGGTGGTGCCGTTTTTATGAATGCGCGGTGTTATGATAAACAGATATCCGACGTGTTTTATCGCGCGGAATGCCTGTCTTTTGACGGGAAGGGGTATACACTGGTTCATACAGCCTTTTCGGCCGACCAGTGGGCATACAAGGTTTCACCCTTTCAGGTGCGGCCTCAAACCGATCCGCTTTCCCTGGGAGCGGGTTCCGCGATTATTCTGTCGGTGGAGTTTTCACTGTCCGTTGCCGATCCGGTTTTTCTCCGGCAAGAATGCGACCGGTATGTTGAAGACCGGCGTAACAAGGGGCATTTCCGCTTTCCGTCAGCGGGCAGCATGTTCAAGAATAACCGCGACTTTGGCAAGCCGTCCGGCATGATAATAGACGAGGCCGGTTTGCGCGGGTTTCGTATCGGGGATGCGCAGGTAGCTCCCTGGCATGGTAATATTGTCATAAACACCGGTTCGGCCCGATCCGGTGATATCAGGCGTCTCGTTGATGAAGTGCAGCGGATTGTTCGGGAGAAAACGGGTTTTACCCTGGAACCCGAGGTAATAATGGCCGGTGAATGGAGTCTGTCATGAAAAAGATGTGGAGTGCGTGTTTCATTCTGTTGTGGGTCTGTCCCCTGATTCTATGGGCCCAGACCATCGGTTCGGTGGAATTCATTCTCGGTAAGGCGGAGATTTCCCGTGAGGGCAGGACTCTTAACCGGGTTGATATAGGAACTGCCATTGAAAATCTCGATACCGTCATGACCGGACCCGACTGTCAGCTCGTTATTGCCTTTGCTCCCTCGTCCGGTATCTCCGGTTCGATAGCGCTGGAGAGCGGTACCAGACTGGTAGTTCGCCAGGAGCAGCTTTCCTCCGGAAAAAACAATGATTTCCAGCTGGTAACCGGTTCTGTCGGAGTCAAGGTCAAGCGCCTTGCAGGGACAAAATCGGGCGTACAGGTCCGTAGCCCCACCGCCATCCTCGGGGTTCGCGGAACGGAATTCAATGTAATTTCGTTTAACGGTTCCGCCCTCATCGGGTGTAAGGAAGGCGAAGTTTTTTGTTCACCGTACTCCGAGTTGACTTCGCAACGCGCAGCCCTCGATTCCGGTCGCTCGTCGATACCCGGTCGTCTGATAGAAATTCTCGAGTCTGGCAGTGTACAGGAAGCTCAGTTTCCCGAAGGCGAGTATGATGAACAATGGGAAAGCTTAGCTCAAAACTGGAAAAGTTTTCATGTATCCCTGATCGTGAATAATCCTGTTTCGTTCCTTGATCAATTTGTTCCCCAGTGGAATCAGTATTCTTCCCGCCTTGATTCGGCCGCAAAACGGCTTTCATCGAACCCGGTCCTTGCAAAATGGTTTGAAGAGGCGAAAAAAGGTAAGGTTAGCGACAGCTATGCCGATTTTGTAAAGGACGGCCCGCGGGTAATGAGCGACATGATTGCCGTTCGTCCCGATATGGTTATGTCGATTATGGTATGGCACCGGCTTGAAGAACTTGTTCCGCTCGTTCCACAGTCGGAAATGAACCAGAAACTGTCAAGCGGACAGACGGTGCGCGCCTTTATCGATTCATACCGAAGGTCGTCGGATTCGGTGCGTGAGGCTGCAAGTTTGTTTACCGCCGCAGAAAAGCAGTATATGCTGCGAAGCGGTGGAATGTCGCCCTTTGCAGGCTTTAATTGACAGAACCGCGCAGTGAAAATTATACTCAAGTAATTGGTGGTACCGATTGTTACAGCTAGCTTTTGTCAATTTTAGAAAAGGATCCTATATTCTCGTTGAAGGCAAGGCCGAGTCGGATCGTTTTTATATTATCCAGGGTGGTAAGGTACGGATAACGAAGGAAACCGAGGTAGTTTCCGAAGAAGGCGGCAACATTCTGGGTCCCGGTGACTTTATTGGCGTTGTATCCAGCATGTCGGGACACAGCCAGATTGAAACCGCGATGGCCGTTACCGATGTTACGCTTATTTCGGTACGCCGGGACCAGTATTCGGAGCTTATCGAGAAAAACACCCCCGTCGCCATGAAGATTATCTATTCGTTTACCAAGCGCATGCGGTATCTTGACGAAGCCCTGACCAGAATTACCCTGAAAAAGAACGTCGAAAGCGATATTACCCATCTTTTTACCATTGGCGAATACTATGCGAAACTTGGACAGTACAGCCTGGCCCTCTACTCTTACTATCATTATCTGAAAAATGCGCCGAACGGTTCCCATGCTGCTGTTGCCCGCGAACGCTTTATGGCTTTGAAGGCCATGGGTATCCAGGCAAACCCCTCCTTGCTGGAACCCAAGTCAACCGAATTGAGCCGGGTCTTTCCCTCTGAATCCATGGTTTTCTGTGAATGCCAGCCGGGCGCTGAATTGTACATCATTCAGAAGGGGCAGGTTAAAATAACAAAAATTGTAGACAATAACGAGGTTTTGCTTGCCGTACTGAAGCCGGGCGACATGTTCGGCGAAATGGCTCTACTCGAAAACAAGCCCCGTTCTGCCAGCGCGATCGCGACTGAGGGTACACAGCTTTTGGCCGTTAATCGCCAGAACTTCAATCAGATGGTCGCAACACAGCCGCAGCTCATCGCCCGATTGACAACGACTCTTGCCGACCGTATCTGGCTTATGTACAAACAGCTTGCCAACACCCTGATAAACGATCCTCTGGGGCGTATGTACGATATGCTGGTTATACAACTTGAAAAACTTAAAATTCCCTTTCAGGCAGCTAAATCATACACGTTTGATTTCGGCCCTACCGAGCTTGCCAATATGTGTGGCCTTCCGAAGGAGAATGTGAACCGGTATGTAGCAGAGTTCCTGCGGGAGCCGATCATCCGGGTCCAGGACGAGAAACTGCACGTCATTGACATGGTGGAACTGAGTAAACAGGCTTCCTACCGGAAGAAGATGCTCGAACTGGAACGGTCGAGAAATGAAGCCCGCTCACAAAACATGTCGGCTTCATGGTAAGATGAGGTCCGTCGACTCTGATACCATGAACAGCTCACAACGACCCGTTCAGATTATCAGTCTTTGTGCCGATATTTTTTGTATGGCAAATATGCGTCATGTACTTGTTTCTGTCTGTTTGTTCACCCTGATTTCCCTGTGCGCTCTGTACTCACAGGAAGCCATACCCTTTTCGTATCGGGGTATCGAGCTTGGCATGGATATGGAAAGCGTACAGGCGGTCCTCTCCGCCGATCCACTGTTCGGCTATCGGGGAGAGCGGGATGTGTCCCTCTTGCCCACACTGAACAGAAGTCTTATCGAATCATCCGGGACCCAATTTATCAGGCGTTCCTGGTTCCAGTTTCATGAAAACAGTCTGTACATTATGATTTTTGCCCTTGATGCAGAAAAAACAGACTATTTCAGTCTGTATTCGCATCTGGTTGCCCTCTATGGCGAGCCCGACAGTCTCGATCCGGCGAAGGCGGTCTGGGCCGACGAAACAACGATGCTGACGCTCGAGCGGCCGCTTACGGTGAAATACGTCAACCGTCCGGTATTCGATGCACTTGTGCAGGGTGGGGAAGCAGAACGTTCGAGAACCGAGCTGCTGAGGGAGGACTTCATTGCGGATTTTTAGGCTCTTGTGCATCCTGTGTCTGTTTATTGGCGCAACCCTTTCATGCAGCGGAAAAACCCCGGTGCTCGAAAAAAAACCGTTTGTCATCATGACTGCGTCCGGAAATCAGGTGCCCCTTGGTATCGAGATAGCGCGCACCGCAGAGGAACAGGAAAAGGGGTATATGTTCAGAAAGCATATCCCTGATGGCTCGGGAATGCTTTTTGTCTACGACAGTGACCGGCAAATGCACTTCTGGATGAAAAACACCCCGAGCGCGCTCTCCATCGCCTTTATTGACTCAACGGGAGTCATTCGGGAAATCCGCGATATGGTTCCGCTATCCGAGGCAACGGTTTCGAGCGAGCGGTCCGTTCGCTACGCCCTTGAGGTTCCCAAAGGCTGGTATGAACGTGCCGGTGTACAGGTTGGTGACCGGCTGGTTCTGGATCCGCTTCGATAGACTGGCACCTTTTTTACACCTGCCCGTCGCCTTTTTCAATCTGCACAAGCATTTCCATCGCAAGGCGGTCTTTGGGGTCAAACTCGAGAACTGTTCTGAAAAAACCTTCCGCCTCGGTCTTGTTTCCCTGCTTCAGGGCAACCATACCAAGGTTCGATATTATTTTCGTATTTTCACTTTCTTCTTCAAGCGCGGATACCAGCCATCGTTTGGCATTTTCAAAATCGCCCAATTCCATGAGGCATATTGAAAGTTCGTTGCAAATATCCGTGTAGCCGCTTTCGATCCCGGAGGACGGGCTTTTGCCCAGCTCAAGGGCCTGAATGAAGGCTGCGCGGGCATCTTCCCAGCGTTCAAGGCGTCTGAGCGCCCAGCCAAGCAAAAACCAGGCATTCCATACTTTCGGGTGATGCTCCATAAAGAGTCTGATATGCTCGAGCGCTTTCTCTTCATCGCCCATCTGGATACAGTCATACGCGGCCTTGAACAGATCATCGTCAAGATCCCTTCCGGCAATTTCCTCCACAACCTTTTTTGCCTGCTCCTTGCGTGTCTTTGCAAGATCAGTTTCGGCCGTTTCAATCTTCAGGTAGGATTCAAGCGTTTCGCGTGCCTTGCGGTAGTTTTTCTGTTTTACATAGAAAAAACCTGCGTTAAAAAAGGCGTCCGGAATCGGCGGCTCGGCATTCATTGCCATACGGTAATAACGGAAGGCCTCCGCGTCCATTGCGTCGGCTTCCTCGTCAAGTCCCGCCCGGCGCATATTGTCCGAACGCTCGTCGTTCAGAAGGGCAAGGTTCAAAATCGTTACCATGTCATCGGGATCGAGACCGCGAAGCGCCGTAAATATTTCCTCTGCAAGCTCAAAATCCCCGTTTCTTATTTTCATGATTGCCGCGTCGGTCATTTCCTCGCGAATGGTCGGATGAACGGCGCGCAATATGGTCCGGTAGTATTCAATGTGTGCGTTCTCGCTGTCGTACGCCAGGACAGTCAATATGCCTGCCAGGATCATCTCGGGGCGAAGGGTATCGCTGTGTATGGTGTTACCCGGAGCGGCAAGCTGAACGGGAAGGGGAATGGAGGGATCAAAACCGGGGAATACCCGGGAGACCTGGTGCTCTTCCGGTATGGAAATGAAAACGACTGAATCAAGTGGATGTGGCATGGTTACCTCGTGTGTGTTTTGGTGACGTGAATACCGGTATCAGGGCAGGTCAGGCATCCTGCCCGGCGGCTTCCGTATCCTGATCTTTTTCGTGTTTTGCGTCAGTCTTTCCCGTCTGCCTGTTCTCTTCCGGGGTTTCACGCGATATGGCTGAACGGTTCTGGGAGATATAATTATTAATGTGCATTTTATATGCCATGGGAACTTCCTGTTCGTTGTACTGAACGGCAACAGCAACAAGATCCTTTCTGCCCTCTACATCTTCTGTACGCACAACCCGTCCCTTGATACCGACGGCTGTTCGCGGGTCTTCAAGATCGATGCGAAGCACCGTTTCCTTGTCTTTCAGAAAATGCGCGATTCCCACCATGATCAGTTTTGCGCCGGAAAAAGACAGGTCGCGCAGGATGCAACGCCGGGGAACACCCTGGATAAACACGGTTGTTTCTTTTTGCAGTATGCCAAGCTTGCGCATGCTTTCCGGGGTAATGATAATACGCTCTTCGCGCCGCTTGGTCGAATTGATATTTGCCTCAAGAAGGCGTCCGATCTTTTCTATAAGGTCATCGGGTGGTCGCTGGGTATAGGCAAGGTTGATCAGAACCAATTCCGTCGAGCCTGCGTAGGGCGACATGCCGGTTACCTTTGCGGCGACAAAAAAAGATTCCGGCTCATTCTTTTCCTGGTTCAGAAAGCTGAAGCGCAGGCTGACCGTTATGTTTCCCTGTTGAATTTTTTCGTAGGCACCGCTTTTTATTCCCGAAATGATTCGGGCCCCCATGAAGGAGGTCGAATTGATTACACAGGGCCATTGACCGCCTGCTGCCTTAAGGAAAATTTGCTGGGGTATCAGACCGGTAGTCTTGATAACCTCTTTGGTGAACGTTACGTCAATATTTTGATACAGCTCGAAATACCGGGCAAGCTGTTGGCTTGTTGCATATCCCATACAACCTATAATAATAGATTTTAATAGACAAAAGGTCAATAAAAAACCCGGCCTTACTAGACCGGGTTGATAATTGAATAGCGATTACAGACAGCGCGGAAAATCAGAATCCTTTTGTATCCTTTGTTTTCCGTGTTTTCTTCATCAGCTTGCGGCGAAGGGCCTTGTTTTTCCGGTTAAGGATGGTGGAAGGCTTCTCAAAGTATTCCCGCTTTTTCCATTCGCGGATAATACCCTCTTTTTCAACCATGCGCTTGAAGCGTTTGATTGCCTTTTCGAGGTTTTCGGAATCATCGACAACGATGTGAGCCATAATATAATCACCTCCTTTCGGTCAAACCGTCAGTATCGTCCAATACTATCAAAAAAAAGATTGACACGTCAAGGGATGGCTATTGGCCGATGTAATGGCAGCGTGTTGTTTGGTCGCTTTACTCCGGATTGTCCGCACCCCAGGAAAGAAACCAGTCGGGGCTGACGGATACCCCGTTCACCCTGAATTCCCAGTGCAGGTGAGGACCGGTGGAAAGACCGGTAGAACCTGACTCGCCGATAAGGGTCCCTGTCCTGACGTACTCACCGGTATCTGCCGATAACCGGTCCAGATGATAATACAGGCTGTATACCCCGCTCAGGTGTTCGATGATGATTGTGTACCCGGTGGATATCCGGTACTCGGAAAGTACGACGGATCCGTCTCCCGCAGCATATACCGGAGTGCCCGAGGGTATCCCGAAGTCAATGCCGTGGTGGATTGTGGCAGATTTCTTTCCGTCTGCATGGCGGAATGTTCTGCGATCCCCGAATTGGGCCGTTCTGCGTTGCGATGCTACTGGCGGCTTGTATGGGCCGGTAAAGGGCTCTACCACCGGATTGCGTGCAAAGAGGATTTCGTTCAAACGGTCAATTTGGGCAAGGCGTTCAGGACTCGTATCCGTGCGTATTCCCGTATTTCTGCGGTCAAGATCTATAATTTCTTCGAAAAAGCTTTTTATGCCGATTGTACAGGGTACCATGAATGAAAATTGAGTGACTCCGTGCCGGTCAATATCACCGTGAATGACATAGTCGCCTGCTTCGGCGAACGTCGACACTGCAAGGAGCGCAAGCATCCTGCCATCGTCAAGGCTGAAGGCAGCTGCGCGTGCCACCAGGCGTCCATCACGAGCGGTCAGTCTGGCCTGTGCAGACGAATCCGAGTCTGATACGGTGAACCATACCGGTATGCACTCACCCGGAAGGGCAAAACCTGGAGCGCTACCTGCGTTTTCCCGTGTCGCCTCCTGCTCTGCCTCTCGCCGGTCTTCTTCCTTTTTGCCGCGCGCTTCGAGCATTGCTGACAGTGCGCACACGCACAGGATGGCGGCAAGCCACTTGCGCATAAGCGAGCAGAATTGACCGGATTGTCCGTGGCGGTTTATTTTTCTCACGCCTTTTGCACATCCTGAAGGATCATCTGCGGTGTTTCTGCGCCGTTGAAGGTATTCCGGCTGACGGAAAAGACCGCGTCAACCGTGTCGTTGACCGAAAAATCCCTGCCAAGCCGATCGGCTGCCTGCCAGAAAATTGCCGGCCATTTGAATGCTCCGCAGTCAAAGGTCAGTTTGACATGCTGCTTTTCTGTTTTACCCATAATATCGGCGCTGATAATTTTCATGTTGCGGGCAAGAAAGATCAGCTGGCTGTTTCCTTCCCCGTAGGGCTCGAACCGGTCGGTAAGGTCGAGCAGGGCAGGTGTCATATACTCCCGCGGTAGTTCGGCATCAATGTCAATTTCTTCGCCCTCTGCGGTGTCTGGAAACACAATGTCCCGTGCTAGTCGTTCAAGGCGGGAAAGAAATTCGTCCATTTTTGAGCGGTGCAGGCTGAACCCTGCCGCAAAGGCGTGTCCTCCGTGATCAATAAACAGGTCTGCACAGGGTTCAAGGATATTCGATAAATGAAGCCCCCGAGAGGACCGCATGGAACCGACAGCCGTATTGTCCTCCATGTAGCAGATTACAATAGCCGGTACCGAAAAACAGGAAGAAAGCCGGTTTGCCATAATCCCGGTAATACCCCGGTGAATGTCGCCGCTTGCAGCGCATACCAGCTTGCCTGAAAACCGTTCAAGACTATTACGGGCTAGAGGTTCGACCACTGTCCAGCTATCGCTGCCCATCTGCTTGCGGTCTGTATTCATCTGAATAACCTGTGCCGACAACGTGTTTCGTTCTGTCTGGTCAGCTGACAGGAGCAACTCCACGGCTACCGAGGGTTTTCCCATACGGCCGGTGGCGTTGATTGCGGGTGATATTTGCCAGGCAATATCGGTTGTTCCCACTTTTTTCCCCGCAAGATTCTGTCGCGCGAGCAATTCGGCAATGCCGGCCCTGGGTGCCGTATTCAGGGCGGACATACCCTGTTTGACCAGAATACGGTTTTCGTTTGTCA
Source organism: Spirochaetales bacterium Spiro_09 (assembly GCA_001604385.1). GTDB lineage: Bacteria > Spirochaetota > Spirochaetia > Treponematales > Treponemataceae > Teretinema. The sequence goes on along the minus strand of LVBK01000010.1, from coordinate 105,582 downwards.
GGGGCATAAGGTCCGCAAGCGTGCCCAGGGCCACCAACTGTAACTCTTCGGCCTCGCGCTTTCCGTAGATGGCATGGTGGCGCTGCACAAAGGTAATGAAAATATTCAGAAAACCGTCAAGCTCGCTCACCGGTTTGTCCTGGTATCGCGCTATCTTCGATAAATCTTTCAATTTCAGAAGGCTCATGCCGCGAACCGCCGGAATAACCTTTGAAATTTCCGGGGCAATATCCAGAAACTGGAATTCCACCCCCTTCCCGAAGATTTTTTCCAGCTGTTTTCGCTGAATTGACGCATCCCAGACGAAAATTTGCTGACCCTGCAAAAATGGCAAGAGCCTGGTCTGGGAAATTGACACCATACCGGGCACAATTGTCTCGGAAATACGGTCAATTTCGGTCATATTCACAATTTTGACCGCTTCTATAATCCAGGATTCATTTGCCGGTCGCACGTTCATCAGACACACCGACTGTTTGTAGAGCTCAAGCTGGGCAAAACGGAGCGCGCAGATGAGCTTCCACACGACCGCGCAGCCGGCAAGGTCTCGAAACGGATACCCCGAGTTTTCCATTTTCGGATTGATGATCGCGACGGCCGGGGGCAGAACGTCCTGCGCGTTATGGTGGTCAACGACAATGACATCGATGCCCAGCGCCGCCGCATGCGCAATCTCCTCGACACAGGAGATACCGTTATCCACCGTAATGATGAGCGTGCCGTAGAGGTCGGCATGTTCCTGTATCGCGTCAATCGACAGCCCGTAGGCATCGTTTCCGCAGGGAACCTTCCACCGTACATCAATGCCCATATCGGTGAGCGCCTGGTAGAGCAGCGTGGTGCTGGTAATACCGTCAACGTCCCGGTCCCCGAAAATAAGAACTTTTTCACCCTCGTCGCGGGCGTCGAGGATGCGGTCAACCGCATCTTCCATGGCCGTAAACAAAAAGGGATTATGGACATACCGGAGGTCATCCTCCAGGTAGAAAAGGATATCGGTACCTTCAACAATGGCGCGTCGTGCCAGAATAGACGCCGTCAGCGCATCGCAGCCGTAGCGGCCCGTCAGTTCACGGACGATTTCCCGTCCGACTTCTTTTTTATTCCAGATCATATTCATTCCGTTTCGACAGTCCGGCTTGTGTTTGCGCAGTACTAAGTGCGTACCGTCTGTCAGTCAGTTATTTCCGCATAAATAAGGGTTTCTTCTTCCGGTTTACGGTCTGTATACCGTACCGCCTTCTCAAGGAGCGCGCGGGCGCTATCGAGACAGCCGCTGTTTTTGCCAAAGACGTCCATTATCGGCTCGCCGGCACTAATCCGTTCACCGCGTTTTTTGTGCAGTATCAGGCCGGCCTCCGGACACACCGCCTCGTCAGTACGGTTTCGGCCGACTCCGAGATATACGCCGGCAAGCCCGGCGGTAAAGGCGTCAATGCTGTCAATCCAGCCATCTTGTGCGGCGGTAAGCGTAAAATGGTGGGGACTTCGGCGTACGCCCCGTTCGGCACGCAGTTGCTCCGGATTTCCGCCCTGTAGGCGGACATTCTCCATGAACAGTTCCATGGCTTTTCCAGAACGTACCGCATGGGTGCACAGGGCCAGCCCCTCGTCAAAGGTTGCTGCCTTTCCTCCCATCACGATCATCCATGCGGCAAAGGCGTTTGTCAGCGCGGTGGTGTCGGCAGGACCTTTTCCTTCAAGAATGTCCATGGATTCTTCAATTTCAAGAAAATTCCCGACCATCCGCCCGAGGGGTTCATTCATGTTGGTAATGAGCACGACTACCCGTTTACCCATTGCCTGTCCGGTCCCGACCAGGCTTTTAGCGAGCTTTTCAGCGTCTTCCCGGGTTTTCATAAACGCGCCCGAACCGCATTTTACATCAAATACCAGCGCGTCCGCTCCCTCCGCGACCTTTTTCGACAGGATGCTGGCGGTAATCAGGGGAACAGATTCAACCGTTCCGGTCACATCGCGCAGCGCGTACAGAAGCCGGTCGGCCGGCACAATTTCCGCTGTCTGTCCGGTCATTGCGAAACCGGTTTTTTCAATGTACGAGCGGAAATCCTGCGTTGAAAGGGCTGTGCGGTATCCGGTAATGGATTCAAGTTTGTCCAAGGTGCCACCCGTGTGACCCAGGGCCCGCCCGCTCATCATGGGAACCTTGACTCCGCATGCGGCAACAATGGGGGCCAGCGGCAGGGAAATTTTGTCCCCGACCCCTCCGGTGGAGTGTTTGTCGACAAAGGGTCCCTGTATGCCCGAAAGGTCAATAACCGAGCCCGATTTCAGCATCACATCGGTGAGTAATCCGGTTTCTTCAAAGCTCATCCCGTTGAAATACACGCTCATAAGCCAGGCTGACACCTGGTATTCAGGAATCTCTCCGCGGACATATCCCGACACCAGAAATTCGATTTCCTGTCGGCTTAACTCGCTGCCACCCGGATTTCCCGGATTGCCGCGTTTTTTCATGATTATGTCAACCGCTCTCATATGTTCCCCTTTTACAGTATGCCGTCTCCGGTTTCCAGTGTCTTGACCGGTCCTCCCATCATTCTGGAAAGTAAAAAGAACAGAAGAGCCCTCAGTTGCCCATAGATTCGTTCATCCGGCACAACATAGCGCGCCTGTGCGGGACTGCCATGTTCAACGGTGAAAAGCCATCGTCGTGCGTCTTCTTCAAGGATAAAAACCTGTTCTCCCGGTTTGATGCAGGCAGAGCAAATACAACCCTCTTCATGGGGTGAATAATATAGTACCGCATCCCGTCCGTTTGCGCCAGTTGAACCGCATCGGATACAGCCAGACAGATCGGGATTGATTCCTGCGGAAACAAGCAGCCTCCAGATAAAGCGTAACAGTCCCCTTCGGCATTCATCCTCCGCGGATACGTTGATACCGTCAAGAAAGGCGTTTACCAGTTTCCAGTCTGTCGTACCGTGTGCGCGTGAGACAATTTCCGTACATACACTGGCGCACCAGGAGCGCACAAGGTTTTCCCGCAAACCGCTTCGGTACCGGGTGACATCAAAATCTGTCAATTTGCAGGTTTTTTTTACCGGATCGCTGTAGAGCCAGGCAGTGCCAAGGTGCCAGGGGGCAACCAGGGCTTTCAATTTACTCTTTGCGCCGCCGAATACGGCTGCGTGTACCAGGTTTGCATCCGGAGTCAGCAAGAGCGCTTCGCGATGTCCTTCCCCGAATGTGGAAAGAGAGATGACAACTGCTTCTGTGCTCCACGATCTGTCTGGCATCAGAGTATAATGAACGACCGTGGACCGCCTGTCAACAAACTTGACCCGGCCAATCGTACGGGGTATAACTTGGTTCATGATTATTCTGTGGATAGCTATTGGCTGTGGAATTCTTTCCGGGCTTTCGGCTCTTGTACTGCAATTCAAATTACCCGGCTGGCTCCTGTTATCCGGTCTTTCTGCCTGGCCTGCAGACTACCGGTCCCGGATGGAAGAGGATCGAATCCGGCGCAGGATCAGTTTTTTGCTCTATATGCTTTCCTCCGGCTTTTTCTTCGGTTCTCTCTTTGTCTATATCCAGGTTCTTGCCGAGGGGTGGCTTCTGCCGTGTATAAGCCTTCTTTCCCTGATTGTCTGCAATGTGTGCGCCCTGGTCTACCGCCGTCTTGATCACAATGAAATTAAAATTCCTCCGGCACGTACGGTGTTTTTTCTTCTCGCCACCTGCAATCTTGTATTCATTACGTTTCTTCTCGCATTTCTGCCGTAATTCCATTTTCCCCTTGTTTATTCACCAATCGTGGTATACTGGTACTTTCGGGTAGCCGATTAAAGATATGTATGGTGTTCGGAATATGCTGCCGGGCTCGGGCTACCAATTACAAAAGGAGTCCCCATGATAAACGTTTCCCGAAGTAAACAGAGCCTGCTGTGGTACCTCGCATTCATTGTCTCCGCTTTCCTTTTTTCGTGTGGCGGCTCGGGATCAGATTCTCCCAGGATCAAGGCCTGGGTTATCGAGCGGGAACTGGACGCTTCAAACTATTCAGAAGCCTCCGGTCTCGTCGAAGTGCCCCGTGAGTTTGGGGGTCTTGATCTGGATGTTACCAAGCTGACTATTACAAATCTGACGAATCAGTCGGTCTTTCTGGTCAAAATCCATACCGGATCGGATGCAATTTCAGGAGCTGCAAGTGGGCTGGCTTACCAGCGTGACTCTTCCCGTGCCCTGATGCCCTCAGCAACTTGGAGTCGGTCAGAGCGTTCACATAGTGGAGTTGAACGCCTCGACTTCACGCCGGCGACCCGCTTTAACGCACAACTCCCTTCGCGCACAGCCCCTGCCGTTCAGAGAAATCTTATCAACGCAGCCGAAGCGGAAGCAAGCCTGCCTCCGCAGGTTGGAGAGGCCCGTTGGTTTTATATCGAAGAGGATAATTCGGATAATCCTGACTGGGTACCTGTCGAGGCAACGCTTGAAGCAATCGGATACCACTGTTATGTATGGGTATGGTCAACCAACAAGGACTCTTTGGTACTTCCTGCAGACGAGCGTCTGTCCCGGAGCGAGGCCGAGCTGGTTGCCGATAAATTTGACCTCATCTATCCGCTGCAGACAAACCTTTTTGGCCATGAATACGGCGGGGGCGTGGAAGAAAGCGATGCGCTGTATGGTGGTATAGACAGCGATCCCCGTGTGCATCTATTTTTTTACGATATCTTAGCGGATTATGACCCAGACGAGGATCTTCAATCGGGCATTGTCGGCTACTTTCACGGCAAGGACGAATATACCACTATTGTTGGCAGTAATCGCGCCGAAATCCTGTATTTTGACACCGGTTTTTATCTGAATAAACCCGAGGTCGTTTATTCAACCCTGATTCACGAATTCCAGCACATGATTCACTTTAACCGGAAAGCCCTTGCACATAATCTGCAATCCCCCACCTGGTATAATGAAATGCTCTCCCTCCTGGCCGAGGATGTAATCGGAAGCCATGCCGATGTCGGCATCGCCGAGGAGGGCTTGCCCTGGACAACACGCCCGGGACTTTTCTGCACCGGGTATCTTGACGAGGGCCTCACGGAATGGGGCAGCTCCCTTCAGTCCTATTCCCAAAAATATCTTTTTGGTGCCTGGCTTGCCCGCACCCGGGGCGGACCAGACCTTATCAAGGCAATGATAGACAATAGCTTGGTGGGGACCGCCTCCATTCTGGGCGCGGTGCAAAGCCTTGCCCCTGCTTCTGCACCGGAATTTCCGGACCTGGTAGCTGACTTTGTCTCGGCCCTTTCCTTTCAGGGAAGCGGTTCCGGCCTGAATACGACCATTACGGGTACAATCGGGGGAATTGACTATTCACTGCCCGGTTTTGACCTCTGGTCTTACAATACTTCTTCCTTCCTCTCAAGTTATGCTGATTATTTCCTGCAAAGCAGAAACCGGGGTCCTGTTATCGCGCTTGCAAACACCTATATGACCAGGGTCGGCCCGAATTCGTTCTCGCTTCACTCGGAAAGCTCCTGGCAGGACGCAAGCGGAACTCTGTCCATCACCTGTGAGCAACCGGTCGATCCTGACGTCAAGCTCTATCTTGCCTTTGTCAGCGAAAGCGGTTCGGGGGACTGAGCAGTGAAATGGACTTTTATGCGATCGTGCCTCATACTTTCTTTCCTGTGCCTCTTTCCTCTTGTTCTTTTCCCGTTCGGCTCGCGCGAGGGCCGATCGGGCCGGGCAGTGAGGACTGAGCCTTCGGCGGCCGGATACCCGGCTAATGCTGCTCATATTTCGCTTCCCGCTCAGGGAAACTTTCGCGAGTATTTCGGTATTGCTACCAATATTGTTGAAAAGGGAACTCCGATTAGAGTCTCTGGTGTGCTTACCCTCTACGGCAGTGAACCCTTTGCCCGGATCGGTCTTGAAAACCGGGAAGACTCCCGCGTGTACTTTTTCCATCCGGACTTTGAGAGGGCCCTGCGGCAGTGTCAAGCGCACAACCTCCAGATTCAGGCCCTGGTGCAGGAGAACGGAGAGTTGGTGCCGGTTAGCTGGGTTCTTCGGTAAAATGTATGGCGGGTCCGATCAGGACCGACAGTCCAGTTTTATCCGTTCTTTGCCGATGATAGATACATGAAAGCTCTGTCCCTGCCAGAACCCCGATGCCTCCGGCCTCTTGTTGCCGCCCTGTGCGCGCTTTTTTGTGCCGTTTCGGCTCCTGCCAGGGAATCCCTGTACGGTATCTGGGAAAACTCATCCCGTTTCATTGAAATACCCGAATCCGGGGGCCTTCGTATTGTGCTCAAAACCTTTTACCGTTTTGTCTATGACGACTCCCCCCTGTATCCCGCGTCTGTCGAGCCGTTGTCTGCCTCGTCCTGGAATCTGTCCGTCCGTGAACCCCTTGAACGCGAGTATGCCCCCATTCCTCTTGCGGTTGCCGGAGACGGCCTGTATACCCGGTTTTATTATCGGTATTCGGATGCAGGATTGATGGGAGGTCGTGCGACGGATGATCGAGGGGCGACGCAAGGCGACATCCAATCGATAACTGCGCGCTCCATCGACATCTCTCCATCTTTTCGCGCTCTTGAGGGACTCTGGCTCGGTGCCGGAAATACCGACGCAATCCGCCGCTATCGGGCCGGAAGTTCTGACGAAGTATTTGCCTGGCTATTTTATGAGGACCGGTTTATCCGTGTGCGCTACTGGAAAACTGACGCACGGTTTCGCGACATAGACGCGCGCATTCCGGGCGAGTATGGGCGACCTCTTGCTATTCCGAAGTTTATTGAAATAAACGGTAATCTGTTTACCTGTATCAGCGGGACGGGCCAGGTGCTTCGTACCTGGGAAAAAGGCCGAGTTGAAATTCAAGAGGCAGGTGTTTCAGCCGGCGAGTTTACGCTTCGTCTGGTACGCGATACACCGGTCTACCCTGAATCTGCCGCGCTGTATCTTGAAAAACAGCGCGTCAGACTGTCGGCTGACGGAAAGGTCCTTGCCCTGGGTGAACCCTGGGCTGTCCGCTCCGCGGTTTCCTCGCTCGATGCCGAAATTGCCGCTCATAATGCAAAGCGGCGCCCCGGGCGGAAACCGCTTGTCGAGTATCTCGACCTCGATTTCCGATGGGACGACATTGCACGTATCCGCAACAAGGGTGCGAAGATGGAATAACCGTTCGGGTTATGTACTGCTATCAATATTGTTGAAACCTCGTGGCCCTTACGAACGCGGTGGCTCCGCGCATGGCCATGTCGCGAATTTTCCCGTACTCTGCCTCTTTTGGTATACAACAACAATATTGATAGCAGTTTATTCAGGTTAAATGTTCAGTTTTTTATTGCTGCCCTTGTAGTATTCCGAACGCAGCGCCCGCACATGCTCATCCTCAATATAATCCTCAAAGTTCATCATGCGGTCAATGACGCCGTTCGGGGTAATTTCTACAATACGGTTTGCGACCGAACTGATAAACTCGTGGTCATGGCTGTTAAAGAGCACAACGCCGGGAAAATCAATCAAGGCTTCGTTCAAACTGGTAATCGCTTCAAGGTCAAGGTGGTTGGTCGGTTCGTCCATAATGAGCACGTTCGCGCCGGAAAGCATCATCTTTGACAGCATGCAGCGTACCTTTTCTCCTCCCGACAGGACCTTCACCGGTTTCAGTGAATCGTCACCCGAAAAGAGCATTCTTCCAAGGAATCCGCGAACGTAGGCATCGTCCTGTTCGGGCGAATACTGGCGGAGCCAGTCGGTTATATTCATATCATTGGTGAAAAAGGGCGTATTGTCCTTGCCAAGGTAAGTGAAACTGGTGGTCTGTCCCCAATACACATCGCCCGATTCAGGAGTTACAATACCGGAAATAATGTCGAAGAAAGCGCTTTTGGAATTGTGTTCCATACCTACAAAGGCAATCTTGTCCCCGCGGTTTACCGTCAGGCTGAAATCCTTTAAAAGTACCAGTCCCTCGGAGCTGTAATTAAGCTTTTCAACCCGCACCACATTGTTTCCGATATCGCGATCCGGTTTGAAATTCACATACGGGAACTTGCGGGTGGTAACTTCTATTTCTTCAAGTGCGAGCTTGTCATAAATTTTCTTCCGGCTGGTTGCCTGTCGGCTTTTTGAGGCATTCGACGCAAAGCGGAGAATGAACTCTTTCAGGTCCTTCATTTTCTCGTCCCGCTTTTTTTGTTGGTCCCGTGCCTGGCGCTGCATTATCTGGCTCATTTGGTACCAGAAATCATAATTTCCCGAGTACATCCTGATTTTGCCGAAGTCGATGTCGCAAATATGGGTGCACACCGAGTTGAGAAAGTGCCGGTCGTGGGATACCACGATGACCGTATTCGGGAATTCAATAAGAAACTCTTCAAGCCAGGAAATTGACTCGAGGTCAAGACCGTTTGTCGGCTCGTCAAGAAGTAGTATGTCCGGATTACCGAAAATGGCCTGGGCCAGCAATACGCGAACCTTTTGGCCCTCATCCAGTTCTGCCATCAGCTTGTCGTGAAACATCTCTTCCAGTCCCAAACCGGAAAGCATTTGTTCTATCTGGTTGTCGGCTTCCCATCCACCCAGCTCAGAGAAGAGTCCTTCAAGATCTGCGGCACGCAGTCCATCTTCCTCGGTAAAGTCAGGCTTTTCATAGATTGCCTCGCGCTCTTTCAGCGTTTCATACAGCCGGGGGAACCCCATCATGACGGTGTCTTTGACCGAGTAAGCGTCAAAGGCGAAGTGGTCCTGTTTCAGTACAGCCATGCGTTGACCGTGGGGAATAATAATGTCTCCCTTGTCATGTTCAAGTTCTCCCGAGAGAATCTTGAGGAAGGTCGACTTGCCGGCGCCGTTCGCGCCGATAATCCCGTAACAATTTCCGGGTGTGAATTTGAGGTTGACGTCTTTAAAAAGGGGTTTGTCGCTGAACTTGAGCGAGAGGTCGCTTACGGTAATCATGGAGCACAGAATATATGAAAACCCCGCAAGGGGCAAGACCGCTCCTTGCGGTTCAGCCTTCAGGACGGGTGCGAACGAGGCGGTCGAGCAATATTCCGGTTATCAGAAGTATCGAACCGGCAATAAAACGCAGGGTTACCGTGTTGGAGAAAAAGAAAATGCCCCCTGCAATCGTCAGGGGAATCTTGAAGAAAGTGTGAATGCTGCCCCGTGTGGTATCGATATCCCGCAGCCCTGCTGTAATTGCTACCTGCGCCCAGTAAGCTCCCAAACCGGCCAATGCAAGAATGACCAGTTCGGAAAGATTTGGCGGCGACAGGGGAAACAGCGAGTGAACATTGAAGAGCATGCCGACAAGACAGACCCCCAAATAAATGATTACCGGATCTTCGGTCATTGACGCTTTTTTGTTGAAATGATATGAGAGGCCTGCAATCATACCGCTCGCAAGACCGGCAATATCGGCTAATAAATTCCCCTTTGATCCGTCGGCAAGTACAAGCGCAACGCCGGCAAAGGCAATAATAATTGACAGAATCGTGACCGGAAATACCGGTTCTTTCAGAAATGCAATCGCTATGATCGCGACAAAGATCGGAAAGCTGTTGTTGAAAAGGCTCGCCCGACCTGCTGTCCCCAAATCTATCGATACGTAATACAGCGTCATGGCGAGAGCGCCAAAAACACCCCTCCCAATCCATGGCTTTTTCTTGTGTATGACAAAGGGTTTTTTGTGAAACGCCAAATGGGAGAAGGCAAGCAATGTGCCGACCAGAAAACGTGCGAAAGAGGTGTAGTAACCGCCACGGCTTTGGGAGAGCAGGGCAATCAGCAGCGCGGTTGCCGCGAAGAGAATGTTTGACAGGTGAATCAAGGCAAGGGAGCGCGTTTCCCCGTGTAAGTGGTGATGTGCAAGTCTCTTGAGATACATGTTCATTTCGTTTATTTAGTCAGAAGTTTGTTTTTTGTGCAATGAGTACCTGAAGTGGTACTGAGTCTCCCGATAGTGTGAGACAGATAAAAAAAAAGCCGAATCCCGCGGGACTCGGCTTTTACAGGCTTATGCTGGTCAGTCTTTTTTTCCGAAGAGATTTTTTATCAAAGAGATAATTCCCTTCTTTTGCGGCATCGGAGTCGTTTTCGCAATTCCTGCCGGTGTGGTTCCCTGTGGGACGGTTGCTCCCCTGTTTCCGGGTTTTCCCCGTTGAGCTCCCTCATACGGACGCCGGTTATCCTGTTTCCTTCCTTCGCGAGCGTCTGCCACCCGTGAACGGTCCCGGGTATCCCTGTTTCCCGGTCTGTTTCCGGAGGCGTTCTCCGCTCTCTGTCCACGGGGACCCGTTCCCTGCCTGTTTCCTGTTTTTCCCCGAGAGGCGGTCTTTGGACTGGCTGCTGACTCTCTCTTTCGCTCGGCATTGCGTGCAGCTTCTTCCGATCCGTATTTTGACTTGTAATATGCCATCCGTTCTTCAAAACTCAATTTTGAAAGATCGCGGTTGTCTTCCCGGGCCGCTCCGGCATAGGGTGCCGCGTGTTCGGGGCGTCGTCCGCGGTTTCTTGGTCCGCGAGAATCCTGATCATTGGCCAGGCGCTGTTCCCTGCCTTTATATTCGCCTGTACGCGCCGGTTTGCTGTCTCCCCCCCCATGAGCGGTAGCCGAAGATCGTCTGCCTCCCGGGGTTCGGCGATTGTCTGAAGGTCTGCGTCCCCCGTCGCGCGAGGTTCGTCCACGTGGTGCGCCGGTTCTGCCGCCGCGTCTGCCCCGGTCGTCATCTTCGTCATCGTAGTCTGAGTCATAGCGGTCTGTCCGGATATAGACTCCCGCGCTCTTGTCCTCGACGATAAGCTCATCGGTCGGCATGGTAGAGGGCAGTTTCATTTCGCAGTATTTTTCAATTGCGGGTAGATTGTATACATCGTGTTCGGAACAGAAAGAATAGGCTTTTCCGGTTTTTCCGGCGCGAGCGGTACGGCCGATACGGTGGACGTAGTTTTCAGCTTCGTTTGGCAAATCAAAGTTGATTACCATGGCAAGCGAGTCGACGTCGATACCGCGCGCGGCAACATCGGTAGCCACCAAACATCTCAATGAACCGGACTTGAAAGAGTCTATAACCTGAAGCCTCTTTGACTGAGGAAGGTCGCCAATAATGAACTCGCTCTCAATCCCGTTTATTTTCAGCCGCTTGGAGACAATTTCGCTCATTTTCTTGGTATTGCAAAATACAATCAGGCTTTCCGGGTTTTCTTTTTTGATAAGGCCAAGCAGTAACTGCATTTTTTCTGATGTTGAAACGTGGTAGAGCATTTGCTCAATTTCATTGACGGTCACGTTTTCAGCTTCAATTGTAATTTCTTTGGCTTCAATGGTGTATTCCCAGGCCAGATTCTTTACCCAGTTATTCAGCGTTGCACTGAAAAGCATTGTCTGCCTGTTTTCTGCCTTTGGCAGCACTTTGATAAGTGTGCGTAAATCCGGATAGAATCCCATGTCAAACATGCGGTCGGCTTCATCGACAACCAAAAATGCTACCTGGGAAAGATCCATCTGGCCGGATTCCTGCAGGTCGATAACTCGGCCCGGGGTGCCGATAATTATGTCAACGCCCTTTTTCAGCAGTTCCTGCTGATGGCCGTAACCCACGCCGCCGTAAAAACTGTGTGCTGAAAATTTCATCCCGGAGCCCACAATTCGTGCTTCTTCTTCAACCTGAACGGCGAGTTCCCGGGTGGGAACCATAATAAGCGCTTTCTTGCCGGAAAGGGCAGGGTCATTGGCAAGCCGCTGAAGAATAGTCACGAGATAGGCGGCTGTTTTTCCGGTCCCCGTCTGGGACTGCACGTACAGATCGGCCCCTTCGAGGCCGTGTTTGAGTACCTGTTCCTGAACAGGCATGCAGGTAATGTAGCCTGCTTCAGCGAGACCTTCCTGGAGGCCGCTGTCAAGATTAAAATCGGTAAAATTCATTTGATATTAAATATACCATACTTTTTACCGCAATGAATAGCACAGCGTATCATACAGGAACATACGCTGCGCATCTGTTTTACCAGGATTCCTGACGGACCAGGTAATCCCTCCAGCCAGCATCGGTTAGCCTTTTCCGGAAGGTTTGCAGATCGGTTTCCGCAATACCGTCTATGACCACCCTGATTGAGGTACCGGTCCGCTCAAAGGCAGGATCGAAGCCCTTGTCTCTTAGTTGATAGACCAGGCGGGTTGCGTTTTCTTCCCGGACAAAGGAGCCGAGCTGAATGCGCCAGGTGGGTGTCTGTACTGTATCATTCATGGATTCCCGAATCGGTGCTTTCGGTGTCTCTTTTGCAGGGGCTGCTGTTTCGACTATGACTGTATTCACTTTATCATCCGTTACGGGAGTCACAATGGCGATTGATACAGTGGCGACGCCGGTTTCAATCATGTCCAGTCTTTTGGCTGCTTCCTTGGATACGTCAATTTCTCTGCCTTCTACGAAGGGTCCCCTGTCATTGACCCGGACATCTACCGATTTGCCGTTTGCAAGATTCGTAACCCGTAATACCGTCCCGAAGGGCAGATTTTTGTGAGCCGCGGTCAATGCATTCATGTCAAAAAGCTCTCCGCTCGAGGTTGGCTTTCCCTGAAATGCGTCTCCGTAAAAGGATGCTACCGCCTTTTCCCTGTAGATGGCTGCTTCCTGGGTAAAGGCTGCAGGTGCCAGCAGCGTTGTCGACACTGCCAATAATAGAAATGCGGTGACGTGTTTCATGGTATTCATCCTCCCGAACCTGAGTAAAAACGTGAAGGGACAACCAGCGCCTTTATTTTATGTTGAGCCTTGTCCACTGTTACGATTTTCGGCATAAAGAAGCATCGACTTGAATTTCATGCAATATGGTGTCTTTCCGGGGACGTGGTATACTGATAACCATGAACAAGATATATGGTAAAAAGGTACTGATAACCGGAGGAGCGAGCGGAATCGGTTTGCTTGTCGCCCGATCCCTGGCAGAAAAAGGCGCGCAGTGCATAGTTTGGGATATTGATCCCCTTTCTCTCGATCGACTCAGAGAATCTGCCCAAGCTGATGGCTTGTCAATCGATACGATGGTGTGCGACATATCGGTGCGAGAAATGGTTTACAGCCAGGCCTCACGGGTGCTTGAGCGCTACGGGGTAATTGATATTCTGGTGAATAATGCGGGCGTTGTTTCCGGCTCTTCCTTTCTGGAGACTCCGGATGAAAAAATTCAGAAGACGATGGATGTGAATATCATGGCGATGTTCTGGACTGCAAAAGCCTTCCTTCCATCAATGTATGCCCGGCGGGACGGGCATCTGGTCACTATTGCGAGCGCAGCGTCCCTTGTCGGTGTCACCGGACTGGCCGACTATTCCGCAAGCAAATTTGCTGCGTTCGGTTTTCATGAGGCTATCAGAACAGAAATCCGAAAAAAGAATCTCTCTATTCGCACCACCGTGGTCTGCCCGTTTTTTATAAATACCGGCATGTTCGACGGGGTAAAGACCCGTTTTCCCCTCGTACTTCCCATTCTGAACAGTGCATATGCTGCACGGCGGATAGTCCGGGCAATTGAAACCGGCAAAAAAAGGCTCATAATGCCCCGATTTGTATATCTCATTTATATACTGCGCTTGTTGCCCGTTGGTGTTATGGATGCTCTCTCCGACTTTTTCGGAATTAATAACGCAATGGATGAATTTCGGGGAAGGGAGAAATCATGATTACCAATCCATCGGTTCCGGTCCTGACCTCCGTGATCTCCTCCGCCCGTGAAGCCCAGGCGAGCTGGGCTGCTCTGTCCCCTCATCAGCGCGCACGGAAGCTCTCCGGCGTTGAGCGGTATATCGCTGACTCTTGCGATGAACTTGCGTCGGTCATCTGCAGAGATACCGGCAAAACGCGTGTTGACGCGCTTGCCACCGAGGTTGTACCGGCAGCGCTTGCACTTCGCTATTATCGGAGGCATGCGGGCCGTTTTCTCAAGGAGGAGCGCATTGCATGCGGCAATCTCATGCTGTTCAATAAAAAAAGCCGCCTCTCTCATCAACCTTACGGAATAGTCGGCATTATCTCGCCCTGGAATTATCCGTTTGCCATCCCGTTTTCCGAAGTGGTCATGGCCCTTCTTGCAGGAAACGCAGTAATTCTCAAGGTAGCAAGCGCAACACCGTTTGTTGGACGGTCGATTGAACGAGCTCTGGAAGCCGCCGGTTTGCCTGCGGGTCTTTTTACCTATATAGAGATGAGCGGAAAGGAGGCGGTCCCAGCCTTTATCGAAGCCAGTGTCGACAAGCTTTTCTTTACCGGCTCGACTGCCGTTGGAAAGGATCTTATGGCTCGAGCAGCGGAGCGTCTCCTGCCGGTTGTCCTGGAACTGGGCGGCGCAGACGCAGCCTATATCCGCTACGATGCCGACCTCGAACGCGCGGCAAACGGCATTCTTTGGGCTGGTTATTCGAACGCCGGCCAGTCCTGCGGCGGGTGCCAGCGAATCCTGGTTGACCGGCGTGTGTATGAATCCTTTCTCGACCTCTTGTCCCGCCGTGTCAGGTCACTTCGTCTTGGTCCCGGCGCCTCATTCGACAGCGATATGGGCCCTCTCATCAGCATCAGGCAAAAGGAGGACGTTTGCTCCCTGGTAAACGAATGTGTGAGAAAGGGGGCCCGCATTGTAGCCCGGAGTGAGGGCGGAAGCCTTTCTCCCGACGGTTCACCTTTCATGAGCGCTCTTGTTCTTGCCGATGTCAGTCCGGACATGCCGATTATGAACGATGAAATTTTCGGTCCGGTTGTTGCCGTCCTTCCCGTGGACGGAGACGAGCAAGCCCTCCGGATCGCGAATGCGAGTCCCTACGGGCTAACCGCCTCGGTATGGACACGGGATCACCGTACGGCTCGCTCCCTGGCAAAAAAAATGCAGGCCGGCGCGGTCATGATCAATGACCATCTTATGTCGCATGGATTGGCAGAAACACCCTGGACGGGCTTCAAACAGTCGGGTATCGGCCGAACTCACGGAAAAAGCGGTTTTATGGAAATGGTCCGCACCCAGGTGATCGTGGACGATATTCTTCCTGGCACAAGCAGGAATCTTTGGTGGCATCCATATTCCGAACGAGTATATAACGGCGTCAAATCAATACTTGCGGTATCCTTCAGCAGTTCTCTCGGTGAGCGTATATCTTCGCTTCCGCGCCTGATCCGCTTCTTCTTCAGATATTGGAGCCGCTCCCGGCCTTGACAATTGACGGCTATCGCCGTATCTTCAAGTCAGAATAATCGGTAGTGTACGCGGTTCTTGCGTATACGGAATACCGGAAAACCGGGGGTGCACCGGTTTCGACTGTGGTGGTCGACGCTTGGGCCGCAGGTGAGGTTGCCTGTCCTCTGAACGGGTAAAACTTATAACTGCCGAAACTAACGACAGTTACGCTCTCGCCGCTTAATAGGCAGAGTGCGGAAACCGGATGATGCTGCTCCGAAGCATCCGGATTTCCGACGCCAATCGGGGCTTGCTTTCCTCCGGGCCAGAACGGAGGACGGGACTTTAACCTGGATACGGGTCTGACGCTTGCGGTGCTGCCACCGGACCCCGACAACCACCTCGCATCGCTAAACCTGTAGACGCCCCTGTATCGCACTTCAGGACGGGGGTTCGACTCCCCCCATCTCCAAATAAATAAAAAACCGTCCGACAGGGCGGTTTTTTGTTTTTTAGGTGGGATGTCGAACCGAAGCGCGTCTTCACAGCCAGGGACTGCGGGCCAAGTATGGCAAGCCATCATTGGCCTTAGAAGCGCGGAGGCGGCTCTCGATTTTACGCTGTTGCACCTGTTGCGGATAATACGAGCCAGGCGGTATACAACACGTACAGTAACACCAATGAGGCCCCTTCAAACCGGTTTACTCGTCCCGGTCGTCCCCGGAAACCATAACCGATGACAAACAGCAATACGGTCAATCCTCCCATAACCGGAAAATCCCTGCTCAGTATCGCTGTTTCTGCACCAAGCGGTTTAATTGTTCCGGCAAGACCGACAACCGCCAGGGTATTGAACAGGTTTGACCCCAAAACATTACCCAATGCAATATCATGCTCGCCCTTTCGTGCCGCCATTATCGAGGATGCAAGCTCCGGAAGTGACGTGCCGACCGCTACAATCGTCAATCCGATAATCAAATCGCTTATACCCAGTGCATGGGCAATAGTAACCGCGCTCCAGACAAGCATGCGTGAACTGATAACAAGGAGCGTAAGGCCAGCAAGACACCAGAATATCGCCTTGCCCAGCGGCATTTTATGCGACACCGTTTCTTTTTCAAATTCCAGTGAAAGGGCATCCTCTTTGTGTTTCATTCCCTGAAGTATTGTCCAGCCCATGATTCCTGCAAAAACCGCAAGCAGGATGAATGCATCGAGTCGTGAAATAGCTCTGTCAAAAATCAGAATAAACAAAAGAAGAGTAACCCCGGCAAGAATCGGTAATTCTTTCCGCAATACGGATGAATGCACCCTGATCGGGCTGATAAGCGAGGAAACACCCAAAATCAATCCGATATTGGCGATATTTGAACCAAAGACGTTTCCCAGCGCGATTCCGGGTGTCCCCGCAAAGGCGGCAAGACCCGAGACAATCATTTCTGGCAGGGACGTTCCGAACCCGACAATGACCATTCCAATCAATAAGGGTGGCATTCCGAAATGACCAGCTGCAGCTGCCGCACCATCGACAAAACGGTCCGCACTCCATACCAGCAGTACAATGCCGGCAATCAGAATGCATACTGACAAAATCATATATTTCTACTCCCGGGGCACACAAGAAAATTCAATAACCGGTACCGATGCCATGTTGTTGTGTTGTGTGTCACCCTGTGTAATAGTATCTCAAAAAAAGCCGCGCACGTCAGGTGCGCGGCTTTTAACGGTCTGCATCATTGGTTGGAAACCGGGATGCCTGTCTGTATCAACGGCCAAGAACTATTTCGTTAAAAATATTCTCGTACAGTTCCTGCTTCGCCGAGGTAAGTCCGTCATTTCCGTAGGAAACGGCAAGACCGGCCAGTTCCTCAAGAGTCATCTTGCCTTCCTCGAACTTCTTTCCATTGCCTGAATCAAATGAAGCATAGCGTTTTTTAAGCATGTCGGCCAGCCGTCCGTCGTCGATGATAGCCTGTGCTTTCTCGAGCCCGTACGCAAAGGTGTCCATTCCGCCAATGTGCGCAATGAACAAATCCTCCCTGTCAACGGAATTCCGTCTGACCCGTGCATCGAAATTCAATCCGCCGGTCTTGAAGCCTCCCGCTTTAAGAACCGCGAGCATGGCAAATGTAGCCTCAAAAACACTGTTCGGGAACTGATCCGTGTCCCACCCATTGCGCGGATCTCCGCGGTTGGCGTCAATAGAGCCGAGCATATTGTTTTCAACCGCAACGGTCAGTTCATGATAAAAGTCATGGCCGGCAAGCTCGGCGTGGTTTGCTTCTATATTCAGAGCAAAGTCTTTTTCAAGACCGAACGATTTCAGGAAGCCGATGACGGTTTCGCCGTCAAAATCATACTGGTGTTTGGACGGTTCCATCGGTTTCGGCTCAATATAGAAGGTTCCCTTGAAGCCCTTCGAACGGGCATAATCCCGCGCCATGACCAGCATGCGTCCGAGATGCTCTTTTTCCCGCTGCATTTGCGTATTCAGAAGGCTCATATAGCCTTCGCGTCCGCCCCAGAAGGTGTATCCCTGACCACCCAGCTTGATCGTAGCGTCAATTGCTCCCTTGATCTGGTTGGCGGCATGGGCGACAACGGAAAATTCCGGGTTGGTCGCCGCTCCGTTCATAAAACGTGGACTCGAGAAGGCATTTGCAGTTCCCCACAAAAGCTTGACCCCGGTCGCGTCCTGGCGTTTTTTCAGTCCATCGGTCACCTTTTCAAGGTTTTTCAGGCTTTCCTCGGGGGTTTTCCCCTCGGGAGAAATGTCCCGGTCATGCCAGCAATAATAAGGAGTTCCAATCTTGGTAATAAACTCGAAAGCGGCATCAGCCTTGGCGTCCGCGTTTGCCATCGGGTCATTTCCCGCATTCCAGGGGAAATCTTGCGTTCCTGCGCCGAAGGGATCTGCTCCGTCACCGCAAAAAGAATGCCAGTAGGCGGTTGCAAAACGCAGAATGTCTTTCATCTTTTTGCCGCCTACGACTTTATCAGCGTCGTAGTACTTGAATGCAAGCGGATTCCTGGATTTTGGACCCTCGTATTCGATTTTACCGATACCGGGAAAATACTCCTTGTTACCCTTGAATACAGACATAGAAACCTCCTTATTATACGAATAGCACTAAAGACCAACAGCCATAACAGTTTTGACCATTGACCGGAAGTCCGCCTGCGTTCACCGGAACGCCGACAGACTTCAAAACAGTACCTAAATTATAGTCGTTCAGCTGTAAAGCGGAGTCAAAGCTTCAAGATAGCGGTTATACTCCGCGTAGGCCTTGTTATAGGCAGACACGGCTGCGGGATCGGGATTGATGCATTCCGCTTCATTGATCTCTATATGGGCATCGGTCAGGGCACCGATGCTGGTTTTGGTTCCCTCAAGGTTTTGCAGGCACCACAGGGCCTGAATCGCGCTGCCCATGGCTGCCGCTTCATCGTTTACCGGACGTTTTACCGGCAGATTCATGATATTTGCGGCCATTTCCCTCCAGAGCGGGCTTTTTGAACCGCCGCCGATGAGCCTGATCTCCTTTGCCCGGAAGCCAAGAGCCTGAAATGCCTCAAGACCGATGCGCATGCCGAAAATAGCCGATTCCATTGCCGCCCGTGCGATATTTGCCCGCCGTGAGTTCGCCGCGGTCAAACCAACGATGCTTGCCCGTCCGTTCGGCAGATTCGGGGTCCGTTCGCCGTTAAAGAAGGGTAAAAACACCACTCCGTCAGAACCGATCGGAGCCTGTGCCGCGCAGGCATCAAAGGCCTTGACGTCAAGTTCGAACAATTTTCTGGTCTCCTCTGTGGCTACCGTACAGTTCATGGTGCACAGAAGGGGAAGATATCCGCCGGTTGAGGAATTGAAGCCTGAAAGTCCCTTGACCGGGTCGGCGACCGGGCTGTCAGAGTATCCATAAAGGGTGCCCGATGTTCCCAAACTCATGGTCAGGAATCCGTCCCGAACCGTACCGGTACCGATGGCGCCCATCATATTGTCACCGCCGCCCGAGGAAACGGGAATACCTTCGGGAATGCCGAACAATGAGGCCGCTTTTTTGGAAACTGTTCCCGCGGGTTTATCGGCTTCGATAAGGGGAGGAAGGAGACTGATGAGAGAAGGATCTATGAGGTCACATATCTTTTTTGACCATTGGCGCCGGACGCCGTTAAAAATGGCCATTCCGGAAGCATCTCCATATTCCGCCACATAGGTACCGGTCAGGGACCAGTTCAGGTAATCATGCGGCAGCATGATATATTTCAATTTCGCGAAGGCTTCGGGTTTGTGCCTCTTGAGCCAGAAGATTTTGGGAGCGGTAAAGCCGGGCAGCATCAGGTTGCAGACTTCCGCGATAACCGCGTCGTTCCCGCCCGCCTGTTCGGTCAGAATTTTGCATTCTTCGACGGTGGAGGTATCGTTCCAGAGTTTTACGTTATACAGAGCCTTTCCGTCCGCATCCAGGGGGACAAAACCGTGCTGGTGTCCGGAAATACCGATGGCTTTAATAGTAGATTTTTGCTCTGCGCTGAAGGCATCGAAGCATTTCTTCATTGCGCTGTCGTACCATTCAGTTTTCTGCTCGCGTGTTCCGTCATTTTCCGCGATTATATCGACGGGTTCCTGGGCTTTCGACACAATCTTTTTTGATTCCCAGTCATAGAGCACCACCTTGATGCTCTGTGTCCCCATATCAATGCCGGCTACTGTTTTCATGTAAAAATCCTCCACGATGCATGGTGTATGTGTGCCATGCGTTCTTGTACAAAGTATAGTTCCCATCCGGTGCCACTGGTATGACCTATTCTGATTTTTTATATCCAAAATTGATATAACCAGCCGGTATTCGGTAAAAAAAAAGCCGTCCGGCAGATACGTACCGGACAGCTTCAAGGTATACGCTATTTACGGCGTTACCATATTACATGCCGAGCAGGGCCTTGTTGAAGGCATAATCGATCGCAGCGTTGGAAACGGGGGTTTCGTTCAGCTTTGTGTAATCGATTTTTGCTGCCTGGAGAGCCTTCAGGTCGTAAGATTCGAGAGCCTTTTCGACCGGAGACTTCTTGGCAAGTACAGCGGCGCGAAGATCGTTCAGATTCTTGTTTGCTGCAAGCTCTTCAGCTTTCTTTTCAGCCATGCGATAGCTGGTAACGTTATGGCGGATGAAATCCTTGCGGATCTTGATCGCGTTTTCCTTACCCGGTGCCGCATCGGAGCGAAGAACGTGGTTGTCAAATTCTATATGTCCCTTCCAGTCAAGGATTTCAAGCATCCAGAATACGCTGATCATTTCCTTCAAACCGTCCATTCCGGTCAGAAGCGGACTGTCGTTGTCGAACTGGCCAGCCTTCTGGTTTCCGACGTGGAGGAAGGGGAGTTTTCCCGCATTGATTGCCATACCTGCCGCATTGGTCGCGGAAAGGTTGGTCATTCCTTCGTGCTGAAGGAGTTCGGGGTTGACGCCCCACATGGAGGGATCCTCGAGGCGGCTGATAAGACCAAGGGCATGACCGGTGGTTGCGAGGAACATCTCGCCACGGGGCTCATTCGGCTTGGGTTCAATGGTGCAGTACTTTATGGAAAGCTTGTTTTCCTTGATGTATCGGGTTGCAAGATTCAGTCCCTGCTCGATGTACTTGTATGCGTTGACCCAGTCAACCGCAAACTGGCATTCATATCCGTCGCGGGCTACCCAGTAGGTGAAAAATTCTGCGCCGAAGAAGTTTCCGATGCGGAGGGTGCGCATCACTTTCTGTGCGGCAAGGGCGCGAATCTCCGGATCGGGATTGGTCAGACCGCCATTGCGGAACAATTTGTCGCCATGAAGACTGCAGGTAACCATCTTCATCTTGAGGCCGACCTTGTCCATCTTGTCCTTGAGGGCATGAATGGTCTTGTAGCAGTCGCTTGACGGATCCTGGTCATCCATCGGGTTCATGGGATCCCATGCAACGATATCATCGTCATGAGTTGCAGTGAAATCGATAAGTCCTTCTTTTTTTGCATCGCACAGAATGTCGCATGCCTCAAGAGCGGAGATAGAATCCATAACGGGACCGCCGAAGGGGTCTCCAACGGTGCTTCTGATGCACCAGAACGGCATTGAAAGTTGCTTTTTCATTGTATTCCTTCCTTGATAAACTCTCCGGTATCCATCGGGATCCGGTTTCGGTTCATACAGTGTAATCAGAGTATATGCCGGCTTTTCTCCGATGGATATGACCTATACTGATTTTTTATATCCAAAATTGATATTTTCATGAATTCCCTGTATACTGAGCGCATGAAGATTGAGGATGCAGTCTTTGTCTATCGTCTTTCCGACGGCGACCGGTTGTCCTGGCATGGGCGGTATCATGCACATACCTCAGCGGAGTACGAAATTCATTACTTCGTTGAAGGTTCCGGGTCCTTCCTCTGCAACCGTACCCGATATCCTGTCTCTCCCGGCAACCTCTTCCTGTCCGGCCCCCGGGAATTTCATTCCATCATACGGGATCAGGATTCGACGCCGCTGAGCTGGTATGCGGTTCTTTTTTCTGTCGATCCTGCCTCTTCCCCCTCCGATGAGCGTATCGCTGCCGAGCTGGAGGCGGCATTTACTGCTCGCCGTAATGTACTGACAATAGACACCAATTTCCGGTTCCAGTTCGAGGATCTTTTACAAATGACCCGTTCTGCGGATTCGGCCCTGCATGATGCCGCCGTACATCTTTTATCAAGCTTTCTCCTTCGCTGGTTCGGGAGGAGGGGCTCCGGCATGACTGGATCAGTTGCGGATGGCCCGGTAGATGGAGCCAGAAAAAACAGCTTGCATATTGATAAGGCTCTGTCCCTGATGCAAAAATCAGTTCGGGAGCACTTGAAAATTGAGGACATTGCCTGGAAACTGGGACTTTCGGAAGAGCATTTTATCCGGATTTTTCGCGAGGAAGTTCGGATGACACCCCTTCAGTATTTTACCCGTTTAAAAGTGGAGGGCGCCTCCGGGCTTCTTATGTCCACCGATAAAAGCATAGGGGAAATCTCTGAGTGGTTCGGATTTGAAAACCAGTTTCATTTTTCCCGCATCTTCAAAAAATGTACCGGTGTGTCTCCCCTCGAATATCGGAAGACCTATCTGCAACTGGTTGATTTTCACTAAATCGCCCGGTGCTTGCTATTCCCGTTTAGTTTGTTTCCTTTTACAACTAACATGATGCATGGTATACTTTTCATATTGGAGGATACAAAATGATCGGAAAGATTAGTCCGAAAATATCGGTGGCAGGAATTCTGGCGATTGCGTTATCGACACTGTTTTTGTCCTGTTCACCCGACAAGGATACAAGACTGTCGGTAGATTCACAGGGCCGTACTGTTGTGGAGCGGTATGGACAACTCAAGATCGTGGGTACGAATCTGTGCGACAGTAACGGGAATCCTGTTCAATTGCGGGGCATGAGTTCTCATGGTCTGCAGTGGCACGGAAAATATGCGAACACGAAGGTTCTTCGATGGCTTCGTGATGACTGGAATGCCCAGTTATGGCGCGCTGCCATGTATTTGACCGAGGGTGGCTATATCAACAACCCCGCGCTGAAGGAACGTGTTATCGCTTCCATTGAAGCGGCTGTCGAGAACGGTATGTATGTTCTGGTTGACTGGCATGTGCACCTCGATAAAAATCCGCAATTATATAAAGCGCAGGCGCTGGAGTTCTTTGCAGATATTGCCAGCCGCTACGGACATTTACCGAATGTGATATATGAAATTTGCAATGAACCGAATGGTACTCATGTTACCTGGTCGGCAGACATAAAGCCCTATGCAGAGGAAGTTATTGCTGAAATCCGGAAACATGATCCCGACAATATCATAATTGTCGGCACTCCAACCTGGAGCCAGGATGTCGATATTGCCGCTGCGGACCCCATTGCAACCGATGCCAATGTCATGTACACCGTGCATTTCTATGCCGGTTCTCACGGAAAGGAATTGCGGGACAAGGTTGCACGCGCTCTCGAGCTCGGTGCTCCTGTTTTTGCCACGGAGTGGGGGACGACCATGAATACCGGCGGCGGCGGTGTTTTCGAGAAGGAAACCCTCGAGTGGCTTTCGTTTTTGAAAAAAAACAATATTTCCTGGGCAAACTGGTCGGTTAACAACAAGGGCGAGGATTCGGGAATTCTCAATTTTAATGCAGACCGTTTCGCGGAGGGAAACTGGAAAGAAAGCGACCTCTCCAGATCGGGAATCTTTATTAGGAAAATTCTACGAAACGAAATTAAGGTAAAATAACCATATTCAGTCGTTTGAGTGTAGTTTTAACGCAGAATTTGTTTGACATTCGGTCAAATCCGGGTGTAGGATGATGATAATGAAAGGCAATCGGTTGCCGTGTTTTTACCCGGTATACTCGATGCCAAACAGTAAAGAGGAGAGAAAGATGAAGAAAATTCTTATCGCTCTTGTTGCAGTAGCTGTACTTTTCAGCGGCTGTGCCAAGAAAGATGAAGCCAAGGCTGCTTCTGGAAAGCTTGTTGTCTGGTCATTCACTGACGAGCTCAAGAACATGGTCGACAACTACTACGGTCCCGCACACCCCGCTGTGCAGATCGAGTACTCACTGACCCCCACCGATCAGTTCCCCAACAAGCTTGATCCGGTTCTCGCTTCCGGACAGGGAGCTCCCGACGTTTTCGCGCTTGAAGATTCATTTGTTCGCAAGTATGTAGAGTCAGGCCTCCTGCTCGACCTTACCGACATTGCTAACGAAGTTCGCGGCAAGATGCTTGCCTACCCGATTGAAGTCGGAACCTACAATGGAAAGGTTTATGGTCTTTCCTGGCAGGCAACTCCCGGTGCTATGTTCTATCGCCGCAGCCTTGCAAAGAAATACCTCGGAACCGACGATCCCGCCGAAGTTCAGAAGTATGTTGCAGATCTCGGAAAGTTCATTGAAACTGCAGAGCTTCTCAAGTCAAAGTCAAACGGTTCAGCCGTTATCGTTTCTTCTGTTGGCGATATGTTCAATGTGTACAAGGGTGCCCGCAAGGATCCTTGGGTTGTCAACGGAAAACTCGTTGTTGATCCCTCTATGATCAGCTACATGGAAACCGCAAAGGTTCTCAAGGACAAAGGTTATGAAGGCCGCGTAGGTCAGTGGTCAGAAGGCTGGTTCGCCGGTATGAAGGGCGAGCTGAAGAACGAATCCGGTGCCGCTGTAGAAGTATTCTCCTACATGCTTCCCACCTGGGGTCTCCACTATGTTCTGAAGCCGAATGCTCCCAACACCTCCGGTGACTGGGCAATGACCGCAGGTCCCGCTCCCTATCGCTGGGGTGGTACATGGGTTGGTGCTTACAAGGGAACAAAGAACGTTGCAGCTGCAAAAGACTTCATTAAGTACGTTGCAACTGACGACGGCTTCCTCGAGAGATGGGCAAAGGATACCGGAGACGTTGTATCAAACATCTCTGTCATGAACAAGATCAAGGATTCCTATGCAGAACCCTTCCTTGGCGGACAGAACCACTATGCAGCGTTTGCCAAGATGGCAGAAACTGTTGACGGAAAGCTTACTCAGGGAACCGATCAGGCTATCGAAGCTCTGTTCCAGGAAGCGGTAACCGCTTACCAGAACGGAGAGAAGGGAAAAGACGCAGCTCTTGCAGATTTCAAGAGCCAGGTCAATGCCCAGCTCGGTTTCTGATCCTTACATGAGATAAGGCCGTAAACGAAAGGTGCGGAAACGGCAAAAGCCTGCTCCGCACCTTTTTTTTCTTATATTTTTTTATCCTTGGGGGATCCGATGACACAAAAGAAAGTAAGTACCGAAGCCCAAATAAATCGTTGGGGTTATTTCTTTGTTCTTCCTTTTGTTATTGTCTATTTTTTGTTCAGTTTCTATCCGACCTTGTATACCTTTGCGCTGGCCTTTACCGATTCCAAGGGATTTACCGGTTTGGCGGGCAATTTCAAATTCAATGGTCTTGACAACTTTATCAAGCTGGTTCAGGACCCTAATTTCTGGGGTGCAGTGAGCAATACCTTCGTCATGTGGGGTATGAACTTCTTTCCCCAGCTTGGTATAGCGCTCATTGTTTCAATATGGCTTTCCGATATCCGCCTTAATTTGAAAGGTAAGTCCCTGTTCAGGGCTGTGATATATATGCCAAACCTGTTGACAGCCGCTTCTGTCGCAATGCTTTTCAGAAGTCTTTTTGCGTATCCGATCGGTCCGGTCAATCAGTTCCTCAATAACAATCTCGGTCTGTTCGAGACCACAATCCGCGACGGGGTTGCCCGTCAGGAAGCATTCAACTTTTTCCGGAATGTGACCATGTCCCGTTCGATCGTTGCCTTCATTCAATGGTGGATGTGGTATGGACACACGGTTATTTATCTGATGGCCGGTATCACCAGTATTTCAGCCTCCTTGTATGAATCTGCCGTTGTCGACGGGGCTAACAGCCGCCAGACGACCTGGCACATAACGCTCCCGCTCCTTCGCCCGATGATGCTCTACATCCTGGTCACTTCAATGATCGGTGGTATGCAAATGCTGGAAATACCCTTCCTCCTGACCGATATGCGCGGTTCACCGGACTTCAAGATACGTACTTCCAATGTCTACATTTATAATCAGGCATTCCAGGGTGTGAACAATTACGGGTATGCAGCAGCTATTTCCATTGGCGTGTTTATCATCACTATAATTTTGGCCCTCGTAATATTCCTCTTCCTCCAGGACAGAAGCGAGATGAAGAAGGCGAACAAGGGAGGAGTTAAATGAAATCGTACACCAGTGAACGTTTAATCAAGAAAGCGATCATTTATGCCGTTATGGCTATTTTGGGACTTATAGCGATTATTCCTGTGTGGATTCTTCTTATAAATGCGACTCGCTCGACAGAAGAAATTAACGCCGGCTTGTCCCTTATTCCCGGTGCAGGTGGTTTTTCCCAGGTTATGTATAACTGGAAAGCCTTGACCAATCGAGGATTCCAGATACAACAGGGCTTCTATAACAGTGCATTTATTGCAATTTGTTCAACCGTGTTAAGTGTCTATTTCTCCGGTATGACTGCATACGGTTTGCATGTATACAGGTTCAAGGGTCGAAATGCTTTATGGGGGCTCATCCTGTTTGTCATGATGCTTCCTCCAACCCTGTCGTTTATTGGTTTTTACCAGTTTATGGCACAGGTCAAACTCCTTGATAATTATATTCCCCTCATAATTCCCGGAATTGCCTCAGCCGGTACAGTTCTCTTCTTGCGTCAATATTTATCATCCATCCTCTCGATCGACCTTATTGATGCTGCCCGTATCGACGGTGCGCATGAGTTCCGGATTTTTAATACCATCATTATTCCGATAATTACTCCGGCACTTGCTGCCCAGTCAATTTTCTCGTTTGTCGGGTCATGGAATAACTTCTTTGCACCCTTCGTTCTGCTGACCAGTGATTCCAAGGCAACCTTGCCCATGTTGGTTCAGAAGCTTCGTGGTGATATATACCGCACGGAGTACGGCGGAATATATCTTGGTATTGCGGTTTCTCTCGTTCCCATTTTGATCTTCTACGCATTGATGTCCCGGTTTATCATTTCCGGTATTACAATGGGTGGTGTGAAAGAGTAAGCGTTTATACGCTTTATTACGGATGCCGTAGATAAACGGTGCTTTATAGTCGGTAACGTATACTTGACGGTCTGTTTCCATAACACCATGTTTTGGGGGCAGACCGTTGTCATTAGGGAGGTTGATTATGCCGCGTGTATCCAATCCTGTGTTGCCGGGATTTCATCCCGATCCATCCATTTTACGTGTGGGAAATGACTATTACATAGCGAATTCAACCTTCGAGTGGTATCCTGGCGTTGAACTGCACCATTCGACTGATCTTGTGTCATGGACGCGCCTGCGCTCTCCGCTTGATACAAAACGTCTTCTCGATATGGACGGATGCAAGGCTTCCTGCGGAATATGGGCGCCCTGTCTCACCTGGGCTGACGGGCTTTTTTGGCTCATTTATACGAATGTCAGAAGCTGGAACAATGTACCCTGGAAAGACACTCCGAACTATCTTGTTACTGCTCCTTCAATAGAAGGGCCCTGGTCAGATCCGGTATATCTCAATTCATCTGGTTTTGATCCTTCCCTCTTTCATGATGATGATGGCAGAAAGTGGTTGGTAAATATGGAATGGGATCACCGAATGACCGGAAGCAAGCAGTTTTCCGGCATACTCTTGCAGGAATATAGTCACGCAAAGAAAAGTCTTGTCGGACCGGTAACGAAAATATACAAGGGAACGGAACGGGGGCTGGTAGAGGGTCCGCATCTCTATAAACGAAATGGCTGGTACTATGTGTTCGCAGCCGAGGGTGGTACCTGGTATGACCATGCCGAAACCGTTGGACGATCCCGAAGCTTGACCGGCCCGTATGAATATCATCCACATAATCCGTTAATCACTTCCTATGGGCATCCTTCCAATCTGATTCAGAAAGCAGGACATGCAAGCATCTGCGATACTCCCGACAGACGTACGTACATGGCCTTCCTCTGTGGAAGACCATTGCCGGGCACCGATAAATGTGTTCTGGGCAGAGAAACCTCGATTGTCGAGCTTCAATGGCTTGACGACTGGCCGTATATCAAACACAGCGAGAACTCAGGGGGTATAACCCTCTCCGATTCCTGTGTCAAAAACTGGCCAGAACCTTTCTTTGATGCACCAGATTCATCCGATGTGCCTGTCACTGATTCTGCCGAATCAAGGGAGGTCGGGACAATCGTGTATCGGTTTGACAAGGAGATTCATCCCGATTTCAAGAATCTGCGAACAGAGCGTGATCCTGACATATATTCTTTACAGAGACGCCCCCGTGTTCTCAGTTTACGCGGAGGGTGTTCGCCCGTTTCGACCTTTGGCCAGACTGTTCTCGCTCGCCGACAGACTGAGTTTTCCTTTGACGCAGAAACATGCTTGCACTTCAAGCCGGACAATATCCAGCGTCTTGCAGGCCTTTTGTGGAGATATGATGAATCATGTCAGTATCTTCTTGGCATTTCTCATAACGATTCGGGAGAGGGACGGACCGCGACGGTACTCTCCTTCGTCGACGGAGCCTTTACCCGAAGCAATGAAATGATTATCCCTTCAGATGGACCGGTGTACCTTGGACTCACCGTACGTGAACACGTCGGATATTTCAGGTTGTCTTTGGACAATACTGTCTGGCATCGTATGCATCCGGATTTACGCGCTGAGGTTCTGTCAGACGAATATGGAGGACTCGGTTTTACCGGCGCCTTTGTTGGAATGTTTTGCGTTGATACAATAAATTACAGTACCTATGCAGAGTTTTCTTCTTTTACGTATTCCGGCTGAGTACATTAGTGATAACCATATATGATATTGCGCGAATTACCGGCTTTTCACCGCCAACCATTTCAAAGGCATTAAATGGTACGGGTGGATTAAGTGCCGCAACGCGGACACTTATACTACAGGCTGCGAAAGATCTTGGGTATACGCCGAACATGAATGCCCGAGCCTTGAGCACGAACCGGTCTCACCTGATTGGTGTCATTTATGAAGATCATTACATGCTTAAGGGCTTTAAGCATCCTCTTTTCAGTGATATTTTGAATAATTTCCGCAAGGTTATAGAGATAGCGGGATATGATCTTCTTTTTTTGTCACGAAATCTTGGATCCCGACGGGTATCGTATCTGGAACATTCCAACTATCGGAAAGTCGATGGAATTCTGGTTATGAACCCGGTCCCCGGGGATCCCGATGTGCTTGAACTTGCTTCTTTTGACCGTCCCTGTGTTTCTGCAAACGAGCCGATTCCCGGAATTTGTACTGTTGTGACTGAAAACCGGGTTGCCGCTGAGGCTGCCGTTGACTATTTAGTGTCTCTCGGTCACCGTTCCATTGCACATATTTGCGGTCCGCGAAATTTGAGCGCACCTGCAGCTCGTGAGCGTTTTGAAGGATACCGGGCCGCGCTTGAAAAGCACGGTATCCGGTATGACGAAAACCTGGTCGAGGAATCCCCGTTCTGGCACTCCGAGGGCGGATACGAAGCGGCTCGTCGGTTGTTTTACCGGACACGGGACTTTACCGCCCTCTTCGCATCGAACGATACGCTTGCGTTCGGCATTAAGGAAGCGGTCGAAGAAAGAGGTTTGTCGATTCCCGATGATATAAGCCTGATCGGTTTTGACGGAGACGAGTCGGGTATGTATACTTCCCCGGCTCTTACCACCATGTGGCAAAATACCGAAGAGATCGGTAGCCGCGCTGCCATGCTCCTTTTGCAGAAGTTCGCCGGGGAAGATGTTCCCGAACTCATTAAAATACCAGCACGTTTGTTGGAGCGGGGGTCATGCAGAAAAGTTGCAACGAAATTTGAACACGGCCTATAGGCCTGTGGGTGATCCTCAGTAACCGGAACCGGTGCTTGTTGGCGTTCCCTTGATGAGGGCTTCGTTTGCGCTGTAATTTGTGCCAAGACGTGTTGCCCCCATCGCAATATACGCTTCAGCGGTTTCCTTCGTTCTGATGCCTCCCGATGGTTTTACCTGAATTCTGCCCTTCGCTGTATCAAGCATGATACGTACGGCATCAAACGATGCTCCTTCCTTTCCGAAACCGGTGGAGGTCTTGACAAAATCCGCACCTGCTTGGATACAGAGCTCGGTTGTTTTCGCTATCTCTTCTGCCGTAAGATAGCACGTTTCAAAAATTACCTTGAGCAATACATTATGCCGCTTGCACACCGTGGCTACTGCACTGATATCATTCAGAACGTAATCCCATTCGCCCGATTTTATCATGCCGTACGGAGCTACCATGTCAATTTCGTCAGTACCAAGCTTGCAGTATTCTTCGGCCTCAAAGGCCTTCACTGTTGTCGTTGTCGTTCCATGAGGGAAGGCGAGGACGCAACTGACCTGTGTCTCGGAGTCACGGGTCATTTCCCTGGCCAGTGCAATATCGCAAGGTCTGACGCATACGGTTCTGGTTTTCCATTGAATGCTTTCCTGTATTGCCTGGCGAACCTCATCTCGCGTCATTTCCGGTCTGAGTACAGCTGCATCAAGATATGTTTGTATATGTTCCATACAATATAGTATACCGGGAAAAACTCGCGAAGCAAGCACGAGCAGTCAATACCCAAGGCAAAACCGTTGCCCGACCGGCAGATTCTGTGATATAGTTGCTTTTATGATATACTGCGATACCCGGGACTCAACACGAAAAGTAGATTTTAAAACAGCCGTTATGCAGGGTATGGACCCGGTGACCGGTGGTTTGTATATGCCGGAGTCCATTCCGGTTCTTCCCCGATCAGTATTGTTCAGAAATATTTCCCCCTCATTCAGGGATATTGCCTTCGAGGCGGCAAAACCCTTTGTTGCCGGTGAACTACCGGATGATGAGCTGATGGCCATAATAGCCGACTCATATCCGTTTACTGCGCCTGTTGCACCGATTGATCCGACAACCTATGTGCTGGAACTTTTTCATGGGCCCACCTGTGCGTTCAAGGATTTTGGGGCGCGTTTTATGGCCCGTGTCATGTCATGGTTTAATAGTGAGGAATCTCAGCCCCTTCATATTCTTGTTGCAACCTCCGGTGACACAGGCAGTGCCGTCGGGAGCGCATTTCATGGCGTTCCGGGAATTGACGTGACCATTTTGTATCCCACCGGCAAGATTTCTCCGCTGCAGGAAAAACAGCTTTCGACCTTTGACGGCAATGTGCGTTCTCTGTCGATAGAGGGTACATTTGACGACTGTCAAAAACTGGTAAAGACTGCGTTTACCGATGCCGCGTTACGTTCGCGTCTTCGCCTTTCTTCAGCCAATTCGATCAATATTTCCCGGCTTCTACCACAAGCCTTCTATTATTTGTATGGTTCAACCCTTGTGTATGAGCGATGTCGGTATGACAGTAAACTCGACTGTCCCTCGCTCATTGTGGTAGTCCCGTCGGGTAATTTTGGCAACCTTACTTCCGGTCTTATGGCAAGAAAAATGGGTGCGCAAATTCGCGGATTTATCGCCGCGACGAACGCAAACCGTACCGTACCGGACTGGCTTGAGAGCGGGGTCTATTCCTCACGACCGTCAGTATCGACCCTGTCAAATGCCATGGATGTCGGAGCTCCCAGTAACTTTGAACGCCTTTCGCATATGTATTCCCTTGAAGAAGCGCGTAAGCTTATTGCGGGGTATTGGCTGGATGATCAGGGGACACTGGATGCAATCCGGTCATGTCATAGCAGAACTGGTTACATCATTGACCCCCACGGAGCGGTAGCCTGGAAGGCCTGGGATGACTGTCGCAGCGGGGCATTGTCCTCTCTGTTGTCCGGTATCCCTCTTTCTGCGAATGAACCCGGCTTGCGCTGTACGAAAGCGATTGCCCCCGAATGGGCGCGCGACTGCGCCGACCGTAATTGTGTGGGTCTCTTGCTTGAAACCGCACATCCGGCAAAGTTTGGTGACACCGTTCAGGAAGCCATTGGACGGGAACCGTCAATGCCGGAACGTCTGGAAAAGGTGTTGAGCCTTCCTGATCGTTCCATTCCGATGCCGGCAGATTATGCAGTATTCAGGGATTGGCTTGTATCAAATCTTGACTGACAGATTTTGTCCTTCATATTCTTGCAGTTCATCGACAACGTGCTCAAGCTGGATGCCTGCCTGTGTGAACATGGAGATGGTGTCGGCGCTGTCGTGATATCGCCGTTCTGCGACAACTCGTCTGATGCCACAGTTAATAATCAGCATTGCGCAGGTTCTGCAGGGCGTCATTTTGCAGTAAAGCGTTGCGCCGTCTATTGAAATACCCCTTTTTGCGGCCTGACAGATGGCGTTTTGTTCCGCGTGGACAGTTCTTACGCAGTGTTGGGTTACGGTGCCGTCTTCGTGATGCATCCGCTTGAACTGATGTCCCGCATCGTCGCAATGTGGCAATCCCTTCGGCGAACCCACGTAACCCGTTACCAGAATCTGATTATCGCGGGCAATAACGCATCCTGACCGACCACGATCGCAGGTTGCGCGTTTGGCGATGGATCGGCATACTTCCATAAAATACTCGTCCCAGCTCGGGCGGTGATAATCGCTTTCGCTTTGGTGTTCCATGACAAAATAATACCACGCTTCTTCCTGTCCGGGAAGGCGCTTTACGCTTCAGTTTGGTTTGACTTTTGACTTCTTTTTGATGATATTGTTGTTATGTCTGAACAAACAATAGTACCGATTGAACAATTATTGCCCAACAAACTCTTTTTGATTCCCCTCTCGGGTCGTCCTATTTTTCCCGGAATTTTTACTCCGGTGATGATAAATAATTCGGATGACGTAAAGGTAATCGATGAGGTGTATTCAGGTGATGGCTTTATAGGCCTTACCATGGTCAACAACGATGTTGAGTCACCCGGTATCACGGATGTATGTCAGGTTGGTACGGTTGCCCGAGTCATCAAGAAGATCAATTTACCCGATGGCGGAGTGAATGTTTTTATTTCCACCCTTAAACGTTTTCGTATACGAAAACAGGTGAGCGAACGTGCGCCAATGATTGCCATAGTGGATTATCTTGATGACGAGGAATCCGACACCTTTGAAGTCAAGGCTCTAACCCGTGCACTTATTGGAGAGATGAAGGAAATATCGGAGAACAATCCCCTATTCTCGGAAGAGATGCGCCTGAATATGATCAATATCGATCATCCGGGAAAGATAGCAGACTTCATTGCGAGTATTCTGAATATTGACAAAAAGGATCAGCAACATATTCTCGAGGTTCAGAATGTGCGTCAGCGTATGGAAAAGGTGCTTGTGTTCATCAAGAAAGAACAAGAGTTACTTAAGGTTCAAAAGAAAATTCAGAATGAAATAAATGGACGTATCGAGAAGAATCAACGGGAGTATTTTTTACGCGAGGAATTGAAGGCAATAAAGGAAGAGCTTGGCATGACTACGGATGCCAAGAGTTCTGAATACCAGAAATTCAAGGAACGGTTTGACGCCTTAAAGTTCGAGGGAGAAGTGAAAGAGGCCGTCGAAAGCGAGCTTGAAAAATTTTCCCTCATGGATAACAACAGCGGGGAATATATTATTACCCGTAACTATCTCGAGACCATTTTCTCGTTGCCATGGGATGCTCCCCTGGCAGAATCCTACGATCTGAAAGAGGCACGTTCCGTTCTCGACGGAGATCATTATGGCCTTGATGATGTGAAAAAAAGGATTATCGAGTATCTTGCCGTACGCAAACTGAAAAACGATACGAAGGGTTCAATTATTCTTTTGGTAGGGCCTCCCGGGGTTGGAAAAACAAGCGTGGGTCGTTCCATTGCCCGTGCCATGAACAAGCCATTTTTCCGTTTTTCCGTGGGCGGTATGCGTGATGAGGCGGAAATTAAGGGGCATCGCCGAACCTATATCGGAGCTATGCCCGGGAAGATTATCCAGGGTTTGAAAATTGTAAAGAGCAAGACGCCGGTGTTCATGATAGACGAAGTTGACAAGATGGGCTCGAGCTATCAGGGAGATCCATCGAGCGCCCTCCTCGAGGTGCTGGATCCCGAGCAGAATATTGCATTCCGCGATCATTATCTGGATTTACCCTTTGATCTTTCGAATATTTTATTCATTCTGACAGCCAATACGCTTGATTCAATTCCTGGCCCGCTCATGGACCGTGCCGAGATTATTCAGCTTTCCGGTTATATTGATACCGAGAAATTGGAAATTGCACAAACGTATCTTGTACCGCGAAGTGTGGCAAAAAACGGACTGTCAAAAAAACAGGTACGGTATTCGAAAGAGGTGCTTTTATTTATTGCCAACTCCTATGCACGAGAAGCTGGGGTCAGAAACTTTGAAAAGAATCTTGACAAGATACACCGCAAATTCGCGACTGAAATTGTGTTCGGCGAAAAGGAATCAAAGGATATACTGAAGCCAGATATTGCCTACGTCGAGCAGTGCCTGGGGAAACCTATCTTCAGGGAAGACGGCGGGAAGAAGGCAGACCGACCTGGCACCGCTGTCGGACTTGCCTGGACCAGTATGGGTGGTGATACGCTGATAATCGAAGCGATAACCAATCCCGGTAAAGAGAGTTTTAACCTTACTGGCCAAATGGGCGATGTCATGAAGGAATCTGCCTCGATTGCCTGGTCTTGGGTAAAGCATTATGTAACGGACAAGGGTTTGACAGATCAAGCATGGTATGAGAAACAGGTTGTACATCTGCATATACCCGAAGGGGCGACACCGAAGGATGGCCCTTCGGCCGGAATTACTATGGCTACCGCTCTCTTGTCGCTTATTCAGGGTAAGGCGATCAGGAAAAATCTTGCAATGACCGGTGAATTGTCATTGACCGGTCAGGTTTTGGCGATCGGGGGGCTGAAAGAAAAAACTGTAGCCGCCCGCCGTAACGGAGTAAAGGAAATTATTATTCCACAGGCAAACGTGCGCGATCTTGACGACATACCTGAGCATGTACGGAAGGGAATTGTCTTCCATCCAGTAACCCGTATGGAAGAAGTTGTATCTATTGCTTTTTCGTCACGTGACCGGAAGTCCCGGACGCAGGACTAAAAGATTGATTACCCTGCGGACTGGTCAGTTCTGCAGGGTGGTTATGTTTGGAACTATCGTCAGGTTTGTGTAATGGTCAGTATGACAGGATCAAGTGAACAATCTTGCGAGTCGTGGGCTGCGCGAATTTCGATTTCTCCTTCCTCGAGACATCTGATACCTTGCGCGTTCACGAGTGATAAACTGTCCACCTCAATCGGTATAATTATTTCCGCAGATTTTCCGGCCTGAATTTCCAGTTTGGCAAAAGCTTTAAGCTCTTTAACCGGCGTTACAATCGAGGCATACTTTCGTGTAGCATATAGTTGAATTGTCTCTGTTCCCGTGCGGTCTCCGGTATTGGTAATGCTCACCCGAACACCGATGCGTTCGCCCTGTGTTGCCGTATTCTTGCTGAGGCTGATCTTGTCATAGCGAAAGCTGGTCCAGGAAAGACCTTGCCCGAATACATAAAGTGGTGTGGCATCACAATCGACATACTTTCCTTCGTGCCAGCCGGGAAGCTGATTGTAATATACCGGTATTTGTCCGGTCGTTCGGGGAAAAGACACCGGAAGCCGTCCTTTCGGTTCTGCGTGCCCGAAGATAATCTCTGCAACCGCCTTTCCTCCAAGGGTACCGGAATTAAACGTTTCAAGCACTGCGTCACAGGCAGTGTCAACGCGGCAAAATTCCAGCGGTTTACCGTTTACCAATATTGCTACAAGCGGAATTCCCTTTTCCCGGCAACAGGCCGAGAGGGCTTCAACCAGTTCATTTTGCGCGCCTTCCAGGGCAAGATTGGCCCGGTCCTTTGTTTCTCCCGTTTGAAAAAGGTTGTCGCCGACGGCAACGAAAACAATATCGCATTTTGCAGCAAGTTTGCATGCTTTGGCAATTGTATGGGGTTCTTTTTTCTCCAGGTTGCATCCTTTGTCGAAGAGTATCGATATGCCTTCCTGTTTCGCAAGAGCTGTGATTCCATCTTTAACTGTGGTAACCTTGAATGACGGTTTTGCGTCATAATGGGGAACCGGATGGGTGAAGAAGGTCCAGTCACCGAATTGGGCGCGTACTGAATCTGCATTGGGTCCGAATATGCCGATGGTCTTGACGGTCCGGTCCTTGTTTCTGCGCGGACCTGATACGGGAAGGGCAGGTTTCCCTTCAACCATTTTGTTTTTAAGAAGGGTGATGGATTCTCTGGCACATTGTAAACTGGCTTCCAGATGCTCCTTGGTTCCAAAGATCAGCGCGTCACGGGCAGCTTCAGGATCATCGGCCAGAGGAAGCGTTTTTACCTTTGAGCGAACATCGAAAAGGCCAGCCTTGAATTTTACGAGAAGAATGCGGCGAACCGCTTCATCAACCTCCTGTACCGAGACGCGTCCTTCCTGCAGGAGCTGAACAGCGGCTTCATAAAATTCCGGTGTGGTCATGATCATGTCATTTCCGGCATGAACTGCAATTTCCGAGGCCTCCTTCAGGCTGCGGGCGACGCGCTGCCGTGTGTGAAGGCTCGTTACATTTGACCAGTCGGTGACCACAAAACCCTCAAACTTCAGTTCGTCTTTCAAAATATTCCGTAAGAGTTCCCGGTGTGCCGAACATGGGATGCGGTCTATCGATTCGTATCCTGCCATGAATGTAAGACAGCCCGCCTTAACCGCTTCTTCGAAGGGGGGAAGAAATATATCCCTGACGGTACGCATACTTACCGGCGTGTCATAGGAATCCCTGCCGCCGGTACTTTCGCCGTAGGCGATATAATGCTTCGCGCACGCGATTATCCGCTCGGGATGCGCCGGATTGTCTCCCTGATATCCCCTGACCATTGCCGCACCCATCTTGCCGGCCAAATAGGGATCCTCGCCGAAGGTTTCGTCCATACGTCCCCAACGCGGATCCCGACCCAGACAAAAAACGGGCGAAAAGGTCCAGTGCAGACCCTCCGCCGCAACTTCCCGCGCGGTGATGGTACCGGTCAGTTCCGCAAGTTCCGGGTTCCAGCTTGCGGCAAGAGCCAGTTGACTGGGAAATACCGTTGCGCCGTTGTGGATTGCGTGACCATGAATTGCGTCAATACCGAAAATAACCGGAATTCCCAGTCGCGTTTCCGTGGCAATTTTCTGAAGCCGCCGGGCATCGTCTCCCAGTGTATGCAAGAAGGAGCCAGCGCCAAGCTGTGCCCATTTGTTTGCTCCATCTTTTGTAACCAGACTCGAGCTTATTTGAACCATTTGGGCAAGTTTTTCTTCGTTTGTCATGGCCGCGAGCAGTAACGCGGCGCGTTGTTCCGCAGTGAGGGTGGTGTCAAGCCAGGGCCGATCAGTGTGTTTCATGTACGCTCCGTCAAAGGTATATGTTTCGTCTATCAACAAATATACCAGATGTCGGTAAGAGCCGCAAGAGAAATGGGATGACCGCATCGTCAAGAAGGGGAATACTCGTTATCGTGCAGGTATGTACAGTCTTGAGGAAAGCTGGATAAACCGGTAAAATGAGGTGACAGGAGTTTCTATCATGCTTGACAGAATGCGTAACATCGGGATTATGGCTCACATTGATGCGGGAAAAACAACCACGACGGAGCGGATTCTCTTTTATACGAAAAAAATACACCGGATTGGCGAAATCGATGACGGTGAGGCAACCATGGACTGGATGGCCCAGGAACAGGAACGGGGCATCACCATTCAGAGCGCTGCTACGACAACCTGGTGGCGAGAGCACCAGATAAATATTATTGATACACCCGGACATGTCGACTTTACCGCCGAGGTTGAGCGCTCTCTTCGGGTTCTTGACGGTGCGGTAACCGTTTTATGCGCGGTTGGTGGGGTACAGCCCCAAACAGAAACCGTGTGGCGGCAGGCAGACCAATACAAGGTTCCCCGAATTTGTTTTGTCAATAAAATGGACCGTGTCGGCGCGGACTATTTTTCCGCCATGCAGGATGTCAGTACGAAATTTTCAGTCAAGTGCGTCCCCCTGCAGATTCCTATAGGTCAGGGAAACGATTTTGAAGGCGTTATCGATTTGCTTGAAATGAACGAAATACGGTGGGATACAGCGACGAACGGCGAAACAATGATTGTTGTCCCGGTTTCTGAAGCACGCCGTGCTGAAGTGGAAATGTGGCGTGAACGATTGCTGGATGTGCTTTCGGCCGAATCGGATGAACTGACGGAGTTGATACTGGAAGGCGCAGATGTTCCGGTCGATATGATCAGGCGAGAGCTGCGCAAGGCGGTGCTTCAGCGCACCTGCCTTCCTTTTTTATGTGGTGCCTCGCGCAGAAACCAGGGTATTCAGCCGCTCATTGATGCAGTTGTGGATTACCTTCCTGCACCCCATGAAGTACCGCCAGCACATGGGTTCCTGGTAAAAAAGGAAGAGGATGTTTCCATTCCCTGCTCAGCAGAGGGTGTTCCCCTCGGCCTGGTATTTAAAATTCAACATGATCGGGAAGCAGGCGCACTTTGTTATGTGCGAATGTATTCCGGAAAAATAAAGAGTGGTGACCAGATATTCAATGTAGGCAAGAAAAAACGTGAACGCGTTAATCGTATATTACGCATGCATTCGAATAAATCGGAACCGATGGAGAGCGTTGAAGCGGGCGATATTGCCGTTTTTATCGGCTTGAAGCTCGCCCAGACAGGTGATACGGTCGGTTCCGAAGGCATGCCGATATTGCTGGAGAAAATGCATTTTCCCGAACCGGTCATTTCGGTTGCCGTTGAACCGAAAACCCTGTCTGAGCGGGATAAACTGAAAGATACCCTCGAGATTCTATCCCGGGAAGATCCGACCTTTACCAGTCGCGAGGACGCGGAAACCGGTCAGCTTATTATCTCCGGTATGGGTGAACTGCATCTTGACGTACTTGTTACCCGGATGCTCGATGACTTCAAGGTTGAAGCCCGCGTTGGAAATCCGCAAGTAACGTACCGTGAATCTGTTACCGCGACCGCAGAACATACCGAGGTTTTCAATAAAATTCTCGGGGGCAAGGAAAACACTGCCTCTGTCACCCTGCGGGTTGAATCCCTTCCCAGAGGCTCCGGGAACCGGTTTGTCAACGCGCTTCGCAAGAATCAGATCCCGGAAGAAATTGTGGACGCAATCGAACAGGCTGTAACCAACGCGTTCAGTTCAGGTATCCAGTACGGATACCCCTGTGTTGATGTCGGGGTAACACTGACGGCTGCCGACTACAATGAGCTTACTTCAACCGTCTTCGCCTTTACTTCTGCCGCATCGTTGTGTTTTGACGAGGCATGTAAAAAGGCGTCTCCTGAACTTCTTGAGCCGGTCATGAATGTTGATATTCTGTGCCCGAAGGATTTTGTCGGCGAGGCAATGAGCCAGGTAACTCAACGGGGCGGTATGATTAGCAGCCTGGATTCAAAACCCCTTATTGAAGTAATTCATGCACAGTCCCCGATGGCCAAGATGTTCGGCTTTTCAACCGCCCTGCGCTCTGTTACCCAGGGACGGGCATCGTTCGCTATGTCCTTTTCCCACTTTGAGGTTAAAAAGGGCGGTTTGGGTTCGTTCTAGATGCCAACCGACAGGGGGTGTCCCTTGTCGGCTATACCGGACAGGAACGCGCAGTATACAAAAAAAAGGCTAAAAAACTGGAGAAAGACCCGGGCCTTGCACTATACTGAAAGGATATGAAATCCGCGATTATATTGGTTGGTATTTCGGGTTTTTTTTCGGTAGCCGTTGCGGTTATTTCGGTACATTCCGGCATACCTCCTGCTTCAATGATTGTGTCAATGTGTCTGGTGTCTTTTCTAAGCTCGATGCTCTGTGTTGCCCTGTTGCTACGTGCAACCCGTAATCCACCTGTATCCCTCATAGAAAATCCGGTTCAGTCCCCGGTAGCAGGCCCTGACCCAGTTCAACTCGCGAAGGATCTGGATTCCGTCATCTCCCGTGCATCGCGTCTTGAGCAGCTCATTGGAACCATTTCGGATGCTGTTGTATCAAATTCTCATATCCACATTCCCCTTGCCGATTCGATCATCAATGCGGTACCTGCAAAAACCGAAGAAGCTGCTTTCACCGTCATCGATAAATTCATGGTTGTCAAGGAAGCCTCCTCGAAGGCGGCCAGCGAGGCACGAGAATTGCGTCTCGAACTGGAAGACTCATCGTCCTCCCAGTCAATCCGTGCAATTGCGGAGAATACCCGCAGTGCTCTTGTAACGGAGCGAGGGGTTATTGAGGGTCTTCGGGTGTGTACCCGCGAAAACCAGGTGCATATCAAGGCTATGGGCAGCGAGATTGATTCTGGTCTGGAACTTCTTGACAATATCAATGATATAACAGAGCGCTCAAAGCTGATTGCATTTAATATGTCAATAGAAGCTGCCCGTATCGGTGAAAAGGGCAGGGGCTTCAAGGTGATTATTACCGAACTTCATAAACTGAACCAGCGAACACTTGAGTTCTCGTCGCAGGTTGCCTCGCTTCTTTCCCGTTTCAGGGATTATAACCGCCTGATGCATGAAAATATGCAGGACAAGGCGGACGCAGTCATTGTTCAGGTTGAGCGCGGTATGCGAACCACAGAAGAAGCGGTTGAAAGGTTGATCGGTGCTTCAACCAAAACCGAGGAGTTTACCCGCCGAATTGCCGCCATGTCGGAATCCATCAATAAAGATCTTGAAGGAGTGCTGGAATCGTTACAATTCCAGGACATCACCCGGCAAATGATAGAAGGAGCGCGTATCATACTCGCAGAGGTTAAAGAGAGTCTGGATTCCTGTGTAAAATCCGGAGAATTACCGGTAAACCGGGAAACTATCCGGGACCGGTTTGTTCAAACAAAAAAAAGGTTTATTGCCCAGGCAAAGACCAAAGGTGAAAAAGAAGCCCTTATGGAGGTACAATTATGAAATTTCTATCTGTCGATGATTCATCCACAATGCGCAAGATTATTAGTTTGGCACTGAAAGGAGCCGGACATGAGGTGATAGAAGCCGAGCATGGCAAGCATGCCCTTGATGTTCTTTCATCTCAAACCGTTGATTGCATTATTCTGGATGTCAATATGCCCGAAATGAATGGAATTGAATTTCTGAAGGCCAGAAAAGCGATTCCTGCGCTAGCATCAATTCCGGTATTTGTTTTGACTACTCAGGACGAGGAAGCGCTGAAACAGGAAGCTCTGTCCCTGGGGGCTAAAGGCTTCATTGTAAAACCCTTTCAAAAGGAAGCCCTGCTTGCCGCAATCAATAGCGGTATCTGATTGAATGGAGGGAAACCTCCAGAATTTCTCCTTCCGCGTCAAGGAAGAGCCGAGTAATTTCCTGACCCGGCTCTTCCTCATTCAAGTAGAGATAGCGTGGCAAAGAGAGCTGTATTTCTGTACCTGGTCCAAAGTAAGCAGATAAAAAAGTTCCCGCGATTATATTCAAAATTTCCAGCAATGCGTCTTCCGCATTTTTTTTGCGTTCATGTTCGGGACATTCCGTAAAAAGTGTGTCGAGAATTCGGTCGCGAATTACCGTGCTTATTTTCATACCAATACTGCAAGAAAGGGGAGTAAGCACATCAATCAGACTTCTTCTTAATTCGCCCTGTTCATGGGCAGGCAGGTCTCGTGAGCCGGTTACCTCCGAGACATCAATAAAAGCCGTTTCTGCAAAGACCGAGGAAACGGAATGTGATAAAACATGTGCGGCTTTTGCCGGATCAAGAGTATACATTATTATTCTCCTTCAAGGGCGTTCAGCATTTTTTCCGGTGATACCGGTTTCTTGATGACAGAATGTATTCCCAGTTTATTCATCTGCGCTTCTATGGAACCATCCGCAATGCTGGAAGTGACTATGACCGGTATTGAGGCGGTGTCGCTCTTGTTTCGTAACAGCCGTATAAATGTCTGTCCATCCATTTTCGGCATATTGATATCAGATACGATTAAATCAATACCTGCTTGTTCATCCAGCAGGCTCAGGGCATCAATTCCGTTTTCGGCAAAAAGAAAGCCCTCCGTTTCCGCTCCGCTCATTTGAATACACCTTTGAATGATCATGCGGGATGTCGGTGAATCGTCGACAATCAAAATTTTATTGAATGCACGCATACTTTCTCCTACAGTTTCCATTGGTTTGACCCTGATGATACGGTTGCGGACCCGTCTTCGACCAGCATGGTTACGGTTCTGCTCATGTCCCCTCCCGTGTCCTCTGCGATTGCCCCGAGCGAACTTTTCCAAAGAATTCGTTTTGCCGCAAGAAGATTGCGTTTACCTATATCAAAGATCCCTTTGTCATCCATAACCGCGGCGCCTCCTGCGAGTTTTACCCTGACATTGGGTCGTTCTGCTCCCAGCTTTTTCATTGCTTCAATCATGAGCGGAAGACCAGTATCAGCAAAGTACCCCGGTCGTTTTTGGGCCTTTACCGGATCTATGCTTGAGTCTGGCAGGGCAATATGAATCATGCCTGCAATGCATCTTTTGTGGTCATAAATAAGAACCGCAAGACAGGAACCAAGGGCATACGTTTTCAGAATATCTTGAGGATTATTGGAAACCATCCACTCGCCAATGCCGACCGTCAGTAATGCCATGCATTATTCCCTTTCATAGTTTGCAACCGTTGAGGTGTGCACACTGCTCATAAGCGCAGCCGGCATCTGTTCAATCGACAATTCTTTTTCCGATGCGCCTATTTCCCATGCTTCTTTGGGCATACCGTAGACAACAGAACTTTCACTGTTTTGCGAGAAACATCGAGCTCCTGCTCTTCTCATGTGCAACAGGCCCTGTGCGCCGTCCTTTCCCATTCCGGTCAGCAAGAGGCCGATAGCCTTGCTGCCGGCTTCGCGGGCCACCGAGTAAAAGAGAGTATCGACTGACGGGCGATGGCCATTAACCTTTTCTTCCTGCGATAAAAATATTGTCCATCCGCTTGCGTCTCTTTTGATGCTCATATGAAAATCCCCTGGTGCGATCAATACCTGCCCTGGCAGAACTCGCTCGCCATGAGATGCTTCCCGCACAGTTACTGCCGACATTTTATCCAGGGCTTCTGCAAAAAGCCGGGTAAACACCGGGGGCATGTGCTGAACAATGACAACCGGAGGTATGTTTATGCTCAGCAGGGGAATGATTGTATTGAGAACTGCCGTTCCGCCCGTTGATGCACCGATAGCGATCAGTCGCGATGACGGTTCGACCTGTATTCTGTTG
This sequence comes from Spirochaetales bacterium Spiro_09, assembly GCA_001604385.1. Lineage (GTDB taxonomy): Bacteria > Spirochaetota > Spirochaetia > Treponematales > Treponemataceae > Teretinema. The sequence goes on along the minus strand of LVBK01000010.1, from coordinate 62,598 downwards.
CGGCGCGAGTCCGCTTGATGAATCTGCCGTAAGGGTTTTCGTGCCTTCCGGATGTCTGCCACAGCGGCTTGTCGTATTTCCTGTGCAAGAGTGTCAATCATGACCCTGAGGCCGTTTTTGTCCTGTGCATCGGGTTTGGCTACCACCCCGACCGCGCCCGCATCAAGCGCCTCGATCGCATGAATTGAACCGCTCCCCGTCACCGATGAAACAATGACTACGGGAAGAGGATACTGGGGCAAGAGCCGTTTCAAGAATTCTATGCCATCCATTTTCGGCATCAGAATATCGAGGGTAATAACATCCGGATCGAGAAAAACAATCCGGTCCCGTGCTGACCAGGCATCCGATGCCTTGCCAACAACTTCGATATCCGGAAAATTTGATAAACCTTTTTCCAGGATATCGCGGGCTATCGCGGAGTCATCAACTATCAACACCCGGATTCGTTTAGACATTGCCATATTTTTCCATTTCTTTGCGATCATCGCCATCAATAAGGATGAGTGATCCTTGATCAAGATGCAGTGCTGTTTTAATACTGTCTCTGCCAGGGGATAGTTCCCGTATTGCAACCGGTGTTCCGTCGGACAAGCTGCATTGATAGCCAATAAGTGGTTCGACCGACAGGACGTCTCCTTTCAGTGTCCACAAAAGAACCATCGTCAAACGGTATTCCAGATGCCTGCCGTCGGAGAAGGCAGATATATACATACGTTTGATACATTCATGTTCAAGGAATTCATATTCGCAGTGATACTCAGCATGTTCTGTTTTCAGGGCTTTCCATGTGGTCGCGAGGAATGTATCAAGGAAGCTTTGGTCACCGATAGTGTGTTTTGTTATCTTCCATTTTCCCAATAATTCTTTTCGTTTCGGTGCGGTATAGGTTGCCGAGTATTCATAATCCGCAGTACCCGCAATCGAGGTATTTTCCAGTGAACGGGCTATTGAACTTGTTAAATTTTCCAGTGTATTTTTATTCTCGTGTATTTTCATACCGGTACCGGAAATCCCTTATCCAGTATTCTCTGGTAATCCCGTGCCGCATAGCTTGCAGGACCGCATTCCCAGATAGTTCTGGATTTTTCGAGAGAACGGGCGATGTATTCCGACTTGCATATTTCGTAGACCGGAATTTTGAAAGAGGAAAAAACATCCCGGTACGTTTTTACTCTGTTCAGACGATTTTCTGCCTTTGTAAAAATGAGCGAGTGAACCTGAATATCCCGACCGGTCCGGGTTGAGCACATGTTGACTTCTTCAAGGATGGATTCGAGTCCCGAGACAGAAAAAAGCTGAAATTCAAGGGGAATAATGACCGCGTCACTTGATTGAACCAGAATCCGTTCCAGGGGGCTATTGGAAGGAGATGAATCCATGATGATCCATTGATATTTTTCCTTCATGGAATTGATAAAGGTCACGAAGATTTTTCCGGCTTCATGAATTATTGTATCCGGGATTTCGTTCTTGAGGTTCTTGTTGTTCACCGGCAGTATGTCAAGGTTTCTGCGGACTCTCCGGTGGATATATTCCTTTAATTGAACTGCCTCACCTCGTGCGAGTGCCGGTAGAAGCTGGCTGAAATCTTTTGGGGTACTCGCCCCGAAAAAGAGACTCAGATTGCCTTGAGGATCTCCGTCGATCATGAGCACCGTTTCTCCCCTTCTTGCCAGTCCTGAAGCCAACTGAATAACGGAGGATGTTTTCCCGACGCCTCCTTTTTGATTCGCTACAGAGAAAACCCGTGCTGACGACATGATTATGCTCCTTTTCGGTAAATGGCCGGTTTTATATATTCAAACGGACAGGTGTCCCTGCGTAATGATTCAGAATGACCTATAAAAAGATACCCGCCAGTTTTCAGGTAGGCGTACAGGGAATTCACGACGCGTTCACGTGAATCCTGATCAAAATAGATCATTACATTTCGGCAGAATATGACGTCAAACTGGCCTTTCATCGGGTATCTGTCGGCCATTAAATTCAGTCGCTTGAACAGAACCATTTTTTTTATCTCCGGGTGAATGGACCAGGAGTCCGTTCCTGACCGGGTAAACCATCTTGTTCTATATTTATCCGGTAATTCTTCAAGTCGTGCGTTCGCATATATGCCGGTTTGTGCATTATTGAGGGCCTCAAGAGAAATATCGGTGGCTAGAAGGCCGATATCCGGTATGTTTACCCCTTGCTCATAATAGGAGCGAAGGAGCATTGCCGTTGAATAGACTTCTTCTCCTGACGCGCAGCCTGCACTCCAGATTCGAAGGGGATATCCCGGAACCGCTTGTTTCGCAATGCCGGGCAGGACTGTTTTTTCCAGAAAGTCGAAGTGCTCGCGTTCACGAAAGAAGAAGGTATGATTGGTGGTAATGCGGTTTATCAGTTCGCTTAATTCTGAACCGCTTGTGTCGGCGGACAAATACTCTATGTATGTTTTAAATGAACTGAATCCCAGCTGTCTAAGTCGCTTTGTGAGTCGCCCGGCAACGAGTATTCGTTTTTGATCGCTCAGGTGTATGCCGAAACGGGTATAGAGCATATCTGCTATGTACCGGAATTCCGCGTCCCCGAGCGGCACGAGATCATCATGTATCTGAATGGCCAGTTTCCTGTTATTCACTGCTGTTGATCGTTGCTTTTTCGCTGATGCGTTCATCAAGAACTATTTTTTCTACGTCCAGCAATATCTTGATAGCATCTCCGACCTTGCCCATGCCGGAAATATAACGATCCCTGCCCGATACCGACTTAAAATTGGGCGGCGGCTCGATACTCTTTTCCGGTATTTCCATGACTTCTTCTACGGTATCCACGAGGCACCCAAGAAGTATATGGTCAACCTCGGTAACGATGATACATGTTCTGTTGTCGTATTCCCGCTCCGCCATGTCAAAGCGGAGCCGAAGGTCGACTATGGGAATAACCTTGCCGCGCAGGTTGATCACTCCCTTCACGTAATGAGGCATATCCGGAACCGCGGAAATAGTCTGTATCTCGATTATCTCGATGACATACCGGATGCCGATTCCGTACGATTCCTTTCCGATTTTAAAGAAGAGGTATTTGTTTGCCTGCGTGTCCTCGTTGTCCTCATCCTCAAGCAGATCCGCAGAAATATCCAGTTTACGCGTGTCAGACATGTGCGTTCCTCCCGTTAAAACTTTCCAAAGTTGTTGTCATCAAGAGATATGATATCTGCGGGATGTACTGTGTGAGCCGGTTTGGCCGCTGGCGTTTTTTTCGCTGGGTCAGCCGGGACAGGGCGAACTGCGCCCGTTCTTTTATGGGCTTCTCGCGAGGCAAGTTCCGAGCGCACAAGTGCCATCAGCTCTGATGTGTTCATCTTACTTTCCGCTGCCTTCAGTTTGAAGCGTGACAGCATGGATTTGACCTGCTGTGCCTGTGAGGACAGTTCCTCGGATGCGGATGCGCTCTCTTCGGCGCTCGCGGTATTGCTCTGCGTAACCTGGTCTATCTGGTTCAGCCCAAGAGATATTTGCTCGAGCCCCTGCGTTTGTTCCCTTCCCGCAATGGCAACCTCTTCTGCAAGAACCACGACCTGAGACGAGCCTTTTACGATTTCATCGAGCTGTACCGCAGTACCTTCTACCAGGGTATTTCCCTTCTGAATATTGCTGATAGCTTCCTCGACCATTCGGGTCGTGTCCTTGACTGATTCAGCGCTGCGTACCGCCAGATTGCGTACTTCCTCGGCAACGACCGCGAATCCTTTCCCGTATTTTCCCGCTCGTGCGGCTTCGACATTTGCGTTAAGCGCAAGCAAATTAATCTGGAACGAAATATCGTCGATAGTCTTGACCACCTTCTTGATGCTTTCGGCGCTTTCGTTGATGTCGTTCATTGCTTTGACCAGCTCCTTCATTTGCTGGTTGCCTTTTTCCGCGTTCTCCTGTGCTTCCTGGGCAAGGCTGTTGACCTTGACCGCATTCTCGGTATTTTGCTTGGTCTGACTTGATATTTCTGTCGACGATGATGTAATTTCCTCAAGGGATGACGCCTGTTCCGAGGCGCCTTGTGACAGGGCCTGACTTGCCTGGGAGACCTGCACGGATCCTTCGGCTACCTGATCGACCGCAATGTTAATTTGGCCCAAGGTGTCGTTGATTGCATCAAGCGAATCATTGAGGGCAGTTTTCAGTATATCAAAATCACCCCGGTATTCACCCGTGATACGCAAGGTGAGATCGCCATCGGCAAGCCTTTTCATGACCGCGATTGTTTCGTTTATCGGTCCGACAACCAGATCGAGCGTTCTGTTTACGCCTTCCACGATTTTCCGATAATCACCCTGATGTTGTTCGGCGTTAGCGCGGGTTTGCAGCGCGCCGGCAACAGCGGCTTCCGCAAGCATGTTTGCATCTTCGACAAGTGCGCCAATAGCGGAAACAGATTCCTTGAGCGCTGCGGAAATTATCTCGAATTGGGCACGGGTTTCAGTGGTATCCGCGTCCGCATCCGCAAGGTTGAAATCGCATTCGAGGTTACCCTTTGCAATTCGCTGAAGATTTGTATTCAATCGCGATATTTCTTCATCCTGGAAAGCCGCAATTTTTTTCATTTTCCGCTCGGCGGTTTTAATTGCCGTCTGGTCGGTAATGACTTCGAGCGCACCGACAATCTTCCCTTCCTTGTTGCGGATAGGAACTCCGGTATATGAAATGTCGTAGGTATCAGAAAGTGGAGTCGCTCGGGTATCAGAACTTGCTCCGCTTCCCGTTTGCATGGCCCGGGAACATGCGCAATTCGGTGTCTTGCAGTCTCCTGTTTTGAAGAAGTCGTGACATTTTCGGCGAGTCTGAACCAATTGCTCCCCGGTGCTTCCGCCCAGGGCGGCGCCAGCCTTGTTCATGAAGGTCACTTCGAAATTCTGGTCGATAATCATGACGGGAGCGGGAATGGTATCTATGAAACCAATAAGACTTTCGATAATGGCGTTGATACCGGTGACCACCTCGCGGTAACCGCCCTTGAAACGATTCACGTCGGCGCGGGTTGACAGTTTGCCTTCGATACAGGCTTCTGTAATGATGTTTGCATCGGAAACAAGCGTTTTGATCGTTGTAATGACAGTATCAAGAGAGGTGGAAACCTGACGGAATTCATCCTTTGTCTTGACGATAAGGCTCTCGCTCAGATCACCGGTTGCGACCTTGTCCAATACCCTGACGGCATTCAGGAGGGATCGGGAGATTGCATTGCCCAAACCAAAGCCGATGAGCAGGGCGGCCGCGAAGGAAAAAACCGAAGCCGCGATAATGGCATAAATACTCAGCGAGGCGGTTTCAAGCGCCTTGCCGGTCATTTCATTTCCGTAATATCGTTCGACATAATAAATCAGATCGTTAAGTTCAACAACCAGGGTATCGAAGGCCTCTTTGTCGGGTCCGAAAACATAGGAAGATATAGCTCTTTTCTGTTGAGCGATTTCCTCTTCGTCGCGAAGTGACAGAAGTTTTTCCGATTCTGCAATTGTCCGGTTTGTGTATGCCGCTGCTACCTGGAGATGTTCTTGCACGCTTTTCCACAAACGTTCTTCGTCGGATGTCTTCGGTTCATTTCCGTATGCCTCGTACGACTTCCGGTACACGGTACGGGCTTTCTCCACATCCCGCATCTGTTCGCTGATAAAGCCGGTCATTTCCAGCGAGTCGGGGTTTGCAAGATTTCTTACCGCTACCTTGATGTTCAAAAATTCCTTGGCCACTACATTCAAATGGTTCATGGCGGGAATCGTTTTCGTCGTCATGGCGGTAATTTCAGTTTTCATTCGTTCAAGCTGAGTAAAGCCCAGTATGCCGACGGCGGCACACAGGAGCGCGGTGATCAAAAAACCGGTTAACAGTTTCGCCTTGATTTTCATAGATATCCTCCTGGTGGATTGTCTTTTTTCCCTATCGCCCATGCCCCTCGGTGCTGGATTGGCTCACCGTACATTTCGGGCTCGGCTGTTATTGCTAGTCTATCCTGAGCGACATAAGCCGTCCGGTATCGATTATGAAACTGACACTGCCGTCGCCCAAAATACTGCAGCCGGAAATGCCTTCAACCTTTCCCAGATATTCGGAAAGCGACTTGACGACAATTTGCTGATTTCCCACAACTTCATCGATGAGGAGGCAGGCTTTCCTTCCATTATTGGCAACAATAATCATAATGCCCTCGGTGGGATCTGTAATTGCATCCCGAATTGTGAATACCTCATAGAGTTTTATAAGCGGCAGGAATTCCGTACGGATATTGACGGTTTCTTCATTTTTCTCGGTGCGTGAAATTTGCGCGGGAGTAATCTTAACAAACTCGATAATATCATTGAGGGGAAGTGAATAACGGTTCGAGCCGACGCGTACGGTTATACCATCGATAATAGCCATGGTGAGCGGAATAGCCAGAATAAATTCTGTCCCCTGTCCCTCCGTGGTGAGTATATCTATGCGTCCCCGTATCCGGTCAAGATTTTTCTTGACGACATCGAGACCTACTCCGCGCCCGGAGACATCCGAGACAGTTGTTGCGGTTGAGAAGCCTGGCTCGAAAATAAAGGCCCATACATCACTGTCGGAAAGGAGCGACGGGTCTGTTTTAACCAGGCCCCGCTCGATAGCCTTGTTCAGTATCCGCTCCCTGTTTAAACCTGCTCCGTCATCCTGAACGGTAATCCATATTTCGGAGCCCTCGTACTTCGCGTTCAGTCTGATTGTTCCGTTTTCGGGTTTTCCGGATGCGGTTCTTTTCTCCCGTGACTCGATGCCATGATCGACCGCGTTGCGGAGTATGTGTACAAGTGGATCGGCGACCTGCTCTATGACGTTCTTGTCCATTTCGGTGTCTTGTCCGGATACGAAGAAATTGATGGGTCTGTCGCATTTTCGGGAAAGGTCGCGAACAAGCCGTGTCATTTTCTGGAATAGTCCGTCAAGGGGAATCATGCGGATCATCATGGTCGTTTCCTGGATCTCGCGGCTGATCTTGTTAAGGCGAGCAAAGGATTTATTGAAACTGTCCAGCTTTAGTCCGGTTATATCGGGATTGTTGATCACCATTGCCTCGGCAGTAATCAATTCACCTACCAGTTCAAAAAGTTTGTCCAGTTTTGAGGTGTCAACCCGAATTTCTTTTCTGATGATATCGTGTGATGTTTCCGGCTCGGATGCTGGTTTTTGCGCACGCTGTATTTTTAGCGCTTCCTCTACGGTATCCCGGGCAACAACGCCCTTTTCGACCAAAATTTCTCCGATCGGTCGCTCCTGCTCCTGAAGCGCCTGCGAGAGAACCTCTCCAGGAACCGCTCCCATGTCCACCAGTATTTCCCCGATCGGCTTATATTCCTGCATGCTCTGTTTGATGTCTGCTTCCGTCCGGGCTTTCGAAACGGTGGTATCCCCGGCCAGCTCCCTTGTCGGAGGATGCACAATGACGGTTCGCAACAGCGATCTGATACGGTCTATATGTCCGATAATCGTATTGATGCAGGCTTCACTGCATGTGTTTCCGGATTTTCGCTGGGCATCGAGAAACGATTCGAAATCCATACAATATCGTTCTAATATAGAGTACCCGAAAAAACCGGAATTTCCCTTTATGGTATGCACTGTCCGGAATATGTCGTTAATTTCCTCGGTATTTGTTTTTACTGCTTGCAGGGAAAGTGCGGTCTTTTCTGCTCGATCCATCAGATCAGCGCATTCGCCGATAAAGCGCTCGATCATTTCCGCGCTTACCAGTTCTGAAACTTCGATGCAGTTCACTTCGACTGGTTCAGATTGTTCCTGTTCCTTGTTGCGCAGACGAGCTATAACACTGGTCAGGACCTTTGTCTGAGTATCGGCCACCGTGCTTCCTGTACTGTCGTCGTATTCTTTTTCGACAATTCCGATACACGTTCGCAATACATCTATAGTGTCGTAAATGGTATCTATTGCATCCTGAGTCGGTGTGACGTGTTCCTTGAGAAATACATCGAGGAGGGTTTCAGCTTCATGGGTCAAACGTTTGATTACCTCGAAACCGAGATAGCCTGCAGAACCCTTGACGGAATGAAACAGTCTGAATACCGAATTGAGGATGGGTGTGTTGTCTTCTTCGTCGGACAACTTTGAAAGTTGCGCTTCCGAGTCATCAAGCCGTTCATACCCTTCCGAAACAAACGAGACTATGATTTCTTTCGTTTCTTCATCTATTTCTTTTGCCATACGGATTATTATTATTCCTCAGGGTCGCGATAACAGCCTGCCCGCTTAGTAAATCGCGACCTGTCAGATAGAAGTCTAACGAACCCGTTTTCCGATTGCAAATTTATCGGTGTATTTTTTTCCGGTTGAGGTTGCCGTATGCGGTATGTGTATACACATATGCGTTCCCGGACCTGTATGCAGGGATAGCGAGCTGTTCATATTTTTGCAAATGCCGTTTACCAGTTTGAATCCAAAGGTGTTGGCCGTATCGGGAGAAATTCCGACCGGCAAGCCAATGCCGTTATCCGAAAAATCGACGTGAATTGCATCCTGTTTCTTTCGAATATCTATCGAGATGGTACCGGTATCCATGCCGGAGAACGCGTGGCGCATGGCGTTTTCGGTAAGTTCGTTTATCAGCATGCCGATTTTTACCAGAGCGTTCAAATCGAGGTCTACCTGGTCGACATCTATGTCAATCTGTACTTTTTTATGATCAGGGTAGTGGCGGGTAATTTCTTCGACCAGACGCATAATGTAGGTTTGTGCGGAATATCGCTCGAGAAATTCCGAATGATACAGTTTTTCGTAGACAAGGCCGAGCGTCTTCATCCGGTTAGCGGTAGCCTTCAATGCTTCTGCGGCTGTTTTGTTTGACAAGCTGTCTGCCTGCAAATCGATCATTTCAAGAATGAGGTTGACATTGCTTCTGATTCTGTAGTGGGCTTCATAGAGCAGCATATCTTTCTCGGTCAATAACTGGCGTATCCGTCTGTCGTTTTCTTCCAGAATCTCCAGTTTTTGGGTTAATTCTCTTTGAAGCTCGATTATCCTCGCTCCGGCTTTTATTCGTGCGTGAAGTTCTCCCGGATCATAGGGTTTCGAGATATAGTCGTTCGCACCCGACTCGAGTCCCTCGATAATGTCGGACTTTTCTCCCTTGATGGTAAGCATGATCAGGTATATCGGATTGTTGTTTTCGTCCTTTCGTACCGCCCGGCAAACTTCCGCGCCGTCCTTGCCCGGCATCAGCCAGTCAAGGATTGCCATCTCGGGGTGATCTTCACGGCACAAAATATCATACGCGTCATTTCCGTTATCCGCAGTAATTACCTGGTGCCCGGTCTTTTCCAAAAGCATGGTCAATATGGTTCTTGATGCGACATCATCATCGGCAATCAAAATCTTCATGTCATTTCCTCCATGAGTTTCGGTATGACTTCCTTCAGTTCTTCAAATGATTCTTCCAGCTCGGTATAGAGCTTGCCTGCTTTCTCTTCTTCACCCGTTCCCGATGCAACCTCCAATTGAGAACTGATCTCGGCCATGCGTCCACATGCAAGATTAATGGCAGCTCCCCTGATACGGTGAGCATAATGTGTCGCTTCAACAAGATTATTCTGTTGTAGCGCAAATTTCAAATTTTCAATTTGATGGGGCATATCTTCAAGGAAACCATGTATGATGGTGTTGCCAAGTTCGCGGTCATCCAGAATCCGTGTCATAAAGGCTTTCTTGTTGAATATATCCTGATGCATTTGGTGAGGTATGGGCAGAGTATTGGCTACCGTGCCGCTATCCGGAAGCCATGCCGAGAGGGTAACGGCAAGCTGATCCGGTTCTACCGGTTTTGCAATGAAGTCGTCCATCCCCGCCTCGATACATTTTTCCCGATCCCCGGCAAGAGCGTGGGCAGTCAGCGCGATAATCGGAATATGCCTGTTCTGATTTTCCCTGCGTTCTTCTTCCCGAATCATGGCTGTAGCCTGGTATCCGTCAAGGTCGGGCATTTGACAGTCCATGAGAACAAGATCATAGGCACCGCTTTTTACCGCTTCCACCGCTTCCCGGCCGTCTGCTACGGCATCCGAGCGATACCCCAGTTTTTCCAGGAGCTTGATTGCGATAAGTCTGTTTGTGGTATTGTCTTCCGCAATCAAGATGCGTGCAGTTCGGGTGGAATCCTGGAGAGGGGATTTTTTTATCGGATGGCTCTTTCGTTTTACCGTCTCCGGTAAGTCGGTATCATCCTTTTGCGGGACATCTATACCGACGGGTAGCCTGATGGTGAAGGTGAACGTTGTTCCGGTGCCAACCGTACTCGTGACTCCGATCTCTCCACCCATAAGCTGTATTAATTGACGGGATATGGCAAGACCGAGCCCTGTCCCGCCGTATTTGCGCGTACTTGAGTTGTCAATTTGGGTAAAGGGGGTAAAGAGATTCTTCAGCTTGTTTGCAGGAATTCCGATACCGGTATCGGAGACCCTGAATGTCAGGTCTGCTGTTTTATCCGGCCATATTTTGCTCGTGACCTCGATGGTGATAGACCCGGCATCGGTAAACTTGACGGCGTTGCCGACCAGGTTCACGAGTACCTGTCTGAGTCTGCCCTGGTCTCCGACAACCGTTCTGGGCACGGATTCATTGATGTTTACGAGAATGGATAAGTGTTTGTCTGCAGCCTGAATGGACATAAGGGATACGGTCTCTTCAATCAGGGTCCGAATATTGAAGGACAGGGATTCCAGTTCCATTTTATGCGACTCGATTTTCGAGAAATCGAGAATATGATTGATCAATTCAAGGAGCGATTGGCCGCTCTTTTTCAGGAGATCTACATACATTTCCTGCGTTTTGGTAAGTCTGCTGTCCTTGAGCAGACTGCTCATGCCAATGATGCCGTTGAGCGGAGTGCGTATTTCATGGCTGATGGTGGCAAGAAACGAGCTCTTTGCGTCGTTGGCGGCTTCTGCCTGTATCATCAGCTGATTGGCCCGTATTCCTGCTTCCTCAAGTTCAAGATTTGACTTGATCAGTTCGGACTCGGTCTCCTTTTGACGGGTAATATCCCAGCATGTTCCGATCATCCTGATTTGTTTCCCGACAATATTCCGTTGTACCTGACCGACTATTCGTATATGGCGGATTGTTCCGTCCTTCCACAGAACCCGAATGGATTCATTGAACTCTCTGCCGGTTGCAAGTACCTCATCGTATGCTTTTTTTGCCTTCCCGATATCCTCGGGATGAATCGTGCTGACCCACAGGTCGAGACTCTTTTTTACGGTATCCGAACTGATTCCGAACAGACGGTACATTTGATCGTCCCAGAATGTTTCATCCCGTTCCAGGTCGATTTCCCAAATACCGACTCCTCCGGATTTTGTTGCGAGCTGGAGCCGTTCACCCGTTTCCCGCAGTGCGGCTTCGGTTTTTTTCTGATGCCGTATATCAAGAACGTACTCGATGACCACTTCCTTACGGCCGACCAGGGTCCGGGTCACTTTTTTTCTGACGGGAGTCAGGGCACCGCTCGCGGTAATAAATGAAAATTCTCCTTCAAGCGTGTTCTCCCCGCGGTCGCAAACCGGGCACATTCCCGAAGGGGTGGTGCAGATAAAATGATGGCAGCGTTTTCCCAGCATGTCGTGCTCGGATTTTCCGTAAAGTTCGGCGACATACCGGTTAACCATCATGATGGTGTGGGTTTTCGGGTCGATGACGATGACCCCGTGCGGTATCTGGCTGAAAATGGCTGAACGGAGCAAATTCCATTCTTTCATCACCTTGTCCCGATCATCATTGTCGCTGATATCCGTGACGAGGCCGACAAAGCAATCATCGGTCTGGGCGCCCGCCAGATACAGCCATCGCTCACCGGTGACGGGATGAAGGTATTTGAAAAAATGAATTTGTCGACCGCCAAGATTTCTGGGATTGAACATGTGCCGCAGTTCGATAAAATCTTCCGGACTTACTCTTTCGCGCATACGGTTCAGCGAGGAACCGGATACAATTCCTGTAATGCGGAAACAATTGTTGTTTGTTTCCACGACATCGGTGTGTAAAGAATAGGTAAAGATTCCCAGTTGCAGTGCGTCTACAACCGATGCTGTACGATTGCTCATGGTATCACGAGATCAATCCCAGGGCCCGAATTTGATGTTCAAGTTTTTCACGGTCAATGGGTTTGACGATGTAGGCATCACACTGTTCCTTGAATGCGCTCATAATGTTTTTTTTGTCATCGAGAGCCGTTGTCATGATGATTTTCGCGCCGCAGCTGGCAAGGATTCCCGCTTTTTCTTCCAGATTCCGTATGTTTTTCAGGGCTGTTTGTCCATCCATCTCGGGCATCATGATGTCGAGACATATCAGGTTATAGGGTTTGCCTGCATCGAGGGCGATGTGTACCGCTTCAATAGCCTCTTTCCCGTTTACGCTTATGTGCGTTTCACCAAAGGCCTGTAAAATTCCCTGAAGCAGCAGTCTGCTGGTGAAGTCATCCTCTACAATCAATGTTTTCATCAACGGTCTCCTTCCGTGACTTAACTATAGTCTTTTCTTTTTTGCGTTGCCACTTTCCTTTTTTTTTGTTGTCCGGTGCTGCATAATCGGTTGTGACTTTCGCTCCGGTCGAGTATTTTATTGATACTATGAGACTATTATTACTGATCAAGCGCGTGTGTCGTGTATGTATTCTTGCTCTTGTTTTGTTTTCATCCTGTGCAACACAAAATGCCAAACCGGTGCAAGGGGAATCCCCGCTTCCCCGTAATGCGATGGTCGTTGACGGGATGCTCGAGAACGGCCTGTCGTATGCAGTGTTGCGGAATACTGAACCCGAGAACAGAATTTTTCTGCGACTTGCGGTAAAGGCGGGTTCTGCCATGGAAGCTGATGACCAGCGGGGAATCGCTCATTTGGTTGAACACATGGCCTTTAACGGCTCGGAGCATTTTGCCGAACAGGAACTGGTTGACTGGTTCGAGACAATCGGTATGTCGTTCGGGCCGGAGGTAAATGCCTACACCGGGTTTGAAGAGACCGTCTATATGCTCGAGATACCCGCGGATGACAGTGACCTGCTCGATACCGCGCTGCTTGTTCTGTATGACTGGGCTGCAACCCTCCGCTTTGACGAGGAAGAACTGAATAAAGAGCGCGCAGTTGTCATTGAAGAGTGGCGGCTGGGCAGGGGGGCGAGCGGACGCGTGCGGGACAAGCAGATTCCGTTTTTGTTTCCGGGATCCCTGTATGCCGACCGATTGCCGATCGGAGATCCGGAAACAGTGAGGAGCCTGCCGCGTGAGCGGATTGTGGCCTTTTACCGTACCTGGTACCGTCCCGATTTGATGTCTGTGGTGATTGTCGGCGATCTTGATCCTGCTGACGTCGTTGCCCGGCTGACGAAGCGGCTCGGTGCGATTCCCCCTTCACCGGACAGTATTGCTGTACCAGATACATCTATTCGAACTTCCCCGGAACCAGAGGTTCTCATTATTCGGGATCCCGAAATTCGGTACACAACGGTCCAAATAATGGAAGGGTTTCCCGCAACTCCTCGCACTGATCTTGCAGACATGAGAAGGTCCCTGGTCAGATCGATCGCCTTCTCTGCATTCAACGCCCGTCTTTCAGAAAAAACCTTGCGCGAGAATCCCGCTCTTCTTGCCGCCGAAGCAGGAGTACACCGTATTGTCAGGCCGGTCGAATTTTCCTGGCTTGGCATGGTGCCCCAAAGCGGTCGCTTTGAGGATGCGATTCGGGAGCTGCTGGGAGAGTTTCTCTCGTTCCGTCAATTCGGTATAACCGATGGCGAGTTTGAGCGCGCGCGCACGTCAATTGTTGCGTCATATGACCAGCTGTTGCTGGACAAGGACAAGGTGGAATCTTCCCGCCATGCGGCTTCTCTGGTTGACAGTTTTCTTTCGGGTTCTGCGTTCATGTCTTTCGAGGATGAATATGGAATCGCGACCTCCCTGCTTGCCGGCATCAGCCAGGAGGACGTTTCCCGTTATATTTCTTCATGGTACTCCGACCGGGGGAACCGGTTTGTGGTGACCGCTCCCTCCGAATCGGCGCCCGGCGGTTCGGATATTCCTGATAGTACCGAGCTACGCCGTTTGTGGCTATCGTACGTACCCGACGGCGGTGTGCAACCCTGGGTAGACACGCTTGCCGACCGTCCCTTGTTTGACCTTGATCCCGGTTTGACGGGTTCTGTGGTTTCACGTGAACAGACCGGACCGGAAGGGCTGGAAATACTGACCCTTTCGAATGGGGCCCGGGTTGTCATATACCCGACCGCTTTCAGGGCAAATGAAATTCTCTTCCATGCCTGGAGCAGGGGCGGGACCTCTCTTGCCTCGGATGAGGTGTTTCCCTCTGCCTCGGTTGCGCAGTCTTTCGCCGAAATGTCCGGTCTGAACGGTTTTTCCGCTTCCGATGTGCAAAAAAAACTTGCCGGGAAAACGGTATCGGTGTCTCCCTGGATTCAGGAGTACTGGGAAGGCTTGAGCGGTTCCTCTTCGGTGGCAGATACCGAAACTCTGTTTCAGCTTATTCATCTTTATTTTAGTCGCCCGCACTTTTCCGCCGAGGCATGGAGTTCTCTTCATAGCCAGATGGATATGCTCGCTTCTTCGCGAACAAATGATCCGGCCGCGGTTTTTGACGACCTTAAAAAACGTTTGGTATACGGATCCAACATACGCCAGCAAAATCCCGATACCGCCTTTGTTTCGCGAATGAATCCCTGCCTGGCCGAAGCGTTCTATCGAACGCGCTTTGCTGATGCCTCCGATTTTACCTTTGTTTTTGTCGGAAGTCTGGATAGTCGGGTTATCGAACAGTTTGCCCTTCAGTATCTGGCAACTCTGAATGGACTCGGGTCTGTCGAAGAGGCTCGATATGCAAGCACGCCGTTCCCTCCGGGGGTACAGGATGAAACCCTGTATCGCGGTCTGGAAGATAAAAGTTCGGTATTTCTTGCCTTTGGAGGCCCTGCCTCGGTGTCTTCCTATGACCGCGAGCTGTACTATCTTTTTTTGTCTCTGTTGAATATACGGTTACGGGAAACAATCCGGGAAGACAAGGGCGGTACCTACGGAGTGTCGGTGGGCGGTTATTTGACCAGCTATCCGAAAGGGCTTTTTGAGCTGACGATTGAATTTGGTTGTGAAACCGGACGGGAGGATGAGCTGGTCGCGGAAATTTTCAGACAGATTGCCTGGTTGCAAGCCGCACCCGTGCCTGATCAGTATATTGTGAAGCTGCATGAAAGCTGGCGGCGCTCCCGCGAGGACGGGATGCGCAATAACGCATTCTGGCGCGCGCAAATTACTGCCGCCCTGATGCGCGGAAACCCGCTTGAGGATCTTCCGCGTATGACCGATGAGGTAATCACACTGGTAAGCGGTGAGTCAATGCGCGATCTGGCCCGCAGGTATCTTGATACATCTAACTATGTACGTGCAGTCATGAAACCGGCTTCTGCAGAAAGAAGATAATGCTTGTCCAAGGCAGCGGTATTCCGTATACTGGGCGGGAGTTTACCGCCCAGTGCGGTATGAAGGCAACTACCGGTGCGAAAATTTTTTCCGGTGACCGGTTTTGCCAGTCAAGGAGTTATCAAGTGAACGTACGAGTACGCTATGCACCATCGCCGACCGGTATGCAACATATTGGCGGAGTCAGAACCGCCTTGTTCAATTATCTTTTTTCTCGTGCCAATAACGGGACCTTTATTTTACGTATTGAAGATACCGATCAAACACGCTACAGCACCGAGTATGAGCAGAATCTGTATGATACACTATCCTGGCTCGGTATCGATTGGGATGAGGGCGGTCCCCGGGGCGGCGTCTTCGGACCGTACATTCAGTCCCAGCGGTTTGACCTGTACAAGCAATATGCGCTCGAGCTGGTCGAAAAAGGCCGGGCCTACTACTGTTTTTGCGACGAACAACGGCTGGAAAATTTGCGCGCTGAGCAGACCGCGAAAAAACAGGCGCTGGGCTATGACCGGCATTGCCGCACTCTGAGTCCTGACGAGATTCAGGCGAAACTTACCTCGCGCACACCCCATGTCATCCGTCTGGCTGTTCCTCTTGACGGCACAACCCGTTTCCACGATTCCCTCCTGGGCGACATTGAATGGAAAAATTCCGACATCAATCCGGATCCGGTACTGATCAAGACTGACGGATTCCCGACCTATCATCTTGCCAATATCATTGATGACCATCTGATGGAGATAACCCACGTCATGAGGGCCCAGGAGTGGATACCCTCTACCCCCATTCATGTCATTTTGTATAATGCCTTTGGCTGGGAACATCCCGATTATTGCCACTTACCCATGGTGATGGGCGAGGATGGACAAAAGCTTTCCAAACGGCATGGAGCGACGAGCTGTAATGAATTCAGGAACAGGGGATATTTGCCCGAAGCATTGATTAACTACGTGGCAATGCTCGGCTGTTCGTATGAAGATGGTCGTGATCTGTACAGTCTGTCCGAGTTGGGAAGTCTTTTCCGGATGGATCATATCAACAAGGCTCCTGCTGTTTTCGACTATAAAAAACTCGAGTGGTTCAACGGTCAGTATATGCGGCAAAAAACCGATCTTGAGTTGTTCGATCTGACCTGGCCGTTCATTGCCAATTCCGGCCTGCTTGGTCACTGCGCTCCGCTTGAACGTAATTCTCCGGAGGCCCGCCGCGCTGCCGGTCTGATGTTTGATGACCAAACCCTCCTGTCGCCCGAGCCCGCACAACGTGAACTCTTGTTACGGGTTATGCCGTTGATCAGGGAGCGTCTTCATTACCTGACGGACGCGCCGCTCATGCTCTCCTTTCTCTTTGCTGAACCCGCAGTACCGGCGATTGAGGATGTCATACCGAAGAAACTTGACGCCGCAAAAACCCGGGAGGTTCTGCTTGCAGCACGCGACCTCCTGCCATCCATTGAAGGTCTTGACGAACATGCCGCGGATACCCTGTTCCGGGAAAAAGCGGCCGAACTCGGGGTGAAGATTGGGGATATCATGATGCCCGTCCGTATGGCGGTTACCGGAAGTAAAATCAGTCCACCCCTTATTGGTTCAATTCAGGTATTGGGCATCGACAGGGCAGTTGAACGGATTACGCGAACGATTGAAAGCCTTTTTTCGTTTCCCTGACAGGATACTGCCACGCAACAAAGCCATTGCCGGAAACATGCGTTTCCGGCAATGGCCTTTTTTTTGGTTCCCGAATTTTATGCTTGAATACCTGACAGGGCGGGTCTATGCTTCTTTATAATTGCTGTTATTAAGGCGGACGCCGACATGCTTTCCTGCCAGCTTCCGCAACGTAATACAAAAAAGGGGATTCCCGATGAAAAGATTATTGTTGTGTCTCGGTGTACTGTCTGTGTGTCTTGCTCTGTATTCCTGTTCAAATACTAATTTTCGTGAACTTTCCGAAGCTCAAATTACGGAAATCCTGTCCGGTGTTGTGGCAAGCGAGCAGTCAGTTGAGGAAGCGGGATTGCGGTATTTTCTGGCCCTTTCCGCGGAAAATAATAACATGATCAATGCCAAGGTATTGGACGAGCGGCTTTCGCGCGGTGAGGACCTTTTTTTGCTGGATATTCGCAGAGAGGCCGATTATGTAGCGGGCCATATCCGGTCAGCGAAAAACATCTGGTGGTTTGATGTCGGTTCCCGTATTGCAGAAATCCCCCGTGACCGCCAGATTATTGTTACCTGTTATTCCGGACAGAGTGCTGCCCAGGTCGTCGGAGTCTTGCGGGTTATGGGCTATACTGCGACCTCGCTTATAGGAGGCATGAACGGTGGCTGGCTCGCAGCAGGATTGCCGGTCGAATCGGCCGGGGGGCAATAAGATGGCGAGTATCCGCATCCAGTTAACTTCAACCTTTCTTGCACTGGTCATTCTTGTTGCTATCGTTGGCGGAGCCGGCTATGGTGGGATGTATACCCTGGGGTCCATGCTCGAGATTATTCGAACTGATTCCACTTCGGCAAACAGTATTCAGCTCGTGTCCGCCCAGTTGAAGGCCGTTCAAATGTCCATGCCCGATTTAATAAATAACCGCAATCAAAACGGATTGCGGGAATTTGAACGGCTTGAAGCCATGCTTTCGGATGTCAGTCTATTCGAAAGAAGTCAAAAACCAAATATCCAGCAGATCCTTGTTTTCATGATCCGGGAGTATACCGTCCAGTGGCGGAACCTGTTTGCTTCGGACTTTATTCCTGCCCTTGATGAAAGAAACAGGCTTATGGAAGGTTCTGTCGGCCTTGCCTTGCAGGGAACCTCCTTGGGTAACCCTCAAGTCATTACTTCGACTCTCGACGCCCGCCTGTCGGGCCTTCACAGACGGCTGCAACTGTTAGCGACCCAGCATGCCCGGCTGGTTGATGCCTATGACCAGGCAGTTCTTGAGGATGTGTCCCTCATTATTGAGCGCTCGCGTCTTACGCGGACAATGGTTGTGTCTGTCCTGTTAATTGGTCTCGCGGCAGGCCTCTTTGTCAGTTTGGGCGGTGCTTTGGTGTTCAGCCGACGTATTACCACTGCCGTCCGGCAGGTTTTGGTAGCTGTCCGCTCCATGTCTGCCGGGGATTTAACCGCCCGGCTCTCGCTCGCGTTTCGGGATGAATTCGGGCAGATGGGCACCCATTTTAATGAATTTGCCGGAAACTTGTCTTCGATAATCAAAACTCTGCGCAATTCCGTTCTTGACGGAAAGAGGACAAATGACCGCCTTATGGAGGCAATGGGTGTAAGTGAAGATGCGAATACCGAAATTCAGAAGATTGCTGAAAAGGTTGCCCTCGTTGCAACCGAGCAGGAAACTGTAATTCGCCATATTTCTGCCATAATGCATGAAATTGCCTCGACAATTGAACTGCAGGATGGTCGGATTCAAACACAGTCTGACGCGGTGACCACGAGCTCGGGCACTATAGAGCAATTGGTCGATCAGCTTGGAGCTGTTACCGGCCAGCTTGATGCAAATGCCCGGGAGTTTGAACGCCTGATGAATGTATTCGGCCAGGGCGCTTCTACGCTCCAGCAATTGACACGATCCATTTCGTCATTGCGTTTGCAGTCAGATAAGGTCGTCGAAGCGAATGCAATGATCGAGAATATCGGCGCACAAACCAATCTTCTCGCCATGAACGCCGCGATCGAGGCCGCGCATGCTGGACATTCCGGACGAGGCTTCGCGGTCGTTGCGTCCGAGATCAGAAAATTGGCAGAGCTTTCGAATACACAATCGGTTCGTATTGCTGATAATATCCGCATTCTCAAGGCTTCCATCGCGGAGGCTGTCTCTCTTTCCGACACTGCGGAGCGGGCGTTTACGGAACTTCGGTCATCAGTAGAAAACGCGACAGTAATGGAGCAAAACCTCCGCTCCGAAATAACCGTGCAGGCAGAACATACGTCCCGGGTTATTGTCGATTTGCGTTCCGTTGCAGCCCTGTCAGCAGAGGTACGCGAACATTCGGCTGAAATTCGCACGGGCAGCGGTCATGCGCTCGATAGCGTCGAACAGCTTGTTGCCATGAGCCAACGCGTGACTGAAGCCGGTATGGAAGTCAGCAGCAAAGTTGACACAGTGCGTTCAAGCGCCGGTACGGTACGGGATCTGTTGACAAAGAGTCATGCAAACAGTGACACGCTTTCCGGCCTTGTAAAGACCTTTGTCGTGATGGACGTGTAGGGCGGGTCTTTATCCATCCCGGAGGCTTTGAGAATTGGCCCATTCTATCGCTATTTTGCGTAAATCCCGGATGCTTGTGCATCCCAGTTTGAGTTTGAGCTGGTATTGATGGGTTTCTACCGTTTTAACCTGGATACCCAGTCGTTCGGCAATCTCCGATGATGCGTATCCCTTTCCGATAAGAGTCAGAACCTGGGCTTGCCGGTCCGAAAGGCGTGAAAACAGATCGCGAAAACTGCCTGAAGATGTGCCGCCGGGTGTGAACAACCGGTCGATACTGCGGTTTATTTGTTTTTCGCTCATCCAAATTTTGCCCGATGCGACTGTCGAAATGGCATCGATTACCTGGTCAATCACTTCTTCCTTCATGATATAACCATGGGCACCGGCCTGCAGGGCACGTTCCGCATAAAATGATTCATCGAGCATGGATAGTACCAATATTTTGACCGCGGGAAAGCGCCGGTGAACAGTTTTCACCAGATCCATACCGTCTTCCGTTCCAAGGTTCAAATCAATAATAACAAGGTTTGGCCAGGTTTCTTCCAGCAGCGCAAGCGCTTTTTGTGAATTTTCAGCTTCCGCGACGACTTCGCAATCATCGCGTTCATTCAATAGTACGGCAAGGCCACGGGTAAACACTGGATGGTCATCCACCAGAAGAATCCGGTTTACTTTCATGTCGGTCAGTATATCATATCCTCATGGAGTAGGGGGAGCGGCGAATACAGTCGTTATCAATTTCCGTGTATGGCAAGCTCCACCACGGTTCCCCCTCCGTCGCGGTCCCGGAGTACGAGTTTTGCTCCCATCTGGTTCGCACGGTATGTCATTGATGCAAGTCCGATCCCCTCGGGCCGTCTGATTTGCTTTCTCTTTCCGGTTTGTCCTGCGGCCGGAATCCCCCGGCCATCATCTGAAACAGAAAACAAACTTGCCTGATCGGATACACTGGCACTAACCTGAATGTGGCTTGCCTGTGCGTGTTTTACCGCGTTGGTCAGCGCCTCCTGCATGATACGGTAAATATTCAGTTCTTCACCCGGCAAATGAGCTTTAAACTGCTCGCCATTCCAGGTAAAGGTAATTGCGATTCCGTGCAATTCGGAGGTTTCCCGGCACAGATGGGAGAGGCTTTCCTTTAATCCGTGGTCTCCCAGTTTCATCGGGAACGAGTCGTGGGCGTATGCTCTGGTTCGTTTGAGGGTTTCCACCGCGATACTGCTCGCTTCGCGTATTCGCGGGTCTATGTGTTCCATTCCCTTACAGAGCATGGCAAGGCCTCCAAGCCGTTGACAAATATCGTCGTGTAAATCCATGCTGAATCTGAGCCGTTCCTTGTCGCTTATACGCAATACTTCTGCTTCTGTTTTACGTCGCTGCTCGGCTTCATGTATCAGTTCCTCCGTTCGCTTCCTGACCTCTTCCTCGAGCATGCGCGCTCGCTGAGCATCGATACGGCTTGTTTGAATGCGGATAAGCGCGTTTGAAAGGAATGATCCGCAGCTGCACATATACGGATACAGCTCCTCATCGCAGCGGTACAGAAGCAGACCGAGCTTTATCCGTAACGAACGTAATTGATAGACGACGGTAACCGCAGTATCATCGTTCCACTGCTGCAACAAGTCTTTGAGCCCATCTTTCAGGAAGGTTTGTTGACACGCGACAAGAGTGAATTTCATGTCGTTGGCATTCCATTGATACATGTCTGTACGCGTAACCGGATATTCTTCGGTTCGATCGATGAACGGGATCAGTATGCAGCGTTCTATGGCAGCTGTAGCAAGAAATCGGGCAAAGGCAGCGAGCGCTTCCTCGAGGGTATTTGTGCGGCCAAGTTCCTGACCGGCTATATTCGTATCGCGCAAGAGGGTTTCGGTTTTGGTGTGACGTTTTTGTTCCGGTTCTTCTGTTCCGGTCTGTGCAGAACACCCACAGGAGGAACGTATGCACAGTTGTGCGTTCACATGCTGTAGCCAGGGTGTTTCCCTCCGTTCCAGGAGCCGGTGTACTTTTTCGGCAGCCAGGAATCCCATTTCCTTTACGGGTTGGTGTATCGTTGTTAACGGAGGATCAAGGTTACGTGCATGGGGAATGTCATCGAATCCGGTAAGTGCGCAGGACTCCCATCCGCTGCCTCGATGTTGATGAAGCGCTTTGAGCACCCCAATCGCTATGTTGTCACTGCCGGCTACGATGACATCAAGATCCTTCTCCGGGTGATGACGAATATACTCACCCATGATTGAAAATCCGGCATTTTCTACGAACAGATCTCCGTTTCTGATTTCTCCATGAATCCCTTCCTTTGAACGTCCGGCTTTTTTAAGCGCCTCAGTGAAGGAACTTTCCCGAATGCGGTTATCACGGTTATGAACGGGACCTCCGATATACAAAAAACGTCTATAGCCATGATCCTCCAGAAGATGGCTCATCAGTTCATCCATCGGTTTGCGTGTCTTCACGCGTATGGCGGGATAATCATTGAGCCTGCTGCCTGCGGAAACAACGGGCATGGTTGTGAAAGCCGTATCCAGTTCCGGTATACGGACCCTGTTTTTTCCCTCGATGAGTGTCGACGACAGGATAATGACTCCGTCTACCGGCAATACCCGGTTTACGGAAAAACAGGTGTCTCCGGACTTGATATACCAGTCAATACTGTCACCCTGGATACACATCAATTCGATGCCCATGCGCTCGCAGTAATCCCGTGCGCCGCGAAACAGGGAAAGGTGAAACTCTTCATCAAGATTTGTTACATACAATCCAATTGTCATGTCCGTTCATCCGTTGTCGTCAGGGTATCCGTCAGGGTTTGATTCCTGCTGCTAAGTAAAAATACTTGCGCATGATTCACCGTATTCTCCGATATGTGCGTCTTGCGGTATCTGTTTATCATATACTAACATGAGGAGGATTCCATGAAAAAGATACTTTCAGGAATAATTACAGTATTGGTGGTACTAAGTATGTCCTGTAAAACAGCAGAAGTGGTTCCGGAAGTGGTAAAAGAAGATGACCTGATGCCCGCTCCTGACAAATTGTGTGCCCTGACGTTTGATGACGGCCCGGATTCGACAAAGACGCCGCGGGTTCTTGACAAGCTTGCTGCGCATGGCGTCGTTGCGACTTTCTTTGTCGTCGGACAGAACATGAACGAGTCTACAAAACCGGTTATGGAGCGTATGGTCGCAGCTGGACATGAATTCGGCAACCATTCCTGGAGTTACAGCGGAATGGAAAAAATGACTGCCGAAGAGGTTGCTGCCTCCATTGCCAAAACAAAGGATCAGATCGTCAAGTATACCGGTAAGGAACCTGCCTTTTTCCGACCGCCGAACCTTGCAACAAGCGATGTCATGTTTGCGACCATTGGTCTGCCATTTGCAAGTGGCGTTCTTGGTTTCGACTGGTCTGGTACGGGAACCACCGTACAAAAGCTTGTTGACAATGTCAAAAGCGGTATGAAGGACGGTGCGATCATATTGCTGCATGATGTTCAGCCCGATCCTCATCCGACTCCTGATGCCCTTGACATTCTTATCCCTGCGCTGAAAAAACAGGGATACGAGTTTGTTACCCTGAGCGAACTGTTTGCCCGCAAGAACGTCACTCCTGACCCGTATGCCAAGCGTATGTGGACATATGTTGAATAATATGGTGTTCTGATGATAACAGGGTGCGAAGCCTTTCGCATCCTGTTTCTTTTATCCTACACAAAGACCCGTATTCTTTTATACAATTTTTCGCCACCATCCCAGAGTGCGGACCACAGGCAAATTGCCACCCACATGAGCCAGCTGAATGAAAAAAAGATGGCAAGAAACCGAAGGAAGATACTGGCTGAATGCCTTACTTTCATTACTCACCTCTTTATTACCGTAGTTCTACAACTGTTTGACACAAGTATAACAAATTTGGTGCAACAATATGTTTCTTTCGGGGATAAAGTACATAATTCATAAAAAATTAACCGTCAACTGATTGTGTGGAGGACTATCCTGTTTCTGCCTCCCTCTTTTGCCAGGTACATTGCGGCATCCGCCTCCTCGATAACGAGCGGGGCAAGAGACTCCGCGGTAATGGTGCGGAGCCCACCGGATATCGACACATGTATTGGTTCTCCGGTCTCTTCTTTCAGGTCGCATTTCTCGATTTCCGTGCGTAAACGCTGTGCCATCGCCAGGGCTTCCCCGGTTTCGACGCCTTCTATCAGAATGGCGAATTCGTCGCCTCCCAAACGGAATACCGCGTCGTTTGAACGCGCGGAGGCGGTAAATATACGGGACATACGTTTCAATACGCGGTCTCCGGCAAGATGACCGAACCGGTCATTTATCTCCTTGAAATGGTCGATGTCGAGGTACAGGAGAGCCGCCGGGAAAGAGCGACCCGCCCGGCTGATTGCCTGGGCAAGCCGCGTGTCGAGGTTTCTCCGGTTTCCAACCCCGGTCAGGGGGTCGTGAAGCGCCTGTTCGACCAGTTCTTCCTCGCGCTTCTTTTGCAGGGTAATGTCTTTTGCGAATATAGCGACGTAGCGGATAATGCCGTCATCCTCGAGTACGGGAGAAAATACAAGGTCTGCGTGCATAAAGGGACATTCTTTTTCGAATCTTCTGGTTCTGCCCGTTTTGAACACCTCGTGCAAGTATTGGGTGCACAGGTCTGCTTCTCCTGCAGGGAACAGGTCAAACAAGGGCTGTCCCATCATGTCCCGGATATCCCGGCCCATGCGTTCCGCAGCGGTTTGGTTGCACAGTACAATGCGGCCCTTGGTGTCTACCATGAGCGCTACTTCGGTTATTGCGTCAAGGAGGGCATTCATCTGGTTGGACCGAAGCGTCGCGATGCTTTCATGAATAAAGGCCTTTCGGCGCTCTTTTTCCTGTAAAAAGGAAAGGGCACTGACAGCAATAAACACAAATAATGGATTGGAAAGCCAGTTGATATTTTCCGGAATCTGGCGCAGGTGGGGGATGAGGGCAATGAACAGGATTGCGAGCGGTATGCCGACTATCAGTATGGTGTATCTGCGTGCGCCGGAGGAAAAAAGAAAGACACTGACCATCATCAACGCAAGGGTGTTGGCTGCCATGGCCACATGGATGGTGTTATCATAGTGCTGGTTAAGGCAGATATATACCATGGAAGCTGCCATGGCAACAAAACCCGAGAGCGTGAGCGCATGCAAGACAATAATTGGTTTTCCGATAGCATGGGGTATAAGCAGTATGCCGCCATAGGTTGTTACCATCGTGATCATGGCCAGACGCACCGGAAAAAACTCGCCGATGTGCAGGATGAAAATGTCCTGCCAGGCAAAATAGACGAGAAGGGGAAGCGCAACCAGGGTAACCAGTTGGCCGGTCTTTCGTGTTTTGTCTATATCTCCGCGCTTGAAGGATTCATCCTGCACGCTGACAAGGTGCCCCCTTTCACGCTTTGTATAAGTGGTCATTACGGTAATTGTAATGTACCGTCTAACACGCGCGCAACACATAGATCATTTGTTTCTCCTGTACATTATTGAAAAAAGTGTGGTACTATTGACGTCTAAACGACGTCCCCCGCTTCCAGCCGGGGCATAAGGAGCATCCACAACATGGAAGATCACTCGACAACAATGGAAAAAATCGTGAGCCTGTGCAAAAGGCGCGGTTTTGTGTTTCAGTCCTCGGAAATTTACGGGGGACAAAATGGCGCCTGGGATTACGGCCCGCTCGGTATTGAACTGAAAAACAATATTCAGAAAGCCTGGTGGAAGGAAATGACCCAGCTTCATGACAATATCGTTGGCCTTGATGCCGCGATTTTGATGCATCCCCGTGTGTGGGAGGCCTCAGGTCACGTTGCCAATTTTTCCGACCCGCTTGTTGACTGCAAGGAATGCAAGAGCCGCTTCCGTGCCGACGACGAAACGCAGATTTCGAAGGAACTGGTTGAAAAGCGCGAATGCCCCCGATGCGGCGGCCCCCTGACCGAACCCCGTTCATTCAATTTGATGTTCAAAACCTCGATCGGTCCCGCCGAGGACTCCTCGTCGGTTATCTACCTGCGTCCGGAAACCGCGCAGGGTATTTATGTGAATTACAAGAATATTGCCCAGTCGAACCGTCTGAAGATTCCCTTCGGAATCGCCCAGGTAGGCAAGGCCTTCCGTAATGAAATCGTGACCAAAAACTTTATTTTCCGCACCTGCGAGTTCGAGCAGATGGAAATGCAGTATTTTGTCAAGCCGGGCGAGGACGAGAAAACCTTTGAGTCCTGGCGCGAGCAGCGCATGGCGTATTACCCGAAATATGGCATCCGGCCCGAGAAGCTTCGCTTTCATCATCATGAAAAACTGGCTCATTATGCAAAGGACGCCTACGACATCGAGTATGAATTTCCCATGGGCTTCCAGGAGCTGGAGGGCATTCATAACCGGACCGATTTCGACCTTTCCCAGCATACCAAATATTCCGGAAAGGATTTACAGTACATAGACCAGGACAACGGCAACGAGCGCTATATTCCCTACATTATTGAAACCAGTGCCGGTTTGACCCGTAATGTACTGATGTTCCTCTGTGATGCCTACGAGGAGGAAAAGGTCGCCGACAAGGGTAATGATGACGACTGGCGAACTGTGCTCCGCTTCCATCCCGCTGTTGCTCCGGTGACTGTTGCCGTTCTTCCCCTGATGAAGAAGGACGGTCTTGCCGAGCTTGCCCGCGATATTCAGGCAGAACTGAAAGAAGATTTCATGACCGATTATGACCAATCAGGAGCTATCGGCAAACGCTACCGCCGCCAGGACGAGATCGGAACGCCTTTCTGCGTCACCGTCGACTACGATTCCAAGGAAGATAATACGGTAACGCTCCGGTTCCGTGATTCCATGGAGCAGGTACGCATTAAACGTTCGGAACTGTCCGCGCGAATTCGTACGGAGATCAAGAACTACAAGCGGGTCTAGGGAGTATGGCGGATACGAACAAGCTTCACAGCATCAATACCTCGCGAATATTGCGGACTATCTGGCTGAATCCCGGAATCAGCCGGATCAAGGTGGCCGAGCTTCTTGATCTTGACCGCTCGACTGTAACCAAGATTATGCAGGGTATTTTGTCTGAGGGGATTGTCGTAACCACCGGAAAAAACACCGAACAAAGCGGAGTGGGGCGGCGCCAGATCAATCTGGAAATAAACGAATCTATCGGGGTGGTTTTGGGCATTGAACTGCAAAATGCCCGCTACTCCATGGTCGTGACCACTATTACCGGCCAAGTCCTGAAGCGTTTCAGCGGTACGCTGCTTACCGACGGGACAAACCTTATCCGGAATTTGCATGAATTGATCGAAACCGCCCGCTCCTGGACCCGGGAGCAGGGGCTCGGTATGCTTGGTATCGGAATCGGTTTGCCCGGCATTATTGATCCTTACAAGGGGTTGGTTATCCGGTCGAATCCGTTTCACAGTCCCGAACCCGTTTCCGTGCGCGATGAATTACAAAAACTCGTTAGCGAGTATGTTTTTATTGAAAACGATGCGAACTGTTGTTGTTGGGGCGAACTTGCCTTTAATCGGGAAAACCGGGACCGTAATTTTATGGTTGTACTGGGTGAGTTCCGCGATCTGGTAACGACCGGTCCGGGTTTCCACGGACTTGCCATCGGTCTTGGGCTGGTAGTCCGGGAGAAGGTGTTGCACGGCGACCATTTTACTGCCGGCGAGTATCGCAGTATTTGTGCCACACGCGAAACCGGGCAATTTCATATTCCGGGAAGCCGGCTTACCGCTCTTCCCGAAGATACAGTTCTGCTCCGTGAGGTGTACCAGGAATTGGCCGAGAACCTTGCGCTCATCGTGAACTGCGTCGATTGCACTAAAATTGTATTTTGCGGTGACCTGGCCGCGCACCGAGAGAATTTGCAGGAATTGGTCGCCCAGGCAATCGAGTATAACTGGATTTATGATCTTGAACGAACCTTCCTGATCGGCTTTTCCGAGCATGGAGAGCACGCCGTCGCAATGGGCGCGGCAGGCTTGTTTATCGAAAAGCTGTTTTCCGTTCCCGATGTTGCCGACCGCTTTCACGAACTGGTAGGCTATGATCTGTACTGTCGTATTCTGTCCCGCGCACAGACCAGGTAGCTTTGAGCAAGAGAGAAACCGTTTTCCCCTTCAGATTTTCCATATAGTTACCAGACTGTTTCCGTTGAACCTTCTACCTCATCTTCCAGTGTTTCCACTTCTTTCATCCATACAGCGGCACTGGCATCACTGGGCATACGCCAGTCGCCCCGGGGCGAAAGTGTGACGGTGCCCACCTTCGGACCGTCCGGCAGGCATGACCGCTTGAATTGCTGCGAGAAGAAACGGCGGTAAAATACCTTCATCCACTGAAGTATTTCTTTTTTGGAAAAGCTCTGTTCCTCCTGGCCGGCCTTGAACGCCTGGCATGCGAGGAAATATATCCGGGCGGGAGAGGATCCCCAGCGAAGACAATGGTACAAAAAGAAATCGTGCAGTTCATAGGGACCGACAATATGTTCCGTCTTTTGTGAAATTGTGCCATTGGTCGGGGGAAGCAGTTCGGGACTGACGGGAGTGTCCAGTATGGACTCAAGTACGCGCTGGAGCTTTATCCGGTTTTTTTGGTCATCTTTCGTCTGCCCGGTAGTGTTGTGGAGAAAGAGGTCGCTCCGGTGAGCGCAATACGCAACAAGATGACGGACAAGGGTTTTCGGAATTGAGGTATTGACCGCGTACATTGACATATGGTCACCGTTGTAGGTTGCCCATCCAAGGGCAAGTTCCGACAGATCTCCGGTTCCGATGACCAGTGAATTCGTCATGTTTGCCTTGTCCATAAGAATTTGGGTACGCTCCCGGGCTTGCGAGTTTTCGTAGGTAATATCGGTGTTCTGTACATCCTGTCCGATGTCCTTGAAGTGTTGTAATACTGCCTTATGTATGCGTATTTCCTCAAAGCTGGTTCCCAACAGTTCCGCAAGCTTGAGTGCGTTTCCCTTTGTTCTTCCTGTCGTGCCGAATCCCGGCATGGTAATGCACTGGATGGCGTTGCGCGGCTTTCCTGAAAGATCGAAGGCTCTGACCGTTGCCAACAGGGCAAGTGTAGAATCAAGCCCGCCTGAAAGACCAATGACCGCACCCGTGCTGCCGGTATGGGCAAGCCGTTTGACCAGGGCGGTAGTCTGGATCGCAAAGACTTCCTCGCACCGTTTTTCCCGCTCCCCATCAGCTGAAGGAACGAACGGATGCGGATCGATCGTGCGTTGCAGTTTGTCCTGCTGTGCGGTTCCTGAAAGAGGAAGCGAGACTCGCGTATATGTCTCGCAGGAGGAAGAGGGAAAGGTATTCATCCTGCGGCGTTCATGGACCAGCTTGCGAATATCGATGTCAGCGACAAGAAGTCCTTCTTCGAAGAGCGATGATTCTGAAAGAATGCTGCCGTTTTCCGCAATCAGGTTGTGTCCGCTGAATACCAGGTCTGTGCTGGATTCACCGGTGCCTGCATCTGCGTAGAGATAGGCACAGGCTGTTCGTCCTGACTGCGAGGAGACGAGCATGCGGCGGTAATCCGCTTTTCCGATAATTTCGTTACTTGCGGATAAATTTGCTATGACTAGCGCCCCCGCTGCGGCATGCCGGGATGAGGGCGGGCAGGGGACCCAGAGGTCCTCACAAATCTCGACGGAGAAGGAAATGTCGCTTTGCTTATCATCGCAAAACAATAGGTCCGTTCCGAAGGGAACTCCTTCCGCACCAAAGACGCCGGGTGGAATGATCTGTACCGTGGTCGGGGCCTTCTCAAAATGACGCACCTCGTAAAATTCCCCGTAGTTGGGAATATGCGATTTGGGCACGATGCCTCTGACCTTTCCCCCCCGGATAACGGCCGCACAATTGTAACGGGCATTTTTCCATTCAAAGGGAAACCCGATGACAGAACATACGGGAATATCCCGGGTTTTATCCGCTATAAGACGTATTGCGGAAAGGGACACTCGGGCAAGCAGATCCTGGGTAAACAGATCCTGACAGGTATAACCAGTTACACATAATTCGGGGAAGACCACCAGCTCTGCTCCCGCCTGATGTGCTTCATGTATGAGGGCAAGAATACGCGCGGTGTTTTCGCCGCAATCACTGACGGTGCAATGGGGTGTTGCTGTCGCAACGCGCATGAATCCGTGTATCATAATATAAATGTCCTCCAACGGGTGCAGGTGTCAGATCTCTGTAATAGTATACAAAAAATGGCAAAATAGATATACTTTTTCGCATTATGAACAAGGCTCTTGAAACACTGAAAGAACGTGGATTTTTCCAGCAATGTACTGATGTTGAGGGTTTGTCCGCTCTCATGGATAACGGACCGGTTACCTTTTACGTCGGTTGCGATCCTACCGGATCCAGTTTGCATATCGGTCATATGGTTCCTTTCTTCGCCTTTCGACATTTACGCGAAGCAGGTCATCATGGAATAGCGCTTGTTGGAGGTGGTACAGCCCGTATCGGCGATCCTTCCGGGAAGACTGAGCTCAGAAAAATGATCAGTTACGAACAAATTGATGATAATGCGCGTGCCATTACCGAACAATTAAATCGTTTTATCGGGTTTGACGGAAAAACCGCCTATGTGGACAATAACAAGCATTGGCTTGCAGACCTCAATTATATAGATTTTTTGCGGGATATCGGTTCTCATTTTTCTGTAAACCGTATGCTTACATTCGAGGCATACCGGAAACGTCTTGAAACCGGCCTTACGTTTGTCGAGTTTAACTATCAGTTATTGCAAAGTTATGACTTTTTGAAGCTCAATGAACGTCACGGGTGCTCCCTGCAAATTGGGGGAGACGACCAGTGGGGAAATATTGTCGCCGGTATCGAGTTGGTCAGAAGAATAAACGGGAATCAGGTGTATGGGTTGACCTTCCCCCTGATAACCACTTCCGACGGCAAGAAAATGGGCAAAACGGAAAAAGGCGCGCTCTTCCTTGATCCCGCGGTTACCTCCCCGTACGATTTCTTCCAGTATTGGAGAAATGTAACCGATGCTGACGTCCGGAAATTTCTATTGTTATTTACTTTTCTTCCGGTCAGTGATATTGAACACATTGTTGCGGGCGATATAAATGCCGCGAAGGAACGCCTTGCCTTTGAGGTCACCTCTTTGATACACGGCACAGAAGAGGCCGAGCGTGCCCTTGCCGGCGCACGGGCAGCCTTCGGAAATGGCGGGAACAAGGAATCCATGCCGACGGTCGAACTTTCTTCAGACAGATTTGAATCGGGGATTGGCCTGGTGGATCTGTTCTTTGAGGCAGGCCTGGCGGCTACCAAGAGCGATGCGCGGAGACTTGTCGAACAGGGAGGCGCGTCCGTGGGCGGCCGTATTGTGCAGGATGTCAAAACCATTATCAAAGCGGATATGCTTGATGAAGAGGGTGAACTGGTGCTGCGCGCCGGAAAGAAGAAGTTTGTGAGGGTTGTTACTCGCTGAAAGCTGGTTACCCGTAACGTTCACTGCCGGTATCGTGCGATACCGGCCTGCTTCGGTCTTTGCTCAGTCCTTTTTTCCGAACAAGGCCCTGAAAAAGGAAACAATCGCTCTCCACAGCTTTACAAAAAATCCGGGGTTTCGTAGCTTCTCAAGACGGGCATACCCGCTCAGCAGTTCCTGTTCGGTAAAATTCGACCGTTGTGTATTCTCTTCCAGTTCCAGTTCCAGTTCCGTGATTTTATCGGTATGTTCCACAATAACCGCGTTGATGCTGGTCCATCCAAGCCGTTTTGCGGCTTCAAAACGCCGTTGTCCCGCGATCAATACCATGCTGGAATTCAGTGTGATCGGATTCAGCAGACCATACCGCCTCATGCTGTCCATCAGCTCTTCAATGTCATAAAGCTCTTCCCGTACCCTGCGCTTTACCTTGATGTCTGTCAACGCTACCTGCATTTTTTTTATCTCCCGGGCAATGTGTGCCGCGTTCACACAAGGCCACTTAAAGAATATACGTATACTTCTTCCTTGCACACCCTGTCGGTAAACGCGTGCGTATCCTCAGGATGTCAGTCGAGAAGCGGATTGAAGGCCGGCCTTGTATCGACCGGGGGTTGTGTCACATCCGCCGGATTTTCT
Organism: Spirochaetales bacterium Spiro_09; assembly: GCA_001604385.1. Classification (GTDB taxonomy): domain Bacteria; phylum Spirochaetota; class Spirochaetia; order Treponematales; family Treponemataceae; genus Teretinema. Next base: position 30,714 of record LVBK01000010.1, on the reverse strand, counting down.
TCTTCAGTGCCCTGTTCCGTCCCGGGCTCCAACGGTACACCCGGCTCCTGTTGCTCAAGTCCCGGTGTCGGTATTACCGTTTGACCTCTTTTGCGGCGAGGTTCCGGATCTTCGAAAATGGCCGGATCAATCATTAAAAGACCTTCCTCAAGTATAACAGGTCTTTGTCCGACTGACAGGCTTTCTTGTTGTAATCTGTCCACGGAAAGGCGTTTTAGTTGTTCTGTATTCTCGTGAAAGTCACAGTATTTGGTCGGTTGTGTTCCTTCAAGGTAATTGAGCGTAACCGTACCGTCGGTACAATAATCCGTGGGCAGTAAACCCGATTTTCTGCAGACTGTCGCACTGATGATTCCGCTTTGGGGTTTATAGAATTCCTTATAGGGAACTCCCTGATGGATCATGTTCATGTAGTCTCCCCAGGCCGGGCCGGCTAATGTCGCTCCGGTATTGTCAAGCCCAAGAGACAGTCCTCCCCGGTCAAACCCGAACCAGAGGGCTGCGGTATAATAGGGTGTGTATCCGACCGTCCATGCATCAGCCCAGTTTTGTGTCGTTCCGGTTTTACCTGCAGCAGGAATGACATAACTTCTTCCGTTTTGATCCTTGAAGGTGAACTTCCGTTCATGCCCCGATGCCCAACCCAGCGTTCCGGTACTGATCGTATTGCGCAATAGATCCGTCATGATCCAGGCATTTTGTGGACTGATTATCTGGCTTGCATTCCCCCGTCTTTTTTGTTCAAGACGCAGTTCCCGCTCGGGATCGATGATTGTTTTTCCGTGCCGATCTTCGACCGATCGAATTGCAATTGGCGTGACTTCTTTCCCCTGATTGGCAAATATACTGAATGCTTGCGCCATACGCAGGGGGGTTGTGCTGATAACGCCCAGACCGAGAGAATAGACACGGGGGAAGCGCTTTTCAACTTCTGCCTTGTCACGGTAACCGAGCAAGGCGGATGAACGGGTGATGGCGGCGTCAAAGCCGATTCCCTGCAGGATACGGATTGACGGGACATTCATGGAATTCGCAAGAGCCTCCCACAATAGCACCGTACCCTTCCATTCGCCCTTAAAGTTCATGGGAATATAGGGAACCCCTGCCTCGTTATAAAAAACGGTCGGCGTGTCGCTTATCAGCGAGCCCTGCGTGAATTTGCGCGAATCGATAGCCGCCGAATAATATAGGGGTTTGAACGTACTTCCCGGCTGGACCGAGGCTTGCACGGCGCGGATTACCTGGTTTGACTGATCAAACTTGCTGCCGCCGACAAGGGCCGTGATATATCCGGTTTCGTTTTCCAGACTGACCAACGCGCCTTCGATCGTGGTTCGGGTTTGAGCTTCCTGTACTTTTGCGTTGGCCCGGTTTGTTTCGATCTTCAGGTTATCGAGACCCAGAAGCAATGACATCATGTCGACAACCGGGTTTATGTGTTTGCGATATTCCGACATGGTCTTGATATTGATGCGTTCCGCGGATACCGCAAGTTCGGGCACGTTGAAGGTAAGCGCGAGCAATTCGGTTATCTGCGCCCATTGATCCCCCTGGGCAAACCGTGCGGTACTCGATCTTCTGAACCGGTTATTTGCCGTTTCCAGGTATTGGCTCATGACTTTGTCCGCAGCGGCCTGATGGCGCAGGTCAAGCGTTGTATGCACGGTATAGCCGCCCGAATAGATGTCCATTGTTCCGTACATCATGGTTTCCAGCTGCCGGCGTACGTATTCAGAAAACCAGCGGGCCTTGTCGTCCCGGTTGAGCCATGCCGAGCTGGCTGTCCGCGTATAATCGAAATTTGCCCAATAGTCGTTAAAGGACGATTCAGCTTCGGCTGCCGAAAGGTAGCCGAGCGATACCATCTGGTTCAGTACGGTTTGCTGCCGTTCCATAGCCCTGGCAGGATGCTGGAACGGATTGTAGAAGGCCGGGTTTGAGAGCTGAATGACGAGCAGGGCTGCCTCGGCCGGGGTAATTTCCGTTACCGGATGTCCGAACAAAAAGCGCGAAGCGGCATTAACGCCATACGTTCCGGCTCCCAGATACATTTTGTTCATGTACAATTCAAGGATCTCGTCTTTGGAGTATCGTCGCTCAAGCTGGAACGCCCACCATAATTCCTTAATTTTTCTGGTGTAGCTTCTGTCGGTGCGGTCAAGGTACAGGGTTCCGGCGAGCTGCTGGGTTATGGTGCTACCACCGCCCAGGGATTGGTTGGTCAGCTGACCGTATATCGCGCGGGCGAGCGACTTGAACGTGAAACCCCGATGCCGGTAAAAGACCTGATCCTCGCGGGTTATGAGCGCATCGATCATGTGAGAGGGCATCTGGTCAAGGGTTACCAGTTCGCGTTTTTCATCGGAGGCGAATTCCGTTATCAAATCACCCCGTATATCCAGAATCCTGGTGGGAAGGGCAGGGTTGAAATCGGTGAAATTTTCGGTATTTTTCAGGTTTATGGTGGCCGCAATATGGGCGCCAACTATTGAGCCGCCGATTACCGCAAAAAGAAGCAGTGTACCAGTGGCAATACCATATTTTCCGGTTCTTGAAACGTGCATACCTGTAATACAATCACAAAAGAGCCTTTGTTACAAGGCAAGACCGATTACCCGAATGAAGCCGGCAGTCGTCATTTTATGGGCTTTTTGTAAACGGTAGGGGAGAAAAAAAGAGCCGGTAGAGACTACCGGCCCGCCCATCAGGCTATCGGACAGTCAGTGGGTGGGAGGGGAACTGAACTGCCCGATATTTATCTATCGGCAAGGGGGTGAAGACCCTTAACATAATTTTTCTGGCTGTGTATCGAAGTCCCGCTAGTAGCTCTCCGTAATCTGGATGTCTATCAACATGGAGACCGTATAATCCTTTCCCTTTTCGACGTCAATCGTTCGGGCTATTTCATAATCGCCAATCTGAAAAAGTATCGTGTGTTCTCCACTTTCCATGATAATCGGCTCCCTGGTTTGCGATACAGGCTGGCCGTCGATCAGGATACGGGCGTTTTCCGGAGCTGTGAGCAACAGTCGTGGTGCGGTATCCTTGAGGGGGACGGCAAGTCGGGTTATCTTGCCCTGTTCGATGGTGAATACCCGTACCTCATTGCGGTAGTGTTCGGACACTATTGAAAGGTGGTGTGTCCCCGTACCCAAAATGTGCATTCCGGTAAATTGGTCATAGGGTTTCTCGTCAATTCTGACCGTGACCGGAAGCTTATCCGGTGAGGGAAAGGCGACATCCAGCAGGAATCCTCCCTCATCGGTCAACAGTGGCTTTACTTTTACCGGAAACGTCAGGGATTCGATATTGTCCGGCAAGCCTTTCATGACCGGAAAGAGGCGGAAAAGAAGCGGTCCCGACAGAGGTTTGTGGATTGATGGAACAAGGGAGGAATACGGTCCTTCTTTCAGTCCATGCTGCGCTATAAGGGGAATTTGCAGTACAAAGGTCAGTCGGGAAGGCAGTGTTTGTACATCCAGGCGTTCTCCCTGGTAATCAATGACGGTACTCTCCGGAAGCGGCTTGATCAGGTTATAGACCCCATAGGCCATACTGTTTCTCCAGGCAATCATTTCCTGGGGTATTTTTATTTCAACCTCGATTGCCCGCAGAAAAAGGGCTTTATCCTTGAATAACACGGCAAGCGCGTCATTGTATCCCAGTTCAACTGATTGTGCTTCGGGTTTCGCATAATCAATATCCAGGGTTTTGAGCGAGCGTACCCGAAAGGTATCGGCGGAAGCGTGCATTGACAGGGAGAACATAATAAGTGCCATTAGGGCAGGGCGAAAAGTGTCCATACGTGTCAGTTTCCTTTGATAAATCCGGCCGGATCTTTTGGAACCCCGTTTTCATGTATTTCGAAGTGCAAATGGGGGCCGGTCGATTGTCCTGTTGAGCCGACTCTTCCTAAAATAGTACCTGATTTGACGCGGCTGTGCAACTCGATTTCCGTTCGTTCAAGGTGTCCGTACAGGCTTTGTCTGTTTCCCTGGTGTTCCACAATAACGTACAAGCCCAGGACCGGATCTCGGCCAAGAAAGGTTACCAGACCATCCGCACAGCTTAATACCGGCGTCCCCCGGGGGGCCGCAAGATCTATGCCCCGGTGAAACACCATATTTCCGGTAACCGGATTTTTTCGCATGCCGAATGACGAGGTGACAATTCCGTCAGGCAGGGGAAAACGGAAAAATGGTGTCAGAAAATAGGCCCTGACCGTTCCGTTGAATGTGACGTCGGGGAACAAGTACACACGGCGCGGGACTTCATTCCCGTAGAGCGTGAATTCCATGAACTCCTGTTCGGGGTCTATCGAAGAAAGGAGCAGTGTTTCCAGCGGAGTGCTGGCCGTCTCGGGTACATAAAGACCGGGAACGGTTGGCAATAATATGGTCGATCCTGCAAGTTCATATTGTGCCGAGGGAATTCTGTTCAAACTGGCTATTGAATCGTAGGGAATCGCGCAACGTGCGGCTATCGTCATAAGAGTTTCGCCGGATGATGCTGTATAGGCGTATATCCAGGGCTGAACGATGTGTCCCGGTTTTCTCGTAGCCAGTGCTCGACGGGCTTGTTGCACATCCTCCGAATACTGTTTAAATACGGGATCCGAGGCTTGCAGTCGGGGAATTATAGGATATTCCCGGGAATACACAGTCAGCGAAATACACAAGCATAAGGCGAGGGCTGACAGGATTCTCACCGTTGGTGGTCGGTTCGCACCTGTGGCAGTGCGAAGGCAAGATACCCGTATATGATGGCCGTAACACAGAGCACGAGCAGGGCGGCAAGGCGCTGATAGTGCAACACGAGCGTTACGCTGCCGCATATTCCGCCAATTACCAGCAACTTGCGGAGAACCGACAAAAAATACTGTCGTGGCCGGGCTGCTGCAAGCGGCCTGAGGCGGGTAATGATCAGAGTAAGTAATATGACCAGACACAGTATGCCGCACAAAATTGTATAGAGTCCGGGTCTGGTGCTTGCAAGCAGCCACAAGGGCCAGACAATTGCGGCAGCGCATATCAGGCAGGCAAGCGCGATAACCGTGTACCGCAGCAGCGAGCGTATCAGTTTGACGTATCCTTTCAGAATTGCACGAATCATCCGGTACATCCTTATCCCTGACGTATACTATAACCTCTTCACAAATAAAACAACCGCGGCGCAACCGCCGCGGTTGATCGATATTCCGGGTCTTATTCCTCGGAGATTGCTTCGACCGGACAAACCGCGGCACATGCACCGCAGCTCACGCAGGTATCGGCATCGATAATGCGCTTGTCGTTTTTTTCACTTATTGCGCTGACCGGGCATTCACCCTCGCAGGCGCCGCAATTGATGCATGCATCGGAAATTGTGTAAGCCATAATAGACTCCTTGTCAGTTGGTATTGCATAAACGTATCGTATATATCGATAAAAAACAAGCGGTTTCCGGCGGTAAAAAAATGTGGTACACTGCCCGTGTGGGGGGAATGATGTCATCAAGTCAACAACTGATAAAAAAGAATCTGGACTATATCAATATATTGCCGGTATGGGCCCAGGAGTTGTCGGTCAAGTATTGTTCCAAAACCGCCAATTTGTACTTTGTTCATGGTAATATCCGGGATTTTTTACCGCATAAAATGAACGAGGGCGAGTTTATGTTTGTTAAAATCCAGGACTATATATCCGAAGTTCTGTTCGGTAACCGGGATATAATTGTCTTCTATGACAAGTCCAGCGGCATCTCGTTTTGCCTGCCCGAAATGGAAAAAGACTATCTGAAAACAATGACCGCCCGGTATCCGGGAACCTCCCCCGACGAGTTTCTGACGCGCGATCCGGTCAAGGCCTTCGACTGGCTGGAACGCTATTTTGTCATGAACATTCCGCGTAACGTACGCATTGTGTTGATTATCGACTATGCGGAAACTATCATCCCTGCCGATGAACTTGGTCACCTCGATGAAATTGACCGGTATTGCCTGGTTACCCTTAACCGCTGGTCCCATGAACCGCAGTTTACCCGGGGCGATGTATCCGTTCTCATGCTCACCGAGAATCTGACCGACATCAATCCCCGCCTGTCCTCCTCTCCGTCCACGGTCAAGGTATCCATACCTTTTCCGGACGAGCTGGTTCGTATCCAGTTTCTCCAGTTTCTGGAGAGCCGCGAAATGCTCTTGCTTGAACGGGGTTTGAATGCCGAGCGTATCGGGGTCCTTACCTCCGGGCTCAATCTTCTGAATCTTAACCAGCTGGTTGCAGAATCGTACCAGGAAGACAAGCCGGTCAGCCTGGAGTACTTGCGGAATCGTAAACGGGCCATCATTGAAAACGAGGCGGCTGGTCTTCTCGAGTTTATTGATACCGATCATGACCTTTCGTATGTAGCCGGTCATGAATTCGTCAAGAAACGGTTCCAGAACGCTGCCCGGGCCCTGAAACAGGGCCGGATCGATGTGCTTCCCATGGGGTATTTAATTGCCGGTCCGGTTGGAACCGGAAAGACCTTTATGGTGTCCGCCTTTGCCGGTGAAATAGGCGTTCCCATGGTGAAGCTCCGGAATTTCCGCTCGAAATGGCAGGGTGCCACCGAGTCGAATCTGGAAAAGGTTCTCAATATTCTCAAGGCCATGGCGCCGGTTGCGGTAATGATTGATGAAGCTGACGCCTTTTTGGGTGATCGGGAAACGGAAGGTGATTCGGGAACGTCAAGCAGGGTGTTCGCGCAAATTGCCAATTTCATGGGCAATACCGAGTACCGTGGCAAGATAATCTGGTTTTTGATTACCAGCCGTCCCGATCTCTTGCCCATCGACCTGAAACGCCAGGGGCGTGCCGAGGAGCATCTTGCCCTCTTTTATCCGGATTCCATCGAAGCAAAGACGGAGCTCTTCAGGACTCTCCAAAGAAAACTTGATATTAAGGTCAAGGATATGCCGCTGCAGGATATTTTCAGGGGCTTCAAATTCGAGGTTTCCGGAGCGGATATTGAAGCGATGCTGGTTCGGGCAAAAATGAACGCGACGATGGACGGCAGGGCGATTGTAACCCGGGAGGACCTGGATGTTACCATCCGCGACTTTATTCCTCCCGCATACCCCTATGAAATAGAATTGCAAAATCTGGTAGCGGTTCTTGAGTGTACCAGCCGTGAAATGGTGCCACTCAAGTATCAAAAGATGGAACGTTCAAAGCTGGCTTCCGAGATTCAGGAACTGAAACAACTGCTTGGCGGAAAGTAATCTACGGGGAGCATATTGCGTCGATTATTGCTCCCGCGGCGTTGCACCGGCAATTGCGTTCCAGCTGCTCAAACCCGGGCGAACCGTTCAGTTCACACAAGGTGTGTCGATACCCGCTATGGCTTGATCCGGTAAACAGAAAGTCCGCGGAACCGTAGACAAGGGCTGCGTCCCTGATCAGACGGGAGGTACGCTCCAATAGCTCCGGCGTCGGCATTTCCTCCTGGCGGGGAGGGCGCATGATGCCCCCTTCTCCTGTATTCGATACAAGCCCTTCCGATTCCCGGACGGCCAGAACCGTGAATCTTCCGCCCGCAAAGAAAAGGCGCAGATCCCGCCCACGGGAGTCCTGTATCCATTCCTGGACGATATAGGGTTCAGTTTTCGACGAAAGGCGTTCGTGCAGTGAGGCTTCCGTTGTGGCTAAAAACACGCCCCTCCCGCGCAGTCCGAATCGCGGTTTGGCTATAAGCGGGAAGGGGATTCCCGGTTGTTCCCCCGGTGTATACAGTTCGGTGAGGGGAACGGGAAATGCGCGCGTTTTGCATAACAGATAGGTTTCCCATTTATCGTTGGCCACTGTCAGCGCCCGGGAACCGTTTATGCACCGGTACCCTGAATTTTCCAGAAGCAGAACCAGAGCGGGGGGGACCTGGCCCCGAATCAACACTGCCGTTGTGTGGTGTGACATTCCCGGTATAAAGGCTCTGTCCCCTTCGCGATATATTTCCCGAATGAAAAAAAACCGGAGCTGTATGCCCCGGTCTTTGCATTCTTCCGACAAGCGTTTTGCCGGATAGAAGGATTGCAGCCACATATGGTCATCGGTATCAAGTCCGTATATGACGGCGAGATGCATAAAAATTTACTGGTCTTTCGGCCAGGTCAGGTTCCTGGAACACAGTTGGGCAATGTGTTGTGCCGCCTTTTGCGCGTCAAGTTGACTGACACCCGCTTCCTGGTTAAGGGTTTTGGAGAAGAACAATTCCATCGACTGAAACACATCCTCGCGGGAATAAAAAAGGAAGGCAAAGTTGATCCCTTCCGGCTTGAGAACGGTAAAAGCAGAAATTGCCTGTTGGGCTTCCTTGTTGAACATGATTTTTGACTGATTCTTCGCGGTAATAATCTCCACCTCGCTGAAGCGGAAGGGAACCAGGAATTCCTGCGAGCGGCAATACGGTTCGATGGCTTTTTGGGAATAATTGGCCGGTTCGACCAGTACATACATTTTCTTTCCGTTTGTCTGGAATGTAATGCCGTTACCGGCTGCGTAAATGTCCTTGACCGCCGAATAAGAGACAATTTCGTATATGCTGTACGTCGATTCGGGCTTGAAAAAGGAAGAAACGATGTATCCTTCATCCATGGGAAGCTGGTTTTGCATGTATGCCTCGAAAAGATCCATTGCCTTGAGCGCCATTGTATTCCTCCTGAATTGCTTACCTCAGTATAGATGATAATCTGTACCCACGCAACCGCGAATCCGTGTGGTATACTGTACCCAATACGGAGGAGTATTTTATGGCAAAAAAAAAGTCTGATATTATGGTGTCCTATCTTTCTCTGCGAAGGTTGATCGGCTGGTTCGCCATTGCCCTGCCTGTCATGTGCTTTGTTCTGGGAGCCCTCTTCGGGCATTCGGTATTACAGTCGTCCGTCAGCTATTATTACTACACCAACGTCAGGGATATCTTTGTCGGCATTCTTGTGTGCGTGGCAATGTTTTTGCTGACCTATACGGGCTATGACCGGCTTGATTCCGTCGTGACGACAACCAGCGGATTTTTCTGCTTGCTTGTCGCGCTCTTTCCTTGCGCAGGCCCGGATGCAAGGGTTGGTCTTTTTCGTATCCCCTCCGACATTTCGAACACCATCCATTTGACTGCCGCCGTGCTTTTCTTCCTCTTGCTCGCGTTTAATTCGATGTTCCTTTTCACGAAATCCGGTCCCGGCATGATGAAAACCGTTCAAAAACTGTACCGCAATTCGATTTTCATTGCCTGCGGCATGGTGATGATTATTTGTTTGATAATCGTTGCGGTTTTGATGTTGTCCCTTGATCCTGCCGAGGTAGAGAGCCGCCACGTGGTATTTTGGGCCGAGGTTGTGCTTCTTTTGGCCTTCGGTCTGTCCTGGCTGGTGAAGGGCGAAACGCTGTTACGTGATCGCGTTCCGCTCGATAGCGGTTTGTCCAACAAGGCAGTGTGACGGCCATACCGGCGTACGCCGGTATGGCCCGGATCAGCGCTCTCTTATACCTTGAAAAAAGAGACGGTTTCGCTCAGTTGTTCGGCCTGAGCGGCGAGCTCTTCGGCGGTGCTTGCCAGCTCTTCCGAAAGCGAGGCGTTTTGCTGGACAACGACATCCATCTGCCCGACGCCGCCCGCTATCTGGTCGCTTCCCGCCGCCTGTTCGCGCGATGCGGATGATATTTCCTGAATAAGATCGGCTACCTTGCGAATGTCGGGAACCAGTTCCTCCAGACTGTGACCGGCTTCAGTCGATACCGACATGCTGGTCCGGGACAGTTCATTGATTTCCCCTGCGGCGATTGCCGAGCGTTCGGCAAGTTTTCGTACCTCGCTCGCGACGACGGCAAAACCCTTGCCGGCATCTCCCGCCCTGGCCGCTTCGATGGCCGCATTCAGGGCAAGCAGATTTGTCTGTCCGGCAATCTCTTCAATAATGGATATTTTACCGGCAATCTCCGTCATGCTGGTAACTGTCTGCGCAACCGCTTTCCCGGAGGTCTCCGCGCTTTGCGCCACTTTTCGGGCAAGGGCGTCTGCCTGGTTTGTGTTGTCTGCGTTTTGCCGTATGGTTGCCGCAAGTTGCTCCACGGAAGCAGACAATTCCTCTATGCTGGACGCCTGTTCGCTTGAGCCCTGGGACATTTCCTGGGCTGAACCGGACAATTCCTGCGAGCCCTGGGCAACCTGGCTCGAGGCGCCGTGTATTTCATTGACTACCCTGAGCAAATTGTTTCTGAGCAATGTCAATGCCCGTCCCAGATCGCCGACCTCGTCAGTTCGACCCTCAATGGACTGAACCATTTTCGGGTCAATTCCTTCCATCGAAAGGTTACCGTTCGAGAATCTTCCCAGCGCCATGCTGACGAAGGCGACCGGTTTTGCGATCGAATGGGCAATGAGACGGGAGAGGAAGATGGCGCACAGAAGACCGACAACGAGAACGACAGACATCAGGGCAATGAGCGATCTGGTCGTTTGTTCCACTTCGCTTGTGTGTACCGTGATGCTCAGTTTCCATCCGGGGCTGTTTGGAATGGTGGTCCAGTACGTTTGCATTGAGATTCCCTCCCGGTTCAGGTATCCTCCGGTTCCGCTCGCATTTTTCAGAATCGAGGCGGAAAGGGCATTCAGTCCCGAGAAGCCTTTCGAATCGGCCTCGGAAATATTCATGTCCATCATGAGGGTGGGGTCCGGGTTGGCCAGCATCAGACCGGTGTTGTCCACTATCCAGCCATAACCCGTTTCGCCGATTTTAATTTCGTTGGTAATGGAAGAAAGGCTTTCAAGCAAAAACTGGAACGCCACGAAGCCGCGGGTGTTGTTTTGATAGTCCTTGACCGCCTTCGCGATGACGATGATCGGTTTATTGAGGGATCGGGAAATGACCGCTTCGCTAATGACAAGGTCTTTGCCCTTGTCCATTATCTCCTTGTAATAGGCGCGGTCGAAGAGGTTCCCCCGCCCCCCCTCGCTTGAATAATAGTCGCCGCCGCTCCAGCAGTAAAAGCTTCCGACAACTTCAGCCGAAAGGGTTCCCTGCAGGGCGGTGATGACCCGCTCAATGGTTTGCCGGTCTCCGCCGCGTATCTGGTCGCGCAAGGCGATCATTTCGAGCTGCCACTGCAATTTTTCCAGCATTTTACCGATTTCCGCGCCGCGCGCGAGGGAAATTTGCAGGTTTTGATCCTCTACCAAAGCGTCAATTTCCCGGGAAAGCGTGAGGCCGATAATGGTAACGACCGATCCCAAAAGAACGACAACCAAGAGACTGACAAACAGGGATATTCTGCCTGCAAGCGAAAATTTCTTCATACAATGCCCCCACGATACTATCGAATCATTCTGTCCGGCTTTTATTTAAGAAGCGCGCGGTCAGTACGGGCATACGTTTGTACACCCTATGAAACAAGTATAGGGTATGGAGGTATTGGATGCAAACGAAGGATTCGTCAGGGTTTATGACTGGCCAGGGCTCCCGCGTCAATGGCAATAAAGGGTGTAAGGGTACCCGAGCTCCCCCGGTGGATGCCCGCACGGAGCGCGAGGGCGAAGGCTTCCGAAAAGCGTATACCGGCTCCCGCAGCAAGGTTCGCGTGGAGAATCTCTGCCCGTGGTCCTGTGGCCGCAATGGTGTCGGCAAGGGCGCCAAGGCCGCCCTGGATGACGAGAAACGAGGGAAAATGAATGCCCCGTGCCTTCCAGTTCAGGTGATGTTTGATTTCTACCCCGATTCCCACTACATGATGAGCGCGCTGTTCGTTCATTTTAAGGGGACCCGGAAACAGTCGGCGGTTTTCCAGATCCGGGTTGAAGGGGTAGGGCGCGCTGGCATGATCGTCCGCCGTCGCGGTAAAGTCGGTTCCTGCCTGCCACATCACGGCGACTGAAAAAGGCGTTCCCAATGAGACAAAGGTGCTGCCGCCGGTTTGCAGGGTACGGAAGTCGCTCCTGCTTCCCAGGGAACGGGAAGAATACACGAAGGATCCGTACAGCTGAAAGCCGTCCATGGGAAAAATCTGGGAGTCGAGCCGGTTCATCTCCGTTCGTGCCGAAAGGAGAGAATAATATCCTTCGGGATCATGGTCTCCCGTTTCAAGCCCTTCTTCCGTGCCGATCGAGATTCCGGAAATGCCTCCCCGAAACTCGAATCCGGGTATCGGCTCCCAGGCGGCATCCAGTTTTCCGCAGAGTATACCGGTCTGTTCCTGCCAGGCGATCGAGGTCGTCGTGATGCGGGTGATATGGTCCCGTTGTGCCGAGAATGAGGTTTCGAAAGAGAGTGTGGGGAAAAACGACTTTCTGAGCCCTACGCTAATGCCGGGAGCGTCGAGTATTTCCATGGTAACGGTCAAGGTCGAGTTTTTTCCCGCCGCATCGCGTATTGCGACAGACGGAGCTATGTCGATGTTGCCCGTCATTGCCGCCGAGATGGTTCCTTCATAGCGTAATCCGAGCGAAAGACTGCTTTTCTCCGCCTCATGGGGAGCAAGGCGTATACGGTGAAAGTTGCCGCCGGTATCCCGGATATATGACAGCCTGATGGAGGACACGCGGCCCGTTTTGTCGAGACGGGCAAAGAGGCTGTCCCAGTCTTCGGGAGCGGGAACCCGTCCTTGGTGTTCCTCGTAAAAGCGCTGCACCCAGAAGTGGTCCCGTTCGTCCGCCCCGGTCACTTCGAGGCGCTCAAGCACCGGCGCCGAATAGGTACTCGTTTCCGTTTCTGGCTGTCCGGACGGGCGACGGGAAAACGGCTCGAGCCGGTCAAAATGATCCCGGGCGGTTTTTTCGCCCAGGGCGGCGAGTTCGGCCGAGCGGTCAAAGTCGGTCGGTAAAAAACCCCGAATATCAACCGGTATGACCGCGTCAGCAAGGTGCAGCTGTTGGCGTACCGTGGTACGCAGTAAAATTTCCAGAGTTCTCGTCAGGGCCGAGGCGGGAACCCGTCTGATGTCCGCCGGATCGTAGAATTCACCGCTATAGAGGTCTACCGCAATGATAATATCCGCGCCCATCTCCTTTGCGACCCGGATGGGCAGGTTTTCCACGACGCCGCCGTCAATGAGCGTCTGGCCGTTTCGCTCGACCGGGGTAAACACCGCCGGGATGCTCATGCTCGCGCGAAGCGCGTCGGTCAGGGGGCCGCTCTCGATAACAACCGCTTCGGCCGTTGATACGTCCGTTGCGACGGCCCTGAATCGGCGGGGCAATGCGTCAAAGGAAACGGTATCGGGAATGCCCAGAAACAGGGTATCCAGAAAACGGATGATTCTGCTTCCGCTGATCAAGCCCCCGCCGAAAAAAAAGCCCTTGCGATCGAAGTAGGCTGAAAAACTGCGGGAGGACCGTTCCCGGATGGTTTCTAGACTGTCCTGCCCGGATTGCCCTTCCTCGCGGAAAAAAGACGACCAGCGGGTGGTATTCGCGATGCGCTCCAGGTCTGTTCCGCTGTATCCGCTGGCGTACAGGCCGCCGATGATGGAACCCATGCTCGTCCCGACAACGATATCGACGGGAATGTCCGCCTCCTCGAGCACCTTTATGACGCCGATATGGGCGAGCCCCCAGGCGCTTCCCCCCGCAAGCACGAGGGCTACTTTTGGGCGGCTTTTTTCGGGAGAAGAAACCTCCTGTGCAGTGAGAGAACCGAGGCTACAAATCAGGCATAAAAGGGCGGTGCAACGTTTCATACACAAAGGTATATCACACTGCTCGTTCCGCTTCGAGACCCCGTCGTTGCCCGTTCGAACGCGCCGCCTGCGCGCCTTGACGGTCGCCCCTGCAATGGCTTTCCGGCTCTCCTACAAGAGGCGCTTTTGGCCTTCCAGTGACCGCAGATGGGTTGCGTCCTGGCTTATTTCCAGGGTTCCCAGGTAGGTTCCCCGCTCGTCCCGTACCGCGCGGTATTCAATGTGGACGAATTTGCCCGCGACGGTCAGCCAGAACTCGGCTGAATCCCGGCTGCCATCCTTGAAGGAGGAAAGGATTTCTTCCACCATCGCGACGCTTTTCGGCGGGTGGCAATTCTGCACCTTTCTGCCGATAACCGCGGGTCTGCGGGGGAATATGCGGTGCGGCGGATCGGAATAAAACGCGACGCGGTCATCGGCTGCGATGAACGAAATGTCCACCGGGAGCAGGCGGAATATGAGGTCGAGTTGTTCCGACGAGAGGGTGCCGGTCGTTGTCGAGAAAAGGCCCTGGCCAGCCTGGGGGCCGCCCGGTTGTTGATCGGCTGTTCGTCGGTCCGTCTGCAGAAAAGCCTCGGGTATGGCATGGTTCGCGGCCGGAAAGAGGATATGGCGCTCCCGCCATAACAGTGAACCGGCAAGCAGGAAAAAAGAGCCGAGAGCGCTCCAGAACTCCGAGTCAATTTCCTTCTTTTGCCAGTGCGTCAGCTTTTTGAGATGAGACAGAACGTCATCCTCCAGGGCCCACATCAGCTTGACGCAGGCGTGTTGGGGGCTTGCCCGCTCGAAAAGCGGAAACAGCTCGTTTTGCAGCCTGATATAATGGGCGCTCAGTATGTCCAGACGCGATAGTCCGCCGATAATCGCGGAAAGCCCGTCCTCTCCCTTTTGTACGGCCTTTGCCCGTTGCTGCAGTTCGGATATGGCCTGTTCTATCTGGTCGTTTTCGCTTTCCAGTTCGCCAAGGAGATGCTTTTCCGGATACACGGGCAGGCTGTGCTTTTCCACACCCTGACTGACGGCGCGAATGAAACGGGCCACCGGAATTTTCCATTCAGCAATATCGCCCGCGACGGCAAGAACCGAATCGAGGGCTGCATTCACCTCGAGCGCGGTTGCCGAGTGCAGGACTTCCGCATACCGGTCGTATTCTTCCCGTTCTGCCGGGCCCGTTTTCATTCGCCCGAGAAAGGCGATCAGTTCGCCGATGCGCGGGTTTTCGCTGTGCAAGGCTTCCATGATCAATCCTTTTCCCCGTCGAGGATGCGTTTTTCGCCTTCAAGGGAGCGTATGCCGCTTACTTCCTGGCTGACTTCAATGACTCCCCGGTAGGTATCTCCCGAGAAGACCGGAAAATAGCGGATGTGCACGAATTTGCCGCGCATTTGAATCCAGAATTCGGCGACCTCCCGCTTTCCGGAGCGAAAGTCGTCAACTATTTTTTGGACCACATGGACGCTTGACGGCGGATGGCAGTTTTGTACGGCCCGGCCGATAACCCCGGGCGAGCGCGGGAAGATGCGATCGGCGTTGTCCGAGTAGTAGCGGACAATGTCGTGTTCGTCGACGAATGAAATGTCAACCGGCAGGTTTTTGAGCATCAGGTTGATTTGCTCGAGGGTCAATTCTCCGGTGTCAAGGGGAAGCCGGCTTTCCGCTCCCGTATCGTGTGCCTCTGGCGGTTTGTCCCTGACCGCGGATTCGGCCACATTCGGATCCCACAGATTCCCCGGCTTGATCCAGGCATAACCGATCGCGGCTTCCCCCCGGCGAATGGCGATCCAGATTGCTTCCGGCAGTTTGGTGAGCGCGGTCGGGAACAGTATTTTCTCTTCCATAAAGACCATACGCTTCATAGCGCGAATCATGCCGGTTCCCCGTATCCTGCACTGTTCAATATTACCCTCGGCGAGGGCGGTACGGAACGCGCGCATAATCTCGCGTATTTCATCATGCTTTCCCCACATTACCTTCGACGGGCCGGTAAAACCCGCATTCTCGAGATAGGGGAACAGCTGGTTTTCTTTTCGCTCGTAATGGACTTCAATGCGGGATACCGATTCAAATGCGTGCGCCAGATGCTCGGTGGAAAGCGTTTTTCGTGCTGCCTTGAGTTCCCGCCCAAAATGGCGCAATTCTATTTTCAGCCGGGCGTTCTCCGCCCGGTAGGTCGCTACCGGATGTCCCGGCATTTTGGCCAGCCGTGCCGCACCGCGGTCTTTCGCGCGGTTCTTTTTCAGCGTGTCCTCGAAGGCGTCAACATGAATTTCGCAGAGCTTCTGGACTTCCTCGACCGCCATGCCCTCCTGTATCAGGGACTGTTCGGCTTCCGCGATTTCTTCCGGACTCAGGGTTTTCAGAATTTTGGAAAAGCGCTTTTTCATTTCAGAGCGGGTTCGCTCATGGTCTTCCGACTTGTTCAGGGTTTTGATTATTTCTTTCAGGTCCTCTTTCCGTTTTCGGTTATTGTCAATAAGTTCCGACATTGCAGTTCCCTCCTGACCGGTTTTCACGTTTCCGTGTGTCCGGTAAATGATAACCGCTGAGTGCCGTCAATGCAAGTTTATCCCGTATGGATACGTTTCGGGGACAGAGCTTGCCTTTTTATCCGTTCGCCGCTATCTTTAGTGTACAGGAAAGCCGTTCGTGCGCGAAAACGTGTGCGGACGGCTTTAGTATTATGGAACAGTAAAGGATGTGTATATGATCGATTCCGGCTCCCTCCTGGTGGCGCTCATGATTTTCTTCGCGCGGGTATGCGATGTGTCTTTGGGTACCTTGCGTCATGCCATGATAATCCGGAGAAAGAGACTGATTGCGGTCGTCATAGCCTTTGTTGAAGCGCTTATTTGGGTGTACGCGGTTTCACGGGTTCTTGCGGGAATTTCGGGAACAATTACGGCCCTTGCCTTTGCTTCCGGTTTTGCGGCCGGTACCTTTGTAGGAATGACCCTCGAAGGCCTTTTCAAGATCGGTGAACAGGTTGTGCGGGTGTTTTCGCCGCAGGGAAGGAATCTTGCGGAAGAGTTGCGGCTCAAGGGCTATCGGGTGACGGTCTTTGAAGGTTCGGGCCGCGACGGACAAGTGTCGCTCCTTTTTATTCAGGTCAAGCGACGCGAAACCGGCCGGGTGCTGTCCCTGGCCCGGAGTATCGATCCCTCCTGTTATGTGGTTGTAGATGACGTCCAGGCAATTCATTCGACGGGGGCAGTGAGAAAGTAGTGATTATTGAAGCTCTGTCCCTTGAAGACCTCCCCTGCCCGAATAATTTGTTTCAAAGCGGGTTTTGGGGGTTTTTTAAACAGTCCTGCGGTCATGAAGTCCGCTCCTTTCAGGTAAAAAGCAGCCGGGGTAGCTGTACACTCGTTATAATCATGCGATACGGAAAAAATGGGGGACTGTATGCGTACTCCCCACGATCTCCCGACCTGGAGGTCGATGAGGATGAACGGGGCAGTTTTCTTGAAGCTCTGTCCCTCGCGCTCGCGCCGTATCTGCCCGAACAAACCGCGTGTATACGCTGGGATACCCGGTGGGCCTCCCCGTTCACCTCTGCGGAGTATTATTCCCATACCGGTCAGTGGAAGGGCGCTCCCCGGACCTTTGTGCGCGAACTGCGGATGAATACGGGAACACATACCCGCTCGCTTCGGAAATCTCCCGTGGATCATCTGTCCCCCGATACCGTGGTTATTTCGCTTACCGGGTCCGAAGAGGATATTTTGATGAGGATGCGGCAAACGACACGAAACTCTATACGCCGTTCATTGAGAAACGGTCTTGTTATCCGCGAGCGCGGTTTCGACGGGCTTTCCGAATGGTATAGCCTGTACCGGAAAACAGCGGAGGAAAAAGGCCTGTACTTCGAGAACGAATCCTATTTCCATAATTTGTTTGCCGCCTCCCGCGATTTCCGCAATGCCCCATCCCTGCATCTTTTGACTGCGGAAAAGGACGGGGAGCTGGTAGCCGGCTCGATTATTGCCCTGTGCGGAAACGGTGCCTGGTATATGTATGCCGGTTCATCGAAAAACGGCCGCCTTTACATGGCGAATTACGGCCTGCAATGGAAAGCTATTCAGCTTGCGCGTGCGAAAGGCTGTTCCGTGTATGACCTTATGGGGGTCCCACCCAATAATGATCCCTATCACAGTATGTACGGCCTGTATACGTTTAAAACAGGCTTGGGAGGCACCGTTGTGCACTATAGCGGTTGCTGGGATTATGTCTACGATGCCGACCTGTATCAGTCCCTGCACAACGCGGAAATGTTGGGGTAGCCTGGCATATTGGAACGGGGCGGTTTCACGGATGCCGGCAGGATTCGATTACCTGTTGCAACTTGTGCTCTTCTGCCGGGTGGGCGAATAAAAAGCCCTGATACATGTCAAAGCCGGCTTCTTTGAGATAGTGATATTCTCTTTCGTCTTCAATGCCTTCCGCGGCCAGCATGACGTCCTGTTCCCTGAAAAGAGACACCAGGCCCGCGATTATTTTCATCTTGATTTTCGAGTCCCAGCATCCGCGGATTATTTCCTTGTCAATTTTTATTACGGAAAAGGGTGCGGTAAATATCCTGCTGAAGTCGGTGTATCCCGATCCGAAATCGTCAAGTGCAAAAGAGGCTCCCTGTGCCGATAACAGTTTCATATTCATGAAAAGCGTTTCGGCGGTCCGTGAAATGGTGGTTTCCGTAATCTCGAAGCAGAAGGCTGAAAGCGGGACCCCTTCTTTTAATGTTGCGTCCATAATTTTCTGCGGCCAGTCAATTTCAATGCAGCGGGCGTCCGGAATACGGATTTGCATGCGGTTGATGCCATACCGGTCCAGGTTTTTGTCCCGGTAAAACCGTGCAGCCTGTCGCAGGCTTATATCGAAGAGCTCGGAGGCAATGCCCATCTTCGCGGCAATGCGCAGGACTTCACTTTGCAAACCCGGTGAGGCATCAGGCAGGATGACTCTGAGCAAAACCTCCACCTCTGTGTATCGTTGTCCGGTTGCGCTATACACCGGCTGATAATAGAGGGTTGTCTGTCTGTTTTTCAGCATCTTTTCAAGTTCATAAGCGATGTCCGATTGCCGTGTGTGCAAGGTGCCGGTAAAATCTTGCCCGTAAAAAAGCCGTCCATGTTCCGGTCGGTCGGGAACTTCCATGAATTGATCCAGGGTATTCAAGAACGCGTCTGTATCGGCGCATTCTTCCGGAGCCCGGATAACCGCGATGCAAAACGGAATCTCGACGGTGTTTTGTTCAATTTCCCAGGGAATGTTTTGGCGTTCGTCGATTGTATGAGCTGCTTGCAGTAATTGCTCATCGCGGTCGTCCTGAACCGTTATGCATGCGTACAACCCGTCATCGATTTTACAGGTGACAATCCCTTTTCCCATAGCGTTTTCAATCCAGGTTGTCACCGATTTGCTTAACGTTCCATAGGCATGCGGTGGCAAAAAGGATTGAAGGCGGGACAGTTCACGGGCATATACCAGAATAAACCTGAAGGGTTTTTGTGTTCGCAGTTGCTGGGCAAAGAACTGTACCGCGGCATCGCGATTAAAAACGCCTGTTTCGGGATCGGTCAATTCCCGGTTGTTCTGTATGGTAAGCAAGGTGAATAGCACACCCAGGCTGAAGGCGAAACATTCGAGCGGAATGTGGGGAAACATTCTTTGTACAAGAATTGCCGGAACGGGTATGAACATGGCAATGTACAAAAAAAGCCTTTTCTTCGGCGTCAGGGCGGATTTCTTTCTTCTCAGAAAAAGTATCGCAAGCGGCATATAGAGGGCCGAAAGACCATAGAGCATATAGAGCCCGGGGCCATGTTCGTATGAACCGTCGGATGATATAAAGAAGACCCATTTGGTCAGCGGGGTGGTCGCTATGAGGACAATGCCGACACTCCAGGGAACCAAAAAAAGAATCCTCTGGAATAAAGTGCTTTTCCTGTCCGTTGTTATGACGTGGATATAGGCTGTTGCCGAAACTGGAAGCGTTACATTGCACATATAATACGCCAGTGTGGTGCCAATCACCGCAAGGGATGGGGTTCGGGGCAGTGCGTTGATCATGAGCGAGGATATAACGCCGAACAGGGAACCCGCAAAACCGGTAAACAGTAGCACAGAGAAAAAGACGGATGCCTCGCTGGTGATTTTTTTTTGCGTCACAAAGGTATACACGGCAATGAGGCTTAAAATGACAGCGGCGATATCAAACTCAAGAATATATTTCATACAGATCTCTCTTGTAGATAGGTGATGATGTCTTTCTCCGAAAGCGGTCGTGAGAACAGGTATCCCTGAATCAAATGCACTTTCTTTTCTTTGAGCAGGGAGAGTTCTTCCATCGTTTCAACTCCCTCGGCGATCACCGGTATGTCGAGTGAATTGAATAGATGCGCCAGGCGAAAAAGGGACTGGGCGATAGTTGGCGTTCCCGTGCTGTGCATGATGAGAGAACGGTCGAATTTTACCCTGTTGAAGGGAATGTGGAGCAAGCTCGAGATGTTTGAATAGCCCGTTCCGAAATCGTCTATCGCGAGTGAATATCCCGCGTCCACCAGTTTGTTCAGGTTCTTGTTCATGATCGTGGGCGAACAGGAGGCAACCGTCTCGGTTATTTCGAAACAGATTTCTTCGGGTGTGATGTTAAAGTTTTTGACGATGCGGTTTATGTTATCCACCAGATTTGATTGAATGCATTCTGCCGCCGACAGATTAATTTCAATCGTTGGAATCTGAATTGCCCGGTCATGTAGCTGCTTCATAAAGCGGCAGGACTCGGTCAGTACAAACGCTCCGATACGGTGGATGGTACCGTTTTGCTCGGCTATTGGAATAAACTCTGCCGGTGAAATATTCCCCAGTGTCCGGTCTTTCAGTCTGACAAGCGCTTCAAGGGCTTCGATTTTTCCTGTTTCGGCACATACTATCGGTTGAAAGACGACAGTAAACGAGTTGACCATCAATGCGTTTCGAATTGCAAGTGCTACCTGTTGTGACCTTCCTGAGTCCGACAGGGTAAAGTCAGTAATATTTAAAATTGTATGGGTAGGATAATGAGAGGCGGCATGTACCAGTTGTTGCTGAATCTGAAATATGCGGCGTAAATCCGACGTATCTTCCGGAATATGCAGTTCACAGATATGAATGGGTAACTGAAAGTGCCTTTTCCCGGAAATGGCAGGTTTTTGCAGGAATTCGAGAATTCGAGCTCTCTCTTCATCAAGATTGTTACGGCTTCCGTATACAAATACGTATTTCGAGGCTCCGGTTTCGGCCGCGAATTTGATACCGTTCATGGTGCCAGCGAGTCCCGTAATGAGGGTATGTTCCAGACTGTCATAGGTATCCAGCGTCATTCTATGCCTGACCAGTCCGGCGGAATCGACCGTGACGATAAAACAGGAAAATGGTTGGCCACCGGCGAGCATTTGTTCCGCCTGGAGCAAGAATCCGCTTCTGTTGTACAATTTGTAATGCGGATCGGTATATTGTCCAAAGTCCTGAATGGTAAACAGGGCAAGAAGCTCCGCAAGGGCGATGCCAAGGTTTTGTATCAGAACTGTCGGGAAAAAGTACTGGCTGATCATGGGAGCTATTGCAAAGGGCAGAAAGATAAAAACCGCCCGTCCTGTTGTCCGCGAAATATGGATTTTTCTGCGGTACATCATCCCAACGCACATAAAAATATAAATAGCCGCGATCAAGTACATGGCATGCAAGCCTGGACCACGGGTGTATTGCATTGTCTCGGTAAAGAAAAAGACAACATGCGTCCAGGGCGTGGTGACAATGAGAATGAAGCCGACGAGCCATGGAATGAATATAAGCAGACGATGTATGCGCCGTGTAATTCGGATACGGGTAACCTCAAAAATAAACACCAGAAAAATGGGGGGAAGTACGTTCTGCGCGATATAATAGAGGACATTTACCGTATAGTGTGCCATGCCGTGAATGGAATCAGAGCTTTCGTACCACATGACGGTGATGGTATCCAGTATGCAGGCAATCAGGCTCGCAAGCAGAAGCAGGCCAAAAATGCGTGTTTCCCTGAGGAATACCTTGCTTCTGAAATGAAATACAAAGAGATTGAGCGTCAGGATACAAAGCGCGGCGATATTGAAGTAAGGGGTTCCCATTAAGCATAAGCATAGTATGAGCGCTGGCGTTCTGCAAATCCATTGGTACTGCTATCAATATTGTTGAAAAAGACTCCTTGCGGGACCTTTAATCAATTTTACGCAGTATTGTCAGTAACGTGCCAATGAGTCCACATACTCAGATATCTGTTCCCAGTCGGGAATTTCCAGTACGCCCCTTCGTGTGCGGATGAGCCCCTCCTCTTCCAGTTGATTGAGCCGTTTGTTGACTGTTTCTCTCGTCAAACCCAGGTAACGTGCCAATTGAGCCTGGGTGACCACGATGGACGTATTCTCCATCGAGGCTGTTTTTTTTCTGCGGGATAAAATCCATGCCAGGGTCCGTTCGAGGGAACCGCCTTCCTGTAGCCATGAATGGAGCGACAGTGTCGAACGGGCCAATGCAAGTGCCAGTTTACGTTCGACCGATATCCGCTCCCTGATTGCGGTATAATTCCTGGCCGTAAATGCTATATACCTGGTATCCCGGTCTGCAATATAATCTGCCTGTGCGGCCGAGAGAGCCGTCAACTCTGCGAGCGCGATCCAGTCTCCCCGGACAATGGGCGGTAGGACAATATCCGAAGCGCCAAGCCGGTGTTTTACCGGAAGTATTCTTCCGTCAAGTATGAGCGCACATCGATCAACACTGTCGTCCTGCCAGAAGAAGGCTCGACCCTCCTTTAATAGTGCTTCACTTCCATACCGGAGTATAAATTGTGCGTCATCACCGAACAGGTTTTCCAGGATACCCCTACTGTCAGTCTCATTCATAGTGAAAGAGCCTTCAGAACGCTTGACAGCGTTCTCATCGGGTACACAATCCACAGTATATCGCCGGGGGAAAATACACAGCGGACAAGAACGATCATCTCGTATTCTCCTGCGTATTCGGAAAGCACGGGACTTTGTCGTTCTTTTTTCCAACGACTGTCATCAACTGTTCCAATTTCATGCGAGGATCGGGGTGAAATTGATCCGTAATTTTTCCAGGCATCCCTGAGTGCGGTCGTTATTGCGTCTGCATGCGTGCTGAAGGCCGAACCGCACACAAGAATCGACCCGCTTCGGGAAGGTCTCTCCCGCTCTGTTTCAATCCATCGTTGAACTTCTTCGTCCGGAAAACCCGGTGAGTCTTTTATATGCACGATTTTAGGCGGTAGCTGGTCATCCGCCTCTCCGATTCGTCCAGGCCGTGCTGCAGCGGCGGGAACGGCATACACTGTCGCGTCCGGGCTTGCCATATCAAGGAACTCGGTGAAATTTAACTGATCCACTAACTCAATAGTACCTGCAGATAATGTGGTGTCGGGCATCGCGACGAGGGCGCCCAGAAAATCGTGGTGAATGTGCTCGATTCGTTTGAGCTGTGTACGGGTAAACCAGTCGGGTCGTTTGAAATCATACGGAACGGTCTTTCCGGCAGACCAGATTTCATTCAATAGATTTCCGGATGTCCTGAACGGTATAGTCCCTGGTATGGACTCTACTACCTCTGTCACGCGCATTCCCATGTGTTCGCCAATAACGTACACGATACCACGGGCAACGGGCATACCTGCCATAATGAGCGTGCATTGTTGGTCGGGAGTCGCGTCAATTGAAGCGTCAATCAGGCTCATTGGCGTGAGGCTTTCAATTTTCTGGACTGTTGTGCTGAATGAACCAACACTGATGGAACAGGGAAGCATCTCGAACAATGTTGCTCCCCGGCAGGGTTCCGGTTCCGGATAGGCGAGAGAGGTGAACGATCGAATCCGGGCGCACAAAGAACTGTTTCCTGCGGGCAGGTCAATCGGTGTCAGGTCAATGTCTGCTATGTTTCGACCTCCCATGTGCAATTCAAATCCGGTTCCCGCTATACGGGTTGTGCGGATAATCATTCCCGGTTTGAGAGCCGAAAGCTCGTACCGGGAAAGCCATAGCGTGCCGATAATCAATTCAATGCGCACCGATTGTGTATTCATAGTGTTCTCCTTCTCCTGGTCTGTGTTCAGTATACCGTGTCATTGTTACGGCTGTCTGTGAACATCTTGTGTGAAGCCGTTCACATAGCCAGGCAGGAGGTTATGGAAACCGGTTGTGTTCCCGAAGAATGCGCTCGTAGGTACCGTTTTCCCTGAGAACGCGAATGCGTTCGTTAAACACCTGTAGCAGTACATCCTTTTGGGGCGATTTCCGGGAAATGCCGCAGTACATGTTTTGTTTTGCCAGAACCGGGTATAGCTGCTTTATCTTGTATCGGTCCGCGGGAAAATATGTTCCGAGAAGGTGGTTCACGTTTTGTACCGGTCCCGCAAACATATCTATCCGTTCTGAAAGAAGCATTTGTATGCATTGGGTCAAATTTACCAGCGGGACTATGTTACTGCCCTGCAAGCCGTCGAATTCTGCGCTATTGACCGCGTGTCGTACCTTTCCCACCGTATATTTTTTCAGGTCCTCCAGGGACGAATAGGTATACTCCGTTTTTTGCAGCTGAAAGAGTGCGGTTTCCTGTTCGAGTAAGGGGAGCGGATACTCAAGGAATCTGGTTCTTTCTTCTGCAAAGAAAACCCCGATAATGCAGTCTGCCTGTCCGTGTTCTACCATGGACAAGGCCCGGGCCCAGGGATGAAACTCGACGCGAATGGTGAATTGCGTATCATGGAAAACATGCCGGAGAAGATCGATCAATACCCCCTGCTTGTCCATGAATTGGCTTGCGTATGGGGGCCATTCCTCGCTGACTACCAGGATTTCCTTCTGAGCGGTTACCTGGGCATTCAGGAAGGCGCATGCGAGAAGCATAAGACTGACCGCACACAGCTTTTGATTCATTTGTATACCCGCTGCAAGTATACGACACGCACTTCTTTTTTTCATGTACGTGGATTCGGCGATACGTGAGGATTTGGAGTGGCCCCTGCCTTGACGTTCGCCCGCGGGGGCTCCGCGCTGTGCAATTGCGCCTATCGGGAGCTTTCTGCCTCATTGTTGATTTCAACCTTCGAGATTATCCGGAGATAGCTTTTCTCGTCGAGGGGATACCGTTCGATGACAAGAATGGCCGCGATGAAGATGGCGAGCGGTATTGGGCCGATGAGAATGCGAATGGCCAACAGCGTTTCGGGGGACTGGGTTTTGTCCGGTATGAAACCCGAGATGGCCAGAACTACTCCGACGAGCGCAGGCGCGAGGGCAATGCCGATTTTGGAGACAAAGGTCCACATGCCGTAGTAGGCCCCTTCCTTCCGCTGTGAGGTACGTACCGCGTCTACCTCGATCACGTCAGGGAGCATTGAAAAGGGTGGAACATATGACAATCCGATCCCGATACCCGCGAATATCATGACACCCAGCGTATAGTACATTCCCAGAATATGCCCGAAGAGGAAGATTGCGATGCAGCCCAGCGATATGATGCCCAACGCAAGCTGATACAGCCGCTTTTTTCCTGTTATCTTTGCGATGACGACGGACAGGGGAATGCAGACCATCGCCGTAACGAGAAGGCAGATCATGGCAATAGTCGTCATCTCTTCGTTGTGGTAAAGATACTTGAAGTAATATACGAGGATGGATTGCACAAAGGTAATTCCCGTCAGGTTGCATGCATATACTATCAGGAGGCGAACATACATTCCGTTCCGGAAGACGTGTACAAAGGTTTCAAAAAAGCGCTCGGTAAGCGGGGCTTCACAGGAACGATCCTGCTCGCGAACGGCGAGGAAGGTTGTGAGCATGGAAAGCGCCATCACCAGGCCAAAGACAAAACCCACGTACGAGAATCCGAGACGGGTATTCCCGCCTGCAAGGCTTACGATGGGAAGGACGATCGCCGCTCCCAGGATCGTGCCGACAACGGCAAAGCTGAATCGGAATCCGTTCAGGGAATTTCGCTCGGTGTAGTCTTGCGTCAGTTCAGGGGTCAAGGATCCGTAGGGAATATTGACAACCGTATAGGCAGTATTAAGAAGACACAGGACAAGAACCACCCACAGTACGCCGCCTGTCGGGGTCGAGAATTCCGGAGCCGAAAAAAACCACCACATGCACGCAAACAGGGGGAGCGAGCCGAATAGCAGGTAGGGACGGCGGCGTCCAAAACGGGTTTTTGTCCGGTCAGACACAAAGCCCATGAGCGGGTCGGTGACGGCATCCCATATTTTCCCGATGAGTATGGCAAAGCCGGCGGCCGCGGCCGGGATACCCACAATATCCGTCAGGTAAAAAAGCGACCAGAATCCCATCGCGGTGAAAAAAAGATTGCCTCCCAGGTCTCCCGCGCCAAAACCCATTTTCACTGCCAGAGACAGTTTTCCGCTTTTATCGCTCATTATTGTGCCTCCCTGCTTTTCAGCGCCGCGATGCATTCGAGAAATATGGTTTTCATTTCTTCGGTTACCTCTTGTACCGCAAGCCGGCGGTTTTCCCGATACGAGCGTAACCGCTCGCGAATTTCCAGCGACCTGCCGGAAATGATAATCGCCTTCTTCCGCAAGGTGGTTGCGCGATGCGAAATATTTCCCCCCGCGAAACGGGAAACCAGGTCGCCCAGATTCAGTACCGTTTCGGCAATGCGGTTAAAGGACGGGAGTTCTCTGTGTACTGAAGCGAGATACCCACTGTCGAGATAGTACGCGATATCTGCGAACTCCATGTGCCGCATGGCGAACCATGCTTCTCCCGCGCGCCGATCCAGGTACGCCCTTTCAAGAGTACCGATTTTTCGGCCAGGATCCAGCGAGTAAATGCGGTCCCAGCATTCCTGCCTGAGCCTATATACGCGCTGAATTTCGTCTGTCGATTGATGGGCGCCAATGCCAAGAGCGTGCTCACCTTCCAAGAGGGCAATCTGACGTAACGCAGCCCATCGTGCGTCGCGGGTGCCTGCCGTGACCTCTTTTCCATAGGTGTTCCGGTAGAAATCCTCGGCCATCGAAAGAATCCGCGCATCCAGGGCTTCAAGCCGTTCGTGAACCGGAATGCTTGACTGATCGGGTATATCGGGTGTGCAGGTTTGTTCAAGGGTACGGATCATCCCGAGTATTTTGTGTTCATCCTTCGGATCAAAAATATGATGAACCGACAAGGGCAGGATGCATACCTGTTCCGCACGTTTTTCCCTGTCGAGCTCCTCCGCACACCAAAATCCCATTTGCGCGCTTCCCGATTCAAGCCGGGGGACGGTTTCGCTCCGGTAGGATACCTGTCCCTCCGGGGCAAGGGCTATGGGATGTGGCCCGTTTTTTATAACCGAGCGAATGGTCTTGATTCCGGAGCTGTCCGCTTTTACATGGTATACGGGCAGCGCTCCGATACGGGGTAAGAGCCATCGTATAAGCGATCCGCCCCAAAGGGCAACTTCGTACCCATGAATGAAACGCGCATGCGGATGTCCTTTGAGTATGACGCCCTCGCGCCGTGCCTGTTTCTTGAGGAGGATATCGAAAAGGAAGGAAAAGATTTGTGCCTCGTCTCCATAGGGATGCCGAAAGGCAAGGATCAAACGGGTCTTTCCCTGCTGAAAGGCGTTCCATTGGGTTATCAGTTCGTTTGGTTCATGCCGGTTTTCGTTGTGTAATTCTATGGCGGTACAGCGTAGGGCGAATCTGAGGTAGAGGGGTGAAAGCACTCTGATCAACCGGAGAACTGCCGGGGATGGTCGGGACGGTTCGAGTGTGCGCCGGTACCGGGCTTTTGTTATTGGCCTGTACGGGAGATGTTTTGATGTCATTTCTGGTAGTATCGGACTGATTCTGTGAAATTGTCAAATCTTGTGTACTGCTATCAATTTTGTTGAAGGTTTTCTGATGATGAGCAAAGATAGGTAACCAATGCAGGCTTTTCTGCTATTCGATCAAGGCCATGGACAGCAAGGACTATACGGTTGTTTTCGACGCCGCAAGCAAGAGTCTTGCCTGCGATCTTTTGACGTCGCTGTGGGTAAACAAAATAGAGCTGCATCCAGCTATCGTAGCTCATCGGGTGAAAAAGGAAGATATCGCGATATACTATTCCCCCGGTTCGGGAAGCAGTGAAGAGTGGGTCAGGCTTGAAGAGTACGATATTGAAAAAGACGGAGAAACCGGCGCGCTCGTGGTATACTTCCACACAGCGGTGGAGACGAGGTATCTCAAGGTGTCTTCCATCTGGGATGACCGGGACGTGGACAATCAGAGCGTCTTCGCCTTTGCAACGTTTACGAACACCGTTTCCGATCTGTTCAGGGTGTGGACGTTGTCGACGAGTCATACGGAAAGTTATGAGTATGATGCGGTCGGAAACCGTGTGTCGCTCAATTCGGACGGGCCGTAATCGGAACGGGAGACGCCATTGCGATTGATCCGTCAGAAGAACACTGGTCGTATACCTGGGATTTTCATAACCGGCTGGTGCGGGTTGAAAGCAGTACCGGCGTTTCGGTATCCTATGCGTATGACGCGCAGAATCATCGGGTGAAGCGCGAGGGAAAGGACGGGACGACGGTGTACGCGTACGGACGAAACGGCGCGTTGACGTACCAGAAGAATCTGACGAGCGGTCTTGAGCGGTCGTTTACGTATCTTGGAAGTACGCTTTTCGGGTGGACTGAAACCGTTGGTGGCGAGAGCCACAAGTTCTTTGCGGTAACCGATGCGCTCGGCAGCGTGACGCAGATACGGGATGAGGAGAACAATGTGGTATGGGATGGTGAGTACGCGCCCTTCGGTATTTTGACGGCCGTGGTCGGGAAGAAACGGTTTGGCGGTATGTTCACCGGGAAGGATATCGACCCTGAGACGGGCCTGACCTACCACTGGCACCGTTGGCGGAGCGAGGACGGAACGAGTTTTATCTCCGAAGACCCGGCCCGTGACGGGATAAACTGGTACGGGTATGTCGCTGCAAATCCCTTGCGATGGATAGATCCGACGGGGTTGGCTCCGCATGGCATGACTCGTGAAGATGCAGATAAGAGAGGTTGGCATTATGATGCGGGTGAAGGTGAAGGCTTAACTGTCACAGGTACACGACTGAATGATTGGATAGATCCGAGCGAGAGGGGGCATGGAATGCCCGATGATGTTGTTAAAATACTAAAAAATAGATCTGAAACAAATATAGAATATCTGATACGAAATGGGGCAACTTTGCTCTCATTTGTTAGTGTACACTTCTTTCTGTAAATTGGGTTGAAAAAAGCAGGCCGATCGGGCTCAATGGTAAGTGACTAAACGAACCACAAGGAGAACCCGATGGCCTACGAAAAAGATTATACACTTTTGGAGCAAGTTATCCAGATGCTGGCAGCGAATAAAGACAACAAATTTTCCCGCGTGATCGAAACAGTCGTCAACGAGGCGATGAAACTCGAACGTACTCAAGCGTTGCAGGCTCAACCATATGAACGGACTGATGAACGCACCGGATATGCCAATGGTTTCAAAGATAAGACACTCGCTCTTGCAACCGGGAAAGTCTTGCTTAAAATCCCCCAGGTTCGCGGACTCGAGTTCTACCCGAGCTGTATCGAAAAGGGTATTCGCAGTGAGCGATCCCTAAAACTTGCTATTGCCGAAATGTACGTCAAAGGTGTCAGTACCCGAAGGGTATCCGATATCGTTGAAATCTTGTGTGGAACCGAGGTCAGTTCTTCACAGGTTAGTCGCCTTGCAAAGGAGCTTGATGCGGAAGTCGAATCCTGGCGAGCAAGTCCGATTGGACAAATACAATACCTGATTCTAGACGCACGGTATGAATCGGTTCGGGTCGGCTCGCAAGTTACCAAACAAGCGTTACTGGTAGCTATAGGCGTTGATTACAGCGGGAAACGACATATTCTGGATACATCTGTTGCAAACAGCGAAGCCGAAGTAAATTGGCGAGTCTTTCTGGAAGGACTCGTCCGCCGAGGAATGCATGGGCTGCGTATGATTACCAGTGATGATCATTCCGGACTTCGAGCAGCCATTGATGCAGTGTTTCCTGGTATCCTCTGGCAACGATGTCAATTTCATTTGCAGCAAAATGCGCACGCGTATGTAACACGCAAAGATGATGTACCAGTCGTTTCTGCTGATATTCGCAAAGTGTTCAATGCGCCAGACTATGAAAACGCCGAGCGGTATCTCAATCAGCTCGTTGAAACTTATCAGAAAACGAATCCGCGGTTGGCGGCATGGGCCGATGAAAATCTTCGGGATGGATTAAGTGTGTTTCACATCCCGGAAAACCACAGGAGGAAAATGCGAACATCAAATCTGGCCGAACGCCAGATGAAAGAGATCAAGAGACGAACACGAGTCGTCGGAGTTTTTCCGAACGCCGAAAGTTTGCTTCGTCTCGTCGCAACGCTGTTGCTCGAACAAAATGATCAATGGCAAAATGATAAACGGTATTTACCTGAGTCAAAAGATCGTCCTGCTTTAAATGAAATTTACAGAAAAAAGGTTGCTTAATCGTTGCTCATTGTTTTTAACTACGATGTTATCGATATATAGATAAGTACGTCTAACATGTATTGGTAATGATCCCTTTGTTTCTCTATAGGCATATATAAAACCAATGATTTTATCCTCTAATTCGGCTACAAGAAACAAACTGTCATTATTATCAATGATTTGTTGAATATACTCTTTAGATCTAAAATTTGTTTCCACCTGAAGGTATATATATGGTTCATTAATATAATGATAAAAATCACTCTGCATATAAAGAGAAATAATATCATTATAGTCATCAATTACGGCTTTTCGAATATTCATTGATTACTCCGCGCGCGCAGCGTCCGACTAACATTTTGCTTAACCTGTATTTTCGTGCCCGTAGGGCTTGGCGTGAAAATTGCCTGGCGTAGCCAGAAAGCAATTTTCATGACAAAGAAAATATCAGGTTGAAGCAGTTGTTAGGTGATTTTTTTGTAC